>JAGAON010000005.1 GCA_017623655.1 Prevotella sp.
AATTATAAATTATAACGGCTGCAAAGTTAACATTATACAGTGCACACCCGGTTCACAACCAAAAATACTTGGTTAAATAACTTTATAGTTTAAGAAAAATTAATTAAAATACCGCCAATAATAAGGTAAAACACCAAAAAATTTGGCCATTAGCAGGTTTTTCCGTAACTTTGCAGTAAGATTTGAAAATAGTACTAACCAGTACAACTAATATATCTTAGTCTCACCAGCCAAACCATAGACCCATGTTCACAGAAAAAGCAAACAGCATATTCCGCCGCGCGATAGCCGACTACCACCTGCACGATAACGTGGAGACACCCATCAGCAACCCGTACACCGACGGCACCATAGAGGCCACGCTGTACCACAAATGCTGGATAGACACCGTGCAGTGGCATTTCGAGGACATAATACGCGACCCGAACATCGACCCGGCGGAGGCACTCGTGCTGAAACGCCGCATAGACAAGTCAAACCAAGACAGGACGGACATGGTGGAAGACATAGACACATACTTCCGCACGCTATACAAGGACGTCACCGTGCAGTCAGGCGCCACCATCAACACCGAGTCGCCCGCATGGGCCATAGACCGCCTCTCCATCCTCGCCCTCAAGCTGTGGCACATGAACGAGCAGACGGAACGCACCGACGCCACACCCGACCACATAGCCACATGCCGCGGAAAGCTCGCCGTGCTGCTTGAACAGCAGCAGGATCTATCGACGGCCATAGACCAGCTGCTCGACGACATCGCCGCAGGACGCAAGTACATGAAGGTCTATCGGCAGATGAAGATGTATAACGACCCGAGCACAAACCCCGTGCTATACAAGAAATAAACGAATGCGCCCGCCATGCAAAGCGGGCGCATTTTTTTATGGTTCTAAAATAGCCCTGTAAGGGCGGAATAATACAGGATAGGGTGTAAGCCCTATCAACGTAATGCGAAAATAAATACCGCCGAACCCCGTAGGGGTGACATATTATAGGATAGGGGCTTGCCCCTATCTACAACGGCATATCCGCAAAATGTATAGAAACCCCGCAGCCGGTAGGCGAGGAGGACTGAAAGACCGACGAGGGGTGAAAACAAACATCGGGTAACAAATATTTTTTAGGAACATCAGCGGAAATATTATGGGTATGTGTTGCGAAATATACGGTGTATCATGCGGACTATATTCACCCCTCGTCGGCCTTTCAGTCCTCCTCGCCTGCCGGCTACGGGGTTCCGATACCTTTTGCAAGTACACATCCATTAGATAGGGTTAACACCCTATCCTGTATTATGTCACCCCTACGGGGTTCGGCATCAGATGACACATCCTATATTATTCCGCCCTTACAGGGCTATTTGGTTTGCGGAAATACATCCAATAGACAGGACTTTGCAGTGATAACTACATTATTTGCGTATATGATACAAATTATGTACCTTTGCACGACAATAACAACAAAACTATATGGCACGCAAACAATTTTTCCGTTCCCTGCCCAAAAAGGGCTTTCCACTGTACTGGATTCTGCTGGCGTATCTCGTAGCCGGCTATTTCTACCCCGTAATCGGCTTCCTTGCCGTCATCTGCATGATAGCCCCTGTCGCATTCGCGGTGCGCAAGGGACGCTGGTGGTGCGGCAACGCCTGCCCGAGAGGAAGCCTCTACGACAAGGTATTGTACAGATACTCACCCCACAGGCCTATCCCGGAATTCGTGCGCACCAAGGGGTTCCGCATCTTCATGGTGATATTCATCTTCACCATGTTCGGCATACAGATGTACCGGGCGTGGGGCGACTGGAACGCCATGGGACGTGTGTTCTGGACCATCATACTCGTCACCACCGTCGTCGGCGTGATTCTCTCGTTCATCTATGCTCCGCGCACATGGTGCTCGTTCTGCCCGATGGGGACGCTGTCGTCATGGGTGACACCGCGCCGCGGTAACCTCCCGGAGGGATACCGCCGCATATTCGTGGGCGGGAAATGCACCACACGGTGCAGGCTGTGCTCCGCGGTATGCCCGATGCAGCTGAAACCGTACGAGAGCAAAGACGACGCCGACGGATTTCTGCATCCCGACTGCCTCAAATGCGAACAATGCGTGGCGGGCTGCCCGCTGAAAGTACCTGAATTTCGCAGGGCATAGACAAGGGGACAGCCTATAAGTTAATAAGGGTGTGTCAAAATGTAGAAGTTAGCTGGAGTTAACGCTCCGCTTGGGAGTTACAGGAAGTTATCGGACAAATGTCCGGCTGATATTGGTGAGACGATGTAATACATCGTCTCTACTGTTATCCGTTAACTTCATGCGGCACAAGCCGCATAACTTCCGGTAACTCCCGATAACTTCCACACTTTGGCACGCCCTCATTGTTTTTTGCACATCCCGAAAAATGTGGATAACCGTGTGGAAAAGTCGTGTAAAACACGTTGAAAAGACATTAACAACCCGTCAGTTATACACATACGGACAGGGAGGAAAAAGCGGCGTGGGGAAATCCACAGGGTTACGAAACGGATTTCAACGACGGTTTCAACGGATATGAACAGCCGTTGTTTGTTATGTAAACAGCGGCTTATCACGTTGTGAAAGAGACCGTTTCATCACGTGATATGCGGCTGATTGTACGTGTTATCCACGTTTCCACACCGCTTTATTATTTTTCTTTATTTGTTTTCTAATTAAAATATAATATAGAAATATTAAAAAGAAAGGCGGGGGGGGAAATTTAATTTATAATTTATATTTTATAATTTATAATTTACTATGTATAATGTATAATTGTGGGTTCGGCCATGTAATGGCGGAATAATACATTATGTTGCATTATTGCCGGCGAACCCCGCAGGGGTGACAGAATATAGGATAGGGTGTAAACCCTATCTATTGGATGTATGCCCGCAAACCAAATAGCCCTGTAAGGGCTGCATAGTACAGGATAGGGTGTAAGCCCTATCTATTAAGGTGTTAATCCGCAGAAGGCATTGGAACCCCGCAGCCGACAGGCGAGGAGGACTGAAAGGCCGACGAGGGGTGAAAATATATAGCCCGCATGATATCGTTATTCCACAATTATATAATTATGTGATTAGTCCGATGTATTGTTCCTCTGATATTTTTACTCAATGTTCTGTTTTCACCCCTCGTCGGCCTGCTGGCCTCCTCGCCTGCCGGCTATGGGGTTCCAATACATTTTGCGGATATGTCTTTCGTAGATAGGGGCAAGCCCCTATCCTATAATATGTCACCCCTACGGGGTTCAGCGATAATAATGCATCATGAATTATCGTGTCGTTTCCATGTGGTTCGGTGGTAATATAACACCACAACATAATTATTGCGCCGCCATTACAGAGCTATTAAACACAGATATTTAAGATGAAAATATATTTTTATATGGAAAAAACTTGCTTATATGTATCTAATTGGTTACCTTTGCAACATGGAAGTTCATATAAGGAATGTATATTGGACGGCGGAGTTTGCGCAATTCTATAATGGATTGTCGGATAAGGTTAAGGCCAAGTTCGATTATGTGTTAGGGATTGTGGAAACGGAACGGGTGATTTCTACCAAGTTTGTGAAGCATTTGGAAAACACGGATCTGTATGAAATGCGTGTCTCCGTCGGCGGAAACGAGTATCGTACTGTAATGTTTACCATGGACAATGAAAACGTGATGCTTGCAACGGAAATAACATTATTGAACGCATTTATGAAGAAATCCACAAGGGATTATCAAAAACAGATAAGAATAGCGGAAAATATATTGGAAAGGATTAGCCATGAGGAAGATTGACACAAGCAAACTGATAAATGCCGAAACGGTATTGACGGCGAAGTATGGTGCACCCGGAACGGAAAGCCGTCGTGAGTTTGACGAAAAGGCACGGGCGTATTATTATGGTGTAATATTACGTGACCGCAGGAAGGAACTTAAGATGACGCAGAAGGAGCTGGCGGAGAAGGCGGGAATGGTACGCAGCTACATTGCGCGTGTGGAGCGTGGCGAGACCGACATACAGCTTTCAAGTTTCCTGCGCATAGCGCATGCCTTGCGTATAAGTTTTACTCCTACGTTTTCGTAAGGAGGGAGTTATTAATTATTAATTATTAGTTATCAGTTCATCCCTGTAAGGGCGGTATTATATATGGTGCATTATTGCCGGCTTCGGGGTTCCGACACTTTTTGCGGATACGCCTTTGCAAACTGATAATTAATAATTCACTCCCAAACTGCTATTTGGATGTTGCACATTTTGCCTTTTATGGCTTTTCTATGGTAAAATAACGGGTTTGTAACATATTTTTTGGCTTTTTCCGAATTATTATTGCTAACTTTGCCGTGAGTTCGTTTTTTTACGCGTGGTGTCCCACCGCCCGTGAGGGGTGGGGATGTCCGCTTTGGTTAGTATTTATATATATAAGGATATAGAGAATATAGAATAAAGTTTATTTTTATGACAAGAATCATTAAGTTACGTCATGGTCTTGACATCAATCTTGCCGGTAAGGCGGAGACTGTCAAGCGTTCCTGCTCCGGGGGCAAGGTGTTTTCGCTGATGCCTTGCTGCTTTGAGGGCGTCAAGCCCAAGGTGGTTGTGAAGGAGGGCGACAGGGTCAAGGCCGGTGACGCGTTGTTTGTCAACAAGGACTTCCCGGAGGTCGGCTTCGCCTCTCCTGTCAGCGGCAGGGTCAGCATGGTGGAGCGCGGCGAGCGCCGCAAGGTGCTCGGCATCCGCGTGGAGGCTGACGAACAGCAGGAGTATGCCGATTTCGGCGTGAAGGACGTCAGTGCGATGGACGGTGCGGCTGTGAAGGCGGCCTTGCTGGAGGCGGGTCTGTTCGGCTACATCAACCAGCTGCCTTACGCCGTGTCAACCAATCCGCAGACCGAGCCTAAGGCCATCTTCGTCTCCGCACTGCGCGATATGCCGCTTGCGGGCGACTTCGAGTTTGAGTTGCAGGGCAATGAAAAGGATTTCCAGACGGGTCTGACGGCCTTGTCAAAGATTGCCAAGACGTATCTGGGCATCGGCGAGAAACAGATCTCGCAGGCTCTCAGGCAGGCGAAGGATGTGGAGACGGTGGAGTTCCGCGGCAAGTGTCCGGCCGGCAACGTGGGTGTGCAGGTCAACCATATCTCTCCCGTCAACAAGGGCGAGGTGGTATGGACGGTAGAGCCTGCGGCGGTGATTTTCTTCGGCCGCAGGCTGAACACGGGCAGGGTTGACCTTCGCCGCACGGTGGCCGTCTGCGGCAGTGAGGTGAAGTGGCCTGCGTATGTGGATATGACGGTAGGCCAGCAGCTGTCAACGGTGCTTGACGGCATGACAGGCTATGGCGTGAAGGTGCGTGTCATAGACGGCAATCCGCTCACGGGCCGCGTGGCGTCGGGGGACGGTTTCCTCGGTGCGCACACGAGCGAGGTGACGGTGATACCCGAGGGTGACGACGCCGACGAGATGCTGGGCTGGATAATGCCCCGCTTCGGCCAGTTCTCAACCAGCCGCAGTTACTTCTCATGGCTGCTGGGCAAGAAGGAATACAGCCTTGACGCCCGTGTGAAGGGCGGCGAGAGGCACATCATCATGAGCGGCGAGTATGACCGTGTGCTGCCGATGGACATCTACGGCGAGTATCTTGTCAAGGCCATCATAGCGGGCGACATCGACAAGATGGAGCAGCTCGGCATATATGAGGTCAGCCCCGAGGATTTCGCACTGGCGGAGTTTGTGGATTCCAGCAAGCTGGAGTTGCAGCGCATAGTGCGCGAGGGGCTCGACATGATGAGGAAGGAGAACGGGTAGCCCCCTCCCCGTCCCTCCCCTCGGGGAGGGAGATAATAGGGAAAGAGGGTGGCGTAATTTCGCAACATCTTTACATATTTAATATATAACTATAAAAAATACCTCAAGGCCAATCTTCCAGATACCTCAAAAGTAATATTCACTCTCCCCCCGGGGGAGGGACGGGGAGGGGGCCGCGGGGACGTTTATCATGTTAAAAAAATATTTAGACAAAATACGGCCGAACTTCGAGCCTGACGGCAAGCTGCACGCTTTCCGCAGCGTGTTCGACGGTTTCGAGACATTCCTCTATGTGCCCAACACCACGTCGAGGACGGGAGCCAGCATACATGATGCCATAGACTCGAAACGCATCATGAGCATCGTTGTCATAGCCCTCATTCCGGCGCTGCTGTTCGGAATGTACAACGTGGGCTACCAGAACTACGCCGCCGCAGGCGCTGACGGCACGTTCATAGAGAAATTCTCCTACGGTCTGCTGGCCGTGCTCCCGAGCATCCTCGTGAGCTACATAGTAGGCCTTGGCATAGAGTTCGCCTGGGCACAATGGAAAGGCGAGGAGATACAGGAGGGCTACCTCGTCAGCGGCATTCTCATACCCATGGTGCTGCCCATAGGCTGCCCGATGTGGGTCATAGTGCTGGCCGTGGCCTTCGCCGTGATATTCGGCAAGGAGATATTCGGCGGCACGGGCATGAACATCTTTAACGTTGCGCTGCTTGCCCGCGCGTTCCTCTTCTTTTCATATCCCACGAAGATGAGCGGCGACACCGTGTGGGTGAGCACCGGCAGCATCCTTGGCCTCGGCAACGACCTGCCCGACGGCTTCACCATGGCCACCCCCCTCGGGCAGATGGCGCAGGGCACCGCACCGACGGCGTCGCTGGCCGACAGCTTCATAGGGCTGATACCGGGTTCCATAGGCGAGACCAGCGTGGTGGCCATAGCCATCGGCGCGGTGATACTGCTCTGGACGGGCATCGCCTCATGGAAGACCATGCTGAGCGTCTTCGTGGGCGGAGGCCTGATGGCCGCCTTGTTCAAGGCTACGGGCCAGACACCCGTGGAATGGTATGAGCACATAGCGTTGGGAGGCTTCTGCTTCGGCGCGGTGTTCATGGCCACGGACCCCGTTACGTCTGCCCGCACCGAGACGGGGAAATACATCTATGGCGTGATGATAGGCGCGCTGGCCGTCATAATAAGGGTGATGAACCCCGGTTTCCCCGAGGGCATGATGCTCGCCATACTCTTCGGCAACATGATGGCGCCGACGATAGACTACTTCGTGGTGCAGCGTAACATTAACAAACGAACTAAACGAGCAGCGTAGAGATACTATGAAAAAATTTAGATGTACTATATGCGGATATGTGCACGAGGGTGACAATGCACCCGAAAAGTGCCCGCAGTGTCTGCAGTCCGGAGACATATTCGAGGAGATAATAGAGCCGGGGATGCAGGAAGACACCGCCGCGCCGGCGAAGAAGAAAGGGCTTGACACCAACGCCAACTCATATATAATAATGTATAGCTGCCTGATGGTTGTCATCGTGGCCTTCGTGCTCGCGTTCGTCAGCTCCGCGCTGAAGCCCACGCAGGACGTGAACGTGGCGCTGGACAAGAAGAAGCAGGTGCTGGCTGCGCTCAACATACGCGGTCTCGGCAATGAGGAGAGCGCGGCGAAGTACGCCGAAGTGGTGGAGGCCGACGCGGTGATAGACGCCGAGGGCAACGTCGTTGACAAGGGAGAGAAGGGCGGAGAGAACGCCGGGTTCAAGCTTGGCAGCGCGGACTACAAGGAAGACCGTCTGGCACTGTACGTATGCTCCGTTGACGGCCGGAAGAAGTATGTTGTGCCGGTGTATGGCATGGGGCTGTGGGGGCCTATACGCGGCTACATAGCCGTTGACGAAGACGGCAAGACCGTGTTCGGTGCTTACTTCAACCACGACAGCGAGACCGCCGGACTGGGTGCGGAGATAAAGGACAGCAAGGCGTGGCAGGACAAGTTCATCGGCAAGACGATATATGCCGCCGACGGCACGCCGGTGCTGAAGGTGCTCAAGCCAAGCGAGATAAAGGACCCCGCCACGCAGGTGGACGGCATAACGGGAGCCACGCTTACCAGCAACGGCGTGAGCGATATGCTGATAGAAGGGTTCGGGAAGTACAGTAAGTATTTGCAGTAGCCCCCTCCCTGACCCTCCCCAAGGGGAGGAAAATGATACGGAAAGAGGGCGGCATAGCTTCGCGACACTTTTACATACTTAAATATATAACTATAAAAAAATACCTCAAAGGCCAATCTTCCAAATACCTCAAAAGCTATCTTCACCCTCCCCACGGGGAGGGACGGGGAGGGGGCCGTGGGGACTGTTTTATTATGAAACTAAAAGAAGTTTTCCTTGCTCCGCTGAACATCCTGAACCCGGTGCTGGTGCAGGTGCTCGGCATCTGTTCGGCTCTTGCCGTAACGTCGCAGCTGAAGCCGGCGATAGTGATGGGACTTGCCGTCACGGTGATCACGGCGTTCAGCAATCTTATAATATCACTCATCCGCAAGACCGTGCCGACGCGCATCCGCATCGTGGTGCAGCTCGTGGTGGTGGCCGCGCTGGTGACGGTGGTAAGCCAGGTATTGAAGGCATACGCCTACGACGTCAGCGTGGAGCTGTCGGTGTATGTGGGACTTATCATCACCAACTGCATACTGATGGGCCGCCTTGAGGCCTTTGCCATGCAGAACAAGCCGTGGCACTCCTTTGTTGACGGCTTCGCCAACGGACTGGGCTACGGCATGATACTCGTCATCGTGGGCGGCCTGCGCGAGTTCCTCGGCAGAGGGTCGCTGCTCGGATGGCAGATAATACCGCAGGGGGCGTATGACCTCGGCTATATGAACAACGGCACGATGGCCATGCCGGCTATGGCGCTCATCATGATAGGCTGCGTGATATGGATACACCGCGCATATTTTTATAAGGAGGAGAAATAATGGAACATATAGTAAACTTGTTTTTCAGGTCAATATTCGTTGACAACATGATTTTCGCGTTCTTCCTCGGCATGTGCTCGTTCCTCGCCGTGTCAAAGAACGTGAAGACGTCGCTCGGTCTCGGCATAGCCGTGACGTTCGTACTGTTCGTGACCGTTCCCGCCAACTACCTGTTGCAGACCATGGTGCTCGGCCCCGACTGCCTTTTCCCCGGCGTGGACCTAAGCTATCTCGCCTTCATACTCTTCATAGCCGTCATAGCGGGCATAGTGCAGCTGGTGGAGATGATAGTGGAGAGGTTCTCGCCCGTGCTCTACGCCTCGCTGGGCATCTTCCTGCCGCTGATAGCCGTTAACTGCGCCATCATGGGCGCGTCGCTCTTCATGCAGCAGCGCATCAACATGGATCCCTCGAGCTCGCAGTACATCGGCAGCATCACGGACGCTGTGGCCTACGCCATAGGCAGCGGCATGGGATGGACGCTCGCCATAGTGGCCATGGGCGCAATACGCGAGAAGATGGCTTACAGCGACGTGCCGAAACCATTGCAGGGACTGGGCATCAGCTTCATCGTGGTGGGACTGATGGCCATGGCGATGATGTGTTTCTCGGGACTGAAGATATGATTAATAAGGTTATAGGTTTTTCCGGTTAAAGGTTTTAGGTCACATTTCCAACAACCTTCAACCCAAAACCCTATAACCTATAACCCCCAACCTCATAACCCCAAAAAGACAATGACATACATTTTATCCAGCATAGGAGTGTTCCTCGCGGTAATACTCATTCTGGTCATAGTGCTGCTGGTGGCCAAGAAATACCTCAGCCCCAGCGGAAAGGTGACGCTGACAGTGAACGGCGACACCAAACTGGAAGTGGAACAGGGCGGCAGCGTGATGAGCACCCTCAACGAGAACGGCATATTCCTCCCCTCGGCCTGCGGCGGAAAGGCAAGCTGCGGACAGTGCAAGCTGCAGGTGCTCAAAGGCGGAGGAGAGATACTCGACTCGGAGAAGCCGCACTTCACGCGGAAGGAGATAAAGGACAACTGGCGTCTCGGATGCCAGGTGAAAATCAAGGGCGACATGGAAGTGAAGGTGCCGGAAAGCGTGCTCGGAGTGAAAGAGTGGGAATGCACCGTCATAGGCAACCGCAACGTGGCCTCGTTCATAAAGGAGTTCAAGGTGCAGCTGCCCCCGGGAGAGCACATGGACTTCGAGCCCGGCTCATACGCGCAGATAGTCATACCGGCATACGACATCGACTACGGCCGCGACATGGACAAGGCACTCATAGGCGACCTCTACACCCCGACATGGGAGAAGTTCGGCCTCTTCACGCTGAAACAGAAGAACGACACGCCAACCATACGCGCCTACTCCATGGCCAACTACCCCGACGAGGGCGACATCATAACCCTCACCGTGCGCATAGCCACCCCGCCCTTCAAGCCGAAGGAGCAGGGACCGGGATTCATGGACGTGCCCTGCGGCATAGCGTCAACATACATCTTCTCCCTCAAGCCCGGCGACAAGGTGCGCATGAGCGGCCCTTACGGAGAGTTCCACCCGCACTACGGCACCGGACGCGAGATGATATGGGTAGGCGGAGGAGCAGGCATGGCGCCGCTCCGCGCGCAGATCATGCACCTGCTGAAGACCCTCAACGTGCGTGACCGCGAGATGCACTACTTCTACGGCGCGCGCGCCATAGACGAGGTATTCTTCCTTGAAGACTTCCTCGAGCTGGAAAAGGAATTCCCCAACTTCCACTTCCACCTCGCCCTCGACCGTCCCGACCCCAAGGCGGACAGCCTCGGCGTGAAATACACGGCGGGATTCATCGCCCCCGTGATGGGCGACACGTACCTCAAGCAGCACGACGCGCCGGAGGACATAGAGTACTACCTCTGCGGCCCTCCGATGATGGCGAAGACCGTGCTCGACCTGCTCCACTCCCTCGGCGTGGAGGACGACATGATAAACTTCGACAACTTCGGAGCGTAACCAGCAACCCCACTTCCTTACATGGAGGTGGGGTTTTATTGTAAGATTATGAGACTTATAGTTGGAATATTTATGAAATAAAAACTATATGTGAATATTTATTTGTATTTTTGCAAAAAATAGTAATTATGATGAATTTATAAAATGTTATTCCTTAACAAATAAAAATATTATAATGAATATACAAGAAATAATAAACTGGATAAACTGCGAATTGACAAAAGTGAGAAAATCAGATGAAATGTTAGAAGATCATTTGAAAACATTGCTAGATTCGTACTTGAATAAAGTCTCGTGTGCCAGTGATTTTGACAGTTATGGTATTGACCAAAAACGTGTTGTAGAAAACATAAAAGATTCCATTGAAACAATTATGAGCGCATTAGACCAATATTCGTCAGCCCATATCGTTGGTTGTATCAATACTATATCTAAATATCTCAAAGACAATGAAAATTTGTTTGTTTTAGAAATAAAGGCTGATTCACAAGAAGACAAAAATTGGTATCGCATGAGAGTCCAAGAAAGATATAAAAGAAAATTCTTTGCAGATGAAATGTTTCATATACCTTTTGAATTAAGAGGGAAGGTTAATACTCAGCGTTACAGTCTGCCAGGTTATCCTTGTTTGTATATAAGTCGCTCCATTTGGGCAACATGGGAGGAAATGCACGAGCCTCAGTTGGCGCAGTTCTGGGTATCTTTATTGAAGTTACAAGAGAATTTCTGTGTGTTGGATTTACGATTGAGAAACTCAGATTCAATAAACAAAGATGATATGAATAATATTTTATGTACGTTGCCATTAGTTATATCATCTTCTATAAAAGTATTGAATCCTGATGACAATTTCAAACCTGAATATATTATACCGCAAATGGTCATGTTAGGTATTGTAGAAAATCAATATAAAATTAATGATAAAGATGTAATAGGTTGTGCATATACTTCAACGCAACGTAATGATTTTTTTGAATGGAAAGACGTAAGTAAATTGGATAACATAGCACTTCCTGCTAGAAATTTTATTAATAAAAAAGGACTATGCTCCAGCCTTTCCTCTATGTTTGAAATTACAGACTCTACAAATTATGATTACGAAGTTCTGAAAAAGCCTTTTCAAACACTTTTGGTAAATGTTACAGGAACAACTTTTCAAATGAATGAAATACAAGAACAAAATTATAAAGACTCTATATTCGGACAATTAGAAAAAAGACTCAATGAGCAAAAATTGAAAAAGCTAACGGAGGAACGACTATGATAACTATTAGGGCGCAACAGCATTGATTGTTGCGCCCTAATAGGTTATTTGTTCTTCGTCATGTTCAGCGTGGGGAGTATCACCGGTTTTATGCCGGACAGGCTCGTTATTGTTGTGATATGCGCCCTGATATATGGGAAAAGTATGGCAGGGGCGTTTATTTCAATAAAGCTCTGTAAGTCCTCTGTATCCTTGTCTATTTCGAAGTTCCCCACGATGTTCACTTCTATGTTCAATACGTTGTTCTCATCCTGTATGCTGACATTCATGGGGTATGTTATGTTGTTGCCGGAAATGTTTATGTTCTCAGGCACACCCAGACTGACAGACAGTTTGGAACTTGTCTCGCCATTTTCCGGATGCAGTTCTATGAGTGACTTTATGATTCTGTAATCCAAAAAGCGGAATATTGCTGTTTCTTTCTCCATGGTGTGTGAATGTGCTAATAATTTATGACCATTTTCTCCTGCTTGAAGTTCAACTCTTCCTTGGTGGAGAATGTGTAGTTTTCATTATGGATTATGTCAAATGAAATGACAATCTTCTTGTGTGTCGGCTGTATAATGTCCTCGCCCAATGCGCATGATATTTTTGCGATTGTCGCACAAGTCATGTTATGAGTACCACTTAGCCATCTGCTTACCTCGTTTTCCGTTTTCCCCATAAGTTGGGCAAACTCTTTCTGTGTCATGTTTCTTTCTTCGAGAATTTCATAGATACGGTTTGCCACTCCCACTTGCAGATCTATTTGTTTTCTTGTCTCAGGAGAAATCTTGCTGCGGCGATATTCCTCCAATAAAGCGTTTTTCTTCATAGTGGTGTTTTTTGTTATTTATTGTCCTTAATATAGAAACGCAGATTACCTTTCAGTTCCTTGCCGTTTGTTGTTATTTTATTCTGTTTCTGCAACTGATATATCTGGTAGTCTATACTTTTAAGGTCTTCAACATATTCATTGAGAACAGGATCAACATTATATGTCTTAGTAGTTTTCAGTCCTCCATTGCCAAGAATCACTATTTCGTCGTTTATTATTATACAATAAACTCTCAGCTTTGTGGTCTCTATATGCGATGGAATAGCCTTGATTCTGTCATGTTTTGTACTTTCATATCTGAAATGCCTGTCAGCCGCGCCGTCTTCCTGTATTTTCTCTATTCTGTAAAGTATTTGGTCTATATCGTCTTTGTATTCCGGATTTCCGGAATATTTCAGAAAGAATTTTTCAAATTCATTATAATGTTCATTGTCAAACTTTGGTGAATATGTATTGACTTTATCCCCTTCATCTAACAATTCTATTGTTAAATGTCTGTTCATTATACTTATAATATTTTTTGCAAAGGTAATGTTTTCTTTATAAATATACAAGTATTTACAAAGAAAAATCACCATATAAGTTTATTTTTTGTCTTGCAGAGTGAAATAAAATGCCGCCAATCACCCGGCAGTCAGCCGCTGATTACGCGGTAAAATGGTGCCGGTTACAACGTAAAAAGGCACATATTGTTCCGGCGGTTATCAGCCGCCAATTATAAATTTTACATTATACATTATAAATTTCCCATCAATTCATGGCGCACAAAAAGAAAAAACACGGAAAAACTTGCCCTGTCCGGCGGAAAGAGCTACCTTTGCAACGAATCAATAACTTGACGGCAATGAAAAAGATACTGGGCATTATGCTGTTCCTGCTGCTGTCCGCCGCCGGCAACGCGCAGCGGCAGGAACCGGCACTGGAGTATGTCTGTGAGCTGAAGGTGACGTGCGGCAAAGCCTTCTCCGTGGGTGTCACCGCTCACGGAGAACGTGTTGTCATCCCCATAACCGGCGGCACGTTCGACGGCCCGCTGCTCAGCGGCACGGTGCTCGGCGGCGGGGCGGACTACCAGCTGGTGGACAGAAGCAGGCACCGCACGGAGCTGGAGGCCATATACAACATCATGACCGCCGACAGCGTGTGCATACATGTGCGCAACACCGGCATACTGTATGACGGGCCTGACGGGTTTTACTTCCGCACCTCGCCGAAGTTCGAGGCGCCGTTTGACAGCCGTTACGGGTGGCTGAACAATGCTGTCTTCATCTGCGAGCCGCAGGTCAGGAGAGACTACATATCGTTGAAGGTGTGGCGGGTAAGGTAGCGTTAGAAGGTATGTCAAAATGAAGTAAACAGGAGTTATCGCTCCGCTTAGGAGTTACAGGGAGTCAGCGGACAAATGTCCGGCTGATATTGGTGAGACGATGTAATACATCGTCTCTACTGTTGTCCGTTAACTTCATGCGGCACAAGCCGCATAACTTCCGGTAACTCCAGCTAACTTCCACATTTTGACACACTCTCTTGTCTATTTCTTTATTGTTAACAAAAAAAAAAAAAAACGGAAACAAAATAAAAATACAAGGCGGTTTTCTTATAATTAATTAAATTTGCAACTATTAATTTCAACTTTTAATTAATTATAACAAGATGAAGGGTATTATGAATAAATTTGCCTTGATGATGATGATATTCTCGGGGCTTGTCATGTTCAGCGCGTGCAGCGACAGTAACGGTTCGGAAGGTGGCGATGACGGCGGCAACGACGGCGGGCAGAACACCGACCTGCCGATGAACTCGGAGCAGCAGAAGGAGTATATCGAGACGGTGGCCAACGAGCTTATGGGCGAGATGCCGGCGTCGGACTTTGAGGGTATCTCGCAGTTCTGTGAGGACTTCGGCGGCATAGCCGGCGGCGATGTTGACGACTGGATTGACGATGCCGTCAACGGTGACCGTGACGACGAGGTTGACGCTCCGGTGGTGAAGAGCATCAAGGCTGCGGCGGGAATGGCCAAGTCAGGCAAGAATCATACGGACATAAATGAGTATCCTAATGGGGAAGGCGGTATGAATACCTACATTCACAATTATATCTACACCGACTACAAGGCCTTCATTGCGGCATCCACCTTCACCGGCCACTTCACGGCCGTCAACGGCAGGTGGGTGAAGGATGCGGGCAGTGCCGGCGACCTTCAGTTCTCGTTTAAGGACAGGGCAGGCAGGGACTGCGTGATGAGGCTCGAGACTGCCGGCAACACGAAGAACGTGCACCTGTTTGCTGAGGAGGACCATAACTATTCTGACTATGATTATGTTCAGAACGGTAACGGCACCACGACCACCTATACCTATTATTACGACAACACCGAATACACCGTGGCCGTTCCGGAGAGGATAACGCTGACGCTGACACAGGGCGGAAGCACGGTGATGAGGACCGAGGTGAACGTGAGCATCTCAGAACTGGCGGGCGAGGAGTTCAACCTGTCAAGGGACAACGTGTCGTTCACGGCGGTGACAGACCTGAGCAACGGCTACAAGGCTAACGTCTCACAGGCGGCCTACACCGCCAACAGCAAGGTTGCGGCCAATGCCGAGCTGAGCAAGAACGGCAAGAGCCTCATGACCTTTGCCGTGGCCTCTGACATCTCGGGCATCCCTTCGCTCAACATCAGCGCACTCGGGGACATCGACCTTGACGACCTCGGCAACGCTACGGGCAAGAACGCCATCGCAAAGGTTGACATACTGGGCAAGATACAGATACAGGGAACACTGTCTGACATACACCAACTTATCGATTATCTGAACAAGGCGGAGGACAACGATGAGAACGAGAGTCTGTACAAGTCATACCTCAACCAGGCCAACAGCCTGATGAACATTGGCGTTTACTACAATAACTCACAGACGAGACAGGCATCGCTGAGGCTTGAGCCGTTCTATCACGAACATATATATGGGTATGGCCACGGCTGTTGGGAGAACGAACCTGTGATAGTGTTCTCCGATGGCACGTCTTATAGCACCTTCGACGCCTTCTTCGACGAGGACTCCTTCAAGAGCGTCATCGACGGGCTGAAGAACTATGCCAAGCTGTTCGGCTGGGAGGAAGAAGAAGACGAATACTTGCCCAGCCAACCAGGTGAATATATGCCCGTCCAGCCTACAAGATGATATTACGATTAGGCAGGATTGTGACACTTATGCTCTGCACATCCTTCCGTCTCCTTGCCTTTCCGCAGGGGGCGGGGGATGTGCGGAGCATAACTTTTGATACCGTCACGGTCTATGGCCGCCGCCACACCACGTCCCTTACCTCCGGGCGCGACGGCACGCTGGCGGTGGACATGGGGCTGATGGATGACCTGCCGAAGATTCTCGGCAACGCCGACCCCATACACTACTCGCAGATGCTGCCGGGGGTGCAGACCAACGCCGAGTACCAGAGCGGCATACACATACAGGGCGGGGAAAGCTCGCACAACAGCATAGAGGCGGGCGGAGTGCCGATATACAACGTCAACCACCTGCTGGGCTTCTTCTCCACCTTCAACGCGGCGCATTACAGGTCGCTGCGGCTGTGCAAGTCCATGACCGCCACGGGCTGTAACCGGCTTGGCGGCACGCTGTCCGTCACACCCGACACCACGCTGTCCGTGAAGACAGGCGGCGAATACTCCGTGGGGCTTATCTCCTCGCAGTGCACGTTCCGCTTCCCCCTCGGCGGCAGGACGTCGCTGAAGGTGTCGGCAAGGCTCAGCTATCTTGACCTGCTCTACAAGCAGTGGCTGATCATCGACGGCTCGTCAATAGAGTATTCCTTCCATGACGCCAACGCCACCCTTGTCCATGCCATTGACGACAGGAACAGGCTTGTGGCCGACTTCTACGTCGGCGGCGATGACGGCGCATTCTTCGACGGCGGGTATCTCGCCTCCATGAAGGCGCGGTGGGGCAACGTGATGGGTTCGCTCAGCTGGCTGAGGCAGGGCGGTGCGGCCGTGACGCGCCACACGCTCTATGTCACGTCATACCGCAACGATTTCCGCCTCGATATGTCGTCCATGGCGTTTCGCCTGCCGTCAGGCATAACGGACGTGGGCTATAAATGGCTTACGGAGAGCGGGCGGTGGAACGTGGGGGCTGACCTCAGCCTGCGCTTCATCCGCCCGCAGTCAGTGGAGCAACAGGGCGCGCTGTCGCTTGACAACGTGCCGGCGAACCGCCAGAGACCCTTCGAGGGCACGCTCCACGGCAGCTACGCCCTGCCTCTCGCCTGTGGCATTTCCGCCATTGCCGGCGCAAGGGCAACCCTCTTTGCCATGGGCGGGGCGCACTTCTATGCCGTCGATCCGTCGGTAAGGCTGACCCTTGACAGGGAGACGGTGCAGGCGAGCATGGGTTACGCCGTGCGCCACCAGTACATCTTCCAGACAGGGTTCAGTGACGCGGGACTGCCCACGGAGTTCTGGACTGCCGCCAACGCCACACACCGTCCGCAGTACGCCCACGGACCGGACATAAGCCTCTCGGCATACCTGTTCGGAAGGAGATACAGGATAACGGCGGACGCCTTCTGCAAGTGGCTGTATAACCAGATGGAGTACAGGGGCAGCATACTGGACTACGCCAACACCGTCTATGACTTTGACCGCACCGTGGTGCACGGGCGGGGGTATAACTGGGGGTGGAGCGTGATGCTGAACAAGTGTACCGGCAGGCTCAACGGATGGGTGTGCTACTCATACACGGCGGCACGGCGGCACTTTGCCGGAAAGAGCATGGACGGATGGTATCACGCAAGCCACGAGCGTCCGCACGAGCTGAACCTTGTGGCCACATACGCCCTGTCGCGGCGCTGGAACGTGTGCGCCACCTTCACCGGAGCGTCAGGCACGCCGTTCACCGCACCATCGTCGCTGAGCCTCGTCAACGGAAGCATAGTGAGCCAGTACGCGCCGTACAACTCCAACAGGCTTAAACCCTACATGAGGCTTGACCTGTCGGCAAACTACAAGTGGCGGACACGCGGCGGAAGGGAGTGCGGCGTGAACCTGTCGCTGTATAACGCCACAGGGCGGGGCAACGACCTCTTTTACCGGGTGAAGGTGAACAGGAAGAACGAGTTTGCCTACCGTCCCGTGTCATTCGTCGTCAACATACTTCCATCGGTAAGTTATTTCTGCAAGCTATGAAAGATATATTGTTCCTGCCGGCCGTCATGATGATTCTTGCGTCCGCCGTGTCATGCGACGGCGACTACATCAACCCCTCCGCCCCGGACATGGTGGTGGAGGGATGGATAGAGGACGGCGGCTACCCCGTGGTCATACTCACGCAGTCAGTGCCGATAAGCGAGGAGTGGGATGACGTGGGCGATCTCAACAACTATGTGATAAAGTGGGCCACGGTAAGGGTATCATGCGGAACGGACACCGTGACGCTGACCGGAAAGGTGGACAGGGACTATTTTCCCCCGTACATCTACACCACCGGTGACAGCCGTGTGCGCGGCAAGGCGGGAGGGACATACTCCCTGACGGCGGACTACAAGGGGTTCCATGCCACGGCCGTGACCACAATACCGCAGTCTCCTCCCGACATTGTCTCCTCCCGCGTGGAGAAATGCGAGGGCACGGACAGCCTGAACAGGATAGTGGTCAGCTTCACGGACAATGCCGACGAGAAGAACTGGTACCAGTTCTTCGTGCGCCGCGGCACCGGTACGGGCCAGTTCTTCGCCGCATACCTCGGCAGCGTGGATGACGCGGTAGTCAACGGTACGGCGGACTACACCGTCTATAACCGCAGCGACATAAGGGAGAAGGAGGGCTCGCCATACTTCAAGACCGGCGAAGAGGTGGCGGTAAGGCTGTCGCAGGTTGACAGCCTGTCATACCTGTTCTGGGACGACTATACGAAGACGGTGTCATCATCGTCAAACCTTTTCTTCGCGCCATACAGCAGCATCCGCTCCAATGTCACCGGTGCCGCCGGGTACTGGTGCGGCATGAACAGCAGGACGGTACGGTTGATAATTAACAATTAATAATTAATAATTTATAATTTATAATTATGCGGGCAGCCCTGTAATGGCGGGATAATGTAATTATTAATTATGAGTTGTCAGTTATGAGTTGTCGGTTCAGCCCTGTAAGGGCGGCACAATATAGGATAGGGGCTTGCCCCTATCTATCAAAATTTATTCATGACCAAAATATCTCTGCAATGGCGGGATAATACATAGTGTTTCATTTATCGGCGAACCCCGTAGGGGTGACATAGTATAGGATAGGGGCTTGCCCCTATCTATTGGATGTATGCCCGCAAAAGGTATAGGAACCCCGAAGCCGGCAGGCGAGGAGGCCTAAAAGGCCGACGAGGGGTGAAAACAAACATCGGGAAAACACCATGTATTATATATTGCGGAATAACGGTATCATGCGGTTATATTCACCCCTCGTCGCACTTTGTGCTCCTCGCCTGCCGGCTACGGGGTTCCTATACCTTTTGCGGATACGCCTTTGTAGATAGGGCTTACACCCTATCCTGTATTGTGCCGCCCTTACAGGGCTGAACCGACAACTCATAACTGGCAACTCATAATTACATCACCCTATCCTGTATTATGTCACCCCTGCGGGGGTCAGCGGCAATGACATCTGCATTTATTACCCCGGATGTCTGGTGAAACAATTAAAAACAGAAATTATGCGGAGAATAAGATAAAAAGTTGTACCTTTGCAGGTGTAAAGGACATAAACAAAGACAGATGAGAAAGAAACTTCTTATGATACGCTTCTCCGCCCTCGGCGATGTGGCGATGCTCGCGCCGGTGGTTAAAGAACTTGCCGCGGCGTTGCCGGAACTGGACGTCACGGTGCTGTCACAACCTTTCTGCGCCCCGCTGTTCCGCGGGCTGGGAAGCAACGTGAGCTTCATCGGAGCCGACATAAAGAGGGAATACCACGGCGTGAAAGGCCTTGAACGCCTGTTCGGCGAACTGGACGGGATGGGCTTCGACTACGTGGCCGATATGCACGGTGTGCTGCGCACGCACTATCTCCGCGTGCGCTTCCGCATGAACGGCTACGCCGTGGCAAGGATAGACAAGCGGCGCGGCGACAGGAAACGGCTGACGGCGTGCGGCGACAAGAAGGTGATGAGGCAGCTGAGCACCTCGTTCGAGAAATACCGCGGCGTGTTGCGCCGCCTGCCGATAGAGGGCATCGGACGCCTTGACGCATACGCCGGTGCGGAGGACGGCGGGCCTGTGATGAGCTTCGGCAGCGTTGACAAGGAGGTTTCAGCCATGCTTGGCAGCGACGGGGGCCGGCGCATAGGAATAGCGCCGTTCGCCGCCCACGAAGGCAAGATATACCCGCTGGAGAAGACGGAGCGTGTGGTGGAACTGCTGACGGAGCGGCAGCCCGGCGTGAGGATATACCTCTTCGGCGGAGGCGGCAGGGAGCGTGAGCGTATGCTCTCGTGGCAGCGCCGGTGGCCGCGCAACGTGGTGGCCGCGTCACCCGTGCTGCGGTCGATGGAACGTGAGCTGCAGCTCATGTCACGCCTCGACGTGATGCTCACCATGGACTCCGCCAATATGCACCTCGCGAGCCTTGTCGGCACACGCGCCGTAAGCGTATGGGGAGCCACGCACCCCTTCGCCGGCTTCCTCGGGTGGCGGCAGCGCGAGGACGACTGCGTGCAGCTGGACATACCCTGCCGCCCGTGCTCCATATTCGGCAACAAGCCCTGCTTCCGCGGCGACTTCGCCTGCATGAACGGCATCAGCCCGGAGATGATAGTGGAGAGGGTGATGCAAAACAATCTTGAAAAGGAATAAGGCCATGACAGACTTTGATGAGTATATAAGACAGGAAGAGCCCGGCAGGCAGCAGCGTGCCTATGCCTGGAGAACGGCGATAGGCCTTCAGGAGGTTGACGGGCTGAAGCCGTCAGAATATCTGAAAGAAACCGCACGCAAGCATATAGAGGGTGACATTGGCATAGACGAGGCTCAGAGGTTGATAAAGTCTTATTATCAGTCAAAGACATTCAGAACCCCGGATGATGACGGGAAGGAAGAGGCCGATGTTGTTTCCTCACACATTGCCAAGCTGCTCGGGGAACAGTCTTTCGCCTTTTCCGTAGTGGGTCTGACGTCCATACACCACAGGTTGTTTGAAGGCGTATTCAAGTTTGCGGGCAAGATTCGCGACTATGACATAACGAAAAAGGAATGGGTGCTCAGGGGCGACACCGTGCTTTACGTCAATTCAGGAGACATAAGGATGGCGTTGGAATATGACCTGGAGCAGGAACGCCGGTTTGTGTATGCCGGACTTACGCATGACCGGATGGTAGAGCATATAGCGGCGTTTGTCTCCGGTATATGGCAGATACACCCGTTCGGCGAGGGCAACACCCGCACTACGGCCGTATTCACCATAAAGTACCTTCGTTCCATAGGCTTTCATGTGGAGAACGATTTGTTCGCGAATAACTCGTGGTATTTCCGGAACGCCCTTGTCCGCGCCAACTACCGTAATGCGGTGAAGGGAATAGAACCCGACTCAAAATATCTTGTCCATTTCTTCCGCAATCTGCTGATGGGGGAAAACAACGAACTGAGAAACAGGTACATGGTAATCGGCGTTCCCCAAGAATGGAAAGAAACCGGAAACGTGGCCGACACCCCCGCAAGTACCCCCACAAGTACCCCCGCAAGTTCAGGAAACCAATTCTACACGGACAATGAAAACATACAGAAGCTGGTGACGGCGATAGGGGAAGAGAGAAGAAGCGTAAAGGAGATTCTGGAAACGCTAAGCCTGCGTGACCGCAAGAATCTGGCAGAGTATTACCTAATCCCTGCACAGGACAACGGATTTGTGGCATTGCTATATCCGGACAAGCCACGTCATCCTCGCCAAAAATATATGCTCACGATAAAGGGACTGGCTTTGTTGGCATCTATAACCAAAGCATAAAGAATGGAGGAAGACACCTTATACTGGATATTATCCACCCTGCCGCAGGTGATAGGAGCCCTGGCGGGACTGCAGATAGCGGGCATCACCTTCTTCTACCAAAGCCTGGACAAGAGGGTGGAGAGGGACGAAAGCGCCGTCACGGCCATACAGGAGATGAAGAGACGGATATACGCGGAGACGATAACCATACTCGTTGTCTCCATAGCGGCCATACTGGCCGACGTCATACTGCTGGGTCTCACGCCGTGGCTGTCAGCATGGCTCAGCGGCTTCGGCTCGCTCGTTTGCCGTTGCAGGGTGCTGCTGGTCACGGTATGCACCGCGGCGGCCCTGCTCAACGTAAGCGTGTTCATAAAGCTCTACACACTCCTGAAACAGATATTGGACCCCTCTTACCAGCAAGAGGTAAACGCCCTGCTGGCCGACAGCGAGAAGAAAGGCGTGGCGGTTGACGACTCCGTAACCTCGCAGGAGTTCCTCGAACATTTCATACAGTTTGAAAAGGCCGTCAGGGACTTCTTCCCCTATACCATGCGCAAGTCCCCGCTGAGAAACCTGATAAACCTGCTGGTAAGGGAGAACATCATCCCCGCGGGCGACGTGGGGGACATACAGTCCGTGATAAACAAGCGTAACATAATGGTTCACGGAAACGACATAGGCCGCGTGGGCAACAATGTCATGGATTTCCTTGCCAAGCTGACGGCCGTTCTGGAAAAGGAGCGTGAGCCGTACATGAAAAGGACACGCGCCTCCCGCATGGACAACCATTTCCGGATGTGGATAGACAACAACGTGGACGACCTCCAGGATGCGGAATGCCTGGATCACGCGGTGAGATACAAGGAAGATTACGGTATGTATAAGGTATCGCAGGACGGAGAGAAACTGTTTGTCCACACGGACGACAGCAGGCCGCTTTACCTGAACGGCGAGAAGGCCGTGAAACTGTTTCTTGACATATTGGAGGAGAAGCACGGCATCGGCGGCCTGTCGGTAGAGGACTCGGCATCGTTCCAGCGTGCCATAGACAAGGACGACTGACAACGATTCATAGTTATTAGTTATCGGTTGTGAGTTGTTAGTTTAGATAATTATCCCGCCCTTACATGACTGAACCCACAATTATAAATTATACATTATATAATATATAATAGAATAAAACATATAAAGAAAAACAATAAAGCGGTGTGGAAACGTGGACAACACGTACAATCGGCCGCATATCACGTGACGAAACGGTCTCTTTTACAACGTGATAAGCCGCCGTTTGTGACGTAAACAACGGCCGTTCATATCCGTTGAAACCGGCGTTGAAATCCGTTTCGTAACCCTGTGGATTTCAACGCGCTGTTTTTCATTCCCTTTTCGCGTGTTGATAACCGGCAGTTTTCCGGTGGCTTTTCAACGTGTTTTGCACGGCTATTTCCACAGGCGGCACGGGAAAGGGGAACGTCCGCACAGCGATGTAACGGATGTCCTCCCAAAAGTGAAAATTGAAACGATTGTGTTATAACTTACATTTTGTGTTAATAAATTATAACAATATATAAGTTTGTAACTTATAACTTTGCATACCGTTTTATTTTTTTGTATCTTTGCAGCATATCCCTTATGCTTTCTTGGGCACGTGTTCAGACTTGGGCACGTGTTCAAGATAAGGTTTATATATTTGGTATCTGTAAACATGATAATCTGTCGGATGTCACAACGATATTCGATATTACGACAAAGAATATGGGTTACATTTTTGAGGAAATTGAGAGAAAGGTCTATCCGAAGACATTTCTGAAGGATGTCCATATAGGATTGGACTTTAATGGTTCTATGCCTGACAGGCAAAGTGCGGCGGATTTCTTTGAAAACAACTTCAAATTGTCGTTGGATGCAGATTCAGAATACAGTAGCGTCACTGTCAATTCAGAAGACGGGCTGATAAAGTTCGACTTCTCCCTTACCCACATAGAGCTTGTGATGCGTCATCCTGCCTACCGCAAGTTTGAACTTGCGTTGAAGTGGGTCTCGTTGATGACGGATTACTTGAACCTGATGGATGTCGGCAGTGTCGGCAAGTTGACCATGAGCAAGTACAATGAGTTGGAATACGCCATTACTGACGGCGGTCCCGGCGTTGAGACGGTCATGCGGCAGGTGTTCAGCAGCGATATGCTGACGTTTGGCGGGGTGAATGCGGTAGATGAGGAGAAGAATTTTGAGAACATGACCAGATGGGAAAAGTTCGGGACTTTTGAGGGTCATGACGCTTGGGACAGCCTGTTCAGCTTTGAATATGGTTTCAGCAAGCGCGCCACTGATCCTTTGAGGGGATGCCTGACCTTGAAAACCATAATAGAGTCAAGGAATACGGTGCTGGCTACGCATGAGTTGGAAGATACCATGCAGTCGTTCAATTACATCCTTGACCGTGGATTCCACTGGTGTGTAACAAAAGAAATTATCAGCAAGATAAAGGAATGATATAATAAGATGGAGAAAAAGTTTAACTTGGTAAGCAGCCTGAAAATAGTCAAGAGCACCGTAACCTTATGTGCCGGAATTGTTGTCACCTTGTTCAGTTGTCTTGAAGAAGTTGTGGCCGACAATACGTTCGTAAAGGACGAGACGCGGGTGGAATTTCCTACGGACAGCGTTTCTTGCGAAGATTTCGATATAGTTCTTGCCCCGAACACAGATACCAAAGACTGTCCGGCAGGTGCGGAAAGCGAAACGGGCGGCGTACTGGACACTTTTGTATCATCTGTCTTGCAGGAGACCAAACCGTTGGATGGTGACATATCAAAATTTGTGGATGACAATTTTTGGGACTTGATATGATAGATCTGGTTGACAATATTCAACTATACCTGCCACAGTACCTGTCTGCCGAGTCGCAGAAAATAATGAAGGAGGAGCTGGCCAGATTTCCCATGGACGGCACCAAGGACAGTGTTTATACGTGCGCTCTTGACAAGGCCGACTACTTGCTGCAAGGAGATGGCATCAAGGGGATGCCGTACATTAAGTTTCCTGACACGAAAATAGCGGATGTCCCGGCCTTGTTGCTGTCAAACACCTGCGACATGGCTACGGGCAACAAGCGTATGTATGGCAGCAGGATAATATATGCTCCCATATTGAACTTGGAAAAATTTGAAGCTAAGCTCAAAAAAGAGTTTGGGCGTGACAGGGCGGCAAGCCTGGTACATGATATCCGGAAACAACACATCTCACAAATACTGTATCTTCCCAAGGGAGGAAAGCTGGATTATGAAGGCATTGTTTTCTTTGACCATGCCATCAGCATACCGTTAGAGAAAGACATTGTATATAAAAGTTGTGAAAACAAACTGTTCACATTCAGCGATTTCGGCTTTTATTTGTTTTTGCTGAAATTGTCAATACACTTTACAAGAATACAGGAAAGGGTGGACCGTTCTACCGGCGAGGATCTTGGACAGAAATAAATATTTGTCTTTTGCTCTCGTTAACTGGCGATGATTGCGGCCGCACTGTCCGTGTGGTGCGCTGATGAAAAAAAGGCGGGCACCGCAGTTGCGGTGTCCGCCTTGTCGTGAGGGGTTATGGCATTATTTATTCTACCACAACCTTCTTTCCGTTGATGATGTTGATGCCCGGACGGAGGTTTGACATACGTTGGCCGTTGATGTTGTATATGGCCTTGTCTTTGCCGTATGCCGCGCCGGCGGCTTCGATGCTGCCTGTCCCGGTGGGCTTGCCTATCTGCAGTGTGTAGCTTGCCGCCCCGCCTTCTATGCGGAAGTATCCTGCGAATGAGGATATTGTCTCTTCCTCCGCGTTGTTGGCGGTGTTGCCGCTGACGGTGTAGCATCCTTCCGGCAGTGTCTGCGGCGCGTATGCCGCCACGAACTCTATGCCGGGCTTGGTGTCGGCCGTGTAGTCTTCGGCGCTGTGTATGCTGTCAACGCTGAAGGTGTAGCTGTCCTTCGCGTCTGCCGCGCTTATGATGAACGGTGTGTTGGCCTTTACCTTCTGCGAGTCGTCGCTGAAGTATATGGTTTGCCCTGATATGGAGTCGAGGTGCGCCACGGTGGCGTTCCCGCCGAATGCGGCGGATATTTCCTCGCTGTTCATGTTGAATGGCAGCACGAGGCTGTTCCATGTGTTTCCGGCGTCGAGGTTGTGTTCCATGAGTACCTTGTTGCCGTTCATGGTGAAGGTGTTTGGCGTGTCGAACGCGTAGCCGCTGTTTATGCGTATGTCGGATGTCGCCACGTATCCTTCCTCGCCGCCTTTGTTGGCGATGATGTTCTCTCCCGCCGCCATTCCGTCCATCACGAATACGAGGCAGTTGGGGTTTGCGCCGGCGAACGATGATGTCCCTATGCCTTGCGCCGCCTTTGTCATGCCTTGCGCCGCCTTTGTCATGCTGAGTTTTCTGAGTCCGGTTTTCGCGGTGGTGTTTATTATCACGCTTGTCAGTTTCTCGCATCCTGCGAATGCGTCTCCGCCTATTGCCGTGACGTTTGTCAGTGTCAGCGTCTCAAGGTTGGCGCATCCGGCGAATGCGCTGTCGCCTATTTCGGTCACGCATTCGGCCATGTTGACGTTCACGAGGTTTGACAGTCCTTCGAATGCTTTTTCCGGTATGGCGGTGTTGGCCATGCCGCTGAGGTCTATGTTCTCGAGTCCGCTGAAGTTCTCGCGCACCACGGCGAATGTCTCTTCCGTTATCTCGCCGTCCAGCTTCACGTCGGTGATGCCTGCCACCTCTCCGGTGTCGATGGTGCCGAGGTCGTCATTGTTCAGCGTGGCTCCGTTTACGGGTACTACCGATACATCGACCTTTGCGTTTGCCTGTATGTTTTCCAGCGTGAAGATGCCTGTCTCGTCTGCCATTGCCTCCGCTCCGTTTATCCTTACCTTTACGGTCATGTCCTTGTTGTCGGGTGCGGTTACGGTGAATTTCAGGTCCGAGCCTTCCTTTATGTCGGTGAGCGAGTATCCCTGCGGCATGTTCACGCTGACGTTCTGCGGTGCTGTCAGTGTCGCGTCATAGAAATATACCACGTCGAAGCGTGTGTCGCTGTTGACGGTGATGTCCCACATGTTGTAGTCTTCCGCTAACCATCCTCCCCCGTGCTGTGTCCCGTTGACATAGACCTTGTATTTCTGTCCTGCCTTGACGGGGTTGTTGCCGTTGTATATGGGGTGTGCCTTTACCTTCATCGATACCTTTCCTCCCGCGTTTACCTTGTCCGTGTTTGTGGTGATGTTGTATGGTTCCGCGCGTTCGGGGTCGTATATGACGGTGTATGTCGGCGTTATCTCGCTGATGGTGTTAAACAGGTTCCAGTATGACAGCGACTGGTACTTCGCCTTGCTTCCCTGCGGTATCTCCAGCACGATGTTCTTGTTCATGTTCGTGCTTGGGAAGGGGTCGCTTGATAGTGGTTTCGGCTCTGCCGCCAGTGATGTCACCTTGCTCAGCTTCGGGCAGTAGGTAAAGGCGTACATGCCTATGTACTCCACGTTTTCCGGTATGGTTATCTCCGTGAGCGAGTAGAGGCGGTAGAACGCGCTTTGCTCTATGCGCTTCAGTGTCTTCGGCAGTTTGACGGTCTTTATGGCTGACACGGATGTGGCCGACAGCGGTGCGAATGCCTTTACGGGCAGCGAGTGTGCCTCCTGTCCGTCTCCTGTTATCTCCACGTCCGAGAGGTCGATGGCCGTGATGCTTGCCGAGTACTTCTGTATGGTCTCGAAGTCCTTTTTGTTCATTGTGCCGACAAGGCGTATGTTCTTGTTCACCGGCATCCCGGTCATCTTCTCCGCCAGTTGTCCCGCGTAGATGTTGTACGTGTGGTACGGTACTTCTTTCTCGTCGTATATGGATATTGTTATGTCGAGGTCTTCCTTCACGTTTTCCATTTTAACGTTGGCCGACTTCTCGCCTGCCACGAGGTCCTTGCCGTTTACGGACACATACACCCTGTCGGTAGATAGTTTCGGGTTGACGGAGAACGAGAAGTCGCCGCCGTGCAGCACCTGCGTCACCGCGTTTGTTATGATGGCCTTCTCTATTGTCTCCGGCATCTTGACGGTGTGGTATATCACCTCGTTGCCTATGGCCGGTATCATGGCCTTTACTTCCGGCGCGGCCCCTTCCACGAGTTTCCATGTCCTTGTGTTGGAGGATGTGACGATGCGTATGAGGTTGCCCTCGTTCACGCTTGACTCCTTGACGCAGCACGTGAACGTTGCCGGCATCACGCCTGTGTTGCCTGACGGGTTTATGATCTTGGGCGAGATTATTTCCTTTATGCGTCCTTCCTTGTCAGTCAGTGCCGCCGCGAACATCAGCCCGCTGCTGAACGAGTCGCCTGACGGTATGTTAAGCGCGTTGACGCGGATGGTGAACGTTCTTCCCGGCATGACGTTGATGACGTCGGTCACCATGCCCGTGCCTCCCTTTTCTCCCGTTATGGTCCACGGTGACGTGCCGGCGTTGGCCTCAGGTTCCGTGAACTCGGCGTGTATCAGCGTGTTGGCGTTGATTACGGCCTCGTACACGTTGTTCACGGCTGTCAGCTTCGTGTTGTTCGCATATACCGTCATGCGCGAATCGCCGTTGGAGCCGTCTGTCCCTACCGTGAAGCGGTATTTTGTTCCGGGCGCCACCTCCTGTCCGTTCCCGTCAAGCGGTGTGACCTCCACGCCGTCCGCGTCCTGTATGATGACCTTGTACGACGTCTCGGGCAGTATCTCTTCCTCGACGATGCTCTTGAAGTCCTTCCAGTTGTCCTTCGCCGCATACAGGGCCGCGCTTCCCTTGGGCACGATGAGCTGTGTGCGTGGGGACCCCACGAACACGCACCAGTTGACAAACGCCGGAGTGCCGCGCAGTGACCTTACCTTTGTCAGGCGTGAGCAGTTGAGGAAAACGTTGTAGCCCCATGTGGCGACAGAGGCGGGAATCTCCACCTCTGACAGTCCGGTGCATTCAAAGGCGTTGGCGCCGAGGCGGTTGATGCTTTTCGGCAGCTTGACATATTTCAGCGAGCCGTAGCGGCTGAAGGCGCGTGTCGGTATGGCGTTTGCCGCGCTTGTGCCGTTTGCCGTTATCGTGACGCCTGACAGGTCCAGCGAGTCAACAAGCATTTTCTCGCGTATGAAGGCGAAGTCCCTGTCGTCCATCGTTCCGAAGAGCGTCAGGCTCTTCACCGTTCCGCACTCTTCCTCCGTCAGCGCCTTTTCAAGCGTGCCGCCGGAAATCCATAGCGTGCGGCGCAGCCTTACGTCCGCCGCGTCCTGCACATACACGTCGAGCGTGATGTCCTCCGTCACGTTGGGCAGCGTGTAGGTGAAGTCCTTTCCGGCTGTTATGATGCGCCCGTTGGCTTTCACGGTGACCACGTCGCCGGTGTTGCCGGGTATCACGCGGAAGGAGTAGCCCCTGCCCTTTATCACCCTGTCCGCCGCGTCCTCGATGGTGGCGCCGGCGATGTGTGACGGGGTCTTGACCGTGAAGTAGGCGATGTCGTTGCCCGTGGCGGCTATGGCGTTGGCGGTCAGCGAACCGCCGGTCATGGCCTTCCACCCGCTTTCGCCGTTGGCCTTGGTGGCCATGCGTATGACGTCGCCCGGCGATACCGTCACGCCGGCGGGTACGGTGCAGCTGAAGTCACGGTAATAAGTTCCGTCCACCTGGAACGCCGCAAGGCCGTAGTTGTATTCCGGTGAGACGAGAGCCTTGAAAGTGCCGTCGGCGGCGAACAAGGCTACCGCTATCTTTCCGGAGAAACCGTCGTATGACACGTTCTTGAACGCTCCGGCGCGTACCGTGAAGCTGTCGCCCGCGCCGACAGACTCACGGTCGGAGCTCATGCCGATCTGCCTGCCGTCGCTTGTCAGCTGGACGGGAGACCATGCCACGCTGTTCTCCGCCGGCTTTATGTTGTAGATGACGGTGGCCTGCTCGGAGAAGTTCCATTTGTTTCCCGACTGTGTGGTCGGTGTGAGGCTTGAGACGAGGAAGACGTCGTTGCCTATGCCTCCCCATCCCCAGTTCATGCGGAAATAGGGCTGGTCGCCGCGCATCTCGTAGCCGTCACATACGAAAGCGTGCCCGGCGGAAACGTCCTGACCGCTGTAAAGCACCGGGCGTCCCGCGTCGATTTCGCTCATGATGAGCTGCTCCCACGCTTTCTGTGACATCTCGGACTTCTTCTTGTATGAAACGCCCGCGTCATAGCCGAAGTAGCTGACCAGTGCTGCCGGCACCCTCACCTCGCTGGCGCTGCTGCTTGACATGGCGAAGTTTGTCTGTATGCTCTGCGCCGCGTCCGCTATCAGCTGCGCCACGGCGTTGGCCTGCTCCGTGGTATAGCCGCTGCGGTAGTTGTCCGTGCGCATATTCGCCCAGTCGTATGAATGGTTGAAGTCAATGCCGTCAAGGCTTCCCCTGCCGGCGGCCGGGTACTGGTAATACTGCATTATGGTAGCCATCGCCACGCCTACGCAGCCTACAAGCCTACGTCCCGGTATAAGGTTATTGAAAGGTGTCTCCTGGCTCCACTCGGCGGTGTTGCGCTCAAGCACCCTGCGGCTTGTGACGGTTGACAGGGTGTTGGCGGATGTGGCCGTCCCGCCCGTTGCGGCGCTGTTCCTTATCTGCGCCTCGTAGTCTGCGAGCATCCGCTTCATGGCCTCCGGCATGGAGCCGTAGTCGAACCTGCCGCTGTCGGAGAATCCGATTACGGGTACTGTCGCGTCGTCTGCCGACACGATGACGAAGCCTCCGTCTCCACCTTTGTTGAATACATAATAATAAGGTGTAGAATTAGAACTGTCCTCACTAAGGCGCAGCTCGTCCGCCGTTTTTACGCCGGCGGCGCGCCCTGTGGAATGTCTGCCCAAAAAGCTCAGTGCTGTTTTCTTTGCATCAGAAACATCCACCCTTTTTGCGCTGGCGGGCAGAAAGGATGCTGACCCCAATACGGCGAGACCAACAATAATTTTCTTGTACATTTTTCTTACTTCTTTTATTATTACTTAATAACCGGCTGCAAAATTAAGTAAAATAAGAAAAAAGCGAATAATGCGGAAATGTTTTTTGTCTTGTTTTAACAATGTTTTCCTTGTGTCATTGATTTATATTAACGCGGGGTAGGGGGTGGCGTGATTGATTATGCACAAACACTGACTTAACAGTATTACGGGTGAAAATAATTGACGCGCGACAAATGTGTTGCTTCTTGCAAATACGCAATCAAAAAGTTGCGCTTTCCACATTTTTGTGTTACCTTTGTATCCGAAGGTGTATATGTAATATTTCAAGACAAGTAATAAAGCAAGAAGAATGGCAGAGGAAACGGAAAACGGCATGGCAAGCGAACCGGTCGCAATTTGCGACAGGTTGCCCGAAGTAATCAATATTCAGCCGATGATTAGGGTAGTAAGGGGGAAGCAGGTTATGCTCGACAGGGATTTGGCAGCGTTATATGAAGTGGAAACCAAACGCTTGAACGAACAGGTGAAGCGTAACATCGAACGTTTCCCTGATGATTTCATGTTTCAGTTGAGCAAGAAAGACATTGAAATCTTGAAGTCGCAAAATGCGACCTCAAGTTGGGGAGGCGACAGAAGGTTACCTTACGCTTTCACCGAACAAGGTATCGCCATGCTTAGTTCCGTGTTGAAATCAAAAACAGCAGTGGAAGTGAACATCCGTATTATGCGGGCTTTTGTTGTCATGCGCCGTTTCATCGCTACAAATGCCCAGCTGTTTCAACGGCTTGAGACTATCGAATATCACCAACTGGAAATGAAACAACATCAGGAACAGGCAGACAAGCGCATTGATGAAGTGTTCAAACGATTGGATGCAGGCATTCCGCCGATGCAGGGTATATTTTATGACGGGCAAGTGTTTGACGCTTACTGTTTCGTGTCAGATTTGATACGAAAGGCGAAGCGTTCAATCGTACTTATTGACAACTATGTGGATGACACCGTGCTGACATTACTTGACAAACGAGAAAAAGGAGTGACGGCAACCATCTATACACAGCGTGTCGGCAATCAATTCAGATTGGACGTTGACCGCCATAACGCCCAATATCCGCTTGTCGAGATAAAGCAGTTCAATAAGGCGCATGACCGCTTTTTACTCATTGATGACGGAGTATATCACATTGGGGCGTCAATTAAGGATTTGGGCAAAAAGTGGTTCGGGTTTACATTTATGCGGGATATTACGGCAACCGAACTCATAAATAAAATAAAAGACTGACGGTTGTGGAAAAATAAGAGTGAGTTATACGGTTTGCACCGTAATGAAGTTAACGGACAATAGCCTTTTTATGATATAGAGGCTATTGTCCGTTAATTTCAGGTAACTCCCAAGCTGAGCGTTAACTCCCGCTTAACTCCTTAAATTCCTACTCTGTGCGGAAGGTGTATTGCCCGCCTGCCGTGGTCTCTACGTCGTACTCGTAGGTCTTGTAGAGCATCGGGTGCTGCGGCCTTATCTCGTTGCTTACCACCGGCTGCTTTATCTCCGGCAGTGCGTAGAACGGGTTGTCGTTCACGCCCTGTGCCGGTTTCAGCCCGTTGCCCTTCAAGGGTACGTATGAACGCAGGCGCAGCTTGCCTCCGAGGCGTGAGGTTATGGTGACCTCCGAGAGCTGTTGTCCGTTCCATTTCATTTTGTCTATTACGAAGCCGCCGCGTGCCTGCAAGCCGCTCACCTCGCCCTGTTGCCATGCGTCGGGCAGTGCGGGGAGCAGGTGCAGCGCGCCGTCGTGGCTCTGCATGAGCATCTCGGCTATGCCTGCCGTGACGCCGAAGTTGCCGTCAATCTGGAATGGCGGATGCGCGTCGAAGAGGTTGGGGAAGGTGCGTCCGTCGGGATATTCCTTTTCCATGCCCTCGTTGGGCAGCAGGTGCAGCATATTCGATATAATCTTGTATGCGTGGTTGCCGTCCAGCATTCGTGCCCAGAAGCAGGTCTTCCATCCAAGGCTCCATCCTGTGGCCATGTCTCCGCGTTGCAGCAGCGTGTTGCGTGCCGCCTGAAACAGTTCCGGGTTGCGGTATGGTGACACCTGATTGCTGGGGAACAGTCCGTAGAGGTGTGATATGTGGCGGTGCTCGTCGCGCGGGTTGTCGGCGTCCTGCAACCACTCCTGCAACTGGTTGTGCCGGCCTATGTGCATCGGCGGCAGCTGGCTTATGGCGTGTCGCAGGCTGTCAGCGAACGCCTTGTTGCCGGCATCCACGATGGCCTGTGCGGACAGAGCCTGTGTCAGCGCGTCGAAGATAATCTGGTTATCCATGGTGCATCCGGCCGTTACGGGCGTTCCCGTGCCCTGCGGACCGTGTTCGGGAGATACTGACGGCACTGCCACGAGCCATCCGTTGCGCGGGTCTTTCTGCATATAGTCCAGATAGAAGCGTGCCGCGCCGGCCAGCACGGGGTAATACTGCCTCAGGAAATCCTTGTCGCCGCTGTAAAGGTAGTGCTGCCAGATGTGTGTGGAGAGCCATGAGCCGCCGTTGGGGAACATTCCCCATGAGGCGCCATCGACAGGGCCGGCTATGCGCCACAGGTCGGTGTTGTGGTGAGCCACCCATCCGCCGCAGCCGTACATCTCCTTTGCCGTCTTGGCTCCGGTGACGGAGAGGTCGCGTATCATGCTGAACAGCGGCTCGGCCGTCTCGGCAAGGTTGCACACGTCAGCCGGCCAGTAGTTCATCTCGGTGTTGATGTTGATGGTATATTTCGAGTCCCACGGGGCTTTCAGTTTGTCGTTCCATACGCCTTGCAGGTTTGCGGGCTGTCCGCCGGGCTGCGACGATGATATGAGCAGGTAACGCCCGAACTGGAACATCAGCGCCACGAGCGACTGGTCCTTGCCGTCCTTGGCGAACATCTCCACGCGCTTGTCGGTCTCCAGCTTGGCGTTCTTCCCCTCTGGCAGGGTCAGTCTTACGCGGTCGAACTGCTTTTTGTACGCTGCGGTGTGCCTGTCGCGCAGGTCGGAGTACGACATCTTCGCCGCCGCCTTGAGGTATGCGTTGGCCTTTTTCAGCGCGTTGCCGCTCACGTCATGGTAGTTCACGAAGTTCGTTGCGCAGCTGATGTATATCGTTGCCGTCGTTGCTCCCGTCACGCTCACGGTGCTGTCACGTCCCACGGTCTTTCCGTCTGCCGTGACCTGCATCACGCACTGCGCCGTCAGTCCGGCCTTTATGCCCTCCTGCTCCACGTTCCTCACCGTTGCCGTGAGCACGTTTTTCCTTACGCTCACGCTGTTCTCCAGCTTGCAGTCGTAGCCCATCTCCATGTTCAGCGCGCCGGGCTTGCCGGCCTCTATGCGCATCACGATGATGCCGTCGGTCATGGAGGCGAAGGTGGTGCGTGTGTATTTCACGCCATCCACGGTGTAGCGTGTCGTGGCCGTGGCGTTGCTGAGGTCAAGCTCGCGGTAATAGTCTGTGGCCTTGCCGTGTCCGGGGAATTTCAGTTTCATGCTTCCCACGGTGAGGAATCGCATTCCGCTGGGTCCGGGAATGAACTCCTTGTTTATTATGTCGGCCGCCTGCTTCTCCTTGCCGCTGAATATCAGCTGCCTGACCTCGGCGAGGTGTTGCAGTGATGTCTTGGAATTGTTGCTGTACGGGCTGCCGGACCAGAACGTCTCCTCGTTGAGTTGCAGTTCCGCTGTCTCCGTTCCCCCGAAGTCCATTGCCCCGAGGTGTGAGTTGCCCAGCGGCAGAGCCTCAAGCCAGCACGATGCCGGGCGGCTGTACCACAGTTTCTGCGCCATGGCGGCGGTGACGCCAAGCACCAGCAGCGTGATGATGGCGGTCAGTGATTTCTTGTTCATTGTCATTTAGGTTTTGTATGTTTATGATAATGTTTTGTTTATAGTGTGACGATTGGATAGTCGTTAGTGCTTTACGCACGGCTGAGAGTCATTATATATAATGGATAAGGCATCGGTCAGCGACTTCAATATATGAAGCGATGAACCCCGTAGGGGTGACATATTATAGGATAGGGGCTTGCCCCTATTTACAAAGGCATATCCCTCAAAATGTATCGGGAACCCCGAAGCCGGCAGGCGAGGAGGCCTAACAGGCCGACGAGGGGTGATATATTCATCGCATATTATACGCCACGGCACATTGTTTTTATGATGAGTCCTTATGCTGTATTATGTCACCCCTCGTCGGCCTGTTAGGCCTCCTCGCCTGCCGGCTTCGGGGTTCCCGATACATTTTGAGGCAAACCATCTGAACACAGGGTTGACACCCTGTGCTGTATTGTGTCACCCTTTCAGGGTTCATCCCGTCATATTTCGGGAATTACGTAACGTATTCTGTGCTGTATTATGTCACCCCTGCGGGGTTCACAATGCGTCCCTACATTTGTCCGTTAACTCCCTGCGGCGCAAGCCGCATAACTCCCCTTAACTCCCGATAACTCCATAACGGAACAATAACTCCTATGGAAGGAAATCACTTCATCAGCCTGAGATAGAAGCATCCGGGCAGCGGCGTGTTGCCCTCTGCCGCGAGTTTCACCTTTATCGTCTCCTTAGGTGTCTTGCCGTCGGTGGCGGTGAGCAGTTTGGGGTCTATGGGCAGTTCCATGTTGAAGAAGCCCATGTCGTCGGCGGCGGTCATTCTCTCAGCCAGTGTGAACGTGGTCATGGGCTGGTTATCTACGTAGATTGTCATTTGCCTGTTGCGGTCGGCCGTGGTGAAGCGCAGCATCAGCGACAGCCCCTCGGCCTTGCCGGAGGTGTTGGCGAGGGTGTATTGTATGTATCCGCCCTTCTGCGCATCACGGTAGAACTCGTCGCGGTATTCGCCCTTGCGGCTGTCGGGCGAGTGGCTCACGTCGTGTCCCGCCTCGCTCTGCTGCTCACCGGTGGCCACGAAGTCCAGCGTGCGGTCGGCCATGGCTTTCGCCTCGCGGTCGGCGCGCATCATGTCGCTCTGCGCCAGCACCTCCGCCGGCCTTTGGTACCAGTAGCACATATAGCGGGCGTGCTGTATCTCGTGGAACGGGCGCAGTGTCAGCCTGTCCCAAGGCTTTGCCTTCGCCGCGTCGCTGGCATCCACCTTGATGCTGAATTGCAGCCGGCTGATGTCGGACGGCGTTACGCGTTGCAGCAGGCCGTCCCTGTCGCACAGCAGCATCGGTGCGGCCGAGAGGGGTTTCAGCTTTCCCCTTGCCCCGAGCGAGTGTCCCATGCGGCTGTCGTCGCCGTACTCGTTCTGCAACGGCTCGTATTCCAGTCCCGTCACGGCCTCGTCGGCCTTGCAGGTGGCTGTGGTCTGCGCGCCGAGGAGTATGGGGCCGTAGTTGAAGGCCACGTAGTCGGTGTAGTTGGGGCATTCCTCATAGCGCAGCTCCATGGGCAGGCTGACGGTTATCACGTCTCCCTTGCGCCACTTGCGGTTCAGGCTCACGTATGACGCCGTGCCCTTTTCCACGCTGATGTCCTGCCTCTGTCCGTTAATCTCTATGGCATATCCCTCCGCCGCCCACCGCGGGTGGCGTATGGCTATGGTGTATGTGCCGCCCTTGTTCACCGTCAGCCTTGTGGATGGCTGGTAGGGGAACGATGTCTCCTGCGTCAGGGCGAACTTCCCGGCCGCCAGTGTGCTGGCCGTGAAGAGGTTTACGTAGAGCGTCCTGTCGCCGTCGTGTGAGTAGATGAAGTGCCCGTACTTGCTGTGGTTCTCCATTCCCGTGCCCACGCAGCACCACATTCCCTGGTTGACCTGCGAGTAGATGCGGTACGCCTGCGGGCGCAGCGAGGTGAAATACACGTATCCTCCGGTCTTGGGGTCCTGCGTGGAGAGTATGTGGTTCCATACGGCGTACTCGTAGAAGTCGGCGTAACGAGCGTCGTGAGTGGCGTCGAACAGCATCTCCGACAGTTTCATCATGTTGTTCGTGTTGCAGCTCTCCGGCCCGTCGGCCTCGTGTATGTACTTGGAGCAGTTGTTCTGCCCGAGGAAGTGCTCGTTGACGCTGTTGCCGCCGATGCACACCGTGCGGTTTACGGCCACGTCGCTCCAGAAGTTCCGTGCCGCGGCGGCGTATTCCCCTGCCGCCGGGTCTTCCTGCGCTATGCGCTGGAAGCCGATGTACTTGGGCACCTGCGTGTTGGCGTGCTTTCCGCTGAGGAAGGTGGTGCTGTACGTCCCCTCGCCCTGCATGCCCTTCACCATCACCTCGTGGCTGTATTTCTTCGCCGCGTCGAGGTATCGCCTGTCGCCGAAGATGACGTACGCGTCGGCGAGGGTCTCGTTCATTCCCCCGTGTTCCGAGTTGAGCACGCTCTGCATCTCCTCATGGCTGAGGTTGCCGACCACCGCCACGGCCCAGTCGCAGATGCGGCGGAAGCATTCGCGCGCCGTCTTGCTGCCGGTATATAGCCATGCGTCGCGCAGTCCGGCCAGCACCTTGTGCTCGCAGTAGAAGGGCACCCATCCGCCGTATTTGTAGAACTCCTTGAGGTCCTTGGCGTACAGTCCCGTCCATATCTGGTTGATGGGCTGTCCGCCCACAAAGCCTTTCATTCCTGACGTGTCGCCGGCGTAGGCGTCCTGACAGTCCTTGATGATGGCGAGACAGTAGTCCAGCCTCTCCTTCATCTGCCGCTTCACGGCCTCGTCGTCCGTGGCGGCGTAGGCCAGGGCGAGAGCCGTCAGGTAGTGTCCTCCCACGTGTCCCTCCAGCGACCACGACGGCTGTCCCCAGTTGGGGAACGAGGGGTGTCTCTCCACCCATCCGCGGTAGCGCGAGCCTTCCTTCGTGTCCAGTCCCGCCTGGCGGATGAACGGTGTCATGAGCCTGTCGGCGTCATACTCAAGGAGCAGCCTGTCGTTCACCCTCATGGCGTTGAGGAACGGGCCGTCGAGCAGCCTCACCTCGCTGAGGTCGAAGTGCTGCGGATAGATTTGTGATTGCGCCATGACGCTCTCCGCGGAGAGCGTACACGCCGCCAAGGCGATGGTTGTAAGCAGTTGTTTCATTATTTCAGATTTTAGTTGTAAGTAAGTGAATAAAATTAATGTATAATATAAAACTTAGTTATTTTTGAGATGTTTTTGTCTTGGAATGAGGGAGCATAGCGGGCTATGTGACCGAACGACAAGGCGGAAACAGCCAAAAATAACAAGGTTTATATATACAAGATTTCATCACTTGCTTCATTAATATATATTATCGTTTAATTTTGTTCACTTACTTAATGGATTACTGTGTGATATGGTGCCGATTACGTTGCAATAGACCCCTGATTACAAGGTGATTTGCACCCCTTTTCACGGTAGGCTTTACGCACGGCATCTTAACTTATATTTAACGGTAAGCCTGTTACTTTATTGTTCTTTTCCACATTATTATTGTCTGTAAGTCGATTTTTTACAACGGAATATCTTGTTTTTCCCATAAAATATTATTACATTTGCAATGGTTTCCGCATTCCGGTTATCCGCAACCCCTTTGGACACGCCTGACAATGAGCCATTTTCCCGAACATAGCCGTATTGTTTCCGCCGCGCTGCTTGCCTGCGCGCTGCTCTTGTCGGCGGTGCCGTGCCGCGGCGGAAAGGAGGAACGGCGCGGGAGGAAATACGGGCAGCTGCTGGAAAGCGTCTTCACCCTCTGCGACACGGTGGCCGCAAAGCGGTGGCACTACACGGCGACGTACTACTACCGCGGCGCGCTGAGCCTCGAGAGGAAGAACGCCGTCATCCTTTCCACGCCCAACAGGCGTTTCTACATGAAGGACGGCAGGGACCTGCTGACGGAGGACGAGGGCGACATGGAGTACTCGGTGCCGGGAGTGTTCACGCGGAAGGCGAGGTACAGGCGCAACGCCGTGGGCGACTATGACGTGTCGCACGGATACATCATGGAGTTCTTCAACATAAGGCCCTACGGGGCGTACCTGCTCGGCGACCACATACTCTCGCCGCTATACAGGCGCAACGCCTACTGCTACCGCTACTCGCTGGACTCCGTCAGCGGGCGCAGGGCACACTTCTCGTTCAAGAGGAGGAAGAGGAATATGCAGCTGGTGGACGGCAGTTTCGTGTATGACACGGGCAACCGCTGCGTGACCTCCATCACCTTCCGGGGGACATACAACTTCGTGACCTTCGAGGAGGAGGTCACCATGGGCACAGGAGGCAGGGAACGCTACTGGCCGGCAAGGGCGAGGCTGAGCATGAGATACTGGTATTACGGCAACGTGTTTGAGGGAACGGCCCTCTACACGCAGCGGTACAAGTCGCTGACGGACGAATACACGCCGCCGGTAGATAGGAAGGACAGGCATGACGTGACGCAACGCTACGCGCTGGCGCTGGACACGGCGCGGCTGCTATATGACTCGGCATACATAGCCCGGCACAGACCCGAGCCGCTGACGGACGCGGAGCAGGCCATATATGACAACGCACACCCGGCGAAAGGCGGCACGGGCAGCGCGGACACGGTGCGGACACGGCGGCGCGCCACGCCGAAATGGGTGAAGACGCTGGGCGGGCTGGGCGAGTTCTTCTTCAACGACTACGACCTGATGAGAACCGATTACAGCTCGCTGAGGGTGCTCTCGCCCACATGGGGATATTCCGGCAGCCGCGGCGTGAGCTACCGTCAGGACGTGGAATATGCGCTGAACATGAAAGGCGGGAGGCGGTGGAGCGTCATGCCGAGAGCATCCTACTTCTTCAAGGAGGGCAAGCTGGCGGGACGGCTGCGCAGCGAACTGCTGTTCCAGCCGCGCCACAGGGGCATGGTGGTGTTTGAAGCCGGGATGCAGCACATCACCGCCAACACCAACAACCTCTACTTCATAGAGGACAACGGAAGCGGAGAGGGCAAGGTGGAGTCGCTGGACTTTCAGGATTTCTACACGCACATCGACGTGGGACGGGAGATTGTCAACGGCCTTGACCTCTCGGTGGGAATACTGATGCACCACCGACGGCCATACGGCATAGCAAGGACAAACAAGAAGGAGCTGGGGCTGAGAGACAGATACCGCGACTTCGCGCCGAGAATGACGGCGACATACACGCCCGGACAGGCCTACTACCGCGCCGGAAACAGGAAAGTGCCCGTGGGAAGCCGGTGGCCCACGTTCGTGGCCGACTACGAAAGGGGCGTCAGCGGCGTGCTGGGCAGCACCAACAACTATGAGAAGTGGGAGTTCACCGTCAGCCAAGGCTTCCACTTCACGCCCCTGCACAGGCTGATATGGAAAGTGGGCGGGGGAATGTTCACCGACAGGAAGGACGGAGACTTCGTGCAGTACGAGTACTTCAACAACGGCATCACCGCCTACAACTGGGACGACGACCGCAGCGGCGTCTTCCAGCTGCTCGACCAGGAATACTACAACAACAGCTACCACTACCTCCGCGGCCACGTGGTGGTGGAGAGCCCGATGCTCATACTCGGCAACTTCAGCACCCGCGTACTGCGTGCCGAGCGCCTTTACGTCAACGCCCTCGTCACGGAAGGCCTCGTGCCATACCTCGAATTTGGCTACGGAGTGAGCAACGAACTGCTCGACATCAGCTTCTTCTCGTCATACATAAAGGGCGAATCACTGAAGACCGGACTGAAATTCAGCCTCCATATCTTTGACTGACGAGGGCGGGGGTGATTTATTTCTTCCCGTATTCAGCAAAGTTTATGTTATCGAATATGATATTGTCCCATATAGGATCTTCCTCTACATTGATATCTGGAAGCAAGAAATCCTCGATGTTTGCATGTATGGCAAGAATCTGTTCATCCGTCAAAGACAATCTGCTGCGAATTTTCTTGAAAAACTTTACTTCGGAATATTCTATTCTGTTATCAGCAAATATAGTCTGAATAGCAAAATCAACTATCTTTGTTTGTTCCTCATCTGATAGTCTTTGTGATCCTAATTCTTGAAGATACTTTTTCAAAAACGAGGCTCCGTCTGCGTTAATTGAAGTTACATATTCATTTATAGTAGCTTCAACGTTTATATCGCCAAATGTTCCTTGTTTAGAAGTTATATTTTTAACTAACTCAATTTCTTCCTTTGCTATATCACCATCGCAAGCCATACAGCAGAAGATGGTCTTTAAGTACAATTCTTTTATATCCATATTTTTAATGTTTATACAAATCCTATTTTAGGTCTATTAGCAGGTTTGTTAGTTTCTTCTCCGTCCATTTTTGCTTTGATGTCTTTATAGCGTTGCAGTTCTTTGTTATCCAAAGACGGGTGAACTGCATCTATTGACTCTTTAAGCAGTATCATTGTTATCTTTGAGTGGCTTACCAGAGCATTTCTTGCTGCATTGTTTACAATGAGTTGTATATCAGCAGAAACATAATTTTCAGTAAGTTTGGAAAGTTCATCGTAATCCAAACCAAAGTCATACGGCCGTGATTTAAGATAGAGTTCAAACAAAGCTTTGCGGGCAGCGAAGTCCGGCACACCTATATAATATTTTTTGTCCAATCGTCCGGCGCGTAATATGGCGGGGTCAATCATATGAGGATAGTTTGTCGCTCCAATAATGAAAATGCCTTTCTCGCCTGTCCTGTCCATTTGGGCAAGCATTTCGTTTACGGCACTTCGGTACATTTGATGTATGTTGCCATCGCGATTTGGAACAAGTTCGTTCATTTCGTCAATGAAGATGATGGTCGGAGCATTTTCCTCTGCTTCCTTGAACATCTTGGCGATATTCTCCTGAGTAGCATTGACGTATTGGCTTTGAAGCGTTGCAGGGGTAATACACATGAAATTAAATCCGACCTCCTCCGCAAAATGTTTCGCAAAAAAAGTCTTGCCACATCCCGGAGGGCCATATAAAAGCATTCCGTTGGGTATCGTAACGCCATAGCGGCGGTATTCTTCCGGGTTATGCAGTGGTTCTATGACTTCTTCTTGTAGTTGTGCTTTCAGTTCATCCATACCCGCAATGGCAGCAAAACCTTCGCCCTTTTTCTTTGGAATTTGCGGAATATTTTTGTCAGAATAATTTTGTTGGGAAAGAATTTTTCTCTTGGTTGATTGTTTTCCAACTCTTATCTCGCTATCAATAGCTTTAATGAAATCATCAGCGGTTTGGAATCTGTCTTCAACATCATAGCTTAACGCTTTGGCTATTACATTAAGAAACTGCTCATCCAATTCGTAACGATTATCATTTGTCAGGTCCAATTCTTTTTCACGCTCTGCCAATATAGCATCCACCCTGTCTTCTTTGTTGACTCTTGATAAATCAATAAACCATGGCAATTCGCCATAAAGCAACTGATACATCATTACGCCGACAGAGTATAAATCAGATTGAACTTGACTTACGCCGGAGAAGCGTTCGGGTGCAAGATAAAAAGCATTCAATGTGTTTATATCCGGCTTGGCAGGCGTTTGGTCGAGATAACAGGCATAACCGAAGTCTATCAGTTTCAAACTGTCCAAACTTCCTACAAGGTTAAGTAGGACATTTTGAATGGTCACCTCTCCATGTATAATAGGTACAGGTTGTTCATGGAGGTATGACAGAGCGGACAAGACGGACTTTGCAATCTGTTTAATCTCGTAAACACTCAAATTGCTATTCCTTATAATTCGCTGTGATAAGGTTTCGCTGCTTACATATTCTGTAACAAGATATGTGTATTGTCCACCATCCAGCATCAGTTTCCCTGAATCTATATACTTACATAGATTGGGATGATTCAACTGTTTGGCAATTTCCACTTCCACAACACGCCCCCTGTCGTCTATCTGATTATGATTCAGCTTACAGTAACAGATAAGTTTCAAAAAACGTGTTTTGCCCGCAGGATCTTTCACACGGTAGGTTTCCGCATAAGAACCTTGCTTATGCGGAAACGATACGGTGTAAGATGCTATTTTGTCGTTTTTATGAAATTTCATATAATGTTACCAAGTCCATATTTCCGTATTGGAATTGTTGCTTTTCTGATTCGTTGTGGTATTTCCGAACATATCCGTTTGCCTTGTAGTGGATGTTCCGGTCGTATTACCATAACGGTCTTTATAGGTAGTAGTGGTATTTCCGAACATATCCGTTTGTCCCGTAGTTGATGTTCCGGTCGTATTGCCGTAACGGTCTTTATGGGTGGTTGTGGTATTTCCGAACATATCCGTTTGTCCCGTAGTTGACGTTCCGGTCGTATTGCCGTAACGGTCTTTATGGGTGGTTGTGGTGTTACCAAACATATCCGTTTGCCCCGTAGTTGATGTTCCGGTCGTATTGCCGTAACGGTTTCTATGAGTAGTAGTGGTATTTCCGAACATATCCGTATGTCCTGTGGTTGACGTTCCCGTGGTGTTACCGTAACGGTTTCTATGAGTAGTTGTAGTATTGCCAAACATATCCGTTTGTCCCGTAGTAGATGTTCCTACATTATAATACTGTGCAAAAACCGTAAAAGGGCAGATTGCAACGATAAAAAATAAAATTGTCTTTTTCATTTCTGTCTATATTTATTATTTTAATAATCCTCCTGCATTGGTAGCCTCGTCATTAGGCATCAGGTCAATAAGTCCACAAGCAATTGGATGCAGCTTATCTACAGTAGGCTGGTTGTTTATCTCTTCCATACCTTTGTTCACTAATTGACGGGCGCGCGAACTGTCTTTCCAACGTATGTTTGCAAAGCGACGTTGACAATCTTGAATTAGCCCCATACATTGATAAACCATAGTTATATGGACAAAAAGACTGTTGATGTGATCCAAAATCTCGCGTCCCATGCGCACATCTTTACTACGTATCACTTGGTCCGTTTGTGAGCGGAGTTGATTGACGATAGCCCCGGTCTTGTTGTCACCAAGTTCGTTTTGTGCTTTTTCAAGTCGTTCAAACTCTTCACGAAGCTCTTGTTCCAGTCGCTGCCATTCGGTGCTTTCGTCAAGGTCTTCAATCTTTCTAAGAACTTCTTTGAGATGTTGTAGCACCATTTTCTTTTCCGAACTATTAGCGGCTTCGTCTTTTACCTGTTCCAAGTCTTTTTCTACATCGTTGGTTGAAATGCCTGAAACTTTCAAACGGTTAATGCTTCTTTGAGCATCGGTAATACCTTTTTTAATAACGTTAATGGCATCTTCTATTGATTGCTTTTTGTTTGTATCAAGGGGTTTTTCAACCGATGTATCCGTTGCCGGGAAATGTACTTCTAACACCATTTGTTCAGACGAATCAACTTTTAATGTAACGTCAACAGTACTGTCAGAAGGAATCAGTTGTTCTACTTCATCTCCTGTTATTATCACGTCCCCTACATATTCATAAAGAGAGACGGGGCGATTCTCGGCTTCGCTAAAATCATCCACTTGGTAAATTGGAATAGTCAATTTATCGCTGTCAACACCAGGACGTAGCTGACTTGATGTCTTTAAGTCGTTTACCACACCGATTGCCGGTACAGGTTTGTTTTTCTCCAGACCACGGGCCATACGGAACACCTCACGTTTCTTTTGGGAGTCCCAAACGGCAATGCCTATATTGTAAGGTAATGGAGCAGCTCCGACTTTAGAACCCTGTATTATAGTAATTCCATCAGGGAAGCAAGGAAGGGTATTGCCTTGGGCATCATAGCACATCACAGTGAAAGAATTGGGCTTTCCCTCTATCAGATTAGCTTCAATCACATTACCGTTTCTGTCAATGTTTGTCTTTCCGCTTGACCATGCCTTATCACTGCGGACAAGTTCCACAAAGACCTCATTCAGTTTGGAATTCTTATTCAGTTTCACGCTAACCCATTCCGTGGTTTCCACGGATGTGGCTTCATATCCGACCTCAAGCTTTATGGTGTCAATTGCTATGTCTTCGTCGCTAACCTCTGCGTCTGTTGTTGAAGCATACAATGCTGCACCTGTGGCTACGGCTGTCATCGGGTCGATACTTGTGTCAACATTGGGAGTAATCTGTTCTCTGAGCATTTGACGGATAAGAGGTGAATGGGTTGGCCCGCCGACAAGAATCAACTTGTCAAGTTTTGATGAATCAAGATTGTTGCGCTCTAATAGTTTTTTACAGATGTCAACAGCTTTCTGGAAATAAGGGCGCATTACATTAAACGCTTCATCTTGCGTCACAGTGAGGTCAAGTTCTATTTCCTCACCATCCTCGTCTTCACCAAGGTCTCCAAGGTTGGAAATAATATCCTCATGATCTTTGAAAGAAAGTTGGTTCTTTACATCCTCAGCGTATGTCTTCATGGCATCCCTAAGGATTTCTTTCTTCTGATTATTACTCAAATAGTTTTCTATGCTATAATTCTTTTGTAGATAAGGTACAATAATCTTATCAACAATAGCATAATCCAGGTTCTTGCCGCCAAGGTAGTTGTCTCCTTCGGTGTCGAAAACTTGCATGATGCCGTCTTCCACCTTTAACAGAGCCGCATCAAAAGTACCTCCTCCGAAATCAAATACCATCCAAATACCATTCTTGGTATCAGTAGAAAGTCCGTATGCCATAGCTGCTGCGATGGGCTCTTGTAATAGTTCACAACGTTTGAACCCCGCCATCTTAGCGGCTTCCATAGTCGCTGTTTTCTGATTTACTGTAAATTTGGCGGGAACGGTGATAACAACAGATGATATGTTCTCATCTGTGACATACGATTTTAACGTTTTCAATACTTCTGCGGATAACTCTTCAGATGAAAAGTCTTTTTCAATATGGCTACTTGAATATTTTGTATTTGTAGCCATTGTACGTTTGAATTCAATGTAGGTGTTTGAAGTCCCCACCTGCCATGATTTTGTTGCGCGACGTTTGTCACTCTTCATATTGTTGTAAGCACCGTCACCTACTTTTACTGATTTCTTTTTGTTGAAAGACACACATGACGGCATAGTGTCTTTGAGTGTATCGCTTTTAATGATAACTGGTTCGCCTTTTTCCATGCGGCAGATGGCCGAATTGGTTGTACCGAGATCGATGCCATAATCTATTTTTAATCTTGCCATAATATTTGGATATTTAAATGTTTTGACTTACTGTAATTTGAGCAGATTGTATCATCCTGCCGTTATAATTGATTTGTGGCTTAGTAACACCGGTTATTATTTGTTCACCTTCATTTAAGGTATCGTCAGGAACGAAGTTGGCTACCACCTTCATACCCTCGTTATATGGTTTGCCAAGCATATCAATGATTTCATAACCATTTGCCATGAAGTTGTTTTTTATACGTTCTACAGCTTTGGACAGTTGTTTATATCCCTTTACAGAAGCATCCATCCGGGAAAGGTTAAGCTCAATGCGTACAATTTCGTCAGCTACTTTGAGGGCTAAAGAATGATCGGTTTCGTTGTTGTTTGTTGTTGTCGGTACATTCGCAATCTGTTGCTGAACCAAGGTCAGCATCTGGCTGTCCAGTTTTATGGAGTCTTCCTGCATCTTGGCTTGGGCGGACTGCAAAGCCTTTTGCGCCCTGCGAACCTCGTCAATGGAAGAGTCGCCTTTCTTTATCCGCTTTGTCAGATAAAGGAAAACAGCGAACAGGAATAGTAATATGGTGATAAATATAACTCTTCCCCAAACGGTCCTGCGCTCTACTGTGGATTGGTTGGAAGCCACGGCATTGTCCGTTTTCCGAATCTTGTCACTGATAGTGGTGCGGTCCTTAGTCTGCGTTTCTTGCAGTTGTCCGCATACGTTTTTAATACTGTCTAAACTTTTATTCAGAGTCTCGTTGCGCTGGGTCAACATTTCCATGTCTTGTTTGTGCTGCCGAGTGACAGTCAAAAGTTTCCTGTCCAAGTCTTCACGCACCAAGATTGTCATCTTTTCCATTACGTAATTCTCATTACTTCTCGTTTGGCTGGTTGCCGACATAGAGAAGCAACACACAGCAAAGACGCTTGCTAAAATTCTTTTTGCTTTTTCCATAACTATGATTTTTTAATGTTCTTTTCCTCCTATAATCAATCCTAATACAAATAATACAATGATAATTCCAAGAATGCAACCCACAACACCACCACAAATAGTACTAACAACGCCTCCAATTATTAGAAGACCGGCTATACAAGACCATGTATCATTTGTGGAATCGGGTGTGGAAATTGTTGTGGAATCAGGTGTGGAAACTTTTAATTGTCCGCATATATTTTTTAGTGTAGCACGATTTTCTTTGTATCTGTTCTTCTTAAAGTCAGGTTCCATATCAAACTTATCCATCAAAACAATTATTGGCCAAGCGGCTGTTAAGATCTTTTTTAGATTTTCTATTTTTGAACGTGCAGCATCAGCATCATCAAATATTATTGTATGTATTGTAGATTGTGCTTCATTTACCTTTTCTATTAGGCAATTCAGCGCATTGTTTATAACTTGCGTAGATAGTTTTAGATAATAAGCATTCTCCGCGCCAAGTTCTTTCTTAATCACATCCAAGTGAGGCTTGGTCTTTTCCAGTAAGATTTTAGCTTCGTACAGACCTTTATGTGACTGTCGAAATATACCCAGTTCCTTTTTTATTTCCTTATCTTTTTCTGACACCTCTGCCGGAGGCAATTCGTCTATGATTCTCTGTAATACATTCATATTTTCCTTACAGCGACTTCTTGCCATGCTGCCTACCACCACAGACTGCGCATATAATAGAAGTTCCATCGCCTTATGAACCGCATTGTCAGACTTGATGTCATTATAATAGTCGATGCTGCATTGCAAGATCTCCAGTCCCAATTTGTCCGCAATCATCTGATATTGCAAATCTGATACAGGAAGTAACTCTTTTAGTTGTGCAAGTGTTGCTTGTGTTTCGTTTTTCAATTTCATTCCGGCATTATAACGTATAGCACCATGTGTTCCCTTTGGCGCTTTTGCTGAGTCTATCGCTGATTGCAACGCTGCTATTAAAGGTTTTACGGCCTGACTACTTACATATTGTCGCCACTCGTCATTGGGAAGGCATGGCATAATGTCTTTTACACCGACGGAGGAGCAAAGCTCATCAAGAAAGATGTATTCAGCTTTATCTATAACCAAAGTATGATTCTCGCCCAAAACAAGGTTTACAAAGTCCGCAGAATAAGAGTGATAAAGTTTTTCCGCTAATGCAAGAGCCTGCTTATAGTCACTGATTATCAGTGCGCACACTATCCGGTTTTGTAGTGAGGAGACATTCTCTTTCTTCTCCCAAATGGACTTTGCACTGTCAATATTCCCCGCTGTCAGGTGGTTCATTGCTATATCATCAAAAGGGGTAGCCTTTATGAACCAGAATTGTGCGTACCTGAATTGGTCGTTAGGTAACGTCAACTCTGCATCAGCATTCGCCACCGTGTCGGCAGTTCTGTTTATAGAAGGAAGCGATGTTGGCAGATCTAAGGCGAACGATATGTCTTTCCCCACTTTCAGAAAAGCTTTCAGTCTGTTATGGTTCGCCACTCGTTCTTTTGTAGGCGAGTTAGAATATATGCCTAAAAGACGATAAGGATTGTTTCGTATTATGTTCAGCATTAGCAACTGATTTTGTTCGTGTCAGCTGACTCCATTGCTGGCATAATTCATTATGAAAAGGTGTTTTTTCATACATATAAAAAACGTGGAGCCTGTCTGTTACTCGTTCCACTATGTAAGGCCTTCGCATTGCCCAGTTAATCGAAACGAGCAACGCCGAAAGCCCCCACGCTGAGTTATTATATATATGACCCAATATCCGTCCAAATTATCGGATAGATATTGCAGGCAGTATATAATACACCCTGTGGGACATTTCTCGTTGCTTTGTTTTTGATTAACTTGGAGAGTTTGCGAAGTTCTACATAGTCAAAACCAAAGCGTCAGAAACGCCTCTAATATGTACATCCCACCCATAACCTCATCTTCTTAAGAAAGAAGATCAGCGTGGATAGGCGGTGTAAAGTTACAAATAAAAATCGAAAATTATCCTGTATTAGGGTTAAAAAAATAAAATGAGTTAAAATTATTCCGCAGACCAATATTTTTATTTACAATGTTATTGCATAATCCAAAAAAATATCATATATTTACAATCTTTTATGTTTTCCAAGTTCAAAGTGTGCGTAAATATTCATAACGGTTTAACACATTGCAAATGAAAATAAATATAAGACAGGAGCGGGAAGGGGACTGTCCCGCAATACACGCGTTGGTTGAGGCCGCCTTTGCCGGTATGCAGGAGAGCGACCACAGGGAGCAGTTCCTCGTGCAAAGGCTGCACGGGGCGGACACGTTCATACCGCAGCTGTCTCTGGTGGCGTAGACGGACGGGGGAATCATAGTGGGATATATATTGCTTACGGAGGTGGAAATCGTGTCGGAAGGCGGCGTAGTGCCGTCGTTGGCCGTCGCTCCTCTTGCCGTCTCGCCCGGGTTTCAGAACCGAGGGATAGGCGGAAAGCTGCTCATGGAAGCCCACGGCAGAGCCGCTTCGCTCGGATATGGCACGGCTGTCTTGCTTGGGCACGCGGACTATTATCCGCGTTTCGGCTACCGCACGGCCGTGGACTGCGGCATAACGTTCCCCTTTGACGCTCCGCATGAGTGCTGCATGATTGCGGAACTGCTGCCCGGTGCCTTGGACGGCCTTGCCGGGACGGTGCGTTATCCCGGCGCTTTCTTTGAGTGAACAAATTTACACAGTAGTTTATCATGAACAAGCAACTTGCGATAAGAAACAGCACCGTGGAGTTCCTCATCTTCCAAACGGAAGGAAAAGAGGACGGGGTGCAAGTGGTGTACCGGGAAGAAAACATCTGGTGCACTCAGAAGGCTATGGCGCAGCTGTTTGATGTCGGGATACCGGCTATAAGCAAGCATCTTAAAAATGTCTTTGAAAGCGGAGAACTAATGGAAGAGTCAGTTATTTCCAAAATGGAAACAACTGCTACTGACGGCAAGAACTATAACACTACATTTTATAATCTCGATGCCATAATAAGTGTAGGGTATCGTGTTAACAGCGTCCGCGCCACTCAGTTCCGTCAGTGGTGTACGTCTGTTCTGCGGCAGTTTGCCATCCGTGGATATGTGATTGACAAGAAGCGGATGGAGAACGGCTCGTTTACCGGAAAGGATTATTTCGAGCATCTGTTGGCCGAGATTCGTGAGATACGCCTCAGTGAACGCCGTTTTTATCAGAAACTTACGGACATATATTCAACGGCGATAGACTATAACAGGGACGCTCCGACCACACGGCTGTTCTTCAAGAAAGTGCAGAACAAGATACATTACGCCGTGCATGGCCCTGCGCCACATACCTATGACTATGGAGGACTGGGCAAAGCGCATCGACATCATTCTTGAGGCAACCGGTGACGCGGTTTTAGTTGATGCCGGGAAAGTCTCTGCTGAGTTTGCCAAGAGCTTTGCCGAAACCGAATTTGAGAAGTACCGCGTCATTCAAGACCGTCTTTTCCGGTCAGACTTTGATCGTCTTGGCAATGATGACAGCCTGTTGTTGGATTTTGAATGACAGGTTAATCCACTGTGGCTTTACCGTTCCTGCCGGCTTGTGTAGAATTTCCTGTTCAGCTTTCCGTTGTCCGTCCGCTCTATGCGGGCGACCTGCCGGTATGTCAGCGGCACCTTGTATCGCTCCGTCAGGCGGCCGGCTATGTGGCGGGCTATGGCGCGCTTGTCGAAGGCGTGGCCCTCGGCGGTCACCACGAGCAGCGCCGGAGCCTGTCCGAGGATGGGGTGGGGCAGGGGAATGCAGATGCAGTCACTGACGGCGGGCAGCGACAGTGCCGCCTCCTCCACCTCCGTGGGAGCCACCTTGTAGCCCCCGACGTTGATGATGTCGTCGTTGCGGCCGAGTATGTGGAGCATCCCCTCGCCGTCGATGAAGCCGTTGTCGTTGGTCACGAAGACGCCTCCGTGCGGCGGGACGGGGTCGGGTTCGTAGCCTGACATCAGCGTGTCGCCCCCGCAGGCTATGCGGCCGTCGGGCGTTATGGTGACGCTTGAGTGCGGCAGCGGCTTGCCCAGACAGCCCGGCAGGCAGCGGCCGTCGTTGTAGTTGTATGTGGCCACGACGCCCGTCTCGGTCGATGCGTAGGTGTTATACAGCCGTGAGTGGGGCAGCAGCCGGCACAGGTGCTGCATATCACTGTGTGGCATGGGTGCCGCCCCGGTCTCTATGAAGTCTATCCTGTCGGCGTATCTCGCCAGCCGGCCGGCGGAGAATTGCAGGAGTATGCGTATGTTGGCCGGCACGAGGAACGTGGCGTACCTGCGGCCGGGCAGCAGTTCGAGTGCGGCGAAGAAGGCTTCGGTGTCCTTCATGCCGTCTTTCAGTATGAGCAGCGTGCCCCCTGTGGCCAGCACGGGGAATATCTTTGACCAGCATCCGAGGTGTGTCATGTCCCCGGCGATGATGAATGCGGTGTCCTCCGTGTATCCGTGTCCCCGTATCAGGTTGTCGGTGTTTGCCATCATGGCCTTCTGGCTTACGACGACGGTTTTCGCCTTGCCCGTCGTTCCCGTGGTGTGCAGGCGGAAGTCGCCTTCCCATGACGTGCCGAGCAGCGGCAGCGGCAACGGTTCCGCGTTCCTCATGCGCCGGTAAAGCTCGGCGTATGTGATGCTTTCCTCCCCGCATATCACGGCGACTTTGTCTTGTCTCTGGGCTTTTATCTTGTTCAGTATGGTCATAAGGAAATGTGTTGGTTGGTAATGTCCCTGTAAATGTGTCCCTGCGAAACCCCGAAGGGGTGACAGATTACAGCCCAGGGTGCGAACCCTGGGGATTTGTCAGGTTGATGAAAAAAACGTATCGGCACCCCAAAGCCGGCAGGCGAGGAGGCCGCAAGACCGACGAGGGGTGTGGAATGAATCCTTGTTTTTATCGTATTGCAATATTCGTTTTCTTGTATTCTTTTACACCCCTCGTCGCACTTTGTGCTCCTCGCCTGACGGCTTTGGGGTACCGATACATATTATCGCCATAATATCCTAACCCAGGGTTCACACCCTGGGCTGTAATCTGTCACCCCTTCGGGGTTCGCCGCTGGTGACAGAATCATCCTTCCGCCTCCATCTTCCCCTTGACAAGGTTGACGATGGCGTCGAGAGACATGAAGTTCTTTGGCGTGACGTCGGTAGAGTCGAGGGTGATGTGGTATTCCTCCGACAGCAGCATCATGACTGTCGTTATGTCAAGCGAACTGAGTTCGGCGAAGAGGAAGTCCGAGTCGAGGTCGGCAAGGGGCAGCGCATCTTCCAGTATGGCGCGTATTCGTTGTTTCATCGTGTCGTCTTCAATTATAAATTATTAATTATACATTATAAATTAGTGAAAAATCCTCGGCAGGAAGTCCAGCAGATAGCGCCGCCAGTTCTGCCATGTGTGGCCTCCGGGCGACTCGTTGTATGTGTATCTGCACCCCAGTTTGTCGAGGCGTTGGCGGTGCTTATCTACCAGTTTCCTTATGAAGTCGTCCTTCCCCACGGCAATGTAGTACAGCTCGGGCGGTTCGGCAAACTGCCGGAGCAGCTTTCCCTCCGTGTCGGAGTATATCTCCATGCTCTCCGTGCGGCGCATCTTGCGGCCCACCTTCTCCTTCCATCTGTCGGTGACGAAGGGCAGTGACGCCGCCAGTCCGCTGATGCCGTCCGCCAGTCCCTGCACGTTCATTATGGCCTTGTCTGACAGCGAGTTGGTTGTCTGCGGCGAAAACAGTCCCACATAGCCGAACATCTCCGGGTTGTTGGCCGATATGAACAGCGTGTGCAGCCCTCCCAGCGACAGCCCCGCTATGGCCCTGTGGCGCTTGTCGGCGATGGTGCGGAAGTTCTTTTCTATGAACGGCACCACCTCCTGCGGGAAAGCCTTTTCCACCATGCCCATCATCGATTGCAGGTTCTTCGCCTGCGGCACCGCCTCCATGTAGGGGCTCTCTCCCGGCGCGGCGTCCAGCTCGGCGTTGCCGTTGGGCATCACCACTATCATCGGGCGGCACTTGCCCTCGGCTATCATGTTGTCCATTATCTGTCTCAGCCTCCCCATGCCCGTCCATGCGTTCTCGTCGCCGCCCGAGCCGTGCAGCAGGTACAGCACCGGGTATCTCCTTGTCGTGTCGCCGTCATATCCCGGCGGCAGATATACCGCCAGCCTGCGGCGTGTCATGCCGTTGAGCGAGGAGGGGTACCACAGCTTCCGCACCGTGCCGTGCGGCACGTCGCTGTCCATGTAGTACGACCCCGGCCATCCCTTCACGCAGAACAGGCTCACGGTGTCGGCTATGTCACGCTCCCTCCACGGGTTCCGCGGGTCGGGCACGCGCCGCTCTTCATCCACGATGAAGTTATACATATACACGTCTGAGGGCAACGGGTCTGTCGTCAGGGTCCACACGCCGTCCCTGAGCGTCATCTCCCCGCTCACGCCCTTGTCGCCCTTCACCTCCACCTCGCCGGCCTTGCCGTCGGTGTAGCGCAGCGTCACGCGGCCGTCCTTGTCCGGCTGCGGCTGTGAAAAGGTGCCGGTAAGGCAGTAAAAGCATGCTGATAATAATGTGATTAGCCTCATATTACGTTGTGATTAGGTGCTGTTTGTTTTTGGAGTTAATGGGAGTTAGGGGAAGTTATACGGCTTATGCCGTAGGGAGTTAACGGACGTATGTAGGGACGCACCTTGGTGCGTCCGTTTCGTTATCGGTGGTGCGGACGCACCAAGGTGCGTCCCTACATACGTCCGTTAACTCCAAACTAACTCCCGATAACTTCCTGTTAACTCCCCGTTACCTCCTCCTTACCTCCCTCCGTCCCGCTTGCGAAACGTATATTCGTCACCAGCCCCTCGGTCGACGAGCGCAGCACGCTCAGTTTCTCCGGGTCGGGGTCCCGGGCGATGACGGTCTTGTCGGGATGCACCAGCGCCATGAGCAGTGCCTCCTCGCCGTAACCGCAGTTCTCCACCACAATCTCCCGCCCCGCGTAGTCACGATCCACGGACGAGGAGAAGCAGTCGTTAGCCCTCAGGCTGCGCCCCACCGTGCGCTGTATGTGCAGCCCTTTGTACAGGTAACGCTCATAGACCAGCCCGGCATATCCGCGGCTGTCGCACGCCTTGGGCATCATCCCGTCCCCGCCTCTGCCGCACAGCCTGCGCATCACGCCGCCTATCGTCAGCGGACGGAGGCGGTACTCGCCGTTCCTGCGGCGTGTGAGGAGGTTGAACACCAGCGGGGGCAGCAGCCATGCCATCAGCACCACGCTCGACATTCCTATTATCGTGACCTCGGCCAGCGAGTGCAGCGCGGGGTGACGGGCCGTTATCAGCGTGCCGATGCCTATGAACATTATCAGCGCCGAGAGCGTTATGCCGTGTTTGTATGACGCCAGCATGGGGCGGCGGTGGGCGTATTCGTACTGGCATCCCTCGGTCATGAAGATGGTGTAGTCGTCACCCTGTCCGAAGATGAATGTCGCCAGTATCACGTTCACTATGTTGAACTTCACGCCCAGCAGTGCCATTATGCCGAGAATCCATATCCAGCTCACCGCCATGGGCAGGAAGGCCAGCAGCGCCAGCTCCAGCCTGCCGAAGGAAAACCACAGGAAGAGGAAGACGATGAGCGAGCAGGCGAAGCCGATGTAGTTGAAGTTGTCGGACAATGACGAGGCCATGGCGCTGTTCATGCTCTCCACGGTGAAGCTGCCGGGCAGCTGTTGGCGCAACTGCTCCACGCTGCTGCCGTCGGCATACAGCTTGTCTATCACGGAGTAACGCCCCCCGGCCTTGTCTATGCTGATGTTCCCGGCCAGCAACCCGTCTGTCAGCAGGGCGAAATGGGCGGCCTCACGCGGTTGGTATGAGGCCGCGATGATGTCCCTGAACTCGTCGAACGCCCCGTCGGCAAAGCCGTTCCTTTCCGCCGCCGCGTCCAGCCCTTCGGTCAGCAGGCGGCCGTTGCGCCCGACAAAGTCGCGCCACATCGCCAGCCTGCGCCGCTGTTCGGCCACCGGACAGAGGAAGGGCGCCACGCCCTCATGCGTTATATGCCGCGGCATCAGCGCCGTCACGCTGTCTATCTCCCGCTGCCGAGCCATGTTCTTTTCAAGGGCTTCGTCCATGGTCCGTGCCGATGACACGACGTACAGCGTCCTTACCCCCGATGCTGAGTCCGCCGCCGTCAGCCTCCGGAAGTAGTCCATCTCCTCCCGCTGGCTGTCGGTCATGTAGTTGAGGTTGGCCATGTTCGTGTCAAACTCCGTCTTTGTGGCCTGCCATGCGAACACCACGGTCAGCACGGCCACCGTCCACACCAGCCACTTCTTGTTCTCCGGCCTGATGGCGGCGAGGCGTGTCAGCAGGCCGTTGTCCCGCCGTTCCGTAGCCACGGCCACGTGACGGGGCAGGAAGAACAGCACGAAGACGATGGTGCCCGCCAGCATCAGCGAGGCGAACAGCCCGAGGTCGCGCAGTGCCGTTGACCGTAGCGGCACGAGTGTGAGGAACGCTCCCACGGTGGTCACGTTGCCTATGAGCAGCGGGGCGGATATGTCCTTCATCGCCCGGCGGACGTTTGGTTCGTGGGACAGGTGCGCCACGAGGTGCAGGGGGTAGTTCACGGCGATGCCGAGGATGATGCTTGACAGCCCGATGACGATGAGCGAGACGCTGTCGTGCAGCAGTGCCATGCCGGCAAGGGCGAAGAGCCAGCCCCAGCCTATGGTGAGGGCGATGAGGAGTATGTTCTTCACGGAGCGGAAAGAGCGGAAGAGCAGCGTCAGTATGAGTACCGCCGCAAGCCCGATGGCCAGTATGCTGTCACGCTTTATCTGCCCGGCGTTGCCCACGGCCACCTGCGGTCCTCCCGCGATGGTGGCCTTTATGTCGGCGTGATGCTGCTTCGCCACCTCGCCGAGAGCCTCTTCCAGCAGGCTGACCAGCCGTGCGTTCTTCTCCGTCTCGGCGTTGCCGAAGGGCGATGTCAGCGTCACCACGGCGCGCTTCATGTCGGGAGTGAAGATGTAACCGTCGTAAGTCTCGAACCTCGTGTCCTGCCTTTGCCGCTGCAGTCGCGCCACGACGGGCGTGAAAAGGTTGAGCGGGTCACGCCCGATATTGTCCGACAGCAGTCCGCCGCCGGGCAGCATCAGCGCCTCCCTGGCCTCCCTCAGCCGCCGGTCGGCGTAGTCTGCCGTGCCAAGCAGCGAGTCCATGCGTGCGTAATCGGCATCGGTCAGGAAGTAAGGTATGTTCCTATATACGAAGTCCTGCACCTCCCCGATGTCCTCCAAGTCTATCTGCGCCGTCATGGAAGCCGTCCATCCTGCGGTGTCCCGCCTGCTTACCTCCTGTCGGAAGGCCTCCACCGCCTCCACGGTGCGGTCCGGGTCGCCGGGATTGTTGAAGATAACGAACAGCCTTCCCGCGCCGGAGATGTCCTGATACACGGCGAGGTTCTCCCTGTCGGCGGTGCCGAGAGGCAGGAAGTCGGATATGTCCTCCTTGTATGTCAGGCGCATGGCGAGGGCGGCAAGCAGTGCGGTGAGGAGAAGGAAGCCCCATTCCCGCCACCTGCCCCGTCCGGAAAGGAGAGAGGCGTGTGTTGAAGTGTCGAGACTTTTCGGCATATTGTTATCTCTTGTTTTCAAATATTACGTGTCATTTACCATGATGTTTCCCTGCCCATGTCAGGAACTCCTCCCTCCACCTGCGGCACTCCGCCGTCCCTTTGGTGTCAGACGCTCCGAAGCCGTGGCCGCCGGTGCGGTACTGTATGTAGCGGTGGGGGATGCCGTGGCGGGTCAGTGCCGAGTCGAGCAGCACGGAGTTGCGCCAGTCAACCACCGGGTCGTCCTTGCAGTTGACGAGGAAGACGGGCGGACAGTCGTGCGGAACGTGGTGCTCCAGAGACAGCGAGTCGCGCAGACTGCGGCGGTATTTGCGCAGCTCTCCCAGCAGTGCGCGCCGCGAACGCTTGTGGGTCTCTTTCCCGCTCATCGTCACGACGGGGTATATGGGTGCCACGAAGTCGGGTCGCAGGGACTGTGTCACGCTGATGCCGAGCGGCGAGAGGAAGTCGGTGTGGAAGAACTCCGCCGCCGACATCACGAGGTGTCCTCCGGCGGAGAATCCCATCGCCCCCACGCTGTCAGGCCGTATGTTCCACCGCCGTGCGTTCTGCCTGACGGTGTGTATGGCCATCTGTATGTCCTGCATCGGCATGGGGTGCCGGCGTCCGGGCACTATGAGGCGCGAGTGCGTGACATACTGGAAGATGCCCTGCACGCGGTAGTTGAGCACGAAGGCCGCGATGCCGTTGCGCTGCAGCCACCTTGCCACCTCGCTGCCCTCCGTCTCGCGGTCGTGCCAGCAGTAGCTGCCGCCGGGGCATACTATCACCGCCGGCGTGGCGTGCCCCCTGTCTTCGGGCAGGTAGGTGTCGAGTGTCACGCTCTTCGCCTTCACTCCCGTGCCCTCCCACAGCCGTATGCGCTGTTGGGCGTGGCAGGGGAGCATGGAGAAAAGCGTGAGTGCCGCAAGGAGTGCGGCCGGTATGTGGCGTAATGGGTGACGCATGATTCTCCGGACAGTCATTGTTTCAAGTCCCGTCATTAGTATTCCGTTGCAAGCCATTCCGAGAAAAAGCGGTCGTAGATGCGGTAAGTGTCGTCCGTCTTGGTTATGATGTCCGAGGCGAGGAGTCCTTTTGCCGCCGCCTGCACGGAACTTGCCGAGGGCAGGTTGTGGCGTGTGATAAAGCCGGTGCCTGTTATTCCCGTCGCCGTCCTGTCGCGCGCTATCGCCTGTAAGAGCATTTTCTGCCTTGGCGGCATCTGCGACAGGATGTCCTTGTAGGTATGTTCCTGCGAGCGTATCACGTTATGCCTCGCTTCGGGCAGTATGTTCATCGTGCATCTGTGCCCCTCGGGCGTGATGGCAAACAGTTCGTTCATCATCATCTGCACAAACCATGTGCATCCGTCATAACTGCGGTACACCGCTTCCACGCAGTCCTTGTCGATGTGCCTGCCCCTGCTTTCGAACATCCTCACGGCAAAATCGTGGTATGCCGCAAAGGGGATAGGGTCCAGCCCCATCATGATAGAACTCTGATAGAAAGGCTTTGACGGCGAATTGAACATATTTGCCATGACGTGTCTTTTGCTGCCGGCGAAGATAAAGGATATGTTTGCGCTTTGCTGTATCAGCGTGCGCAGCAGTGCTTCGGTGTTCCTCTCGCTGTAATTGCCTATCTGCTGGAACTCGTCAATGGCCACCAGACAAGGCTTGTCCGCCTGTTCCATATACCGGAAAATCTCGTCCAGCGTGGCTTGCGGGGTCTTTATGTCGCCTAATCCGATGTCGAATCCCGGTTCGCCGGTCATAGGGTCGAGCCTAAACCCCATGCGTAGCGAGCTGACCACGTTGAAGAACCGCTGTTTCCACATCTCCGACCTTGGCGCGACTCTTTCATATACGGCCTTTCCCAGCCGGTAAACAAATTCTGCCAGTGACGTGGTGGCGTATATATCCACGAATATGGTGATGTATCTCCCGGCCACGTCGGGCTGCCTCATGCAGTGGTGTATCAGCTCCGTCTTTCCCATTCTCCTTGGAGAGATGAGCGCCACGTTGCGGCCGTTGTCTATTTGCTTTATCAGAAAAGCAGTCTCCTCCGTCCGGTCACAGAAGTATTCGTCGGAGACGTATCTGCCGATGACAAAAGGATTGGTTATCACGTATTTTGCCATAATATTCCTTGTTTTATTGCAAAGATAATAATTATACGGATAATAATGCCATTCTCTCCCTTTTTCTTGTGATTAATTAACAGTTTTGCGGTGTGTTTCGGACGCACCAAGGTACGTCCCTACAAGATGCGGCCGTTACAGGCATCATGTCACGCAGGTCACGATACGTTTTCCCACTGATAACCAATGCGTTGCAAAAGGGTGCCGATTGTCATGCGAACAGCACCCTTTTACATAGTGATCTGCATCCGTTTACGTGACGGTTTGCGCCTTTTTTGTCTGGTAAGCCTTTTGGCCTGCGTGGCCGGTGCGGCGTTGTCTCACCGCATCCGTGTTATCTGATGAAGTGCATCGGCGTCCATTCCTCCTTCTCCGGCAGGCCGTACCGCTGTTTGCCGAGGGCGATGCTTTTCACGAGGAAGGCCATGTTGCGCCCGAGGGTGCGCATGGTCTGCAAGCCCTCCACGTCCTGTGCCGCCTCGCCGGGAAGACGTCCGTGGACGGAGTTCCAGTACTGTGACGATGCCACGGGCATTCCGCAGATGGTGAAATATTTGTTGAGCACGTCGAAGGTGGTGCCGGCACCGCCACGGCGGCATACGGCTACCGCCGCGCCGACCTTCATGGTCTTGTCGAAGGGGGTGGAGTAGAACAGGCGGTCGAGGAACGACAGCATGGTGCCGGCCGGCGAGGCGTAATATACCGGCGAGCCGATGACCAGTCCGTCGGCCTCCGCGAACTTCGGCGCCACTTCGTTTACGATGTCGCTGAAGACGCACTTGCCCGTCTCCTTGCACTTTCCGCAGGCTATGCAGCCGTGTATGTCCTTGTGTCCCACGTGTACGGTCTCGGTCTCTATGCCTTCCGCCTCCAGTGTCTTCCGCACCTCGTCAAGCGCGACGGCGGTGTTGCCCTCTTTCCTTGGGCTGCCGTTGATGATGAGTACTTTCATAGTCTATTGTCGTGTTTTGGTTGGTTCGTTATGGCGATGTCAAATGTTTGCGGGTCAATTATAAATTATAAATTGTTAATTATAAATTCTCCCGCATTCCTCATCCACTCTCCTTATATAGTATCTCCGCATCCATTTCCTTACGTCCTTCACCTCTCCCATCGCCAGACATTCCTGCGGTGTGATGCGGCGGTCTATCGTCATGCGGAAGAATCCGCGGCGCAGGTGGCGTGCGTCCCTTGGCAATACCATCGCGGGTCCGTGCTCCACGACGGGCAGTATGTCGAGGTCCAGCTCGCGGGCTATCCAGAATGCGCCCTGATAGAACGGCAGCACGCTGCCGTCGGGGGAGCGTGTGCCCTCCGGATATATCATGATGCTGTACCCGCGGCTGACGAGGGAGCGCAGCTTGGGCATCAGCTTGTCCGTGCCCATGGACACGGAGTGGAACTCGGCGTGGCGCAGGGTGAGGCCGAAGAAGGGGTTGTTATAGACCCAGTCCTTGGTGAGTATCACGATGCGCGGCGACAGTGCCAGCATGGCCATGATGTCGAGCGACGACTGGTGGTTGCAGATTATCATGGCAGGTTTTTCGAATGTCTCGCCGCGGGGGTTGCGTATGGTGTATCTTACGCCGGGTATGCCGTGGCGTATCATGGTGAAACGGCTGACGAGGTATAGCAGGCGGTGCAGCTTCCATGTGCGGCGGTCGCCGGACCTGTGCCTTTTCATCACGGCGCAGGTGGCGGGCAGCAGCACGAAGAGGCAGGTGGCGAGGAAGAACAGCAGCGCGTAGGCGGTGCGTAGTGCGGTCAGTGCGCCGCGCAGCAGCGCAAGGGGCAGGGCGTAACAGACGGCCAGCAGGCAGAGGACGGTGTTGAGGATGGAGATGCGCATGAAGTCATAGCCCGGCCGGAAGTGCGACACCCGCTCCTCCTTGGGCGGATAATACACGCTGACGGGTGTCTGCACGATGCGCACGCCGTGCCATGCGGCGAAGACGAGCAGTTCCAGTTCGGCCTCATAGCGTGAGGTCAGCAGGCTGAGGCCGTGCAGCTTGCGCAGAGGGTAGAGGCGGAACCCGCTCTGGGTGTCACGCAAGCGGCGCAGCGTCTGAACGCAGAACCAGAAGTTGCTGAATGCGTTGGCAAACCTGCTGCCTCCCGACCGCTCCATGCTGTCGAGGTCTTTGCGCTCGCCCACGATGATGGCTCCGGCGTTGCTGACGTTGGCCCGCAGCATCAGCGGTATGTCTTCGGGAAAGTGCTGGCCGTCGGCGTCGATGGTGACGGCGTATGCGAAGCCCATGGCCATGGCCTTGCGGAACCCCTGCCGCAAGGCGTTGCCCTTGCCGCTGTTGCGGGGCAGCGTGACGACCGTTATGCCCTCTATGGCGGAGAGGATGCCCTCGGTGCCGTCGGTGCATCCGTCGTTGACCACGATCACGTCGTGGCACTGCGCCTTGCACCGCTCTATCACATCGCGTATGGTGCCCGCGTTGTTGTATGTGGGCACTATGACGCAGATGCCGCGGCGGCGCATACGGCTGCGTTGGTCGTAGGTTATGTCTTTTTCAGCGTCTTGCATGTCAGTGACATCTTTGCGTTTATGTTGTCATGGCTTCTTACCGTCACCCGGAAGGCCACCGTGTCGCCGTCGGTGGTGACGTGTGACAGGACGTACTCCACCTCCTCCGTGGTGTCGGGGGATACGGGCGACAGGAACTTCGCGCTCCTTATTGCCGTCAGTTGCAGCCTGCGTCCGGTCGCCTTTTCGGCCAACCGCTCCGCTATCTGCACCATGCACGAGCCCGGCATGACGGGGTGTCCGGGGAAATGCGCCGCGAATATCCCGGCAAGCAGCTCTCCCGGCAGTCCCTCCGCCGTCCCGTTCCGGGTTGTGGAGGAGGTCAGTGACAGCGGGAACACATATTCGTTATCTGTCGTGTGTGAAGGCATGGTTTCGGTTGTTGGTGTTCATCCTTGTAGGGACGCACCTTGGTGCGTCCGTTTTCGCATGATTGTCTGTTGCCGGACGCACCAAGGTGCGTCCCTACATCGCGGTTGTTGCGTCCGTTTATGGGGAGGGTTTATGACCGTTTTGTTTCTCTTCGTCACCATTCTCCGCCCTCCCCCCGGGGAGGGAAGGGGAGGGGGCTACTATTTTTCGCAGTTCCTTCCTTATCCTTTTCCTTATATACCACTTGTCGAGCGGTGCGGTGACGCTCACCAGCCGCAGTTTCTTCGTCTTGGGGGAGTAGGTGAAATCCACGTATGACACGCCGAACTCGTTTACTATGCTGGCCTTTATCAGCCCCTCCTCCATCAGCATCAGGCAGACGCCGGTGAGCCTTGCGCGGCCGAGGTTCAGCTCAACGTTGTGCCGGGTGCGCTCACCTTCCGCCTCGGGCAGCCGCCGGGCGGCAGCCGTGAGGGTGAGAAACAGCAGCAGGGTGAGGATGGTGTGGCGCATAGGCACAGGTTATTTGACGGCGAACTCCGCCGCGTTTATGGCGGTGTTGGCCTTTGCGTTCTTCAATACTATCTCCGTCCGGTCGCCGTTCTTCTCGTACATCGTGACCTTTGTGACCATCGATGTGCGGCTGTCGAACGTCAGCACGATGCGTGTGAACACCGCCTTCAGCTCCTTCTTCTGCGGTATGAGCGTGGCGGTGCAGGTGTTCCGCGCCGTTGTCATGCTCACCTTGAAGCTCTTTTTGTCGGTGAGGCAGTCGCCGACCACGCTGCTCATCATGATGCGGGCAATCTCCCGGAACATCTTGTTGCGGTTCACGTCCACCACGTCGCTGCGGTTTCCCTTCTTCATCAGCACGCTGTTGCCGTTGAGGATGAAGGTATAGGCGTAGGGCGAGGTGTATTCCCACCGCAGCTTGTCGCTCTGCCGGTAGCGCATCCTGCCCGTGGAGACCATCTTCTCGCCGAGCATCTTGAGGTGTTTTGTCTGCACAAAGTCAGCCTGCATCGACTTCATGGCCGCCGCCGAGCGGCTTATCCGCTCTATGGCCTGCCGTTCCTGCGCCGTCTGTGCCGTGCCGGTTATGGCGGCAAGGCATATCAGCAGTATGTAAATGTATCGTTTCATCTTGCTATCATTACGCATCCTGTCATTATGAGCAGCACCCCGAGCCACTTCGTCCAGTCAACCGTCTCATGGAAGAAAACCATTGCGGCCGCCATGCCGAAGACGTAGCTGAGCGACCCCAGCGGGTATGCCGCGCTGAGGGGGAAGTGCCTTATGATATACATCCACAGCAGTCCCGCCGCCGCGAAGCACAGTCCGCACAGCGCGAACCATCCGTTGAGCAGCACGCTGCGCCAGAATGCGGCCGTCCAGCCGAACGGTTCCATGCGCACGAGAGCCGTTTTCAGCAGCACCTGACCCATGGCCAGCAGCAGGCTTTGGAGTAGTGAGAGGGGGAGAAGCATAATAATGACGGCCCCCTCCCCGTCCCTCCCCGGGGGGAGGGTATGAGTATGGGACTGAGGGTCTTGTTTTTATCTTTATATTTATAGTTCTTTATATATGTGTTCCGCGTTTACCCGCTATTGGTATTCACTCCCTCCCCCCGGGGAGGGTCGGGGAGGGGCTAATAACACGCTCCTCGAATACACCTCACGGGGTGCTTCCACGCCCAGTCTCTCGCAGAAACTGCGGAACAGCGGCGTTGCCTCGTCGTGGCATTCCACCAGCACCGTCCTCGCCTTGCCGGTGGCTATCAGCCGCCGTGCGTCACTCATGGCACGGCTCATGGAGTCCCTGCCCTGCGTGTAGGTTATGTTGTAGCCGTGGCAACGGGTGCGTATGGCTATCGCGCTGCCTACGGTGTTGTGCGTGCTCTGCATGAAGAGCGTGGGCTTGAGCAGCTCCTCGCCGTTGTCGCACATATCCGTCAGGAACCTTTCGCTCGTCTCCAGCATGCCGTATGCGGTTGCCGTTATGATGGCGTCGGGCGTCTCCACCCCGCCTTGCCGCAACGCGGCGAGAGCCGTCATGGTGGCGGCCTTCATCAGTTTTCCCATGCGCCGCGCCTCCATCGGCGGTATGAAGTCACGGCAGTCTTTCAGTTGCTCCACGCTGTCGATGGTCACGTCCGCCGTCACCACCGCCTCCGCGTGCCGCGGCTGCTGCGTGCCGCTGCTCCCGTGCGGCTCGCGGCACAGCACGATGGAACTGTCATTGCCGCCGAAACCGAAGGAGTTGCACATCACGTTGTCTATCCTCACGCCGCTCATGCCCATGGACGGCGTGACGCATTCCGCGTCTTTCTCGCGCCATCCCGCATTGCCCGGCACGAAACCGTGGCGCATGGCCAGTATGCTTATCACCGTCTCTATCGCCCCCGACGCCGACGTGGTGTGGCCGGTGAGGCCTTTCGTGCTTGACACGGCGGGCATCCCGTCGCCGAACACACGCCTCAGCGCCGCGCTTTCGCTGGCGTCGTTGTTGGGAGTTCCCGTGCCGTGGGCGTTGACATACTGTATGTCCGAGGGTTGCAGACCCGCCGAGCGCAACGCTTCCGTCATGGCGAGGAACGCCCCCTCGCCGTCATCGGACGATGCCGTCTGGTGGAACGCGTCGCACCTGTTGCCGTAACCGCCCACGAACGCTTGTGCCCTGCCGTCTCCGCCGCCTTTCTCCAGCACCACGAACGCGGCTCCCTCGCCGAGGTTCAGGCCGGCGCGTGACTTGTCGAAAGGCCGGCACACGTCATGGTCAAGTATCATCAGCGTGTTGAACCCGTTGAGGTGGAAGCGGCTCAGCGCCTCCGTCCCGCCGGCTATCACCACGTCGGCCTCGCCGTTGGCCAGCATTTCGCAGCCCACGATGATGGCGTTCACCGCCGCCGAGCAGGCTGTTGACACGGTGCATACCTCGCAGCCGTCCAGCCCCGACAGCCTCGCTATCTCCTCCGTGCAGCTGCCGCAGTCGTGCCGGCGCACATACGTCAAGGCCTTGTCGTCGGTACGCATGAGGGGAAACAGCCGCTCCGTCACGTCCATGCCGCCCACCGTGGTGCCCGACAGCAGTGCCACCCTGCGGCCTTTCAGCCCCTCCGGCGTAAGACCCGCATCCTGCAACGCCTGCCTCACGGCCACGGCACCTAACAGCGTGGTGCGGCTCACCACACTGTCCGTGCTGATGCCCAACAGTGTTTTCAGCTCGTCGTCGCTGAGGCTCACCTCACCCACGGGCAGCTCCGTATGCGAGGACTGCAGATGGCGCATCCTCCCGATGCCTGACCTGCCGTTGCGCAGCGCGTCCAGCACCTGCCCCGTGTCGTTGCCGATGGCGCACAGCACGCCCATTCCTGTAACCGCCGCGCCCATCACTTCCTGCGGTTCTCCGCCACGTAGCCGGCCATTGTCCTCACGCTCCTGAATATCTCCTTGCCCTCCGCGGCGTTAGCAAGGCGTATGCCGTAGTTCTTCTCCATGAGAACAATCAGCTCCAGCGCGTCGATGGAGTCCAGTCCTATGCCCTCCTCGCCGAAAAGCGGCGCGTCGGCGTCAAACTCCTCCATGGTAAGCTCTTCAAGGTTCAATGCCTCCTTTATCTGTTTTTTCAGTTCGTCAATAAGTTCTTCCATCACTGTTTTTCCTATGGTTTGTTGTCTTTTTTATACAAAAAATGCTTATCTTATGCAAAGATAAGGTATATAGAACAAAAAAACAAGGAAACAATGGTTTAAGATAGTTAACGGGGTATTAAAAGATGTAAAAACAATCAGATGCTGATTACCCGGTGAAAGGGTGCTGTTTACACTGCAATCAGGTGCAGATTACCGTGTAAACAGCACCTGATTGCGGAGGGTGTGATTTGCCTTGTTTTGTAAGGATGGAGATGTTTTTCCACAAACAACCGAATAATATCGTCACAAATCACCGAAAAATCGCCACAAATCACCGAAAAGCGGCAGATTCCCTCATACAAAAAATTGCGGCATCCCACGTCCTCACGTTGTGTGAAGGTCTGGTATGCCGCAATGAAAGTGGAGAATATCGGGCTCGAACCGATGACCTCTTGCATGCCATGCAAGCGCTCTAGCCAGCTGAGCTAATCCCCCTTGATGACGTTTCTCCGTTGTCTGCGTGCAAAATTACGAATAAAAATCCGATTACGCAACATTTCCGGCGTATTTTTTTAGTTTGTCCGGTATTGTCTTATTCCAAAATACGTTTTATCTTTTCCACAAGGCCTTTGTCTGCGGGAAGCCAGTTCACGCTGTCCAGTTCGTCAGCCCCCAGCCACTGTGCCGCCTCATGTTCTTTCAGTGTGAGTGAGCCGCTTTCCACATGACACCAGAAACAGTGCATCGTTAAATGGAATGACGGATAGTCCCATTCAACGGTGGTGACCAGTCGTTCCACTGCGACTTGTGTTTCCAGCTCTTCCCATATTTCACGCCGCAGCGTCTCTTCGGGCGTTTCCCCGGGTTCCATCTTCCCGCCGGGGAACTCCCAGAAGTCTTTGAAGTCGCCGTACCCCCGTTGTGTGGCGAATATCTGCCCCTCGTTGTTGTGTATGATTGCCGCCGCGACTTCTATATGTTTCATGGTGTATGGACAGTCAATGATCTTACTTTGTCGCAAATCTGTTTTACTGCCTCTGAACAATTGTAAGTGGTTGATGGCTCCACTTCTTGGATGTCGTTGAATAATCTGATTAGTGACCTGCCTACTGCCCATGCAAGGTTTACAGGCACAGCGTTGCCGATTTGCTTATACTTGTCGCTTATTGTCCCGGTAAAAAGCCATTTGTCAGGGAAGGTCTGTACTCTTGCGTATTCTCTTACAGTCAGCGGCCTCGTTTCCAGAGGATGGCAGCGCTCTGTCTGTTTTTGGCAAGGAGAACAGGTTAATGTCAGTGACGGTTCGTCAAGAGAAAGTCGGCGTGCCATACCGGTCTTTCCTCCACCTAAAAGCCAGCTGCCTCCCATATATTCCTTAGCCACATCTTCGGGTAGGTTACGCCAATTACCGCCTTGCGGGACGAGTTTCAGGACGTTTTTCTTTTTGGGCGGGTATTTTACTCCTTCGGAGTTAGGAACGTCTGTGTCGAAGATAACGCTCTTGTAAAGAGCTTCACGCAATGTAAGTACGCGAGAATAAGGTGACGGCCAATGGAACTGGACTTTTTCCGCCAGATCATTTCTAATGGCAATAAGGATAAGCCTCTCGCGCTTTTGCGGGACTTGGTACATGATGGCTTTTAGTACGCGAGGTTCGACAAGCGTATAATTAAGTTCTGCTATGGTATTTTTTATAGTGCTGAAGGTGCGTCCGTTGTCGTGTGATGTTAGTCCCTTAACGTTTTCGCACATAAATACTTTTGGGTTAATTTCCTTTACGGCTCTTGCCAGTTCAAAGAAAAGTGTACCTCTTGTATCATTGAATCCGCCTTGCTTTCCTGCGTATGAAAATGCTTGGCATGGAAAACCGCCTGACAGGAAATCAACTTTGTTACGTAACGGCGTAAAATCGATATTCCGTACATCATCCTCTATAATGTTCCAGTCAGGACGATTTTGGCGTAGAGTTTCACACGCCGCTTTGTCGAATTCATTTAGCAGCACATGATTGAATCCTGCCAAGGACATGCCAAGGGCAAGACCTCCTCCTCCTGCGAAAAGTTCTACTGAGGTATATTTACGGAGAGGTATGATGTTCCATTCTTCGTTCCAACGGCTATTGAGCATAGCGTTAACTTCCGGGACAGAGTCAAGTTCCTCCAAATAGAATCCTTTGACACCGTTTTGGGTTTGTGAAGGGAAAACTCCTTTTTCTGCCCATTTCTGTGCCGTGGCGTTTGAAGTCCCTATTAGAGCGGCAAAGTTATTTTCTGATATAAATTGCATTATTATAAACCACCATTTTCGGTTATCTCATTGGCTATGTCATCTATTTTCTGCAAAATGAGTGAACTGCCGTTTATTCCGTCTTCTTCTACCACTTCACCAAAGGCTTTAGCCAATTGGTAATAGAAATTTCTGTCGCCTGTGATATGTTCCCAAAAATCTGTTCCACAATATACGGGATATGTTGTGGCAATAGTTTTATAATTTGCTGAGATTCTTTCTCCATATAATACGCCGACTATCATGTCGTCCATCTGTAAGGGAATACGGTCAAGGCGGGCTTTGCCGATAAGGCGTTTGAAATGCCCGAGTATAGTGTCCACATCATCTTTGTTGATGGTCTGCGGCCCGGCTTTACATTGGCAGTATTTTTTCCTTCCGTCAATGGCGTCAATAAATTCGAAGTCTATGCCGTCAATACCTGATGCACAACCTGCTATTTGTGCGAGTTGTGAGATGAAAATCTGTATGTTTTGTCCGAAACTCGTATTGACGCTTGTGCCGAGAATACGGGGATATACCAAAGCTTTAGCCATAGATTGTGGTGTAGTGTCTCCACAAAGAAAAGCTGCAAGATAGTTTATAAGGAAGGGATTTACATCAAAATCTTTCAGGCGCAGTTTCTGAAGATTCTTGATGTGATTTGGTATAATGGAAGAGCGGAAATAATCTTTTCCACTCTCAATGATAGATTTCTTTTGTTGTTCTGTCATGATGTTTTTATTATTCTGTCTGCAAAGTTAGTTCTTTTTTATGAGATTGGAAAAAGGAAACATTGAGAAAGTAATGGTCAGCATGATAATTGAATGAAAAAAAACGACAGTACTGAAAGCCTATTATGGTTTCCGGGACTGTCGTTTCATTGTGATGTATTACAGGCTGGCGAGTTCTTCGCCCAGTTTCTTCATCATCTTTATATAGCTGTCATAAACCACGAAGTCGCGGCCTCCTTTCATGCGCTCTATGACAATCTCGCAGACGGTATTGCCTTGTTTGTCTTTGACTGTAACCTTTGCCCAAATATCGTGTTTGTGCCCCGGTATGATGCTTGTGGCACTGAAGAAATAATCTATCTTCTGTATCTCCACTTCCGTCGTGTAGTCCGCGTTGTCATGCTTGGCAGTGGCTTTCAGTTGTTTGCCCTCTTCGTTGAAACCTTTGATGAATGCCGCCTCACCTTCTTCTATGTGTTTGTTATATTCTTCCTGCCAACGGTGTTGCAATGTCTCGCCATTTGCCCACAGTGCCTTGTCCCAGTTAAATGTTACGAGCATGGTGCCGGCGGTTTTCAGGAATTTCTTGCTGCCTGAGGTGATGTTCATTGTTCCGGCACTTACTATTATGACTGTGAGCAGAGCGCACAGCGTAATCAGGATTCTTTTCATTATCTTGGATTTTTGCTGGTTTCTTTATGGCCTTACTTTGTCGCGATTACCATCTGCGCCTCTATCGCCGGTTGTGCGGCAACGGCCTTCCTGCCCTTGCGCGCCTTTACGGCCGGTGTGGCGGGACGGCTCACTTTCAGTGTCATGGTGCCTTTGTCGGCGGTGCTCTGCACTGTTACCACGAGCTGGCCGTTAAACAGTTTCATGCTTGGCTGGGTGAAGGGTTCAAGGGATGTGGCGTCGCCGTTGCAGACGCATTTGAATGTTCCCTCGCCTTCTACGGTGAACTCCAGCTGGTCGGAGGCCAGAGGGCAGGGGTTGCCGTCCTTGTCGGCCATGGTGACGGTGACGTAGCAGAGGTCGTTGCCGTCGGCGCTGATGGTCTTGCGGTCGGCTGAGAGCAGCAGCTGTGCCGGTGCGCCGGCTGTCTTTACGCTCTTCTCCATTGCGGGCTTGCCGTCCTTGCCGTATGCCACCACGCGTATCTCGCCCGGCTCGTACTTCACGTTCATCCAGCGCAGGCGGTAGCGGTCGAGGTCGGGCGTGTATGTAGCCTTGCCCACCTTTGCCGGGTCTGCCGCCGCGGCGTGTTTCTTTATGCGTCCCTGACTTTTGCCGTTGACGAAGAGTTCGGCTTCGTCATAGTCCGAATATACCTGTACCGGCACTGTCTTGCCCACCATGTCAGTGCCCCATGACCAGTGCGGCGCGATGTGCAGGGTGTGCGCGTCCTTGTTCCATACGGAGCGGTAGAGCCAGTAGCGGTCTTTGGGCAGGCCTGCGAGGTCGCATGTTCCGAAATATGACGAGCGGCTCGGCCAGTACTCGTCGTATGGCGTGGGCTCGCCAAGATAGTCTATGCCCGTCCATACGAACTGTCCGATGGTGTATGGCAGGTCGTCCATGTTCTCGAAGTCATTTTCCGGCAGGTTGCTCCATGAGCAGTATTCGGTGTCGTATCCGGAGCTTTGTCCGTCGCCGTATTGCGCCATGGCCTTCACTTCGTATGGCAGCTTATACACTCCGCGCGAGCTTACGCTTGACGCAGTCTCCGAGCCTAAGATGAAGCCTTTGGTGGTCTGTCGCAGCGCCTTGTCATACTTCTGTGTGCGGTAGTTCAGTCCCACCACGTCCATCGTCTCCGCCACGCCGCTCTTCAGTGCGTTATCCACCCGGTCAAAGCCTTGCGTCACGGGGCGTGTCGGGTCCAGCCTGTGGCACAGGTCCTGCAACTTCTTCGCCCACATCACGCCGTTCTTGTTGTCACCCTGTTCGGGAATCTCGTTGCCTATGCTCCACATTATGATGCTCGGGTGGTTGCGGTGGTTGAGGACAAGGTTCGTTATGTCCTTCTCCGCCCACTCCTTGAAGAACCGTGCGTAACCGTTCTTGCACTTTGGGTATATCCACATGTCGAAGCTCTCGGCCATTACCATCATGCCGAGCGAGTCGCATACGTCCATCTGCATGGTTGACGGCATATTGTGCGCGGTGCGTATGGCGTCGCATCCCATGTCCTTCATCAGCTTTATCTGGCGTATCAGCGCCGCCTTGTTTATCGCCGCGCCGAGCGGGCCAAGGTCGTGGTGCAGGCATACGCCCTTTATCTTCCGCGTCACCCCGTTGAGCTGGAATCCGCCCTCCTTTGACACGCTGACGGTGCGCACGCCGAGGTTGGTCACGTTCTCGTCAATCACCTTGTGGTTTCTGTACAACCTTGTCCTCACCTTATATAAATAAGGAGTCTCCGGCGACCACAGTTTCGGCTTGCTGAGGTTCAGCGTCGTGTTTATCACGCCGTCCGCCGGCACGTCGATGTGGCTGCCGGTCTCAAACCATCCCTTGTCGTTCAGTATCTCGATGACGCACGCCACGTCTCCCTCCACGTTCTTTATCACGGTGGCGAAGTCTATCGTGGCCTGCTTCTCCCTGCGCCCGTGGTTATCCACACCCTCCGTCAGCTGCCGGGTACGTATGCTTGTCTCCCACGGGTCGAGGCTCGTCTTGCCTGTCAGCACCAGCTTCACGGGACGGTACAGTCCCGCTCCGGGATACCACCGCGAGCTCTCCTCCACGTTGTTCAGATCGACCTCCACGTTGTTCTCTCCGGGTTTCACGAGGCCTGTCACGTCAAGGCGGAAGGCGTTATACCCGTAAGCCCAATAACCGGCCTTGCTGCCGTTCACATATATGGTAGGCTCCGACATGGCACCGTCGAACACAAGCATGGCCTTTTCGTAACCCTTCGGCACGCTGACCGTGGTCTTGTAGTGTCCCTCTCCTATCCACGGCAGCGACCCAGAGCGCCCGCTCTTCTCCGTAGCCTTCTTCTCGTTGTTCTGTTCTATGCGCACCACCTGCAAGTCCCATTTCTTGTCAAACGGCCCGGAGATGGCCCAGTCATGCGGCACCGCCACATTCTGCCAGTTCACCTTGTCCTGTGAGAACTGCCATGAGTCAATCACCTTTTCCAGCCTTTGCGCCTGTGCGGTAGCGGCGGCCATAGCGACAGCCGCCAAGAGTATGTTTCTCAGTTTCATGTTTCAGAGGTTAGTATAGTTAGAGAATAATCCCTACAAAGGTAGTACATTTCCTTTGAAAGAAGCAGGCGGCACAGTGTGAAAAGCATAAAATTAAGCATTTTAATGTTTTTTTTCGTTGAAAACTTGTGTGTATGGAAAAAAATGCCTACCTTTGCACCGCATTTGAAATAAATGCACTGTTCACACTAATGTCGGCGGGATAGCTCAGTTGGTTAGAGCGTCGGATTCATAATCCGGAGGTCCGGGGATCGTAGCCCCGTCCCGCTACATTAAGAAAAGGGAGTCGCAGTTGACGTGACTCCCTTTTCTTGTGCCCTTTAATACCGGTGCATTACCGGTACCCGAAATAAAACGGTGCTGATTATATTGCAATCAGCTGCAAATCGCGCTGTAATCGGGCGTTGATTACAATGTAATCAGGCGCAAATTGTGCTTGCAATTCTTAGCTATTGATTGTCAGTAGGTTATAAAAATGCTTGCGGGTGCTCGTCGGATTCGCGCCGGGCGAAACGTGGGAAAAATGCGGTTCTGTCGGTATTATATAAGGAAAGAAACCTCTTCTGTATGTCGTTCTACGAAGAAAAAGTGGCAATATTGCCACTTTTTCTTCGTAAACCTTGCCGTTATCGCAAAATATTCCTATCTTTGCAAAGAAAAAGTGGCAATATTGCCAAAAAATCTTCGTAAGGCTTGGCGGGATTATGCAGATACAACGTGACTTTTATTTACAACAGCTTATTGACGGAAAGCGAAACGGACTGGTAAAGATTGTTACCGGCATCAGGCGGTGCGGCAAGTCGTACCTGCTGTTCAAGTTGTTCTACCAGCACCTTATAACAAGCGGCGTGGCGGAAGACCATATCGTAAGGATTGCGCTTGATGACATAGAGAATGCCGTATTGCGTGAGCCGCTGAGCCTGTATAGGCATATCAAGGAGCGGATGAAGGACGCGGAGACGTATTACATCCTTTTGGACGAGGTGCAGCTGGTGCCGCGGTTTGAGGAAGTGCTGAACAGCCTTTTGCGTCTGGATAATGCCGATGTCTTTGTGACGGGCAGCAACTCCCGTTTCCTTTCGAGCGACATCGTAACGGAGTTCAGGGGCAGGGGCGACGAGATACGCCTTTTCCCGCTGTCGTTTTCCGAATACTGCCACGGGACGGGCAAGGCTCCGTCGGCCGCGTGGAAGGACTATATAGTGTACGGAGGCTTGCCGCAGACACTCTCGCTGGAATCGGACAAGAAAAAGACGGACTATCTTTCCAACCTCTTCGGCAGTGTATATCTTGTCGATATACTTGAGCGTCACAACATCAAAAACAAGGTGGAGTTTGAGGAGCTGGCGCATATCGTGGCGTCGGGCATAGGCGCGCCGACCAACCCCTCGCGGCTCTCCAATACGTTCAAGAGCGTAAAGAAAGTGGATATCAGCTCTGTAACCATCGACAAGTACCTGTCTTACATGCAGGATGCCTTTATGATAGAGAAAGCGGTGCGCTATGACATCAAGGGCAGGAAATACATCGGCAGCCTGTCAAAATACTACTTTGTTGACATGGGGCTGCGCAACGCCCTGCTCGGTATGCGGCAGATGGAAGAGTCGCACATCATGGAGAACGTCATATACAACGAGTTGCGCCGCAGAGGCTTAAAGGTGGATGTGGGCATGGCCGAACAGAGGTACAGGGACAGCGACGGGACATGGCAGCGCAAGCAGCTGGAGGTTGATTTCGTGGTTAATTCCGGTAGCGGCAGGTGTTACATACAGTCGGCGCTGACCATACCTGACGAGGAGAAGAGGCGGCAGGAGTCCGCCTCACTGTTGAGGATAAAGGATTCGTTCAACAAAATCATTGTGGTGAAGGATGACATCGTGCCATGGACGGACAACAACGGCATCACGACAATAGGCCTTTTCGACTTCCTGCTGAAAGGTATGGAAATACTATGATAATGGTATTCGTATGCTTTACTTTTCGTTTTATCTGACTTCTTTTTGCAAATGTTTCTGTATTCGGAAATAAAAGTGTAAATTTGCAGACAAAATATTTTTTAATGTATCTCTATAAGTAAACGACTTGCACGATGGCATATTATTCAAAAACGATACAAGAAGAAGAGTTGAAGAACCGAGTTCGCCAAAATTGGTTCTCAGGTTATGACAATGCCAATATACCGGGCAAAGTAGATTTCTATGTAGGTAATGGAGACACTTCATACCTATGGGCTGAGGCTAAGCGAGGAGTAAAGAAGGATATTTACGAACAGTTCGTGCAATTAATTCTCACCATAGGCAAGGATCGCAGATTCAATGAATATGACGCACCGGATTACCTTGGGGCTTTTGATGCGGAAAAGATAGGTTTTGTGCATTACGATGAAATATCCGATGTTTTTGAATTGAATGACTTTAATTGGCAGGTTACTCCATCTGACCATAATACAAAAGAGTTTAAGTATCTTTACAAGTTGGTGCATGATACATTGAAAAATAATGTTTTCGTTTTTAATTTTGAACAACAAGGAGACAGTCTGCGCTTTTTCATTAAAGACAAATTTTCTCTTACTGGCAGACGTGCGTCACAGATAAATGTAAACAAAAACAATTTTCCACATGTTTATCGTCGTTGGCTAAAAGAGGTAAAAGATACGCTTGATGTTAATTGGAATGACCTTGCAGATATTGGGGTTTACGATTGCCACTTCTTTCTTGCAGACTTGATGTCGCAGGATAATACAACTTTGCTTGAAAACCTTACCGTATTATTGTTGCAAGACCATTATAAAGTAAATACGGGGAAACTGCAAGGTAATACGCAGTTGTTCGCACATTTTGAATTCAAAGACAAGCAGATGGCACATCACTTGTTCTGGCAGAGGTACAAGCGTCCGCCTAAAAGTGAATATCGGGACTATATCATAGAGCGTGCGGACAGATTGCGTCCGCAAGACATACGTGAGCGACACGGTTCATATTTTACTCCTATGATATGGGTAGAGAAGTCACAGGAATATATTGCGCAGGTGCTTGGAGAAAATTGGCAAGACGAATACTATGTCTGGGATTGTGCTGCCGGTACAGGAAATTTGCTGGCGGGGTTGGTAAACCGTCATAATATTTGGGCGTCAACGTTAGAACAGGCTGATGTAGATACGATTAAGGAACGAATAAATAATGGTGCGAACCTATTTAAGAATCATGTGTTCCAGTTTGACTTTTTGAATGACGCTTTGGTTGATGAGGTATCGGAATACGGTAAAATAAAGAAAAGTAAAGTCCCGCAGGATTTGCAGGCTATAATCTCTGATCCGGAAAAACGGAAACGTCTCGTTATCTATATCAACCCTCCCTTTGCGGAAGGGGATAACAGCCGCGGGGAAGGAAGAAGCGGTGTGGCTGCAAACACAGAGGTTGCCAAATCTTTAAGTGTCCTTATGGGCTATGCCAAGCGTGAACTGTATATACAGTTTCTGACAAAAATATATCATAGAATGAATGGGGTGGTGATAGCAAACTTCTCTACTTTGAAGAACTTGCAGGCACCGAAGTTCGCTGATTTCAGGCGTACGTTCGCACTTACCCCAAAGGCAATGTTCATTGTTCCTGCCGATACGTTTGACAATGTAACAGGCTCTTTTCCCATTGGCTTTACTATTTGGAAAACGGACGAGAAAGAACCTTTTATGGGTGTTGTCTCTGATGTGTATAACGAGAAAGGCGAAAAGTTATTCCAAAAGCATATTGTCAGTTATGAGAACTTGCCGCTTATAAACAGTTGGGCGCAGACTTTCATTGATGACACACAGCACTCCATTGCTACAATTATAGGTGTAGCCAATGATTTCCAAAACCAAAAAACAGTGAGGATAGAACGTCCGCATCGCCCGTGGAATCATCAGTATCAATGGCAGATAACCCCATATAATATAATAGAGTCATGTATATATATGGCAGTCAGATTAGTTGTTGAGGCGACTTGGGAGAATGACCGTGACCAGTTCCTGTTTCCTAAGGACACGTGGATGGTGGATGAAGAGTTTAAGTTGGATTGCCTGACATACGCTATATTCTCGAATAAAAACAATATCCGTTCTTCTGACGGTCTCAATTATTGGCTGCCATTCACGGAAGAAGAATTGGGTATTGCTAATGAGTTGCCCTGCCATTTCATGACCGACCTGTTTGCAGGGACAAGAAAACAAAGACTTACCTTGGGGAGTGTTTTTGACAGTGATTATGGTAAGGTTAAAACACCGTTGCTATTTTCTGCGGAAGCAAAGGTTGTGTTTAACGCAGGGAAGAAATTATGGAAATATTATTTTCAACAACCTGAGGCAGATTTGAATGCTTCATATTACGATATACGTCAATATTTCCAAGGTACAAAAATAGACAAGAAAGGTAAGGTGGTGATGAACTCTGCAAGTGATGACGATATTTACATGGAACTTCATACAGAATTGCGTAAAGCGCATAATAAACTTGCAGACAAAATACGGCCAAAAGTTTATGAACATGGATTTTTGATATAGAGATTGGGTGATTATGGTTGATATGGGCAAAAATTAAGAACGGAATGGAACTATAAATCATGTCCTATTAAGTTATAATAAAAGTTTATGAATAAGGTATATAAATATAGAGCAAACACGGTAATAAATGGAGAGAAAAGAGATACTATTCAATTATCGCAAAATATTTTATATGCAGCTGATATACGAAAATTAAATGACCCATTTGAAGGTTCTGTTGAACTACCACAATCATATGAGCATGAATACTGGGTTACTCCAATAATACAAAAATTATATAGTACTGGCATTTATTCTTTGTCTAAGCCCCAAAAAGGTGAGACATTTCCATGTAATGAATTATTATGGGCACATTATGCTAATTCACATAAAGGTTTTTGTATTGAATATGATTTAGAAATTCTTTCCAAGAATATGCCACAGGGTATGGATTTGAGTAACGTGATAGATGTTGCTTATAAGAATCAAAGGCCAAAAGTCTCTGAATATGATGATGAATCTCAAGTGCAGGAAAAAGTATTTGGTACAAAATCAGTAGCATGGGAATACGAGAATGAAGTTCGTTTAGTGTTTGAAAAATTCGGTGAAAAGGTAATATCTAAGAATGCGATAACAGCTGTTTATTTTGGATTGAGAATAAGTTTAGAAGATAGGCGTGACATAATAAATAGATTGTCGGGGCATGACATAAATTTTTATCAGATAGAACGTATTGAGAATTTGTATCAGCTAAAAGCAACAAAACTATTATTTGATTTTTCATATGAAATAGTAAATGAGGAACATCGCTTAACAGTTGATAACTATATGATTCTATATAAGTCACCCAATAAAGATAAAAATACATTGATGGAATTTATTGAGCAGTTTAGAAAGAAATTGAAACGCCCTACAAATATAACTGTTATAGATGATATTAGGGCAAAAGCGGTTTTGATTAATTATAAACCACGCAAACAGATGTCTGATGAAGAAATTGAAATTCAAGCAAAACATTGGATTGCATATTCTTCTTTTGACGCACCTGAAGTGGTATTTATATATCCTGAAAGATAACAATATAATTATTCAATAGAAAAAACTTCTATATTATATTCTTGTCTTTTTGGGAGTTCTTTTCTATAAGGCTATATACGGCAAAAGTAAAGGCGGTTTGTCGCAAGCGTATAGCCTGAGACAAACCGCCTTTACTTGGGTTTCCTTGTGGCCGCTGATGCCCTTAGATGAAGAGGTTTACGTTGGCCTGCTCCGCACGTTCCATGTATGTGGCCACGCCGCCGACGGTGACGTTGTCCAGCAGTTCCTCGCGCTTGATGCCCATCACGTCCATCGACATCTGGCAGGCGATGAACTCCACGCCGTTGTCTATGGCCTGCTGGCGCAGCGTTTCGAGCGAGTCAACGCCTTTTTCCGCCATCAGGCGGCGCATCATCTTGGCTCCCATGCCCATCATGTTCATCTTTGAGAGGGACAGTTTGGTGGAGTCGGAGGGCAGCATCCATCCGAACATCCTGCCCCATACGTCTTTCTTCACCTCCGGCTTGCGTGTCTTCTTTATGGCGTTCAGTCCCCAGAAGGTGAAGAATATGGTCACCTTACGGCCTGTCGCCGCCGCTCCGTTGGCGAGGACGAAGGTGGCGAGGGTCTTGTCGAGGTCGTCGCTGAACATGATGAACGTTTTTCCTTTCTCCTCCGGCTGACACCGTGCGGCGTTCTCTGCGGCCTTGCGTGCCGCCTTCTCCATCCTTACTATCTGTACTCCGCCCTCTGTGCGGTTGCCGAGGAAGCGGTTGCCGGTGGTATTGCACCATGCCTCCGCGTCGCGGGGAAAGCCGGCGTCGGTGGCGCGCACCTCCAGCTGCCGGCCCGGTTCGAGGCTCTCCATGGCCTGTTTCAGTTTCATTATAGGGCCGGGACACTGTATGCCGCAGGCATCTACCGTCAGTGTCTCCACCGTTCCGGACTGTGCCGGGGCGGCGCATGAGGGTGTGGTGTCGCACGTGCCGAAGCCGTCGGGCAGGGCTACCTTAGCCGTTGCGGCCTTGTATGTCTTGATACCCCCGATGAGGTTGCGCACCTTTTTGTATCCGTTGGCCTTGAGGATGTTGGAGGCCAGGTATCCGCGCAGTCCCACGCCGCAGAACAGCCACACCGGCTTGTCGGCGGGAATGTCGGCAAGACGGCCGCGTATGTCGTCCAAGGGGATGTTCACGGCTCCCGGTATGGTGCCCAAAGCGGCCTCGTCAGCCGTCCTGACGTCTATCAGGGTGACCTTTGACAGGTCGGCCTCCGCCAGTTCGCGCCAGTACAGCGGCGACATCTTGCCGCTCAGTATGTTGCCCGCCACATATCCCGATATGGCCACGGGGTCTTTCGCCGACGAGAAGGGCGGGGCGTAGGCGTGCTCCAGACACGTCAGCTGTTCCACCGTCGCCCCCTGCTTTATGGCGAGCGCATACTGGTCGATGCGTTTGTCAACGCCGTCATAGCCCACTATCTGCGCTCCGTACAGCCGTCCGTCGGTGGGCGAGAACGTTATCTTTATGTCCATCTGCAACGCTCCGGGGTAATATCCGGCGTGCGCCGCCGGGTGTATGGTGGCCGAGAGATAAGGTATGTCCATCTGCTTCAGCCGCTTGGCCGGCAGTCCGGTAGAGGCCACGGTGAGGTCGAACACCTTGGCAATGGCCGTGCCAATCGCCCCCTCGTATTTCACGCTGTTGCCGCAGACCATGTTGTCCGCCACGATTCTTGCCTGCCTGTTGGCCGGCCCGGCGAGGAAGTTCAGCCACGGCTTGCCCGTTATGGGGTGGGGGAACTCTATCGCGTCGCCCACGGCATAGACGCTTTCGTCAGACGTTTGCAGGTATTCGTTCACCCAGATGCCCCTCATCTCGCCCAGCTTCAGCCCCGCCTGCTGCGCCAGTCCGGTCTCGGCCCTGACACCTATCGAGAGCAGCACCATGTCGGTCTTGAGCGATATGCCCGACTTGAAATGCACCGTCAGCCCGCCGTCCTCACGCGAGAACGACTCCACCGCCTGTTCAAGGTACAGCCTCACGCCGTGCTGCACAAGGTGTTCGTGCACCGGCGCGGCCATGGAGAAGTCTATCGGCGCCATCACCTGCGGCGCCATCTCCACCACCGCCACCTGTGCACCGGCGTGAACAAGGTTCTCGGCCATTTCCAGTCCGATGAACCCTCCGCCCACTATCACCGCGCGCTTCACCCTGTGCTCCGTCACGTATGCCTTTATCCTGTCCGTGTCGTCAACGTTCCTCAGCGTGAAGATGCCCTCGGAGTCAATCCCCGGCAGCGGCGGCCGCACGGGTGACGCGCCCGGAGAGAGCAGCAGCTTGTCGTAAGGCTCGGTATAGACACGCCCGTCCGCCGTCCTCACCGTCACGGTCTTCCCGGCCGTGTCGATGCCCGTCACCTCGCTGTTCACCCTCACGTCGATGTTGAACCGTTTGCCGAACGCCTCCGGTGTCTGCACGAACAGCCGTTCCCTGTCGCCTATCACTCCGCCGATGTAGTACGGCAGCCCGCAGTTGGCGTATGATATGTACGCCCCTTTCTCGAACAATACTATCTCTGCCTCTTCCGTCAGTCTTCTCATTCTCGCGGCGGCCGTGGCACCGCCCGCCACACCTCCTACGATGAGGTATCTCTGTTTCTTGTCTTTATTCATTATAGGTGGATTTGTATTTGTTTATAATTGTGGTTCTATGCGTTTCCTTTTGAAAGGCGTTGTAAAGTTATAAAAAGATTTTCTGCAAGCAATGTTTCCACAGGAAAGTTTGTTGTTTGTTAACGTTTTTTGCTGATACGGTGTAGTTTTGTGGGCTTGCCAGTGCCGCTTCATGCCTCATGACCCGTACTCCATGTTTCATATTTGTTTTGGACTGTGAAATAGCCAGCGGAAACCACACTGTAAAAGCATACTGACAATAACCTGTTGCAGGGATAAAACCAGTGTGTACTTGACTCTGCCAACGGGTTGATAATAAAATGCCCCACCGTTAAAGGACGATGGGGGCAGGACCTGATGTTTTCACAACGGAATAATCCTTATTGTGATTTGCAAAAAAATTCAATGCAAAGATAATCATTTTCTGAGAAAAAACGATACTTTTCCTCTTTTTTTTAGTATTTTTGCAAAAAATATTTTATCTACAAACCTAAATACTGACAATGATGGAGGAAAAACATATCTTGGGCCTTGACTTGGGCACTAACAGCATAGGATGGGCGTTTATCAGGGAAATCGCCGGACAGGACAAGCGCATAATAAGCAGCGGCAGCCGCATTATTCCAATGGATGCCGCCATGCAAAGTGACTTCGCGAAGGGTAACAAGGTGTCGCAGACGGCTGACAGAACCGGTTATCGCGGTACGCGGCGGCTGCATGAACGCCACTTGCTGCGCCGTGAAAGGTTGCACCGTGTGCTTGCGGTCATGGGATTCCTGCCTCCGCATTATCTGGATTCCCTCACTCGTTACGGCAAGTTCAGGAAAGATGTGGAGTGCCGGTTGCCGTGGGCTACTGACGAGGGAGGCCTGCCCACATTCATTTTCAGACAGTCTTATGATGAAATGCTGCGGATGTTTTGGGAAAAGCATCCCGAACTGATGCGTAAGAACATGAAGGTTCCATACGACTGGACGCTTTACTACCTGCGCAAGAAGGCTCTGGATGAGGCCGTGACGGGGGAGGAACTGGCGTGGATACTGTTGAGTTTCAACCAAAAGCGCGGATACTACCAGATGCGTGGGGAGGAAGAAGAAACTGATAAGGCGAAGCAGGAGAAGTATTATGCCTTGAAAGTGACGGAAGTAATTGACACGGGTGACGTGAAAGGCAAGGACAGGTGGTATGACGTAATGCTGGAAAACGGTATGGTGTATCACTATAAGGCTAAGGAAAAGCCTGACTGGGTCGGCAAGGTGAAGGAGTTTATTGTGACGACATCACTTAATCCGGACGGCACGGAGAAACAGGATAAGGACGGAAACACGAAACGCTCTTTCCGTATGCCAAAGGAGGAGGACTGGGGGCTGATGAAGATAAAGACACAGGAGGACATACGCCGGTCAGGCCTCACGGTGGGAGAATATATCTTCAATGCCATTCTTGACAACCCGCAACAGAAGATAAAGGGGAAACTGGTGCGCACCATAGAGCGTGACTTCTACAAGGAGGAGTTGGGCAGGATTCTTGAAAAACAAAAGGAGTTCCTGCCACAACTGAGTGACAGGGAACTTTATGCCGCCTGTATTGCCGAGCTGTACCAGCAGAACACGGCCTATCGTGATTCCATAGCCTGCCGTGATTTTACATATTTGCTGGTGGACGACATTATCTTTTACCACCGGCCATTGAAGAGCAAGAAGTCACTTATAGACGAATGTGCCTTTGAATATCATGAGTATATCGACAAGGATGGTGCCAGGGCAAGGGCGGCAGTGAAGTGCATAGCCAAGTCGCACCCGCTGTTTCAGGAATTCAGATTATGGCAATTTATAGGGAATCTGAGGATATACGCCATAGAAAAGGATGCTGACGGCAGACTGCATGACGACAGGGACGTAACGGAGCAGTTCCTGCCCGATGAGGAATCAAGGGCAGCACTGTTTGACTGGATGTATGACCTGAAGTCCGTGAAACAGAATGACTTGCTTGAAAAGTATTTTAAGGTGAAGAAGCCAAGGGGCAAGGAACTGCCATACAGGTGGAACTATGTTCAGGACAAGTCATATCCCTGCAACCAGACGCGTGGCGAGATGCTTTCACGTCTTGCCAAGGCGGGCATAGACACCGCTTTTCTCGACAGGGAAGCGGAAGAGAAGTTGTGGCACATACTTTACAGTGTCAGCGACAGGACGGAGCTGCGTAAGGCTCTCGGCAGGTTCGCGTCGAATCATGGCCTGCCGGAAGAGTTTGTGGAGGTCATGTCGAAATTCCCGCCGTTTGAATCGGAGTATGGCTCATACTCTGCCAAGGCCATAAAGAAGTTGCTGCCGCTGATGCGCATGGGGCGTCACTGGCGGGAGGAGGACATTGACGGAAACACCCGTGAACGCATGGAGAGAATCATTGACGGCGAGCTGGACGAGGGTATAGACACACGTACAAGGGAGAAGGCGATACACCTGACTGACGTGGGATGTTTTCGCGCATTGCCCCTGTGGCTGGCCTGTTATGTGGTGTATGACAGGCATAGCGAGGCCGGCGATTTAGGGAAATGGGAGTCGCCTGCCGACATTGACCTCTATCTTGCCCGCTTCAGACAGCACTCACTGCGCAATCCCGTAGTGGAGCAGGTGGTGACGGAGACGCTACGCACTGTGAGGGATATATGGAAGCAGTACGGACACATTGACGAGATACATCTGGAAATGGGTCGTGACTTGAAGAATCCTGCCGACAAGAGGGCGAAGACTACCGAGCTGTATTTGCAGAACGAGAATGCCAACCTGCGTGTGAAGGCGTTGCTGACGGAGTTCATGAACCCGGAGTTTGGGATAGAGAACGTGCGGCCTTATTCCCCGAGCCAGCAGGAACTGCTGCGGATATACGAGGATGGCGCGCTCAACAGTATGGAAGAACTGGATGAGGATATTGCGGATATAATAAAGAAGTTTGAACAGGCAGATGTGGCCAAGCGGCCGTCACACTCGGAGGTGATGCGCTATAAACTGTGGCTGGAGCAGCATTATATGTCGCCATACACAGGACGGCCTATACCTTTGGCAAGGCTTTTCACCACAGACTATGAGATAGAGCACGTCATACCGCAGTCAAGATACTTTGACGATTCTTTGTCAAACAAGGTGATATGCGAAGCGGAGGTGAACAAACTGAAAGACAACAGCCTGGGGTATGAATTCATAAAACAGCATCATGGCGAGAAGGTGACGCTGAACGGAGGGCGGACGGTCACCATACTTGAGGCTGACAGTTATTGCTCACTCGTTGAACGTACCTATCACAGAAACCACGCTAAGATGAGGAAACTGCTGATGGACGAGATACCTGCGGACTTCACAAAGCGGCAACTCAATGACAGCCGCTATATCAGCAAGTTCGTGAAAGGGTTGCTGTCAAACATCGTGAGGGAAGATGACGAGAGGGAGGCCATGTCAAAGAACGTGATAGTATGTCCCGGAGCGGTGACGGACAGGCTGAAACGCGAATGGGGCATAGGTGAAGTGTGGAACAACATTGTCCTGCCACGGTTCCAACGCATGAACACTCTGACTGGGACGGAGAAATTCACCTCGGTAAGTTCCTCCGGGCATACCATACCGGATATGCCCCTCGAATTGCAGAAAGGCTTTAACAAGAAGCGCATAGACCACCGCCATCATGCTATGGACGCCATCGTCATAGCCTGCACTACACGCGAACATGTAAATCTGCTGAGTAACGAGGCTGCGGCGAACGACAACAAAAACAGATACCAGTTGTCAAGAAAACTGCGCCGGTATGAGGATATTACCGTAATGCGAAACGGGGAAAGCAGGACAATGTCCGTGGCCAAGGAATTTTTCATGCCGTGGCCGGCATTTCCAAAAGACGTGGAATGTGCGCTGAGAGACATAATAGTCAGTTTCAAGCAGAACCTCCGGGTTATCAATAAGACCACAAACCACTCTACGCGCTTCGTTGACGGGAAGAAGAAAGCGGTGCCGCAGACAAAGGGAGACAGCTGGGCTATACGTAAGTCGATGCACAAGGAAACCGTGTTTGGTGAGGTGAATCTCATGTTCACAAAACCGTTCCCGCTGAAATGTGCCATACAAAAGCCGCAGCGCATAGTGAACAGTGAACTGAAAGAGAAAATTAAGGAACTGTTGGATAAAGGAAACAACGAGAAACAGATAAAGGCATACTTTGCCGAAAACGCTGACGTGTGGAGCGATGTGAACATCAAGAAGATAGAGATGCGGTGCTTCACAAAGGAGACTGACGACCACTATTTCGCGACAAGAAAGAGCATAGACACATCCTTTGACGCAAAGACAATCAGAGAGAGCGTCACCGACACCGGCATACAGAAGATAATGTTGCGCCATTTGGAACGCTATGACGGTAATCCGGAACTTGCCTTTTCGCCTGACGGCATCGATGATATGAACGCCAATATACAGGAACTCAATGGCGGAAAGCCTCACCAACCGATAAGAAAGGTAAGGAAATACGAAAAGGCCGATAAGTTCCCCGTAGGACAGACAGGTAATAAAGGCTGCAAGTTCGTTGAGGCAGCCAAGGGGACAAACCTCTTTTTCGCCATATCTGAGAAGGAACAAGTGAACAAGGAGACCGGCGAAGTGGAGAGGAAACGTTCTTTCCGTACCATACAATTGAACGAGGCTATCGGCAAAATGAAGAAAGGGCTGCCGTTGGATGAGGAAGCACTGTTCATTCTTTCACCCAATGACCTTGTATATCTGCCGACAGCGGAAGAACAGGAAACGGGAAAGATAACTATGCCATTGGATAAGGAGAGGATATATAAGATGGTTGATTCCAGTAAAAGTATAGCCAATTTTGTCCCTTATTCCTCTGCATACACCATTTTCTCTGTCCCAAAAGAAAATTCCAAATATTATAATAACATACAGAATGAATATGGTGTGGGAAGTCCAAAATCAAAAAATGAACGAGCCATAACAGGTGAGATGATAAAGGAAACCTGCATCCCTATAAAGGTGGACAGGCTGGGCAACATAATTAAAATAGGTATATAACACTATGATTAAGAAGACCCTGTATTTCGGAAATCCCGCCTATCTGTCGTTGCGTATGGAACAGATGGTGATAAGACTGCCCGAGGTGGAGAACAATGACAACGTTCCCGACATTATCAAAAAGCAGTCTGTGGCGACACGTCCAATAGAAGACATTGGCATAGTGGTGCTTGACAACAGGCAGATAACCATCACGCAGGGGCTTCTCGAAGCCCTGTTGGAAAACAACTGCGCCGTCATAACCTGTGACAGCAGGCGGATGCCGGTAGGACTAATGCTGCCACTGTGCGGCAATACCATACAAAGCGAACGTTTCCAAGACCAGATAACAGCCTCACTGCCACTACGCAAACAACTGTGGCAGCAAACCATGAAAGCCAAGATATACAATCAGGCGAGAGTGTTGGCTATATGCGCACAGACAGAAACAAGGTGTATGATGAAATGGAGCACGGAAGTGAAGAGCGGCGACACCGATAACATGGAAGCGCGCGCAGCGGCATACTACTGGAAAAACTTTTTCTCTGGAATATCAGGACTGGAAACCTTCACAAGAAACCGAGACGGACAGGAACCTAACAACCTGCTCAACTACGGTTACGCCATACTGCGCGCCGTAGTGGCAAGAGCACTTGTCAGCAGCGGAATGCTCCCGACATTCGGCATACACCACCACAACCGATACAACGCCTACTGTCTGGCAGACGATATAATGGAACCTTACCGCCCGTACGTTGACGAAATAGTGTATGGCATGGTTCGCGAGTATGGAGCGGACAACCTGCAACTTCATAAAGAAGCAAAAGCCCGTCTGCTGGCAATACCTGCCACAGACGTGGTCATAGGAGGCAAACGCAGCCCACTGATGGTAGGCGTGACACAAACAACAGCCTCACTATACAAATGCTTCAGCGGAGAGGCAAGACTCATAGCTTATCCGGAAAGATAATGCCGCAGTAAAACATTACTTGTCATGAACAGACTAAGCGAATACAGAATTATGTGGATATTGGTGTTCTTCGACCTGCCAACGGAAACAAAGAGGGATAAGCGCGCATATATGCTGTTCCGTAAACAATTACAGAAAGACGGCTTCAGTATGTTTCAGTTTTCAATATATGTGCGTCACTGTGCAAGCACGGATAACGCCGATGTACATATCAAGCGCGTAAAATCATTCATGCCCGACTATGGACATGTGGCTGTAATGTGTATAACAGACAAGCAGTTTGGCAACATAGAGATATTTCATGGCTCAAAAGTTGCAAAGGTAAACTCGCAACCAATGCAACTTGAACTGTTTTGATAAATTAACAAGAATTTGTTATTTTAAGTATGTAACAGGCTCTGTAAGCAAACTTTTGTTATGTGTCTTTGTTTCTTTTATGACACATCGTGCCACTCTGTTTCCATTATAAAAGTGCATCCACTATGCATTATACATAATTTTCCTTCTCCGTTTTTCTTTTTCTATTATATAATGCAAACAACTGAATATGAGTTTGTTTCTCATATTCAGCTGTTGTTTACCCTACAAAGGTACGAATTTTTCTGCAAATCACAACAAACATGAAAGCAATGCAAATTACAAAGGAGCTGTTGTTTACCCTACAAAGGTACGAATTTTTCTGCAAATCACAACATATCACTAGGCATTTAGAACGGTTCAAGGGCTGTTGTTTACCCTACAAAGGTACGAATTTTTCTGCAAATCACAACTTAACGAATGATTCAACCTTGTCACGATAAGCTGTTGTTTACCCTACAAAGGTACGAATTTTTCTGCAAATCACAACTTGCTTAAAATGAACATCTCAGATTTTATCGCTGTTGTTTACCCTACAAAGGTACGAATTTTTCTGCAAATCACAACAGAGCGGCTTGAGTATGCATG
>JAGAON010000006.1 GCA_017623655.1 Prevotella sp.
CGTGAAGGTGGTCGCAAGGAAGGTCGTTGGGTAATCATAAAGAAATGATATGGTAAGAATCTTCAAGATTATAGAAAATGTCGTTGGGGCTATGGTTATTATTGCAATAATCATAGTCCTTGCATTTATGGCAATAGCAATTGCAAATAATGCAGATAATGTCTGGAGCGATGTCAAATCATATATGCCATGGTTATATTCGGCTGCAATGATATTTGTTGCTTTCAAGGCTGTGATAGTTGGAATGCAGATGTATTTGGAAATGAAAATCGAAGAAAAGATAAAACATCTGCAAACTGTCATTGAAGAACAACAAGCGCATGATGTTACTCAAAAGACGAATGTATCGAACAAACTGGATAAAATCATCAATGAAATATCTACTATCCCCAATACCGATACATCTACCATCATTGATTTCCTTAAATCAAACCTTCCAAACGTAGTATCAACATTAGTAGAACAACAGGTAAGCCAACAAGTGGCTTACGAAAAGCAAAAGTTAGCACTTGAATATGAGCAGAAAGACAGGACAGAATAGAAAAACTCAACAAGGCTATCCAACTACGGGAACAGCAGGAGCGTGAGAAAAGAATGAAGAATACCGAGGAATACACAATGCTTGTATTCTCCCTCGCAAAGACTCCTGTAGAAGATGTAGAAAAAGTATGGCAGGTTACAAAACTATTTCTTGAATCTGGTCATGTGTTAGCAGACAAGGATTCAAAGATTGCCCTCAACAAGAATCTTCGTAATTCAGAATTGAAGCAGTTTGCCCTCAACATCGTAAAATATAACCGAAAGGAGAATCTTGATGTAGAGTCCTACCTAATGACTGTCTTCGGAGAATGGTTCACTGGCAAGAAAGAAAATATCTCCAAAAACTATAATACGCTTCCAAAAGACTCACTCGTTTCTAAGGATGGAGTAGAAGAGGACTTGGAACTGTTGCGAAAAGAATATACAATGTTCCAAATAGAGTACCAAGTTACTTAAAAAAGATAGTACACATAAATACCATATTCCGAATGTCCTTTTTCAAGGAATAACAAGTACAAGAGAAACATTTTAGAAAAATTCAAATGGCAAAAGTAAATATATTCAAAGCTTCTACATTGGAGATGTTAGCAAATGCGATAGCTGATACAGATCCTGCTATTACAGGGTCTGTGATTCATAGAATGCTTTTGCAATCTCAAATTGAAGATGTATCGTATAACGAACAATTTCTTGCTAAACGTAAGAAACTTTTTAATGCATTTGTTGATTATCAAAACAAAAATCAATGTGCAAATAACATTATTCTATTTATTCAGAATATCTTGTCGCCTCAAAGATATGTGGATAATGCGGAGATGTATCATAAAGTAAAATCAGAGGTGAACAAGCAACTTGCCTTTGAAGGTTTAAGTATTAACGAATCGAACCAAATTGTTGCAATAGAAAAAGCGTCTAAAATTTCAGATGTGCAAATAAAGGTTGACGGCTTGAAAGCTAAACTTGTAGAACAAGGTGCTCACCAATTAGTTTTTTCTTATTGCAATGCCGAACTTTTAGCAAACAATTATTTTCATTCTGTACTGGAATCTTCTAAAGGTTTAGTTAAACGTATACAAGATTTAGCAGGAGTTACATATGATGGTCAAAATCTTATGGAGAAAGTTTTTAAGGATGATGAACCAATATTAATTATTAACAATTTCCAAAGTAAATCAGAAAAAGACGAACATAGAGGATTTCGTAATCTTCTAATTGGTATTGTTGCCATGTTTCGTAATCCTGCATCACACGAATTAAAAGTAGAATGGAATATGTCAGAACAAGATGCATTGGATATTCTTGCGATGATTTCATATTGTCATAGAAGACTGGATAATGCACAAAGAATAAGATTGGGATAAGACGTATACGAAATAATTGATATAAGATGCTCATAATAATGTTTTATCAATAAAAATGAATCTATGGCTAAAAATAAGTTTTTGATTTGGTTGACTGTAATATTGACTGTTGTCGTCATTATTATTTGTTGGCTTCCTTATCTATTGACACAGTATAGCATATTAGACTTTACCGAGACCGGACAAATCGGAGATACTATCGGAGGAACAATGAGTCCATTTGTGGGTATACTTGCTGCAGTGTTGACATTTATGGCATTTTGGATTCAATATCAAGCCAATGAAGAACAACGCTCATCCATAATGGATAACAAAACAGAAATACAGAAACAGCAAAACCGATACGAAACCGATCGTTTTGAGAGTAAATGGCAGATGCTATTTAATATTTACAAAGAAACGGTTGAATCTCTAAATTATGCAAATGTAACTGGAAAAGCTGTTTTTAAAGAGTTATTAGAAGAACTACAATTAGTTTATGAACTTGTGGAATATGGTTACGTAAAATGGTTACGCTGTGGGTTATGCCATGACAAGCCTGAATATAAGGACTCAGTAATAGCTTTTCAAGCTACACTTATGACAGACGACAATGTCTTAAGATCTTTTCTAACAGAAACAGCATATACAATATTTTTTTATGGCAAACCATATTTCTCAATTGAAATGACAAAGAAAAATCCAGGGAAAGTCGTTGTCATGGAACAGGTATATAATATTATTTCAAAAATAGAGTATTCAATATCAGAAAATGTTAGCAAATCATTTGGTGTTCACATGACTATAGACGGAGTCGCTTTATATAAATATCATGCACCCCAATCCGTTTTGAATGGAGAATCATATCAGTTAGCACAATACTTCAGAGTACTTTTTTCACTTGCAAACTATATTAATCAAGCAGATATTAATGGGCTTGGATATAAAGAAAAATATGAGTATTTTAAGATGCTCAGATGCCAGATGTCAGATGAGGAACAGGCATTACTTTACTACAATTCCATATCGCCAATGGGTATAAAATGGAATCAGAAAAAAGAAAACGAGCTTTTATCTTTGGATTCAATGGGATTAATTGCAAAATACAGACTCGTGAAGAATTTACCTCCTCGTTTCATGTTCTTCGGTATACCCCCTATGGAATATTATGCTAGAGAAACAAAGTATTATGAAGAGAACGGCAAACGTTTTTTTGAGCATGAGTCTTTCTATAAATATGATGCCAAAGTATACGTTGAGAAAAAGACGAATGGGACCAAAGAGGGACCACAACTAGTAACACATTTCAAGCCTTAAATATTCCATAAAAATTTATAGTATGAATGTAAATATAGTCAATGACCGAGTTCACAATAACATGGTTAAATTCCTTAATTTGTCCCAAAATCATTTGCTCGTGTGCAAAATTATTAGTACCTTTGCCAACGAAAAATAGAAATGCAGAGACAACGATAAATGTCATCGCAGGAATGAGAGCACGGATGGCTCTTGATAGTTATTGATGGATAACATCCAAGATGCTTATGGCGTTCCTTATTTGTACCACAAATTTCATAAGTTGCTGATTTTCAGTGGTGGTTAATTTCGAGGAGGTCAAATGAGACGCATAAGTAAAGGCATAACAAAACACTATCAGATAGCGTGTAACTCTCATTGAGCTACACGCTATTTACATTTTTATGGCTCACGAATATTAAGTTTATTATAAGATAAATCATTACCGGTATAGGGTTCTCCAACAAAGGGGGGCTGATTACCTTGTAATCTGGTGCTAATCACCTTGTAATCAGGTGCTGTTTACATGGTAATCAGGTGCAAATCACATTCATGGTCGTTTATCATTAACTATCAGACTGTTTGAAATATGAAAACAGTGCGGAAGAGGAAGTGTGGATGATGGCGGAAGCAAGTTGGTGAAAAACTTACTTAAAAACTACAAGAATATTCCTTAATTTAAGTTGTTTTTTTCATTCAAACATGATGATTTATAAGGAAAATATGTACCTTTGCACTTGAGGCCTCCACTATGTGACATTGCCGGCCGCGCCCGGTATCGTTAAACTATCATGAACTTTTATTATAATAGAGTATGCGTATAATAGGTAATTTGTTATGGTGGCTCTTCGGTGGACTCGAAGCTGCCCTCGGTTATTTCACGGGAAGTCTGGCTATGGCTGTCACCATCATAGGCATCCCTGTGGCGTTACAGACGTTTAAGATTGGCTTGCTGTGCCTGTGGCCTTTCGGGGCTGAGGTGAAGAATACAGAAAGTCCCACCGGCTGCATCCGCATTCCGCTGAACATTCTGTGGCTTGTATTTGGCGGTTTGTGGGCATGGCTGATGCACGTCTTATTCGGAGTGCTGCTGTTTGTCACCGTAATCGGCATTCCCTTTGCCAAACAGCATTTCAAGATGGCGGGACTGTCGCTCGCACCATTCGGAAAAGATGTTGAGCTGCATTTATAAAGGAAATGGAATTGCATGGCCAAAGGTAAGGACATGGAGCAACAATGAATAACATTCACGTTTTGTGACAGGCGGAATATGAACAAAAGAGAATACGCACAGGCCAACAAGGACTGGCTGGCAGCAAAGGCACAGGAAGCCGGGGTGAAGCCGCTGCCAAAAGGAATATATTATAAGGTGTTGGCGGAAGGCAAAGGCGACGGGAAGCATCCCGCGCCCCGCAGCATCATCACTGCCCATTACACCGGGCGGACCATCAACGGCAAACAGTTTGACAGCAGCCGCGGCGGTGTGCCGCTGGCCATCCGTCTCCGTGACCTTATCGACGGGTGGATTATCGCCATGCAGCAAATGTGTGTGGGCGACAAGTGGGAAGTGTATATCCCTGCCGAGATGGGCTATGGCAAGTTCTCGCAGCCGGGCATTCCCGCAGGCTCGACACTCATCTTCGAGATTGAACTGCTGGGCATAGCTTAAGAAAAGAAGTTTGCCGACATTTCTCGGCAATCACAACTTTTGGGCAGGGAAATACACCTGCAATCACTCTCCCACTTCACCATAATCCACCATTACTTCCACTCCTCTTTTTCCGTCCACGCACCATTTGCCGTCCCAACTTCGGTACGGAACGAGGCTATTGCCTTTTTGAGTTACCTTCACGGGCTTATGTTCTAAAATGTACGTCACGTCCTCCGACAATCCGCGCAGGTATGACGCCACCTCCGCAAAGGTACCAATCCACAGTATTCCTACGCTCTGCATGCTCTTAGCCCATTCAAGGTGACGCCACAGGACGTTCTCATCCGCAAAATGGTCATAGCCTATGCTTATGCCGTGTGTCATGCCCACAGCCCACGTTCCGTTGTCAATGGCACGCAACAGCCACCTTTCAAGATTGCCGTCAGCAGCCATTCGTGTGCCACCTACCGACAGTTGTTCCGTGCGTGTGGCCATGATGCCTTTATGCGCCTCCACATAGCGCACTATGCTATCCGTCTTACTGTTTCCGGGATAAGCCAGAGTATGCGGATGGTAACCGGTGTTGACGAATATAACACTGTCGTTCAGCTCTATCTCCCTGCCGATTTCTCTACGCGACAGTTTCTTGAAGTTAGTGTGTGTATAACTATGGCTTGCTATCTCATGGCCGTGGTCGCCAAGCGTCTTCACCTGCCCCCACGTCATCGGTGCCGCATCGCGCATACTTTTCCGATGCTCTATCACACGTCCTATAATCCAGAATGTGCCCTTTATGCCCAACGAGTCCATCCGTGGCATTACCTTAGTGCAATGTTCTTCCAACCCGTCATCGAAGGTGTAGGAGACCGCAGCCTTGGCGTTATGCCAGTATCTGGCCACCGGCAGCGACTTGGAGGTTTCCGCCGCATTACCGGACGCCAATCCTCCAAGCCACCAAAGTGCCAGCATAACCCATTTACTTGAATTCCAAATACCAGTTTCTTTCATCTGCCAGATTCCTCGTTGGATTTTTGAATGACAGTTTGTCAGCAAGCCATCTTGACCCTTCTCCAGCCTGAGCGGCATTGCGATGCCGTGCCATACGGCAGAGGTCTGTGAAGCGCACACCCTCAAAAGCGAACTCCATGGCATACTCGTCACACAGTATCTCTTCCATGGCATTGATCGTGTCCTGCCTTGTCACCAACACAGAAGCACGCTCCTTCAACACCGCATCATACTGATATGTAGCGGCACAACGCGTTAGAGGCCGACCGTGCAGAACTCTTGTCATCCGTCTCGCCCGTATATTCCGTGGCAAGATTGTTATCCTCGTATTATGTATAGCTATACATGAATCCTGCATACACCTTCAATGGATGAGGTCCAAAACTGCTTTCATAACTCACCGTAGTGTTGCTCACCACATTACTCTCTCGTTGGAGAACAGCGGTTTCACCTTGACCGTCACCGTACCAAGTCCAAGTATGTCAAACGCCGGTCCCCCGTATTAGGTACGGAAGCAAACAATAATCTTGCTGCAAAAGTACATATTGGTTTAATACAGGAATGAACAAAAACGTCCGAAGTGGTGTGAAAATCATCCGTAACACAACTTTTTTTGCCGTTTTTTGCGTATTCCCCCCCCGGAAAGCTATTTTTACACTTTATCTGCACTTTTCTTTTACAATATCATTATTTTTTACTAATTTTGCAATGCCTATTAAAACATAAACCTGATAAAATCCATATAAACCGGCACCAGAAACAACCCGGCTGACAATCAGCACCTGATTACACTGTAAACAGCACCTGATTGCACCGTAATCAGCACCTGATTGCAAGGTAATCAGCACCCTTTTGTTTTCGGACAGCCATACGGTCATAATACATATCTTTTACGAAACAAACATAACGGCAAACCTATGCGACTAATCTTTACACTGCTCATAATCCTTCTTTCACACTCATGGACGTGTGCCTTCACCTCCCTGCGCCCGCAATACCTGACCATGGCGGACGGACTGCCGAGCAACTATGTGCATGAAATAGCGGAAGACGGAAACGGAATGCTCTGGTTCGGCAATTCGGGAGGTATGAGCCGGTTTGACGGAAACAACATCTTGAACTTCCGGACGTTCCCGATCGGAAGCAGCGGCGAGATGATTTCCGCAGCCATAACACACATCACCACCGACAAGACCAAAAGGTTTATCTGGGCAAAGGCAACAAATCATTGCTTTTTCTGTTACGACACGCAGACCGGACGGTTCATAGACTACGCCGTAAATGAGGAACAGGGCAAGTCGTTCAGGGAGATAGCCTTCGGCGACAACGGCACCGTATGGCTGTATCAGGGAAACGGTGTGAGGAGATGTACGGTGACATATCCGGACAACAAACTGGAACCTGTGTTCCATTGCACGGACTACACCGTGGATAAGGGCCAGCTGCCATACCGCGAGGTACGCACCCTGCTGACCACAGGCAGCGGAGGGGCGTGGCTGTGCGCGGACAAAGGACTGGCGTACATCGACGGTAAGGGCGAGGCGCACATCATTGACAAGAAGCGGAAAGTGTATCAGGCAATGAGACTTGGAGGCGGGCGGTATGCGTTCTTCATGACCGGAAACCGCATCCTTGTGGGCGACGACAAAGGCGGAATAGTCAAAGACATACTCATCCCGGCACAGTTCGGCACGGTGAACCGCATAACGGGCTACGTATGCGAGGCCGCAGGAAAAGGGAAAGCGGCGGTGGCGCACGCCTTCACCAACGGCGGGACACTGGCCGTGGATGTGGCAAAAGGAGTGGTGAGAAAGTCTGACAAGCTGGACATAAGCGAAGGCATGAACTTCGGGACATACCAAGGATACACCGTGGTGACAACGCGTTCCGGGGAGATAATCATACTCGACAGGGAGCTGAAAACGGCTATGCGCAGGAAAGTGCTGGCCATGATACCTATATGGTCATACAGAAACTCTTTCTCCGTGTCGGCAAACCGTGACAACACCATCATGATTGCGGCAAGGACATGGGGACTGCTGGCATTCAACACCGTCACCGGAGAAGCGACGGAACTGCGTGACACAGACCCGATGATGCCGCAAGGATACTATTATGTAAGCAACATCATGTTCGACTCGGCAGGCTACTTATGGGGAGCGACACTGGGAGAGGGAGTGTTCAGAATACTCAGCCAGCAAGAGATTACCGGCAGCTACATCAGGCCGGGAAAGGACAACACGAACACACTGACCAATTCCGTGGAGGTAATGATTCACGAACCGGACGGCTCATACACCGTGGCTACGAAAATTGGTGATATGTTCCGCTACGACCCAAGGACAAACAGCATGACAAAAACGCTGAAAGGTTACGGCAAAAACCTGACAACGTATATAGAACGGACGGGAAACTACGTCACGTCCGTGTGTTACGACGCTTACGGCAACAAATGGACGGGACTGGGAAAAAACGGAATCTTCATAGGAGAACGCCTGTATCACGACAAGGCATACAACATAACCGGCATACAAATGGACAGACACAGGCGTGTATGGTTTATTGAAAGCTCGAAAGGACTGAAGATGGTTCCGTCGGCAAAAGACTATGGGGACAGCCTGAAAATGGTGTCTTTCCTTGACACCAACGCCGGAGAGACGAATTTGTTAGACATGAAAATGGACTCGGCAGGCAGGCTGTGGCTTGCCGCGGGAGACGGATTGCACACGGTAGATACAAGGCTTAAAGACGTGAAGCCCTCGTCATTCAGGGTTTTCAACTCACGAAACAGCCGGATGCCGGGCGGAAGCATAACGTGCCTGGCCATACAGGAGAAGGAACACAGGATATGGTGCGGACTGGAAGCGGGAGGACTGGCGGTGTGCCGGTTCAACGATGACTGGACGATAATGACCGAATGCGACGTCTATACCATGAAGCAAGGACTGGCGGCAGGAACGGTAAACTCCGTAATATGCGGAAAATCGGGAGAATTAATATGGGTAGGCACAGACAACGGGCTGTCACTCGTGAGCGCGGCAACAGGCTACATAAAGACATACAGGTTCAGCCAAAGAAGCATTGACAACTATTTCAACATCCGGATGATGCGGATGCTGGCGGACGGAAGGGTGCTGTGCGGAACGGCCGGAGGCCTGCTGGTGATACAGCAAAACTGCAATCCTTTCAAATGCGACGGCAAACAAAAGGCTGCCGGGCCTACAATCACAGACTTCCACATCGACGGTGAGTCGGTGTTCACCGACTTTACAAAGGACGTGTTCGACAGGATGAGAATGAGCATCATCAACGATGGGGAAATCAGACTTGAACATGACCAGAACAATATTGCGGTGTTCTTTTCAAACACCGGGCACCCGGAGGCGACAACAACCTCGTACCAATACTATCTGGACGGGTTTGACAGCACATGGAGACCACCTACAAGCTCGTCAAGAGCCGACTTCGCCCATCTCAGTCCCGGCACATACACACTGCACGTGCGCTCTCTGACCGGGAACAAGTGGAGCAAGGAGACGGCCTTCACCATACACATCACACCGCCATGGTACGCATCATGGTACGCGTACATTATGTATATGTGTATGGTAGCCATGCTGTGCAGGTACATATACAAGCAGATAAGGGCGAAGTACCGGTACAGGAAGAGACTGAGAATGGAAAGGCAACAGAGGGACATCGAGCAGAAACTGGCAGACTACAAGGTTAACTTCTTTACCAACGTGAGCCATGAGTTCCGCACGCCGCTGACTATAATACAAGGCGTAACGGAGCGTATCAAGACGCTAAACAGGCAAGGAGACCTCAAACAACCTATCGACACGCTGAGACGTTCAACCGAAAGGATGCTGCGACTGGTGAACCAGCTGATGGAGTTCCGCAGGATGCAACAGGGCAGACTGAGCCTGTGCGTGAGGGAAGAGGACATAGTGGCGTTCATACATAACATCTTCATGGACTTCCATGAGACTGCATACGCGCAAGACATTGACTATCATTTCTCTACAAGTGTGAAGAAACTGAACGTACCTTTCGACTCCAACCACCTTGACAAGATAATGTATAACCTCATTTCAAACGCGTTCAAGTATTCCAAACACAAGGGACACATAGAGGTGCGGCTGCGGGAAACGGACGGAAAGATGATAATCTCGGTGTCGGACAACGGCGTCGGGGTGGACAAGGATATGCAGGAGCATCTCTTCGACAACTACATGAAGAGCAGCCGTCTGGTGAAAGACAGCCTCGGAATAGGGCTGACCCTTACCGCAGCACTCGCAAAGAGACACCACGGAACGATAGAGTACCAGCCCAATATGCCGTCCGGAAGCGTATTCACAGTAACGTTGCCGACAGACAGTTCGGCTTACGGAGCAGACGAATTCATGGTGGAAAGCCCGCTTGCAGCCAAACAGACGACAAGCGAGAAGGCCGGATTTGAGCAGATATACCGTGAGATAGCGGAAAAACCGCTCAATGACTGCACGGCGCTGGTGGTGGAAGACGATGCCGACATGGCGGAATACATAGTACAAAGCATAGCCAAGTTCTTCAAGATAAAGACAGCCAAGAACGGTGCTGACGCACTGAGAATAATGGAGGAGGCGGACGACAGCATTCCGCAACTGATTGTCACAGACGCCATGATGCCGCAGATGGACGGGTTCCAACTTACCGCGAAGCTGAGGAAAGACGACAGATTCCGCACCATACCGATTATAATGCTGACGGCACTGAGCCAGGAAGAGAAACAGCTGAAGGGCATTGCCACAGGAGTTGACATTTACCTCTGCAAGCCTTTCAGCCCCAACATTCTGGCCGCACACGCCATACATCTCGTGAACAAGCACATAAGCATGAAGAGAATGGTTGCCGAGAATACGGAGACAGAAACTGGAAAGGTACACAAGGCCGTCGTTTCCGACATACGGGACAAGAACTTCAAGGAACAGGTGGACGCCATTATCAACGCCCATATAGGCGACGAGAACCTCTCGGTGGAGACTCTTACGGACGAGTTGGGCATCGGACGCTCAAAGCTTTTCGAGAAAATGAAGCAGCTGTGCGACATGACTCCGCGCGATTACATACTGCGTCACCGCATGGAATATGCCTGCAAACTGTTGAAGGACGGCAATCTTTCCATAGCGGAGATAGCCTACAAGACCGGATTCGGCCATCCGCCGTACTTCACGAGGGTATTCAAGAAACATTATGGAGTGACACCTACCGAATACATCAAGAGGTAGTTCCACGCCCTGTCACATCCACACCGGGCGGACGATTTTATATATTGTTTGTACTTTTGTTATTGGTATTGTATTAAAAAATAATGTAATTTTGTCGCAGGATTACTTACCAATAACAAAATTACAGGCGAAAAAATGCGCGAATGTGGATTTTTCATAGCCGTTACAGCAGTGACGGCACATGCCCGAAAGCCATAACAGTCCGGCCGGCGCAAGCCCGCCGGAATCATTGCGGTATCGGCTCTCCCCGCAAAAGGGTGCTGATTACCGCGTAATCAGGTGCTGATTGCGAGGTAAAAGGGTGCTGATTGCAGCGGCACTTCCTTGCCGTTGATTATCGGACTGTTTGACAATGGCATGCAGAAACCACCTGACCACCCCGGAATAACCTGACGACCAAATAATTAAATAACCATACAACGAATGAAACATTTATTACTATCACTGGCAATTCTTGCCCTCTCGCCGGCCTCTATGCAGGCGCAGAGGATTTACCAGAAGCTGGGGCGCGGCGTGGTCGCCGTGACACGCAGCTCCGGTAACGAGTGTACCGTAAGTTGGCGCAAGCTGACAAACGACCCGGACAGTTGTTCCTACAACATCTACAAACGCGCGAAAGGAACGGAAAGTTACACCAAAATCAACGCTACTCCGTTGCGGGGAACCAGCATAAAGCTGAAAGGCTCACAGCTACCTTATAATTATGAGGTGGCGGTGACTACCGTAACAAAGGACGGAACGGAGAGTGCGATGAGCGCACCGTTCCTCTATTCCAAGAAGCCTTACGCCAACGAATGGATGCACATAGAGTTTGACAACAATGTGCTGAAACGTGATGAGTATTCCACCAAATACGTATGGCCGTGCGACCTCGACGGAGACGGAGAGATGGACGAGTTCATCGTTGACCGCCTTGGCAGCGGAGCGGAAGAGGAAGTGGGAGATGATGACGACACATCCGGCACGACAACCGCCACGGCGCACAAGTTGCAGGCCTATGATATAGACGGCACGCTGCTGTGGACGATAGCGTTGGGTCCCAACGTCAACATCTGTTCCGGACAGAATGACATGGTCACCGTGTGTGACATCGACTGCGACGGAAAGGCGGAAGTAATCATAAAATCCAGCGACGGCACACGCTTTTGGGACAAAGCTAACGAGACTTGGGGCAAGTACGTGTTCGGAAAGACAACCGGCGACGTCGATGGTGACGGCATAATAGACTACTGCGCCTCTACAAACACCAAGCGTAACCCTCCCTTCTACATCTCCGTGATAGACGGACTGACGGGCGAGGAGAAGGTCAGCGCAGAGCTGAAATACAGCGAAGTGACCGACGGTGAGGACACATATACCCGTGACAACAAGGACAGTTACATGGGCAACAAGGGCTATTACCAGATGGGCGGACACTTCGCGATATGCTATGACGGCGTACGTCCTTACGTGGCGATGAAGTGTCTGGACCGCGACACCAACGGCAAGCACCACGATTACATCTTCGCCTTCGGCTATGACTGGGTAAACGGCAGGCCGACAAACTTCCGGCATTTCTACACTTGGAGCCGCAACGACAAGACACCGTGGCCTGCCGAGTTCCACGGCAACCGCGTGGCGGACGTTGATGGCGACGGAATAGACGAGCTTTGCCCCGGCGCCTTCGCCGTGAATCCGTGGAAAGACATGGTCAGCAGCCCCGGCGTAGGGCACGGCGACCGCTTCACCTACACCGACATCGACCCGGAACGTCCGGGCATGGAGGCCTACGGCATACAGCAGTCAGATCTTTTGGGACAGCTGATATGGGATGCGGCAACCGGCGAACGCGTGAAGGAATGGTACTTGTCAAGCGTCTTTGACGTTGGAAGGGGAGTTTGCTGTGACGTGGATTCCACAAGACTTGGCTTGGAGAATTACAGTTTTGTCAGCGACTATATCTATGATTGTCATGGCAAGAAGACCGACGTAAAGCGCCCCTACCCGCAAGAACCTATATGGTGGGACGGCGACCTGATGCGTGAAGCCCTGTCACAGATAGGCGGCAACGGACGTGGTTCCAACATGATTGTGGCGAAACTGCCCAACAGCAGCCGTTTCATCAACTTCGGAAGCGAGTCAAGTTGGGCGGTACACGGACAGACAGGCTCACGTCCCGGCTTCTGGGGAGACATCTTCGGAGACTGGCGTGAGGAGGTGATACTGTTCATACAGAACGACAATACATCCACAGGCATTGCCGGATACGCCACCGAACTGACGTCCGACAAGACCATAACGGCACTATATGAGGACGGGCACTACCGCGGAGACTGCTCGGCAAGGGGATATTACCAAAGCCCGAACACCAGCTTCTATCTTGCGACAGGTATGCCGCAGGAGCCCATCTACGACTGTGTGGAGACCGACTTGAGATGGAAAGGCGGCGCATTCGACGGCGGATTCACCTCCTTTGACCAAAAGACCACCGCGGCATTCGCCGACGGCAAGAGCGTGATATTCGACATATCAGGAGACAACAGCAGCGACATCGCCATCAACAAGGCCGTCACTCCGTCCTCATTCTTCCTCATGAACCCCAAGGGTCACGACTACCGCTTCTCCGGTACGGGCCGGATTACGGGCGATGTGGTAATAAAGAAAGGCATGCAGGGCAAGGCTACGTTCGGCATTGACATTGCCTCCACCGCCAAAGCGGTAATCAGTGAGGGCACGCTGGAGTCTTCCGCAGCCATCAACTGTCCGCTCTACATCATGGCACGCGGCACACTTGCCGGCACGACTACGGTCAATGCGCCCGTATATTTCGAGGGAGCACTGAACTATGAGGGCTGCCGCCTGATGCCGGGAAGCGCAGATGACAGGTTCGGCACCATGACATTCAACAACGGACTCACCCTGCCGGGCAAGGTTTACATAGAAACCACGCTCTCGACAGCCGAAGGTAAGGCCGCAATCGTGAAGGTAAACGGCGACCTGACGCTCAAAGGTATCAACTACTTCACCATCGACTGCACCGACACTGACATCAAGGCAGGCTCATACACCCTTGCGGAATGCACGGGAACACTTACCGCCGACGCCGCAAACATAAAGGTACGCAACCTCAACGGAGTGCCATACCGCATCCAAACAGAGGCAAACAAGATAGTGCTCGCTATCGACTCACAGCGCAAACCGGCCGAGTGCGTGCTGTGGAAAGGCTCAACCACCACGGAATGGGACTATCTTACCAAGAACTTCTCGGCCAACGGAGAGGACTCTTACTTCGTTACCGGCGACAAAGTAGTGTTTGATGACAGCGCGGACAACTTCAACGTCAGCCTCAACAACACCGTGATGGCAGGCAGCATAGAGTTCCGCAACGACGAGAAGACCTACACCTTCACCGGTGACGGCAGCATCAGCGGCACGGGAGACCTTATCAAGAACGGCAAGGGCGAGGTGAGACTGCTTGCGGAAGAAAGCAACTTCACCGGCCGGACTATCATCAACGAGGGCCGTCTCACCGTCTCAAAGATGGCCAATGCGGGCAAGACAAGCTCCATAGGCGCACCGGTTGCCGACAAGGGTTACCTGCAAATCAACGGCGCGGAGCTGGCGATTGACGGCGACAATGTGGCTACCGACCGCATGATTACCATCACCGACACCTGCTCCTTGGACGTGGTGAACGCCGGTTCGGGCTTCACCATGAACAGCCAGATAAGCGGAGAAGGCGTGCTTGTGAAGCAAGGAGACGGCCAACTGAATTTCAGTTACGCCGGAGAAAACGCGTTCAGCGCAATCGTTGTGCGCCAAGGCAGGATAAACCAAGGCTCTTGGAAGGCCACATTCGGCAAGGCCGGATGCCCGATGTACCTTGAAGGCGGCAGTGTATCGCTGATAGCCAACAACGGCATGACCACCACACCAAACCTCAACCACCAGTTCTACGCAAAGGAAGGGACGGCAAGTAACATCATAGGCAGCTTCCGAAGCAACATCACCGGAGCGGCGCACGGCAAGGGAACGATACAGATCACATCGGGCGGAGCACGCTGTTACGTAAGCACTGACTTCTCTGACTTTGAAGGAACACTCGTAGGAAGCGGAGCGGAGCTGCTGCTTACAGACAAGGTCACCGACATGAAGCGTGCCACACTCAACCCGACAGGCTCGTGCGGAGTGTCTCCTGCTGCCTCAACACTCAGCATCGGCACACTGACTTCCAACGACAAGGAGGCCGCGATAGGCGGAACTACCGTGAACGCAGGCTACCTGAACCAAGACAGCAAGTTCGCCGGAATCATCAAATGCAAGAGCTTCTACAAGTACGGCACGGGCACTCTCACCCTGACCGGCACCAGTTCAACGGCGGGAATATACGTCAAGGAAGGCGCATTGAAGCTCTCCAACATCAGCGGCAACTGCACATCGGCCAGCATAACCGTTGACGGCGGAACGCTGACAGGTAACGGTTATACGCAGAGCATACTCGCAAAGAACGGCGCCACCATCGCACCGGGCAATAGCGACAGCGCTACCGGTACGCTCAACACCACCGGAAACATAATATGTTACGGCAAGACCACACTCGTGTTCAAGGCAAGCACCGCCACCAACGACAAGGTAAAGGCGAAAGGCACGCTGCGACTGACGGGCGACACAATACGCATCCGTCCCATCAATGGCCGCACATTCGCCGAGGGAGACGAGATACAGCTCTTCGAGGCCGGCACGTTCTACGCGGGAAGCAAATGGATAATCGTTGACGACACATACCTCTGGGACGACTCACAGCTCATATCAAAAGGCATACTGACATGCAAGGGCAATGCCACGGGCATCAAGGGAGTCAGCGTTAACGAGCCGGACAACGTGCGTTTCTTCACTACTGACGGAAAAGAAGTGAACGCGGCGAACCTGCCGGAGCACCGGACATACATCCGCCGCACCGTGAAAGGCGGCAAGGTTGAGACTATCGTAATCAACAAGTAAGCATATTATTTGACGGCTTAGCAGTTCTGTTGTACGGGAAACACCAACGCCCAATAGCCGGACTGCCGTCGATTCCTTCACATGGAACCTCGCCCCGATGGCGGACACGAAGAAACCCGACGGGAACTAAGCGTCCGGGCAGAAAACTCTCCCTGCCGTGTTAAATCCGCCTCGACGGGCAACCACGCCGCAAAAGGCATGACACCGTCACGGGGCTTGTAACACGGCAAAAACGGAACGGTTGATTTTTGGAAATCCGTTACACACGGAACATACGGTAAAAGGCGGCAGATTACGATGTAATCTGCCGCCTTTTACATTGTCATCAGCACCTGTTTGCACCGTCAAGGCTACGGTTTCATGTGGCAAATACAGGCTGCCAATCCTGCTTTTGCGAGATTTTTGCCGGATTATCATACGGACATTACAGTATCATGCGTTGTTTTACATACCGCTAAGGAAACTTTAACGTTTCGCCGTCCGTTGTTTTAACAGTTCCGTCATATCATATATAATATACCGCAACGTATGTAGGGACGCACCTTGGTGCGTCCGCTGTTACCGCAGGTTCGTTCTTTCGTACGCACCAAGGTGCGTCCCTGCAAATGGCGACAGCCACACCTTGGTGCGAGATACGGAGCTTTTTCCGGCTTATCCTATTGTCACACTCACCGTCTGTCCGGGCTCTATCCGCAGCCTGTAACTGCCGTTGCCCAAGGCTTCCGCCACACCTGCCGATGCCTTGGGACGCTTGCGTGACTTGAAAAGCAGCGTGCCCCCTCCGCAACCGTCAGCCTTTACCGTTATCTTGCGCGGCGTCATCTCCAAGTGTATGTTGCCGTCCGGCGTGGGAACATCGCCTTTCATCCATTTCAGACCGCCCAGACACGGTGCGGCTTCCCACTCCGCATAACCGGGTTTGACGGGGCGTATGCCAAGGAAATGCTTGCCGAAGAGATATATTGGGGACGCTCCCCATGCGTGGCAGAGGCTCTTTCCGTAGCGGTGGCCGTACATGGCGAGACGCTGCGGGTACTTCTCCTGCGGGTCGTATGTCTCCCAAAACGTCGTAGCCCCTTCTTTAAGCATCCCTTCCCAGTAGCCGCGCATCTCCTGCAACACGCGGTTATGCTCGCCAAGGGCACAGAGGGCTTCCAGCTCGTAGAAGCGCATATAAGGCGTGGTGATGGGCATTACGGAATCGTTGAGCAGAACGTTGCGCAGTATGTCCTGTGCCTTGTCGCGGTCAACGAGCCCGTAGATGACGGCGAACATATTGGAATAGCGTGTGACGACATCGCTCTGGCGGCCTTGCTCGATGTTATGCACGAACGCCTTGCGCCCATTGTTCCAGAAAAGATGCGGTTAAGCAGGGTGTCGTCACACTCGAACGAGCCGCGGTATGCAGTGCCAAGGTCTTTCATCTCGGACATAAGCGTAACGCCATCAAGGCTCATTCCCCCGTCACACTCAACGAGAGCGTAGCGCACCGCGCGGCTTTCCGGCAGCCGGTATGCGTCGCCCGCACGGCGGGAGGCGGACATATTGCGCAGGCTGATGACGCTGTCGCCGGTGAAGGAGACCTTGTCACGAAGGTATGAATGTGCCATATCGCGCGCCTCATCGGCACTCTCACCGTAGGAGATGTGTCCCCCCCCCGTTGCCTTTCACGCCGTCAAGACGCAGGTAACCCATCGACTCCCTGCCGAAATCGGCAAATATCCTGTTGCCGTCACGTTCCGTTCTGACGGGAGGCACCGGCGTTACAGGCAGCTTGTAGAGCGAGGGACGCTTGCCGGCGGCATCGGATACCATATCCAAGTTTGCGCCATCGCCATTGCACTGCATGACAAGAGCATGGCGACTGTCATTTGTTTTCTCTTTCTCATCGCAGGTTATTTTTTAGTTGTTGGTTAGCCGTTGATTGTCAACAGGAAAAGGGCGTTGCCGCAATCAGCACCTGATTACCTTGTGAACAGGTGCTGATCACAGTGTAAAAGGGTGCTGTTTGCATGGTAATCAGCACCCTTTTACTTTGCTAATGATGTTATCCTATTCCTTACTCCAAGTTTTTAAGGAACTCCACCTCTATGATTCTGAGCGCACGACTGCCGGAAACTTTCTTCTCATCGTTGCTCGCATCCATCTCTTTCACTGCGCCGAAGGCGTCCTTGCTGGTGCTCGCACCCATCATGCGGATGGTGTAATTCTGCGCAGCAGGGGCGTTTTTCAGCGGGATATGAATGTAGCTGAGCGACTTGGGGGTCCATCCTTCCCACACCTTCACGCTGTCGGCATAGACGGCTATGGGGTATGTGGTGGAGCGGAAGTCCTTCATCTTCAGGCACAACTCGTCTATGCGTGTCTTCTCGCAGAGGGTGTAAGTGACCCATGCGGAGTCAAGTCGTCCGGCACTCTGCCAGTGTGTGTTCTCGTATGTGTCGTAACTGAGCGTCACGTCATTGCCGCTTCCTGCCTTGGCACTGAGTATCGCGACTCCTCTGCGCCACTGTTTGAACGACGGTGTGGCCGGTGTCTCGCCCCTGTCGAGCACTGAACGCAGGCCGTCAGAAGGCATATAGGTGGTCAATCCGTCGGTAACGGTGACAGGTTGCGTGCGCAGCGAGATGGTAGCGGCGGGCAGACCCTCCGCCTTGGCGGTTACAACGATGTCGCCGGCCTTGGTGTAAGAGCGCAGCATCACACGGTTAACACCGCACTCCACGGGCAGGGTGTCTTGCAGAACGTGGTTAAGGTGCGCCTTTATCTTCTCGTCAACGGTCAGTCCGTCACCGCTGTCTTCGGCGGTACGTGATTCAAGTGCCGCCTTGTTGGTGTAGAAACGGTAGGGCTTGTTCTTGGCTATTCCGCCACGATACTCGGCAGGGCCTTTGACGGAGAACTTCACAAGGCGGTTGTCAAGCGGGCAGCGTCTGCCGTCCTTATCCACCACTTCCACCTGTATCAGCGCCACGTCATTGCCGTCAGCCTTCCATCCCGTGGGGTTTTCTATCGCTGTCAGCAGCAGGCGGGAAGCCTCACCGGCAGTGATTTTCTCGTCGCGTGACTGCTCGGTCACTGCCGTTTCCGACTTGGCATAGCCGATGGCGGTGAGCACGGGAGCCTCATATTTCACGTCCTTGAACGTCCAGAGGAAACGGTATTTGTGGCTTGTGGGGCGGATTGTCTTGCCGTTCTGCACGAGAACGACGCTGTCTGCGTTTGACACCACGTATATAGTAGGCACCACAAAGTCCTTGTCATAGTTCCAATGTCCCACGATATAGGTCTGCGGTTTGAGGTCATCCACCCATCCGTTCCACATCACCTGATGCGCGAAGAACGCGTCTTTCGGCACGCGCATGGGGTCAACCACGCCCGAAACGCGGTAGTTGTCGGCGCTTCTGCCATGACTTTGCGTGTCGCTGAATATGATTTTCGCGCCTCCGCTGTTGACCTTGGTGCCCGAACCGGGGCGTTCCAGCCAGTAATCATACCACCGGCGCACCAGTTCCGCCGCAAATTCGTCGTTGTTATGGTTGTAGGAAGTAGCGGGAGCGTTGCGGTAATACGGTCCGTCTCCCTCCGGGTGGTAGGGGTAAGACCATGAGTTCCAATACCAGCGCAGAGCCTCGTCACGGCAGTATTCCATCATCCACATCGGCTTTGTGTCGCTCTTGTTGACGTAAAGCATTTCTCCTCCGTACTCGGCCTCGGGCTGATCGAGCATCTCGCGGCAGCCGATGGCACGCCCGCCGTCAGGGTCGAACTGGTTGCGCAGCGCCTTCATCTCACGCATGTGCTGCCCGGATATACGCTGGTTGCCGCACTCGTAGAAGACGATGCTGGGGTTATTGCGGTTGTATATGATGGCGTCGCGCATGGTTTCAAGCCTCTGCACCCATCGTCTTCCATCCACATCACGCTCCGCGTCGCCGGCAGGCATGGCCTGTATCAGCCCCACACGGTCGCAGCTCTCCACGTCCTGCTTCCACGGACAGATGTGCATCCAGCGCACGACGTTACCGCCTGACTTGACAAACAGGTCGTTGGAATAGTCGCTAAGCCATGCCGGCACGCTCATGCCGACACCCGGCCACTCGTTGGAAGTGCGCTGGGCATAGCCGTGCATCATTATGACACGGTCGTTAAGGTATATCATTCCCTGCTTGAACTCCGTCTTGCGGAAGCCGGTAGTGGTCACTACACGGTCCGCTCCGCCCGCGTTTGTCACGCCGTCACCGGCGAGTGACGTCTCGACATCATACAGATAGCCGTATCCCCATGACCAGAAATGCAGTCCGCCGGTGCGTTTTTCCGCACGCAGGGTGGCCGTTCCGTGAGCCGGTATGACGACATCCGCACCCTCAAAGCGGCACAGTTCACTGCCGTTCTTCTCGCGAACGATGACGTTAAGGCGGCGTGTCACGGCCTTGCCGGTCTCGTTCTTCACCTGACTCTCGGCGCAGATGGTTACCTTTCTGCCCGGTATGTCATAGTTCTTACCATATATATATGTGCCCGTCGTGCCGAGATTGGAGAACAAAGGCAGTGTCTGATAGACGTCGTCACACACGTGCAGCTTTACGTTCTTGGGCAAACCGCCGTAGTTTACGTTAAAAGCCTTGGTGTGCCACTGGAACTTTGAGCCTGTGGCCTCTTCCTTATAGTCCCACGAGTTGTCTGTCCTTACCTCGATAAAGTTCTTCCCTTCTTTCAGCCATGGGGTGAGATCAAAGCCGAATGCCATGGTTCCGTTCTCGGAAAGGCCAAGCCTATGGCCGTTGAGGAACACCTCTGCCCCCTGCCGTGCGCCCTCGAACTCGATGAAAACACGCTTTCCGCGGGCTGTCTCCGGCAGCTTTAAGTACTTGCGGTACCACACTTCCGCGGTGGAAACCTCGTATGTTGAGAGGCAGAAAGCCTCGTCCTCATTCCACGCATGAGGCAGTGTGACGGTCTTTTTCTGCTTGTCTATCCGCCAGTCCGAGTTGAAATTGTAGGTCTCCCGCGCCTTTATTCCGAGCGCAGAGAGCAGGGCTAACGCCCCGATAAATAGTTTCTTTTTCATCTATTGCCTAAGTTTCAGATTTGTTAGTATTATATACAAAGTAGTTAAACGAATGCTTTTCCTAAGTATTCCGCTTGCAAAATTACGCATAATTATCAGTATTTCATGTATAAAATCGTCCATTTATATACATAATCGTCCATAACGACGGTGAAATAGTATAGTTATACATGGCTTATTATGAAAATAAACCTGTATCTTTGCACTGTCTAAACAAAAAGGGGAAATGACAACAAACAATAAAACAACAAACAAAATGGCCTTGCACGACAACCGCACGGCAACCGCAACCGTACCGGAAATTCATGTGAAGGCCGTCTCCAAGGCTCACAGGGACGTGCCGTTCATTGACTGTCTGACGGACTTATGGCGTGACTCCGTGGTGTCCACACACCATTTCCTGCAATGTAACGACATAAGGGAACTTACCCCTTATGTCGTCCAAGCCTTGCAGTCCATACCCGTCTTATATGTGGCTTACAGCGACGACAGGCCTGTCGCGTTTATGGGGATAGACGGAAACAAGATCGAAATGCTCTTTGTCTCGCCCCGCCATCTGCGGCATGGGATTGGGAAACGCCTTGTCAAGCTGGCGATACAGGAGCACAACGCCGCCCTTGTCGATGCAAACGAGCAGAACACGCAGGCCGTGCTCTTCTACCGGCACATGGGGTTTGAAGTAGTAGGGAGAACAGAAACCGACGGGCAAGGCAACCCTTTCCCCATCTTGAAAATGAGACTTGGCGACCGTTGTAACCCTGCCGGAAAGGAATGACAAACAGGCGTAAAAGTAATCAGCACCTGATTACCTTGTAAACAGCACCTGATTGCAGTGTAATCAGCACCTGATTACGATACAATCAGCACCCTTTTACGATGGGAGTTGTCATGCGTTGAAAAACAGGTGGATAGAAACGTAGTGGCTTGCGGATTCGTATTGCGGGGCTGGGAACGTTAAAAACTTGTATATTTGGCGGCTAATAGTTGTCGTAATGTTGTAGGGACGCACCTTGGTGCGTCCGAATACATAAACCCGCAAACATAGGAACGCACCAAGGTGCGTCCCTACTCGCGACCGGTTATCCCAGCGTATGGCGGGCGAAATATTGCATTACGGCATCCTTGTAGCTGTCGGAGACGGGGATGAACATATCCCCGAACACCAGACGCAGGCGGTCTATCGCCTCCACCTTTTTCATGTTCACGATGTAGGAGCGGTGTACCCGCATGAACTCCGGCTGCGGAAGGTAGTCTTCAAGCGTCTTCATATTCATGAGGCAGCTGACGCTTTTCTGCGAAGAGGCAAGCCGTATCTTCACATAGTCCTTCAATCCCTCGATGTAAATGATGTCGTCAAGCATGACGCGCACAAGCCTGTATTCGCTCTTTACGTAGAAAAACCTGTCCGCTTCCCGCTTGTCTGACAGCGTGTTCTGCGTCTCCGACAGTTGCAGGGCCTTGTTGGCGGAATGCAGGAATGCCTCATACGAGATGGGTTTCAGAAGATAATCCACCGCGTTCACCTTGTAGCTCTCCACCGCATAGCGGTCAAAGGCGGTGGTGAAGACTATCATGGTCTTGGGCGAGAGGATGGTCGCGAACTCCAGTCCGGACAGTTCCGGCATCTGTATGTCAAGAAACAGCAGATCTACGGGGTTGGTCCTTATCACCTTCATGGCCTCTATGGCACTGTTGTATGTTCCCACGAGTTCAAGGAACGTGGTCTTGTGTGCATACGAAGCGAGCAGCTCCGCGGCGAGAGGTTCATCGTCTATGATTGCGCAAGTCATTTGTTCAGGGTTTAGCCCCCTCCCCGTCCCTCCCCGAGGGGAGGGTGAGGAATGTGCGGGGGGATGTTGATAATTCTTTTATCTGTGGTTTGCCTTTATGAGATATGTGGCTGTCATGATACTGCGGGTATGGTGATTTTGGAGTGATACAATCCGTCCGCCTCCACTCCTTTTATCCATTCGTACTGTCCCGGGTAAATGGTTTCGAGGCGTTGCCGCACCAGATTCAGGCCTATGCCGTGCCCGGAGCGGTCGGAAGACTGCTTGGGGTGGTTGGAGTTGATGATGTCACAGACTATGCTTCCGTTCCCTTCATGCAGCGAGACGCTTATAATGCAGCTGGCGGTGCCTGCCACTCCGTGCTTGAAAGCGTTTTCTATCAGTGATATAAACAGCAGCGGGGCGACCATGGTACGTGAGTTTTGGGCTATGTCTATGCTCGTTTCTATCCTCACATTGGCCGCCAGACGCAGTTTCATGAGGTCTATGTATGACGTGATGAAGTCCGCTTCCGAACTCAATGTCACCATTTCCGACTGGTTGTCGTACAGCGTATGGCGCAGCAGTCTGGACAGTTGCATCACCGCTCCCTGCGTCCTCTCGGCACTGATGGCGGCAAGGGCGTAGATGTTGTTAAGCGTGTTGAGCAGGAAATGCGGCGAAATCTGGTTGCGCAAACTCTTCAACTCCGCTTGCTGCCGTGCCACCTCGGCCTCCTGTTGCAGCTTTTTCAGGTTGTTGATTTGCTCGCTTGAGCGTATGGAGTAGGCCACGAAGATGGCGAAAATGAGGTTCAGTCCGTCGAAGAAAGCGGCGTACAGCCAGAAGTGCCGCCTGTCTTTCCCCGTCTTTCCGCCGTTCTCCTTGTTGTCCTTGCCGTCGTTTTGCACGGCGGCCACCTGCTCCGTCTTCGCCTTTTCCTTATGATATTGGATAAATTCCAGCCTGTGCCAGCCCGCAAGCATGGTGCAGCACAGCATGACCAGTATGGCATTGGACAGCACGAGGTTGTGTCTGCCAGCCCTTTTCATGGCTCTTGGTATGAGCTTGTAGTAGTTGAGGCAGAACACAAGGACCATCATCAGTGGCACAACGCACTTCATCAGGTAAATAGTCAGCGACGACTCTTCTCCCGGCCTGATGAACATCAGTGGGAAAAGGAGCGCGAAGGCTATGTTGGCGGCTATGATTTTCTTGTTCATGGGGAAGGGATTTTAGTTGTCAGCCGTGGGTTACGGGTTGTCAGTTGTACGCAAAGTGCCCCTGCAACTGACAACTCATAACTCACGACCGGTAACTGCTTACTCATATCTTATGGCCTCGATAGGGTCCATCCGCGCCGCCTTGCGGGCGGGGAAGTAACCGAAACCGATGCCGATGATGGTGCATACGATGAACGATACCACGATGCTCCATAGCGGAACGGAGGTTGGCAGGCTGAAGAACAGGTTGGCTCCCTCCGCCAGTCCGATGCCGAGCAGTATGCCGATTGCGCCTCCCGTGATGGAGATGATGATGGACTCGATGAGGAACTGGTTGCTTATGTCAAGCCCCCTTGCGCCCACCGCCATGCGCAGGCCAATCTCTTTCGTGCGCTCCGTCACGCTGACAAGCATGATGTTCATGATGCCTATGCCGGCCACCAGCAGCGAGAAAGCCGCCGCTACCACAAGGATTATGGTCACGGTGTCCATGGTTGACGACATCGTTTCCATCATCTCCTGCTGCGAACGGATGGTGAAGTCATCGTCAGCGCCGTCTTTCAGCTTGTGCTGTCGGCGCAGTATGGTGGTCAACTCGCTTATGGCGTCGTCTGTCATCTCCTCTGATAGGGCAGAACAGTTGACGCTTGACAGGTACGTCTGCGCCGTGATACGCTTCATCACCGTGGTGTAAGGCGCGATGATCAGGTTGTCCTGATCCATGCCAAAGCTGTTGTAGCCCTTGCTTTTCAGCACGCCTATGATGCGGAAGGGAATGCTCTTGAAGCGTATTGTCCTGCCAACGGGGTCCTGTCCGTTGGGGAACAGCTCGTCAACGACGGTCTTTCCCACCAGACACACCTTGGAACTCTTCTTCACATCTTCCTCGGTGAACACGCCGCCGCTTGTTATCTCCCATTGCTTTATGGACAGATACTCCTCCGTCTCGCCGTACATGGTGGTGGAAGTATTGTTGTTTCCGTTTATGCACTGGCCGCTTGCAGACACCTCCGGAGAGACGTACGTGATGTATTTGGCCTCGTCTTTTATGGCCATATAGTCCTCAACCTTCAGTGTCTGCATGCTTGACGGGTCCTGACGGATGCCTCCTCTCATGTCGGCACCGGGTCTTATCATTATGATATTGGTGCCCATCTGCGAGAGATTCTCCCTGATTGACTCCTTGGAACCCTGTCCTATCGCCATCATTACGATGACAGCGGCCACGCCAATGATGATGCCGAGCATGGAAAGGAATGACCGGAACTTGTTGTTTGCTATCGCTTTGAGGGCGACTTTCATTAAGTTGATGAAATTCATAGGTGCTATTTTTGTCGTTAGTCATCCTGCGGTGCGGGCAGGGCGGCAAGCGCTTCCGCCGCGGACAGTATGTTATGGTTCTCCACATCCTCCCTTATCTTGCCGTCACGCAGCATGATGTTGCGTGAGGAATACTGCGCAATCTCCGGGTTGTGGGTTACGAATATGATGGTTCTGCCCTCCTTGTGCAGCTGCTGGAAGAGCACAAGCATCTCGAAAGAGGTCCGTGTGTCAAGGTTACCGGTGGCCTCGTCGGCGAGAATAACCGCCGGATTGTTCACCAAAGCGCGTGCTATCGCCACGCGTTGCATCTGTCCTCCCGACATTTGGTTGGACTTATGGTCGAGCCGGTTGGCCAGTCCCACGGCCTCCAATGCCTTCACCGCCGCTTCCCTTCGCTGCGAAGCGCTGTATTCCGAGTTATACATCAGCGGCAGTTCCACGTTCTCCACCGCCGTAGTCTTGGCCAGCAGGTTGTAGTTCTGGAACACAAAGCCTATCTTTCTGTTGCGAAGTCTGGCGCGTTGGCTTTTAGACATCTTCCTTACCGACACCCCGTCAAGATAGTATTCTCCCGAGGTAGGGGTGTCAAGGCATCCCAGCTGGTTCAGCAAAGTGGATTTGCCGGAGCCGGATGTGCCCATTATCGTGACGAACTCTCCCTCATATATCCTGAACGAAACACCCCGAAGAGCCTTCACTGTCTCCGTGCCGACCTTGAATTCACGGCGCACTTTGTCGAGTTCTATCACGACTTTGCGCTCCGTATTGCCGTTCTTTACGTCTTTATCCATAGCCGTTTCCTGTTGGGTTAGTTCTTCTTATCCTTCTTTTTTGACGGTGGTTTCGGCATGAACGGGTTTTCATTCTTGCCCGGTCCGTCCTCTGCGGGGTCGCTGTCCATGGTGAAATCCGTCACGACCCTTTGTCCTTTCTTCACTCCCGCCTTTATTTCGGTCAGTATTCCGTTGCTCACTCCGGTGGTGACGGGCAGTGCCTTGAACACGTTGTTCTCCAGGATCCACACCTTGTCCTTGCCGTGGCAGTCCTGAACAGACTGTTCTTCCGTCAGCATCTTCTCGTTAGGGGTGAATTGCAGGGCCTTTGTCGGCACGCTGAGCACGCCCTTCGCCTCCTTGGTGAATATCGTAACGTTGGCCGTAAGCCCCGGTTTCAGCTTGAGATCGTTGTTCTCTGCCGATATGACCACCTCGTAAGTCACGACGTTACTCTCCGTGGTCGCCTCCTGCCTTACCTGCGTTACCCTTCCGGTGAAGGTGTCATCGGGGAACGCATCGACCGTGAATTCAACGCGGGCGCCTTCATGTACGTCGCCGATGTCGGCCTCGTCGATGTCCGCTATCACCTGCATCTTGGTCAGATCCTGCGCTATCGTGAACAGTTCCGGCGTGTTGAATGACGCCGCTACGGTCTGTCCTTCCTCCACAGCCTTTGACAATACCACGCCGTCTATGGGCGACGTGATGGTGGCATAGCCAAGGTTGGTCTCGGCTTTCTTCACACTCTCGGTGGCGGTGCGTACCGACTGCACGGCTTTCTCGTATGACAGGCGTGCGTTTTCAAAGTCCGTCGCGGAGATAAGTCCCTTGTTGAACAGCGTCTTGTAGCGTTCATAGTTTGACTTCTCGTATGCCAGCGTGCTTTGCGCCGAAGCCAGTTGCGCCTTGGTCGAGGCCAGTTCGCTGCGCAGGTTGGTCTTGTCCAGCTCCGCTATCACCTGTCCTTTCTTCACGATGCTGTTGTAGTCAACGTACAGTTTGTCCACTATTCCGCTGACCTGCGTACCCACCGTCACGCTTGTCACCGGCTCCAAGGTGCCCGTTGCGGTCACGCTTGTCGCTATATCCTTCATCTCCACGGGTGCGGTGCCGTATGTTACGCCTCCCTCTTTCTTGCTTCCTGTCAAGAGCCATGCGGCTATTCCCGCCACGGCCACTACCGCTATACCTATATATATGTTCTTTTTCATTGTCGTTTGTGATTATTGTCGGGATGTTACTTACTTCTTATAAAACTCCAGCATCTTTATGTTCAGTATCGTCATGTACTTGGCTTGCAGTTCGCTTTGCTGCGCCGACAGCAGGCGTGTCTTGCCCTCTTGCAGCTCGACGATGTTTTTCAGTCCCAAGGCAAACTGCTCCGACAGCAGGTCGTAGCTGTCTTTCGCGCTCTGCGTGCTGACCTTTGCCGCCTTGTACTGGTTCTGATAGTTCTCCGCCTGAATCCAGTAGTTCTCTATTGTGCTGTACAGTGCGGTCTGTTTGTCACGTATGTCGAGCAGTGCCTCCTGCTTTTGCAGGTTCGCCTTGTTTATGGCCGTGCGCGTACTGCGCTGGTCCAGTATCGGCACACTGACCGTAAAGCCGGCTCCCGTGTTCAGTCTTGTCTTCATCTGGTCCGCCCATCCGCTGCTGCTGAGGCTGTTGGTGCTCGTCCCCACCGATGCGCTCATGCTGACGGTAGGCATCCTTTGCGCCTTGGCTATCTTGCCTTGCAGCTCCGCACTCTGCACACTCAGCAGGGCACGCCTAAGCTCCGGGCGGTTCTCCAGCGCCTGATTGTACGTTGAACTCATCGTGGGGACAGCCTGCAAGGCCATGCCGTCGGTGTAGTCAGGCCTTGCCACGTCGAACACCTCTTCCCCCGTAATCTGCAAAAGTTCCTTCAACTGCCGGGTGTATGTGCGTGCCTGACTTTCCGCCTGCACCACATTATACTCGTCCTGCGCCCTCTGCGCCGTCAGTTGTGACAGGTCCGCCTTGCTCATCTGTCCCACTTCGTACATCTGCCGCCCGCGGTTCTCGTTCACTTTGGCAGCCTCCAGCGTGGCCTTGTTAACGTCTATGGCATCCTTCGTGTATAGAATCTGGATGTAGAGCTGCGCTATCTGCTCCTCGATGTTACGCGCATACGTCACGCTGTCCATCTCCGCCTGCTGCTCCGCGATGCTGTTCAGCTTCACCTGATTACGGTTTCTGTTGCCGTTCCACACCGTCCAGTTCGCGCTCACGGTATATTGCCCGTTGTATGACACCTTATCCACGGAGGCCTCCACCTGTCCTCCGGTTACCACAGCCTTGCCCGATTCCGTCCATGGCGTGTAGTTCACGCTATGGCTGGTGGAGAAATTCAGCGACGGCAACAACTGCGCCCTTGACAGTCTGGTGTCCTCGGCGGCACTTTTCCTGCTGATGCCCGACTTCTGCAACGTGATGTTGTTGTCCATCGCATACTGCACGCACTCTTCCAACGTCCATGTCTTCGCGCCGACAGTCGGCGTAAGGCATCCGGGCAGAGCCGCCAGCATTGCGATACATACTCTTTTCTTCATTGTCGTTAGCTTGTTTTTTTGTTATAACCGGTTACAAAAGTACACCTTTTTTATTTATGTTCAAAAGGCCGTATGCGCTTTTCTTTCAGATTTAAGGTTTCTTTTGCATAAAAAGGAAATACGTTTATACGAAATCCCGCATTTCCTTTTCTCTTTACACTTTTTTGCAAATAAATGCGAAAAGACAGCGTTTTGACAAAGGAAAGCCTTGTATGAGGAAAGATAAGAAGTCACCCTTTCAGGGTTAAACGCCAATGGCATCTGCGTTTTGAAACACCCTCCTGCAAAGCGGTTTGTAATAGTTCTGCCGGGATGTCAAGGGCTTCATTTGTCGCCCGATAACGATGCGAATTGTAAAAGGGTGCTGATTACATTGTAATCAGCACCCTTTTGCATCGTAATCAGCACCTGTTCACCGTGTAATCAGCACCCTTTTACAGCGGTTTTCGTAACGTATTGAATAATAACGCCTTGTAGGGACGCACCTTGGTGCGTCCGAATCGCCGCTTATTACCGCTTCATCACCGTCTTGTAGAGACGAGGTATTACCTCGTCTCAATACGGAACGACGTGCGGTACGGTTACGGAGACGATGTGGTACATCGTCTCTACACGTGGATAACAATCGTATTAACAACGCGGTTTGTTAATTCTCGTATCGGAGAAAACGCATCAGAACGTCAGCTTGAAGCCGAACCTAACGCTGTGTTTCGTCGCTGTCGGCAGTTCAAGGTATGTCAGGCGGCGGACATATTCAACCGAAAGGAGCTTGAAGATGTTTTGTATGCCTACACGGAACTCCATATACGGGTTCTTGGTATCCATGACATAGCAGCCTTCCGGGAAGTGCATCAGGCGGCCGTTGCCCGTGTTTTCAGGCATGGCGGGGTTGTTCTTGTCAGACAGGCCGCCGTAAAGAATGTTGAAACCGATGAGTTCACGCCATTGCAGGTGCTTGATAAGGGGTATGCGGTTGAACAGTTTTCCGTTGGCGTTCCATTCCAGTGTCAACGACACATACTTGTCGTTGAGGAACTCCATGTTGTTAATAAGTTCGAAAGTCTCAGGCTGCCAGATGTAGGAGAGGTTGGCGGCAGGGGCTATAAGGAGCGGGAACGGCACCTGGCTCCATTGCATTCCGCCTTTCAGGTAGCAATCAACCTTGCCCCAACTGTTCAGCCATATACGCTTGTATATGGACGCTTCGGTCACATGATAGTCGTATTCGCCGCCCATAAAGCCTTTCATGCCTATGGTATGCTTTATCTTGAACACCGGAGAGTCGAGGTTTGTGGGATAGCGGCGCTGCTTGGAATTGACGTATGACTGTCCCGGTGAATACACCAGTTGCAGGTAAGCCTCGGATATTCTGAACCTGCCAAGGTCGCCGGAAGGCAGCGGTTCCGACAGTTTCTCGAACGCCCAGTCGCCGACAGCCCTGTTACTTTCGAACTTCAAGCCGCCGAATATGCCGAAGCCCCAGTCTTCCTCGCGTTCAAAGTCTATGGTCTGGCGGTGGTAGAAAGCCATTTTCTCGACCTTGCTCCACCTCAGGGAGGCGAACACATTGTCCTTGTCCACATTCATGAACTTGTCCGAAGGCGAACAGATGTCGTATGAAGAGGAGAGGATGATGTTGCGTTTCGGGTACTCGTCGGGTGTGTAAGCCTTCTTGTTGAACGAGTATGTCAGCGTTCCCCCGAAGTAGTTGTTGTTAGTCTTTAAGCCGTGTGAGGCGTAACCTTTAAGGAACAGGTGCGGGTTCAGGTTCGCCGTGGTCTGCGCCGCCACCCTCATTCTGAAGCCGTCAATGTCATTTGACGACACCATCGAGTTCACCGGACCTATATCTACCTTGCTCGGCACGCCGGCTTTGGACGTTTCCACGTAGTTTTCCATTACCGCCTTCATTCCGGTCAGCAGCCACCCGAAGCCTTTTATGCTCTTTATGCCTTTCAGGAAGGCGTCCATCCCCTCCTCACCGGTGGTCAGTCCCACCTCGCGGTTGTCCGTCCAGTAGTCGTTGTCACGCATTTCCGAGTAAGGATCACGCTTCTCTTTCGCCTTGCCGCGGAACATTTTGGGGTCTATCGGGTCGAAGGAATAGTCGTTGCGGCGTGACACCCGCGAGACAAGGAAGTTGCCCGTCTTGCCCGCTATGGTCATTTCCACAAGCATATCATTGGTTGACAGCACCCAGTCTCCGGACGGAAGGCGCAGGTATTCCTGGTCTATCGCCATGTTCTTGACGAAGTTTACGTCGGAGCGTGCGGGAATGCTGAGGTGCACTTTCTTCACGTGCAGGGTGGAATCTTTCAGTATATACAGGTCGCCGCGGAAGCCGAAGTCCTGCTGGTTGTTCGGCAGGAAGGAGACATGAATGCACGAGTCCGCCTCAACCTTCAGCGTATCGACGATGTAGAAGCGGTAGAACCCGATGGCGTGCTTGCCTATCGGCGAGGTGAAGGGGAACTGAAGCAGGCGCACTTGGTCGTCATATATATCGACTTCGCTGAACACTTCCTGCGCCATCGTGGTGAAAATGTCGCCCGTTTCTATCAGTTCGTTGACGCCATACGACTTTGTCGCATCGACGTATATGCGCTCCTTGGCCGGATCCTTGCGGTAGAACTTGCGGAAAATCTTTTCCGTCACGATGACGGGCAGCACGTTCTTGCCTGTCACGGGATTCTTCTCCACCTGTTCTTTCAGCCACGGCTTGCGTGCGAATACGCCCGAATCGAGCGACGCACCGCTTATGTCGTTAAGGGAAATGGTAATCTTTTCGTAGTTGCGGTACTGGTAATAGTCCTTGTTTTCCAACTTTGTCTGGTGCTTGGCGGCAATGACCCGCTTCATAAGCTCTACCGCCGGATTGTCCTTTCGTGAGTATTTTGACCTCTTGGACTTCACCATCACTTCGTCAAGATACTTCGATTCTGGTTTCAGCTTCACGTTAAGCACGGCCGGCGTGGCGGCAGACACCTTCAGGGAGTGTGACTTATAGCCTACCGCGGAAAACGTTATTGTCCATCCTTCATGCCGGCTTATCCTGTAAGAACCGAACGCGTCACTCACCACTGCCATGCGGTTGCCCTTGTAAGACACACTGGCAAAAGGAATGCTGTCGCCCGTTTCAGCGTCAATAACAGCACCCCTGATCTGAGCTTTGGCCGCCATTGCGGCCAAACAGAACACTATAAGGAAGAAATATCGCTCTATCTTTATCACTGTATAACTACTTTTTTACGTTGCAAAATTACGCATTATTTATGACAATCAAGAAAAACTTTCGTTCTTTTCAGAGTTTATAACACAAAAAATGACATATAATAACCAATACAGAGCAAACGGATAAGGGCACGAAAACAATTAAAGGCACGGATTCCCGCATTGAACCCGTGCCTTTAACTGTATCCGAAAAGTACCGCCGTATGGCTTAATCCTCATACAAGGTAATGTCTGTTATGCCCGCATCACGCAACGCTTCCTTCCTTTCCACGCACGTTCCGCACTTCCCGCAATGCCTTTCATTGCCCTTATAGCATGACCATGTCTCGCTGTAATCAATGCCAATGGCGGCTCCGCGCCTCGCTATGTCGGTCTTGGTAATGCCTGTATATGGCGCATATATGGACACTCCGTCGTATGTCCCGTTGGCGATTGCCCCGCTCATGGCACTTACAAACTCCGGCCGGCAGTCCGGATAGATGGCGTGATCGCCCGAATGGTTGGCGAGCATGACGTGCCTTAACCCGTTGCTCTCCGCCAGTCCGGCGGCTATGGAAAGCATGATTCCGTTGCGGAAAGGCACAACGGTCGATTTCATGTTGTCGTCCTCGTAATGTCCTTCGGGGATGTCCTCGCCGCCAATAAGCAGCGATGACTTGAAGTATTGCTGCATAAAGCCCAGCGGAATGATGATATGCCTGATGCCAAGACGCTCGCAATGCAGCTTGGCAAAGGCTATTTCCCGTTCGTTATGCTTGCTGCCATAGTTGAAAGTGACCGCCAGAGCTATGCGCTCCCGGTACTCATGAAGCATGGTTACGGAGTCCATTCCTCCGGAAAGTATTATGACACAATCTTTCATACGCTGTCTGTTTTAGCCGTAACAATCAGTTATTAAAGGTCCATACCAAGCCGGTTCTCAGCACACTGTCATTTATTGGATGGTGAGGAGTGAGAAAAGCGTTCTTGTTTCCGGAGCCGGCGTTGATGTGAGACATCATCAGGAAGAACCTGCACTGTTTCAGTTTGAAGTTCAAATAGGCGCTGACAATGGGGTAATTGCCTGTCTTTGTCCTGACGGCCTCATTCTCCTGCACGGCGTATTGGCCGAGTTGCGGGCAGTATTCCGGTGCATAATAGCTGGAGAACCAATACATATCGGCGCCGAAATGCACCTTCAGCACCTTCGCAATCTTAAAGTCCAGATAGAGATTAGTCCATACATTGACGGCAGGAGCAGGCAGAATGTCCTCGTCCGAGCTCTTCTGGAACGTCACCCTGTTCTCCCATTTCAGATGTCCGAGCGTGAAATTCTGCTCCAGCATGGCCGTAAGCAGGCTGATGTTCTTTGACGATTGTCTCACGTCCGCGGTGTAACCGGATATGGTTGAAGCCGTAGGACGGCTGTAACTTTCAGCCAGATAGACATAGTTCTGCAAGTTGTCATACGCCACACGCAGCCTTGTTCCGGTGCGTCTGAGTGCGAAATTGCCCTCGATATGCGTGTGCATCTGCTTGTTGAAGCCGTCATGATCCCACCAGAAGTGCTTGGAATGGTAGTGTCTTTGCAGGAAAGTAGGGTTCGTAAGGTGATAGAAAGCCTTTAACGCCACGTCCACCGTGTCCTTGAACAGCGGGAATTTCACGTCTCCCTCGCCGTCTATCCTCAGGTCACCGACATCCTCGCCCACAAGGGTTGTCTCCACCATGGCCTTGTAATGCAGCGTGTTGCCGGTGGTCTTTATCAACTGTCCGCCTACGGTGAAGTTATGTTCGTTATACGAGCCGTATGCGTTTGTGCCCAGTTCCGGCAGTTGGTAGTGCCTTATCTCATGTCCCGCAAACAACTTCAGGCCCATCGGCACATACTTGTTCAGCCCCTCCATCAGCGCAACGGCAAAGCGGTTGCGTATGGAGTAGTACTTTATGTCGTCATAAATAGAATCCCCCAGCGCATCGTCCATCATCGCCTGATAGCGGTTTTGGTAGTAATCCTTCGGAGAGTTATACGCTATGTAGGTTCTGTTGTTGGTGTCATAGTTAAGGTTATGGATGAAACTCGTGACGGGAACATACACCTTTTTCATCCATGACGTGTCCGCCTCCTCCTGCCTTTGGGCATTCATCAGGCTGTCAGCCGCGGCCTTCGCCTGCTGTTCCGCCAGTCTTCTCGCCTCGTCCTTTACCGCATCCGTGGTCAAATCACCCACCACCACCGCGTCATCCGGGCGTCCCGACAGACGCCTTGAAGGCGCGGGAGCGGTCTTGCCGTCCTCCTCTCCGTCCGTCAAGCCGGCCGCCTCGTTCTCCTGTTTGGACTTGAGGGCGAAACGCTTGGCTTCCTTCTCCTCCTCGGTCATCGGCACTTCCTTGTAGAAACCTATATTATAGCGGTGGGAAAGAGTGGCATGAAAGGCGTCATTCCTGTTCCAGTTGTCAGTCAATATGACGGGAATCTCGTCAGAAGCATAGGTGTCCGACTGCGCTTCCGGGTGCGTAATGTATTCGTCATCGGCTATACCCCCGTTCTCGGTTGTCTTCATGTGGTCGAAAGACAGTATCAGATGCGCCTGATAACGCGGCCCTATGTATGAGCCCCACATGGTATAGTCGAAGTAAGCCCCGCTCTGGTTCTGGTAATATCCGCGCCCGTAAAGATAGTCAAACTTAAAGCCGAAGCCCGCTTCCTTGTTCACATTGGTGGCGAACAGTGCCTTGATATGGTCCTCGCCGTTGGTCTTGTTGCCGCAACTGTTGTAGTAAAGGTTCGTTATAGGGGACAAGGTGTTGGTGAACCTAAGTTCCGACGGCTTCGTGATGAAGTACCCGTAAGGCTCAAGGAAGGGCATACGCGGGGAGAAGTCCCTGTCGGTCGCTATGCGTGAGATGCGTGGTGAGCCAAGGTTTCCGGTGGTGTTGTAGTCCCCGTACAGCCCTTCCGTGAAGATAGTGTTCATCACAAGGTGCTGAGCCGTGTCCGGAGTCTGCCGCGTAATGTCGCCGAACGCCTCGTCTATCGTCCACACATACATGCCCTTCGGGGCTTTTTTATGGCTGGCGTTCAGCGAGTCGAGCGCACGGTTAGGGTTGAATGTGTTGTCCTCTACGGTGAACCCATCCATATTATACTCGTCAATCTGCGCCATGACGTTGCAGACACACAGCAGTCCCAAAAGGGTTGTGGCAAGAAAACGATTCAATTTCTGTTCTGTTTTATCGGTTTCCCGAACCTGTTTCTCACTTATTTCCAGAATCTCAGCATGCACTCCGCCATCTTTATCGAGACGGCTATTACTATGACTATTATCCCTTGGCGTTCCACCACTCCCTCGCCCATGAGGCCGCAGTACATCATCACGCCCGCAATGCCTGTCAGCATGAAGAGTACGTTAAGCACTTGGCGGATATGGAATACAACGTTGCGCACCGGTTTGGGCCTTAGATGCCTTGACGGGCGCACCGCTATGCGTTCATGTCCCGCCTGTTCCTTTTCCCCGTCTGAGGTGCCGGGGCGTTTTGTCTCGTCTGTCATAATGTGCCGAATGAATGGTATGTATATCGGGATATATCGTGTTGCCGCGTCAGTTTGCGAGGTGTTCCTCTATCATTTTGAACACCTGGTCCTTCCGGTCAATCGTCTTTGTGCGGAACTTGCGCACCCCGCCCTTCTGGAATCCGTCCTTGTTCTTGTTCAGGGCCTCGGCATCGCTTATCATATCCTCCGCCGGAAACGTTGTCCCTCCGCGGTCTTCCTCATAGAGGTAGCTCATGTTGCGCATGGTGACCACGCATCTGCCGTCGAAGCATCTCACGATAAGCTGGTAGTTGAACTTGGTGCGGTCAAGTGACAAGGGCTTGTTCTCAAACACCAGCCACTCCTGTATGCTTGCGCCAATCTCGTGGTCCGCCTCGTTCACCACGGCCACATTGCTCAGTTCCGTCATTCCGTTGCTCTTGCAGAAGGCCTGCAAGAACGGCAGCATGGCGTCATATATCTGTTTCGCCGACTTGCCCGGCACATTGTACGAGCGGTCCCATTGTATCTTTCCGTTCACCTCCGGGCACGCTCCCGCAAGGTATTTCGCGTCGATGACCTTGTCCGCCTTGTTGCGGTCGAACAGTCCCCGCTTTTCCTTTTTCACAATCTTACCGTCAGCCGTGACGGTGTATGACCCCTCTTGCGGCTTGGAATATTTGCCCGTCACCTGTGCATTGGCCGTCGCAAGAAATGCGGACAGTCCGAGAAGCAATGTCAGTTTCTTCATATCGTTTTCGTTTTTAGGTTTGTAATCATTGTGTCATGGCGCGGCATGAAGTCACGCAAGGTAGTGGAAGTAGAGATAGGCGAGAACCGCCACGAGCGCTATCGTCACCGCGGAGCGTACCAGACAGCCCACGAAACGCTTTATCAACACCACCGCTATTATTATGGCTATTATACCTATTATATATTGTGTCATCATCGTTATTCCATCATGTGTTCCGGCCTTCGGTTCCGCCCCTTCCGCAATCAGCACCTGATTACCGCGCAATCAGCACCTGATTGCAGTGTAAACAGCACCTGATTACCTTGTAATCAGCACCCTTTTACCGGACGTTTGTCTTTCAGCCGTCCGCAAGGTCGTTTCTAAATCCTCTTGTCCTTGTTGATTACCTCCTTGAACTTGGGCGGAATCAAGGTGGAGAACTCCATGGGCTTGCGTGTGACGGGGTGGCGGAAGCAGAGCATATATGCGTGCAGGCACAGGCGGTGGAGCGGGTTGTCGCCATTGCCGTACTTCACGTCTCCGCACACGGGATGCCCCATGTCGGCGGAATGCACGCGTATCTGGTTCTTGCGTCCGGTCTCCAGCCTGTACTCGACAAGCGAGTGTTTCGTGGAAAGGTCAAGCACACTGAAATGCGTGACGGCATATTTACCGCCGTTATCGACCGGCGAGGAGTACGTCACGTATGCGCTGTTGTCTTTCAGCCAGTTGGCTATGGTGCCGGACTGCTCTTCCATTTCCCCGCTGACAAGCGCCACATAGCGGCGGTCATAGACTATGTCGTGCCACTCATGTTCCAGTATCTGCTCCGTCTCCATGTCCTTGGCGTATATCATAAGCCCGCTGGTGTCACGGTCAAGACGGTGTACCACGTGTGCGCGGCACCTCTGGCGCGTGCGCTGGAAGTAGTCGTCAAGCACTTTCTTGACGTTAAGCGAGGAATGTCCGGCCGCCATCGAGAGGATGCCCGGCTTCTTGTCTATCACTATCAGGTACTGGTCCTCATAGACTATGCTGGCATAACGGCTCTTGAACGTGTCGTTGCGCTTGGAGTTGCTGACGCTGACACGACTGCCGGGAGTGAGGGGATAGTCGTATTGTGTCACGACCTTGCCGTTGACTTTTATCCCACGCCCGCGCAACGTGTCCTTAATCTTGTTGCGGGAGCCCGGCAGTGTGGCCAGAAGGTACTCCAAAAGTTGGGTTTCCCGGTCGCAGACGTATTGCTTGTATTCTTTCAGTTTCGGGTTATACATGATGATATACTATTTCTCGTAAGTGTTGAACACCTCGCTGACGGTGTTCACCTCAAGCATGGAGACGCCGGCGGTCTTGTCAGACACGCCGATATTCATGTGTCCGGAGAGGTATGTCACCTTGTCGTCCATCGCCACCATGCCCATGTTATGGAGCTTGCGCACGGTGTGGTAAAACATCTTCTCCAGCTCGTCCTGCTTCGGATATGTGGCAAGTACGCCGTAAGAGAGGGCGAGCCAACGCTGCAGCTTGTCGTGCTTGCATATAGCCACCACCGGATTCGGCCCGCGATAGGCGGCAAGGGTGCGTGCGTCATGCCCGTTGCCGGAGTCTGTCAGTATGCACTTGACGCCTAATTTCGACGTGGTCTCTATGGCAGCCTTGCAGAGGAAGTCGCGAAGGTTGGTGTCGGCACCGTCAACGTCAACCTTGTACGAATACAGTCCGCGGTCGGCCTCAGCCTGCTCCGCAACGCGAGCCATGGTGCGCACGGCCTCCACGGGGTACGCACCGCTGGCCGTTTCGCCGGAAAGCATGAGCGCGTCGGTATTGTTGAACACCGCCGTGGCAATGTCACTGACCTCCGCACGGGTCGGGCGGGGATTCTTTATCATGGTGTGCAGCATCTGGGTAGCAACGATGACGGGCTGCTTGCGGAACACGCATTTCTTGATAATCATACGCTGTATTCCCGGAATCTTCTCAGCTGGAATCTCTATTCCGAGGTCGCCGCGGGCAACCATGATGCCATAACAGTGGTCGAGAATCTCGTCAATGTTATCCACACCCTCCTGATTTTCAATCTTGGCGATTATCTTTATGTCGGAGTTATGTTCGTCAAGAATCTGCTGGACGGCCATAAGGTCCTCCTTCGACCGTACAAAAGAGTGGGCGATGAAGTCTATGTCCTCCTCTATTGCCAGCAGGATGTTACGCTTGTCCTTTTCCGTCAGCGCAGGAAGGTCTATGTGTTCGCCCGGCACGTTGACGCTCTTGTGGGAGCCGAGGACACCGTCGTTCATCACTTCCGCGATGATTTTCTCACCGTCGTTAGCCACCACCTGCATATCGAGTTCGCCGTCGTCAAACAGCACGTCGTCGCCGACTTTCACGTCATTGACAAACTGCGGGTATGACATACACACCACATCGTGAGACGTATCATGGCCCGGGTCGCCGACAATGGTGACTTTCTCGCCGGCCTTGTAGCTGATGGGCTTTTCCGTTCCGGTCGTCCTGACCTCGGGGCCCTTGGTATCTATAAGTATTCCCAGATGCGGAGACACCGCCCTTACGTTACGGATAATCTTGCGAAGGCCGTCGGGAGTGGCGTGGGCTGTATTCATTCGTATGACGTTCACGCCCGCTTCATAAAGTTCTTTGATAAAATCAACCTCGCACCTGAGGTCACTTACAGAGGCTACAATCTTGGTCTGTTTCATAAATTTCAATGATGTGTTGCGTATTAACGGCGTGACGCACCACGAATTCTATTATGGTTTCCGCCCGCCTGCTGATGCACTCCGCCGCTCGATAGGCGGAAACACCTGCCTTATTTACATACAAATAACGTGCAAATTTACGATTTTTCCGCCAAAGAGCCAAACAAAACGCGGAAATAAGGGAATATTTTTATAAAAGAACCATATTTTTTTTGAATTGTTTTGTTTTTCCAAATATTAATCGTACTTTTGCATTGCAATGTGGACATTGCAATTAAGCGATTCATTACTGACGGCACAAACCGACCTTATACAGCCTTAAACGAAACATACTATGGGCAATAGCATATCGCATCCTGGCATCATTGACAGCATCTCCGGCGAGATGGTGAGAGTGCGTATAACCCAAAGTAGCGCGTGCAGCGCGTGCAAGGTCGCGTCATACTGTTCCTCCACCGAAAGCAAGGAGAAGCTGATTGACGTAAAATGCAGCGACGCATCACGTTTTGCCGTGGGGCAGAAAGTCACGGTAAGCACCGACACCGTGAACGGGACAAAGGCGGTAATACTGGCTTTCGCGATACCGGCCGTGCTGCTGATGGCCACGATAGCCGGGTGTATCTGCGCCGGATTGCCGGAAGCGCCGGCGGCCTTAATAGGCATAGGTGTACTCGTTCCTTATTATCTCGGAATATATTTCATGAACGACACACTGACAAAAGAACTGACTTTCACGATAAGCAGTGAGGCGTAACCCATGCAAGCGGCCGAAAATCCGGGGATGCGCACAACAGAGACAGAACCTAAACCAAAGCCGCAACGCGGCAAAAGACAGCGGAAAAACAAACAGATACTAACATAACTACAAACTAACAACAAAATTATGAGCTTTATTTTATCAGCAGTGTTAACCCTTGGCGTCATAGCCCTGATAGCAGCTGTTATCCTCTATGCCTGCTCCAAGAAGTTCGCTGTAAAGGAAGATCCACGCATCGGACAGGTGGCCGAGATTCTGCCGCAGGCTAATTGCGGCGGATGCGGATTCCCGGGATGCGCGGGAATGGCTGATGCACTCGTCAAGGGGGCGGATGCCGGTTCATTGGAAGGACTGAACTGCCCCGTAGGCGGTACAGAATTGATGGCCAAAGTGGCCGATTTGCTCGGCATGACAGTGGCGGAAAGCGCACCGACAGTGGCGGTGGTGAGATGTAACGGATGCTTCGCCCACAGGCCGCGTACCTGCACTTACGACGGTCTCATGACCTGTTCGGCAGTCAATGCCACGGGTTCCGGCGAGACGGCATGCGGATATGGATGCCTCGGATGCGGCGACTGCGTGAAGGCATGTGCCTTTGACGCCATCCACATCAATCCCGAAACAGGCCTTCCGGAGGTAGATGAAGAGAAGTGTACGTCATGCGGTGCCTGCGTAAAAGCGTGCCCGAGAAACATCATCGAGATACGCCTGAAAGGCAAAGTGATAAAGGAAAAGGCACGCAGGGTGTATGTTTCATGTGTCAACAAGGACAAGGGACCGGTGGCAAACAAGGTCTGCAAGGTCAGCTGCATAGCCTGCGGAAAGTGCCAGAAGGTATGCAAGTTCGACGCAATAACCATAGAAAACAATGTGGCGTACATCGACCCGGAGAAGTGCAAGGCCTGCGGTATGTGCGTAAGGGAATGCCCCAAGAACGCGATACAGGCCACATGGGAACTGCCTGCGCCAAAGCCGAAAGCGGAAACAGCGCCGAAGACCGAGGCGAAAGCCGCGAAAGAGAACAACGCCGGCAATGGTGTAACTATAAAGAAGGAGGCTTAACACATGAAGACACGTACATTCAGAATAGGCGGAATACACCCCGCGGAAAACAAACTGAGCAACGATGCCGTAACACAACCCGCCCCATTGCCGAAGCAGGCGGTGTTCCCCATGGGACAACATATAGGCGCTCCCGCCAAGCCAATCGTGAAAAAAGGCGACAAGGTGAAGGTAGGAACAATGATAGCGGAGGCCGGCGGCTTCGTCAGCGCACCGGTACACTCGTCCGTTTCGGGCACGGTGTTCAAGGTAGATAACGCCATTGACGCGTCAGGATATATGCGTCCGGCCGTGATAATCAACGTGGAAGGCGACGAATGGGAAGAGACCATCGACCGTTCCGATAAGTTGGAAAGGCTGGAAGACCATCCGGAACTGACACCGGAGGAGATAGTCAGGCGTGTGAAAGCGGCCGGTGTGGTCGGCATGGGCGGCGCTTGCTTCCCTACACACGTCAAGCTCTGCCCGCCACCGGGCACCACTCCTGAATGCGTAATAATCAACGGAGTGGAGTGTGAGCCGTATATCACGTCCGATTTCCGCCTCATGATGGAGAAGTCCGACGAACTGATAGAAGGCGTAAAGATACTCATGGCTGCGGTAAAGGTGCGCAAAGGCTACATCGGCATAGAGGACAATAAGCCCGAAGCCATAGAGTTGCTGACGAAAAAGTTGGAGAACAACAGCGAGATAGAGGTGGTTCCATTGCAGAAGAAATACCCGCAAGGCGGCGAGAAGCAACTGATTGACGCTGTAATCCGCCGTCAGGTGCCGGCTCCTCCCGCAATACCTATCAATGTAGGAGCCATCGTCCAGAACGCAGGCACGGCTGTCGCCGTATATGAAGCGGTAATGAAACGCAAGCCGTTGTTTGAGCGTTACACTACGGTGACAGGCAAACAACTCGCAAAACCGGGCAACTACCTTGTGCGAATGGGCACGTCTTTCGGCGAGCTCATAGACCTTTGCGGCGGTCTTCCGGACGGAGACAACAAGATACTTGCCGGCGGTCCCATGATGGGTAAGGCCGTAAACTCGCTCAATGTGCCCGTGGGTAAGGGACAAAACTCAGTCACCATACTCACTGATGAGGACGCACACCGCAAGACTCCGCAGCCCTGCATACGCTGTGCGAAATGCGTCAGCGTATGTCCCATGGGTCTTGAGCCGTTCCTTCTCGCCTCTGGCAGCGCGTTGAAGAAATGGGATCTCATGGAACAGGCGATGATAACTTCATGTATAGAGTGCGGCTCATGCCAATACACCTGCCCCGCTCACCGTCCGATGCTCGACAACATACGTTACGGCAAGCAGACAGTCATGGGCATAATACGTGGAAGAGCCGCCAAGAAATAGCTTTTTCAAAGGATGGTTTTGGGTTAAGGGGCGTTGGTTTAAGGTCAGATACCACAAGCCAACGATACAAAAAGACAAGCCCGTAAGACCCACAACCATAAACCAAAAACCATAAACCTCAAAACAACATGTCAAACTTAGTAGTTTCTCTTTCACCCCATGCCCACGGCACTGACTCTGTGGAGAAGAACATGTACGGTGTAGTGATAGCCCTTTTGCCGGCACTTCTCGCCTCATTCTACTTCTTCGGACTCGGCTCTCTCATCGTATGTCTCGTGAGCGTGGCAGCCTGTCTCTTCTTTGAGTGGGCTATATGCAAGGCTTTCCTCAACCGGACGCCGTCGCTGCTTGACGGCTCCGCCCTCGTGACGGGCCTGCTTCTCGGCATGAACCTGCCGTCAAACTTCCCGCTGTGGATGATTATCGTCGGTGCGCTGATAGCCATCGGCGTAGGCAAAATGACATTCGGCGGACTGGGGCAAAACCCGTTCAACCCCGCCCTCGTCGGCAGATGCTTCCTCCTTGTCAGCTTTCCTACGGCCATGACATCATGGCCTGTCGAGGGACAATGGGCAGCTTACACCGACGCAGAGACCGGCGCCACACCGCTTGCGCTTATGAAACAGGCGATAAAAGGTGACACCGACGCCCTTAACCAACTGCCGTCCGCATGGGATATGTTCCTCGGAAACGTCACGACCGGTGCCGGAACGATAGGCGAGATATGCGCTCTTGCACTGCTCCTCGGCCTCGCATACATGCTATGGAAGAAGATAATAACATGGCACATACCGGTAAGCATCATCGGGACAGTATTTGTTCTCTCCGCGCTTCTGTGGCTGTCAGACGGCAAAACATACGCAGACCCGTTCCAAGTAATATTCGCCGGCGGCCTGATGCTCGGCGCAATCTTCATGGCAACAGACTATGTCACCTCGCCAATGAACCACAAGGGACAGCTGGTCTATGGCATCTCCATCGGCGTTCTCACCGTCATCATCCGCAACTGGGGCGCCTATCCGGAGGGAATGTCGTTCGCCATACTCATCATGAACGCCTTTACACCACTTATAAATATGTATATCAAGCCAAAGCGTTTCGGCGAAGTGCCGGCTAAAAAATAATAAGGAGGTCACGGACATGGACAAAATAAAATCAAATCTTCAGAACATGGTGCTCGTCCTCACAGGCTCGGCACTAATCTGCGGCGGTCTCCTCGCATATATGAACAACCTCACCAAGCCCACCATCGACGCGCAAGCGGAGAAAGCCCTCAACGAAGGCATCGCGGTAGTGCTTGGCGGTAACGCCGGAGAAAGGCTCGCGGAACCGGAGACCGTCACCCGCACCATAGACGGAAAGGAACAGACGTTCACGGTATATAAGATGCAAAACGGCACCGCGGTGCAGTCAACAGACCCCAATGGCTTTGGCGGCAACCTGAAAGTGCTTGTCGGTTTCAACGCCGCCGGCGACATCCTCGGCTACACAGTGCTTGAACACGCGGAGACACCGGGACTTGGTGCAAAAGCCGGCGACTGGTTCCAGAAGGGGCAGCCGGGCTGCATCATAGGGCTGAACCCCGGCAAGGCCAACCTGACCGTAAGCAAGGACGGAGGCGACATCGACGCCATCACCGCGTCAACCATAACCTCCCGCTCGTTCCTGCGTGCCGTACAGCAGGCTTACAAGACCTTCTCGGACAGCTATGACGGGCAGACCGGAGCCACAACGCAGCATAAATGCGGCAACAACGAGACAGAAAACGAACAAGAACAGTAATCAACCAAAGGAGAACCCAATAATATGTCAAAACTCGGATTAATTCTCAACGGCATCATAAAGGAAAACCCGACCTTTGTACTGATGCTCGGCATGTGTCCAACCCTCGCCACTACCACAAGCGCGATGAACGGTATGATGATGGGACTCGCCACCATGGTGGTGCTGATATTCTCAAACATCATCATCTCCTGCATCAAGAACATCACCCCGGACATGGTACACATACCCGTATATATAGTCGTGATAGCCACGCTCGTGACCATAGTACAGTTCATTCTCGCCGCATACGCGCCGGAAGTGAACAAGTCTCTCGGCCTGTTCATACCCCTTATCGTGGTCAACTGCATAATCCTCGGCCGCGCTGAATCCTTCGCCGGCAAGAACAACCCGTTCGACTCTGCCCTCGACGGCATAGGCATCGGCCTCGGATTCACCATCGGCCTCACGCTGCTCGGCATCGCCCGTGAGCTGCTCGGCAACGGAACCGTCTTCGGACTGGGCGTCATCCCTGAAGATTTCAGTATGCTAATCTTCATACTCCCTCCCGGAGCGTTCCTCACACTGGGCTACATCATCGCAATAATAAACCGTTTCAAGAAGGCATAAACTTATGGAATACATATTGATTTTCATCGCGGCGATATTCGTCAACAATATCGTTCTCTCACAGTTCCTCGGCATTTGCCCGTTCTTAGGCGTCAGCCAAAAGGTCAACACCTCCCTCGGAATGTCCGCCGCAGTGGCTTTCGTCATGCTTCTGGCAACCCTTGTCACATGGCTTGTGCAGTTCTACGTACTCAATCCCCTTGGACTTGGCTACCTCCAGACACTGTCATTCATCCTCGTCATAGCCTCCTTGGTACAGATGGTAGAGATTATCCTTAAAAAAGTCTCACCCCCACTCTATCAGGCTCTCGGCGTGTTCCTGCCGCTGATAACCACCAACTGCGCCGTTCTCGGCGTGGCAATATCCGTGGTTCAGAAAGATTACAGCCTGCTCATGTCCCTCGACTACGCCATAGCGTCAGCCATAGGCTTCGGCCTTGCGCTCGTACTCTTCGCCGGACTGCGTGAGCAACAGGAGTTCGCCGCCATCCCAAAGGGCATGAAAGGCATAGCCATCACACTGGTCACGGCATCGCTCCTCTCTCTCGCCTTCATGGGATTCTCCGGCGTTGACGGAGGCCTGAAGCAGCTATTCGGACTGGAATAGCCGCCCGCCGCCACCTTTCCATGCCACAGAAGAAATGGCAGAACGAAAGAATGGCACAATAATTGTATTGCAGTAAACAAGAAAAAGAAATAAAGAGATGCCTGCGTCTCTTGCATTTGGAGCGCAGGTTTATTTGTGTTTGTGTTGTTGTCTCCTCTCGACGTGACGTCGAGGGGAGATTTTTTTGTTATAGGACACTGTTGCAACGTGGTTGCCTCCGCCTTGTAGGGACGCACCTTGGTGCGTCCGAAATTACTGGAATGTACGCCCGCAAACATACGAACAGCCGGCGATTCGGACGCGCCAAGGTGCGTCCCTACAAAGCGTTGCGGTTCGACGCGTTACAAGTGCAGTTGCAAATAGGATTGTTGCCCCTATGTAGAGACGATGTACCACATCGTCTCCGTAACCGTATCATGTTTCATTCATTATTGAGACGAGGTAATACCTCGTCTCTACAAGGCGGTAATGAAGCGGTAATAAGCGGCGATTCGGACGCACCAAGGTGCGTCCCTACAAGGCGTTATTATTCAACACGTTACAAAAGCCGCTGTAAAAGGGTGCTGATTACACGGTGAACAGGTGCTGATTACGATGCAAAAGGGTGCTGATTACAATGTAATCAGCACCCTTTTACTTACAAAATCATCTATTCCATGGAGAAACCTTTGTTCCATGACATTGAGGACAAACGCCAGGGGCATCTTTACAAGACACACATTTTTTCGTTGTTCCCATATAGTTTGCCACCCCGGTTCCTTTACATTTGAAGCATTTTCCTGTTCCTTTACACAGTCCGCAGTAATACATCCCACCGCTATTTAGAACATCTCGTTTTCGTTCCTCCAATGAATTGTTGACACTTCCACCGGAAACACTGTTGCCTGAACCATAAGACCAGCCACTCCATTGACCGGTGTTCTGCGACTGTCCGCGCCCGCTTTTGGTGTAATGATATTTCACTGCTCCGGAACTAACCGATGGGGATGTAGATGTCTTTGAAACATTGACTACTGCTCCTGTAACTTTGTCTAATGTACAATTCGTTTTAACCCAAGCAGATTTGGGATTTATCCTTGTTTCAAAGCGTTGTGTCTTTGAATTATAGCGGATAGCACAAAAAGATTGTAAAGGGACGATTTCCTTGGTCGTACGCAAATCAATAGCTCCTGCCAATTTTCCTTTCGACGTGTTCCTCGCTACCTTTATCCATCCTTCATCCCTGTGAATTTCTAAAATTATATATTGCCTGGATAAAGGTAATACACAAACTCCGTTTAAATCATAGATTGTTTCAAAATCATCTTCGTGTTTACATGCGATAAAATAACCATCTTTATACTTGACAAAAGAGAACTTTTCAGGCACTATCTTCTTGTTGTCTAAAGTGCGCGCACCGTAATGGTTGTAGTCACCTGTTTTATGATTCATATCATTTGTTGCATACCATATATAGCCATCATCAGCAACTTCTCTCTCTTTGTCAATATATCTGTCAGAATCTGGCTTGCAGGCTTTTCCTTCACTATTTAAGGCTACATCCAAATCATGATATTTATTATCTGCCCCTTGATAAACAAAAGATCCGCGAGAACCATAGAATACTGATTTATAATTACAGGGTACAACTTCCTTACCTGTAATATCACAAGCACCTTCTTTGTCTCCTTTTTTTACACAGAAGTATCCGACGTTGTTTTCTTCCACGAGAAAATATATAGAAGTGTATTTCCGACTGAGTGGTATTAATTCTTTACCATTCATATCTTTTGCACCATAATAGGTAGTAGAGATGCCTTGGCTTGTTCTTATCCATGTAAAACCATTTTCCTCCACTTTCTTTCTCTCATGAATTTCACGCTCTTTTCTTGCTTCCTCTTCACGTTCACGCTGCGCTTCCTGCTGGCGTTGAATGGCTTGCTGGCGATTAAAATTCGCTAAACCTTGATTTACACCTTGCAAAAAAGGAATCCAAAACTGGGCATAACAATGCACACAAGAAAATTGAAACATAATTAAAAACAAAAAAACTACATTTTTTTTCTTTTTCATAACAATCTCATTTATATTATTTTTTATATTGCACTAACAACACTGCTAGGTATATCCCAACATAAAGTCTTATATGTTCTTGTAAAAAAAAGTATTATCTCCCATAAAGATTGATAGCTTTATATATGACAAACATGAAGTACTATCAATCACGCCAAGGCACAAGAAAAAGGGCATGAATCTTTTTTCTTATGCGTTTAGCTTGGAGGCGCGCCTAGGAATTTGGAACCTCCCACGTTGATAAGAAACGATTTCATACCCCTTTAAGGATATGAAGCGTACGTATTATTATCCAACATGAGAAGAAACTTCCCCAAAAGGCAGAATCCTCACATTTTTATTATTTCTATGTGTTTATTCCTTACGGACGTTGCACCTTTATGCAAACAGTCAAAGTTGTTTCCTAGGCATCTTTGCTAAACGCGAAATAATAGCTTGCTTCAATATGTATGTTTGTAACTTTCTGTTTTTTTCTCTGCTTTTATTTGATGTTTGATTAATATTACTACTAAAACAAATTTATTGCTTACAAATATTATTATCTTATCAATATTTTATGTTGCCAATTTCTCTTATCGCATTCAATGTTATAAGCAACCCACAGGCTGATACTAACAAAATTCTGTTGATGCAGAAATCGTGTATAAAGCCTTGAAATAATGATTCCTTTACGCATTTTAATTTATCGTAAAAAGACTTTTATGCAAAGATAAGCTATTTTACTGGTATAGCCAAACAAATATGTAACAAAATATTCTGTTGAATGAAAAAATATAAGAATTCTTACAACAAATAGTACAAAAAAATAAGTATGAGAATGGCACTGTTTCACAAAAGGGTGCCGATTAAGGTTGTAATAATAATGATACCTGCGACAACAGAAGACTATATATTTATTGAGCTACACACAACTATGCACTCATTTCTCGTTTATTGTGCTGTTAATACGATTGTCTCCCGCATGTAGAGACGATGTACTACATCGTCTCCGTAACCGTATCATGTCGCGTTAGTTATTGAGACGAGGTAACACCTCGTCTCTACAAGGTGGTGATGAAACGGTAATATGCGGCGATTCGGACGCACCAAGGTGCGTCCCTACAAGGCATTGCGGTTCGATGCGTTACAAGCGCAGTTGCAAATAGGATTGTCGCCCGTATGTAGAGACGATGTACCACATCGTCTCAATAACCGTATCATGTCGCGTTCGTTATTGAGACGAGGTAATACCTCGTCTCTACAAGGCGGTGATGAAACGGTAATATGCAGCGATTCGGACGCACCAAGGTGCGTCCCTACAAGACGTTATTATTCAACATGTTACGAAAGCTGCTGTAAAAGGGTGCTGATTACACGGTGAACAGGTGCTGATTACAATGCAAAATGGTGCTGATTACATTGTAATCAGCACCATTTTACTTTGTAACACGAAAACAGGCACGGCATTTCGCCATACTACAAACGTTCCGATATGAAATCGGCGCTTGCACGGCCGGATACCGTGCCTACTTCTGTTGTCCGTTGATGACGTTTCCGCCCCATATATCCGCGAAGCGCATCAGGTAGGTATCATACTGCGTAAGGAACGGTTTGAACGGAGCCTTTACGCTCTTCGGCTCGGCAAACGGTTTCGGAATGCTGCCGCTTCGGGTGGCGTACATACGGAAGCTGCCGGTCTTTTCCGGTGTCTTGTCCGACCATACGCCGAATGCCGTGCGCGCAAATTTCGGGCCTTGGCCGCTCACCGCCGCATTGACCGTTATCACAATGCCGCGGTCTGTCTGCTCGAAGCTCACATTTCCGCCGTCACATTCAAACACCACTCCGTTGCCTTCGCTGTCCGACACCCATACGGCGTCACAGTTCATGCGGTTGCCCTCAAAATAAATGTCGTCCTTCTGCAACGCCCAGAATCCATATCTGCCGGCCTGCTTACGACCCGGATAAGTGGCATACGGGCCTTTGCCTATCCACTGCACACGGTCAAAGCGCGGCGACATGAGGTAAGCCACGCCGAGTTCTGACAGGAAATGGCGGGCCGTGTCAGGCACAAGAGTATATGAAACGGTGTTGCCCTTCTGCTCCACCGTAGCCCTTACATACGGATTATCCATGGGTTGAAGGTACTTCTCTATCCTGTCCGCGGCCACTTTCATGTTTTCCGCCATCGTAGGTTTGCGCCCTACCCTTACCATCGGGGCTCCCTGCACATAGTCGTTCCATTCCTTTGAGCCTGTGGCGGGGAAGGTTTTGCCGTCGGCAAGAGTGAGTGCCGGGGTCTCATGTCCCTCCACCCGCAGAGCCTGCCGCAGCATCACATAGCCGGCCTTGTTCCTTATCGTAACGTTCAGCACGCCCACCGCACCGTCAGCAAGCTGCGGCACGGCCAGCGTCTGTGTCATTTCGCTGTGCGGAGGGCAGTCGGGCGAGAACGAACCGGAGGCCACACAGCGGCCGTCGGAGGTCAGTTCCCAACAGAAATCCACATTATCCTTGAGGTTAAGGAAGTCATGGCGGTTTCTTACGTGCAGCGAACCGCGGAACAGGGTGTCTGTCACCGCCGCCAAAGCGTAGTTGTGTTGCAGTTCATAATAGTTGGGCAAAGGCGTGCGGTCAGCGTAAAGCAGACCGTCGGTGCCTTGGTTTCCGTGCATCTCAAAGCCCCCGTTCTTCGATGTGAACACCCTCTCCTCATAACCGTAACGGTCTTTCAGATTGTCTTGGAACGGCATACCCTGATCTACCCATTCCCATATCGAGCCGCCGGCGATGCCCGGTGTGCGCTCAATTATCTCCCATTGCCTGTCGTGATCCTCAAAGGAAATGCCCAAGGTGTGGCAGTATTCCGTGAATATCAGCGGCCGGTCGGTCTTTGTATAGAAGTCTCTCAGCTGGCTTGTAGTGGGATAATGTGGCGCATATATGTCCGCCACGGCCGGGAATTTGTCAAACCCGATGCTGCGGAAGTAGCTGCCTATCTGCGGATAGCATATCATTCGCGTCGCGTCGAGGCTCTTGGCGTATTCTCCTATACGCTGACAGCTCTCCGGCAGAGGGTTCTCGTTGCCGAGACTCCATATCATTACCGACGCATGATTCTTGTCCCTGTCGATCGTAGCCTTTGTCCTTGTCCTCAGAATATCATAAAATTCCGGCTTCGTCAGATGCTTTTTACCCCTTGAAGCAAACGGAACCTCGTTCACAATGTAGAACCCTAACGAGTCAGCCAGTTCGTAAAACCTCGGTTCGCGGGGGTAGTGTGACGTGCGGATGTAGTTTATTGACGCCTCTTTCATCAGCTTCATGTCCTTCAATGTCAGCTCTTCGCCGATTACCTTCACCCTCACCGGGTCTGTGGCATGACTGGTGACACCGCGGAACTTGATGGGCTTTCCGTTCAGTTCAAGCACGTTTCCGTCCTTTACTTTAAGCTCTCTTATGCCCACTTTGCTGCTGAACGTCTGCACTACCCTGCCCTTTTGCAGCACATCCACCTGCAATGTATATAGGTAAGGGGTCTCCGCCGTCCACAGCTTCGGACTGCTTACCGTGGCGGTCAGCAACCCATTGCCCCGGTTTTCCATGCGTGTCACCGTCCCTTCGGCATCCGTCAGCCTCGCCTCAACGGCCGTTTTCCTGCCGGCATTGGCCACTTCGGTCTGTAATGTCACCCTGCCGGTGGCGGAAGTGGTTACGGTCATGTCGGAAAGATGCACCTCCGGGGCGGCGAATAGCGTGACATCACGGAATATTCCCATCGGCGCCCAGTCGTCGGCACAGTCGAATTCAAAGCCTTGGAAGCGTGAATAGACGCGCATTGCCAGCCTTTGCGCCTCACCCTTGAACGCCTTTTTCGTCAGGAACGGCGTGATGTCGAAGAGGCAAGTGTTGTATGCCTGCTCCCATGTGCCGGCCTTCTGCCCGTTAATCCACAGGTCATAACCGCGCAACACGCCGTCAAGTCTCATGACAACACGCTTGCCTTTCCATGCGGAAGGCACCGTAAACTCCGTCCGGTAGTAGCCCGTCAGCGAGTCGGGGAATGAATAACGCGCCTTGCAAAGGCCGTACTGCTCCCAGCATCCGGGCACAGGCACGGTTGTCCATGAAGCATCTTTCTCCGGAACCGAAGTGTCCTGACCGATGCCATCGACCACCTTTATGTCCCAAACACCGTTAAGGCTCTTGATGAAAGCCTTGTCCGTCACGGGGTAAAAACCCTTGAACGCATCGTAAACCTCAGCCCTCAGCGTGGCGGATACGAGCAAAAACAATAATAACAGTTTCTTCATTTCAGTATAGTCAGTTTAGTTTTTAACGGGAAATACATAGAATTTGCAGTCCACATCGAAGTCCACCATCCACTGGTCAAGCACTATGTGGCTGTCAAGAGCCGTCACCTTGAGCGTGTGTTCACCCTTTGATAACGTGTGAGTTGCGGTTTTTATTGCCTGTCCGCGCAGCACATTCTTCTTCCATGTGTCCGAACGGAACTTCTCTTTCAGCGAGAATACCTCCGGCTTACCGCCGTCAACGCTTACCGCAAAGCGCAAGTCTCCCTTGTCATTGGGCTGTGTCGGTATCAGCGCCATGCGCAAAGCGGCCTTCCCTTCCTTCCCAGTCGTGAAACGGTATGTCACCGTTCCGCCCTTGGGCATAGCCACCGCGTTCATGCTGTGGCCCAGCATCTGGACGCTACGGACGCCCCTTGAGGCGGAGGTATAGTCGCAGGCGTTGCGGCATACGAATGTGCCATCGGCCATATCATCAACGGATTTCGCCGCGGCCACCTTTCGTCCGGCATACCGTTCCACCTCTTTTCCGTCCGGCCATAGCGGCAATGACGGCGGATAGAACACGAAGAGGTCACGCGGATTCATGCACATGGAGTGTTTCCAGCGGCCTCCCGCCATGGTATTGTTGTAGTAGTCCGTCCAGCGTTTGATGTCGTTGTAAGCCTTCACGCTCCTTGCGCACGCTGTCATCAGTGCCTCCTGACGCGAGTAGAGCGTGGTGTCGCACGTGCCGGGGAACATCGTTCTCGCCCTCTGTGCCTCCAACATCTTCACGCTCATGGCCGCCGCACAGTTGACAGGATACTGTATCTGCGCGAAGAAAGCGTCGCGCCTGTCCTGCGACACCAGTTTCCCGGCCTTCTCCACAGCCTGCACTACCGCCTCATAGTCGTCAAGATAACGCTGCAACTCGTTGCCGAACTCCGTCTCGCTGAACTCCGTATTCGCCGCTTGCGACCATCCGCGCCAGTACTTTGTCTTGTCAAGCTCCACCTGATTCCATCCCATGAACTCCGGCTTGCGTATGCCGCACAGTCTGTAAAACTCCTTCATGGCGGGCAGAAGAGCCTTTCCCGCCGCCTCGCCATAGTCCCTGCACAACCACTGTCCGAGGTGGTTCTCCAAGGTGTTTGGCGCCACGCAGTCTATGTTCCACGCCATGTCGAGGAACAGTTCAAGGTCGTAAGCCGCGGGTTTGAGGTCATGCACGTTCACTATCCACAGCTTGCGGGCGTTCATGTCATACGCCTCGCGCATCTCGTTATAGACCAGTCCGGGCTGAGTGGTACACAGCCACATATAGTCGTGCGGCCTTCCCCAATAGCTGAGATGGTAATATACCCCCGCACCGCCGCTGCGTTTCTGCTGCAAACTGTCGCTTAGGCGGGTCATGTAGCCATAGTTGTCGTCGCACCACACCAGCGTTACGTCCTCAGGAATGTCCAGACCGTTCTCCATAATCTGCAAGACCTCCTTGTAAGGCACGAACTGCTGCGGTATCTTCGTCACGTCCTTGTTCACGTATTTTGCGAGCATCTTGCGCTGATCATATATCACCTGCCGCAAGGCATCAGTCTTTTCCCGCGTCGTCTTCACTCCCTCCATCGAGCCGTCGTGTATGCCGCGCATTCCGATGGTGTAGAAGTTCTCATATCTGTTCACCTCTTTCAGCCTTTCCGTCCAATACTCCTGCACGGCGGAACGGTTGGTAATGTAGTTGTATGCACCGCGTTTCTTCACGTCCCACTCACCCACGTTGTTGCGCATCATGGGTTCGCAGTGCGACGTTCCTATCGTTATCCCGCAGCTGTCGGCCACCTCTTTCGCACCCGGAATGAGATAGAAGGGCGTCGTTATGCCGTGCATACCCGGCCAGACGGCGTTGGCACGCAGACGCATCAGCAGCTTGAAAATCTCCTTATAGGTCTTGGCGCCGATACGTCCCTTTACCTGTGACGGCTCAAAAGTCTTCCAACTCCACGGTTGCAGGCTCCAGTCCTCGTCGTTGAGGAATATGCCGCGGTACTCCACCGACGGGCTTTGGAACGTGCGATAGTCTCCCGGCACCGTCAGCCTGCCGCGGTGTTCAGGCGTAACATCGCCCCACCACACCCACGGTGACACGCCGGCAAGGCGGGAGAGTTCGAGTATTCCGTATGCCGTTCCCCTGCCGTCAGAGCCCGCCACGGCCAGTTGCCGGCCGTTCACGCCTTCCGTCACCTTTATATAAAAGGCGTCTTTCACGGCCATTATGCTGTCAACGGGCACGCCGCACCTGCGCAGCCACCGTGCGCCGGCGGCATCCCTGTCCAGTTGCACTACGCGTACCGCCGCGCGGTCAGCCGCACAGCGTACCGGTTTCATGCCCGTAACCTGCCTGATGTCCTCACTGAACATCTCCATGGCCGTCACCGTTACGGGTGACACATTGTTCCTGACATTGACCGTGACGGCTTCGTTGCCGTCGAACCATACAAAGTCTTTCGGTGCGCCGATTGCCATAACACTGCAAAAGGCCGATAGCATTGCTGCGAATAAAATTCTCATGATAGTTATATTGTTTAGTTGTTTATCCGGTTGGCAGTTTGGTTATCGGGGGTGGTTGCCCGTTGTTTGTACGCATATCCATACCCCGCTGTTGCAGAGGTTGTTACGGGAGTGTTTGTAATCAGCACCTGATTACCCTGTAAAAGAGGCCTGTTTACACTGCAATCAGCACCTGATTGCAGTGTAATCGGCACCTGATTGCAAAGCGGGCCGTTTGCCCCTCTTTCACGCCCGACCGTGAGACCCGCATTCAGAGGCGTCTTAACCACGGCAAGGCTTTACGGTTGCAAAGGTAAGGTGAGCACGGAAAAAGATGGTTGTATTACATAAAAAAGGGGTTAAATCATGTTTTTTCAACCTTTTCGGAACATGATTCAACCCGTTAAGCGGTGTTTTTCCCGCTTTTCCCGGCGGGAAATTGAAAAAGAACAGAACTGTTGTTATTAAACAAAAGTCACAACAACCATGTGGCGCAGACCCTCCTTATCTGTTCAAGATGGTTCTCCATGGCGGGTTTCTGCCTTGCCTGCGCCATGTTGTATCGGCTCTGCATATTGACAAGCATTTCCGGATTAACGCCCAATGCCGCCTCGAAAACCAATGCGACGTCACTCGTCACAGGGCGTTTGGCATTGAGAATCTCATTCAGCATGGTATAGGACATACCGACTTTGGCCGCAAAGTCCTTTTGAGAAATGCCCCTTGCTTCTATTTCTTCTTTCATTACATCACCGGGATGTGTAGGAAGCCTGTGTGCGGTTATGTTCATGATGATATTATTTGTAATGGTTTGACAACTCTTCTGTAACCGCAAAGATACGAAAAAAGAACCAACTATTCACTTTTTTAGTGAATAATTAGTTCTTCATTTGCTTTAATTAACACATCTTTTACAGGAATGTAACCGTCCGGACAGGAAGAGCTGATGCCGGGCTATGTAACATAAGAACGTTCATTCATACAAATTTCCCGCCTCACACAACGTTTATTCGGGAAAAAATGATTACCTTTGTCCGTTGTTATCAAACTAATAAACCTTCACACTATTATGAACCTTCTGCGCCAACTGATATTGCTACTCGCCATAATATTGCCCATACCGTCATTCGCAGGCGGCATAGGCGACGTGAGGTTCACGCAGTTCTCCACTCCCGACGGGTTGCCAAACAGCATGGCGCACGGCATATATCAGGACAGGGACGGGTTCTTATGGATACCAACTTTCTACGGATTATTCCGTTATGACGGCAGTAACGTGCGTACATACAAGTCGAACATCTACACGCCGGGACTGCTGGTAAACAACAATGTGCTGTGCGTGGCGGAGGACCTTGCACACCGTCTGTGGATAGGTACGCACGGAGGGCTATGCGTGCTCGACAAACGCAACGGCCGCATGAGAGCCATGCGCCCTGAAGGAGGCGGCCGGCAGCGGCTGAACCGGATATGCGTCACAAAGGACAACCGCGTGTTTCTCGGTTATATCAGCGGTATGGCGTACTATGACTCCAAGCGTGACACACCGGTACGCATGACCAAAGGCAACTGTAAGGGCGATGTGCCGGCAGACATTAACATACAGGCCATAATGGAATACGGCAACGGCAACCTGCTCATCGGCACATGGAAGAACGGTCTGTACAGGTATAACACGCGCGAAAACCGATTCACTCATTACCCGCCTCTGGATGAGACGAACTCGGTGATGGACTTGTTTCAGGACTCGCAGGGCACGATATGGGCGGGAACAAGCGGTGGAGGCATACACAAGTTAGTATTTTCCTCTGACATGAAGACCGTCACCGTGGCAAGGACTTTCCGCCATGAGGCCGGGAAAGACACCTCATTGCCGTCTGATTTCATCTATTCCATACACGAAGACCTTATAACCCGCTCGCTATGGGCGGGCACACGCAACGGAATCGCAATCATGCCGTTCGCGGAAGAGGGTGTTTTCACAAACTATTCGGAGACAAGCAAACGGCATTTCCTGCCTATCGGCGAGGTGAACACGGTGATGCGGGACAGGAACGGCATGATGTGGATAAGCACAAAGGGAGCGGGTGTGTTCAGCGCCGACACCCGCCGGCGGCCGTTTGAGGTGACGATACCGGGCAGCAACGGCGGGAAACGCAACGAATACATAGCCACCGTGCTTGTCACAAAGCAGGCGGGAACGGCGGAAAACGGCGGTGAAGCCATGTATGCGGGCTGCGGATACGGCATAGAATACACCTGCGGAAACGTGCGAACGACCATCATGCCGACAGGAAGACCGTACCATATATCTTACAGCAATATATATAAAGAGGTGTTGGTAGCCGTTCATGACGAGGGAATACTCGTGTGCCGTGACGGCAAGATGGTCAAACAATACAAGCGGGCAACCTGTAATTTCATTCCGCATAACCTTGTTTGCTGCGTGCATGAGGACAAGAAAGGGAACTGGTGGGTGGGTTCTTACAAAGGACTCGGCGTGAGATATGCCGACGGACGGGAATTTTATTTCAGGAAATCACCACATACCGACAGGCTGCTGACAAGGGAAACGACCGCCATTGTGAGCGACAATGACGGCTCGCTGTGGCTTGCCACCGCCGCTGACGGCATCATCCACATAACCGGAAACATGGACAATCCGCAGGCGTTGCGGTGCAAAAGCTACACCACCGGCAACGGACGGCTTCCCGCAGGCACGCCACTCTGTTTCCTTATAGACAACAGCGGCTCACTGTGGGTGGGCACAGAGGGAAGCGGACTGTGCCTGTATGATTCGCAAAAGGACCTCTTCCGCTCCGTACACCAGCAGTATAACCTCCCCGGAGACATGGTGGCAAGCATGGAAACGGACAGTGGCGGCAACCTGTGGATAGGCACAAACCAAGGCCTTGCACGCCTGTCGGTAACGGGAGAGCGGGCAGGACACGCAAGGATATTCACCACAGCAGACGGGCTGCCGGACAATTTCTTCAGCCCGAACGCCTCCTGCCGCAGCGGGGAAAGGTTCTATTTCGGCACGACAAAGGGCATCGTCTCATTCGGAGAAGACATGGCCGAGGGCGGAAAGTCTGATGATCCGCTGCGTATCACGGACATACTAATCGACGGTCACCCGCTGGAAACGATGGAAAGTGACGCGCGTAACGACATAAGTCCATACACGCCGGACTTCACTGACCGCCTGACCATACCGTCAGAATATTCCGGTTTCACCGTATGTTTTGCCTCGTTGAACTACCGTCAGCAGCAAAAGACGAAGTATGCCTACCGCCTTGTGGGGTATGATGCCGTCTGGCATCATGCGGACGCCACTATGCGCACGGCCTCTTACTCGCATCTTCCGGCGGGGAAATATACCCTTGAGATTAAGGCTACCGGCGAAAACGGCGAATGGGGGAAGGTGCGCACGCTGTCGGTTGACGTTCTTCCTCCGTTCTATGCCACGTGGCAGGCCTTCGTCCAGTATGCCATTCTGCTGGCACTGGCTATGTTTGGCGCATGGTGGGAGACAAGAAGGCGGCTGATGCTACGCAACAAACGCCATGTTCAGGACGGGGAAACGGACAAGGTGCATCACTTAAAGTTGCAGATATTCTCCAATATCCCCACCGATGAGGAGCGTTTCCTTGACAATGCCGTGGCCTGTGTCAACCGGCATATAGCCGATGCGGACTTCAACGTGACGCAGTTTGTGGAGGAGATGGCGACAAGCCGGACGGTGCTTCACAAGAAGTTGAAATCCATAACAGGGCTGAACACCACCGCCTTTGTGCGCAGCCTGCGGTTAAAGGCCGCGTGCAGGATTCTTGACGAGAACCCTGCCATCCGCATTTCTGAACTCGCTTACCGCGTAGGATTCAACGACCCGAAGTACTTTTCCATCTGCTTCAAGAAGGAATTTGGCTTGCAGCCCACCGAATATGCCGCCAAGGCAGGGGAAGAAGAGTGACCGCTCACGCCCGGCAACAAGGTTGACAAATGTTTCAATGAGGTAGAAAGAAACATCTGTCAACCTTATTTTTCCATCTGTCTCCTATACGAAAGGACATAAAACACTAACTTTGCGCGATGAAGTAAAGTTATGATTAAATCTATTGTATAAGATGAAACAACTGTATTTATTTCTTATTACATTCATGCTGTGCGCCGTAAACCATGCTGCGGCGGAGACAAAAGTCATGTTTCTCACCGCCGGACAGTCAAACACCGACGGCCGTGTGCCGGCGAAAGACCTGCCCGATTTTCTGAAAGAACCTATCAGGATGTGTAAAATATCCTATCACTGCGGTTATAATCCGGAGCGTGCCGGCAGGTTTTACACATTCCAAGCCGCGGCGGGAGGCAGGGGTAACAGCAGCAGATGGACCTATGACGCCGTGGTGTATCACCATATCGCGGAGAAATCAGGAATTCCTTTCTATGTGGTGAAGTGCAGTCAGGGCGGCACGAGCCTTGATCCCATGGCCGATTGTTCGGGACGTATGGCTAAAACGACAGCCGATAACGGCGAGAAGGCAAGCATACCGTTCTATGGCGTGTATGACGCAGACGGGACATTCCGCCCTATGTACGGCAAAGGGTATCATTGGAGCGCGGACAGTTCGTTCCTTGCTGACACGGAAATTGCGGGCGCTGTATATGAAAAGGACGGCAAGCGTTTTACCGGTCAGTCACTGCTGAAAGCATGGATAGCGGCAATAGACGCGGCCATCGACTCAATAGAGGCCGGCGGTGACAGCGTAGAGATAAAGGCAGTAATGTGGCATCAGGGGGAAAGTGACTACAAAACGCCCGCCGGCTATCACGATAGCATGAAGGGAATGATAGCATACGTGCGCCGGCATATAGCCGAAAAGCTGGGAGACAAGAAGTACCTGTCGCTGCCGTTCTACCTCGGAACCGTTCCGCATTCGTCAAGAATGTATAACGCTGACATAGAAAACGCGATGAAAAAACTTGGCAGGGATGATGCGAATGTACACGTCATAGACCTGAGTGACCTGTCAGTGCAGAGCGACAAACTGCATTTTGACGCCGCATCAGCCGTCATTTTCGGTGAAAGGTTGTGGAAAAGAATGAAGAAGGACATGCGATTCTGACGCGCAAAGTATCCCATTACAAACCAATACGTTACAAAGAGCGTCGCAAAAGGGTGCTGATTACATTGCAATCAGCACCCTTTTGCATTGTAATCAGCACCTGTTCACCGTGTAATCAGCACCTGATTGCAGACGGATTTGTCTGCACCCCTTTCGTGTCCTGTTATCAGTTCCTTATTCAGCGGCGGTTTGGGGGCATCTGACATCGTAATGACACGCCGGCCAAAGCAATATGCCGGCCTTGCGGCCAAACAGTCGTGTTACTGCAAACATGTGGTTAAAAAACATTAATTGTATATGGTATATGCCATTACATTACCTATTTTTTATTACCTTTGCTTAACGATACGTATGAAAAAACATAAAACCCGTCAGGTGGGATGGTTACGGATACAATAATATCAGCTCTTACCAATCTGTTCGCGCTGTTCTGTTCCAGAGGCAACGTGGACACGAAGGTTTCGGCTAAGATGCTGGAAAGTTATCTCGGCAGCCATTTCGGCATACGCAACAAGGAGCAATATGTCAAGCTATATCAGGATTTAAGGGGCTTTTACGAGGATATGCCGGAACTGGATACGGAGGGTATTGTTGACGGTATATGCACGGGTCTGAAATCTGAGATACGCCAGGAAGAGGGGGCTATGGTGCTGCTTCGGCTGATGGAGTTCTGCGCCAAGACACCGGAATACTTCGATGTGGAAGACCCTATCTTCACACGCACAGCCCAAAAGTTAGGGATTCCCAAAAGACTGTGTACGCTGTTCGCGGACTTTGTGCTGGGCTATGAGACGCGGGACGTGAAGCTCTGCCGGTTCGACGGGTTCAAGGCTCCGGTCAAAACGCTTTGGCTCAGGACGATGAACCTGATGGTGTTCTCTTACGATGGCAGCGACATCAGGAATGTATTGTTCAACGATGTACCTGTCGTCAAGGGCATGTATCAGGTGTGGGACACCAGTGGTGTGCTGAAAAACAGGCTGGGCAAGCCGGTCTATTACTCCATGGTTCTTGCGCAATATCATGCCGCCAGCAAGAAAGGAAGAATACTGTTCTCGGGCAGAGACGTTGATTTCTACTATCCAAAAAGCAAGGACGGGATACACAACTTCTCGTTTGACATGCACGACGGGGAGCTGATTGCCATCATGGGAGGCAGCGGTTCGGGCAAGACTACGCTTATTTCCATTCTCAACGGCAACATAGTGCCGCAGAAAGGCAGCATAACCATAAACGGATATCCACTTGACCATCCGAAGGCCAAGGCACTGATAGGGTTTGTTCCGCAGGATGACTTGCTGATAGAAGAACTGACTGTATATCAGAACCTGTACTATACCGCCAGACTATGCTTTGACGGTATGCCGGAAGAGGAGATAGACCGCAGGGTTACAACCACGCTGAAAGACCTCGGACTGTTTCAGGCGAAGGACTTGAAGGTAGGCTCCCCTGTCAAGAAAATCATCTCCGGCGGACAGCGCAAGCGCCTCAACATTGCCTTGGAACTGCTCCGCGAGCCGGCGGTACTGTTGCTTGACGAGCCTACATCGGGGCTGTCCTCGGCAGATACGGAGAACGTTATATCGCTGTTGAAGGAACAGACGGCCAAGGGAAAGCTGATAGTGACGAACATACACCAGCCCTCTTCCGACGTGTATAAGCTGTTCGACAGACTGTGGTTGCTTGACAAGGGAGGCTATCCGGTATATGACGGCAACCCGATAGAGGCGATAACATATTTCAAAAGAGCCGCCAACTACGCCGACGCAGACACCAGTACCTGTCCGGTATGCGGCAATGTCAATCCGGAAGTGGTGCTGAACATAATAGAAGCCAAGGCACTTGACAGCAAGGGGCAGGTGACAGGAGAGCGTAAGGTGACGCCGGAGAGATGGCATCAGATGTATATCGACGGCAGGCCGGAAATGGGAAAGCCGCAGAAGTTCGGCATTCCCGAGACGGAACAGAAGAAGCCTGGCGCCTTGAAACAATGGTGGATATTCATCAGGCGCAACGTGATGACGAAGGTAACGAACGGGCAGTATCTCGCGATAACATTGCTTGAAGCCCCTCTATTGGCGCTGGTATGCGCACTGCTGACCCACTACACCCCGCCGGGAGAGGACTATTCCCTGATGAACAACAAGAACCTTGTGTCATACTTGTTCATGGCCGTGATAGTAGCAACGTTCGTCGGCATGAGCGGTTCGGCCGAAGAGATAATAAAAGACAGGGCTCTGCTGAAACGGGAGAAGTTCCTTAACCTGTCATACCATAGCTATATATGGTCGAAAGTGGCGTTGATGGCAGTAGTATCTCTTGTTCAAACGCTGTTGTTCATTGCGGTAGGCAACAGCATAATGGAGGTAACGGACCAGTTCCTTGCATGGTGGGGCATACTGTTCACCACCGCAGTGCTGGCCAATCTCATGGGACTGCTGCTCTCGCAGAGCCTCGGTTCGGTGGTAGCCATATACATAACGATACCCATACTGCTCATTCCGCAGATACTACTGTGCGGCCTTGTGGTCAGTTTCAGCGACCTTACGCCCAAGAGCACTACGGGAAACGTGCCGGTTATAGGCAACATCATACCGTCACGCTGGGCATACGAGGCTCTTGCAGTGGCCAACTATGCTGGCAATGACTATGAGAAGGACTACTTCAAGCTCGACAGAATCAAGTACGAAACGGAGTATTACCGGCACGGATTCATATACGAATTGCAGTCAGCGAACGAGACAATGGAGCAGGACCGCTTGCAGGGCAAGGCGCAACAAGCCCCCGAACACCTCACGCTGTTAAGGACGGAGCTGCCGCATCTGGCGGAAGTATGCGCCATGAAGCCTTACAAAGGCGGTTATGACTACCGGTCACTGCACGCCTATCTGGAAGAGGCGGAGCGGATAATGCTCGTCAAAGGCAACGCGGCAACGCTGACAGCCGACCGCATGAGAGTAGCCATGGCGGCCGACATAGGCAAAGACGGGATGCTGAAACTGAAACGAAAGAGTTTCAACCTGCAACTGGAATCCCAACTGGCGGGGCATGATGCCAAGCGGCTTTGCGACGTTGTAGATGGATATATCGTCCCACGTGCGGCCTTTGTATATCTGACACCACGCACGACAAACGGCAACGCGCCGTTTTACAGCAGCGAGAAGCGTGTGGGAAGCATGACGATACCGACCCCATGGTTCAACATATCGGTGATGATGTTGATGTGCTTAGTTGCCGTAACCATGCTGTTGCAGGACTTTCCCGGCAGGTACATGAGAAGATAACATTACGTAACAAGACAGAAACTAATATTAATAACCAAAATCAAAACAAAGTCTATGAAAAAGTTTTCTTTCCTTTTGGCTGCCACGGCAGCTCTGGTATTGGCTTCATGTGGAGGCAAAAAGACCGACGCTAACCAGGAATCAAAGGACTCAGTGTCTTTTGAACAGTCACAAATCGAGCAGAAAGTCATGGCGGAACTGGACTCCGTTGCCGACATCTACAATTCACTGAACCCGGTGGAAGGCGTGTTCGCCAACGGCAAGATACAGCTGTCTGACGAAGAGTTGAAGGCAAAGCCCGCCTATCTTTATGACTTGAAGAACATAGACAACCTCTCACTGTTGTCACAGAAGTACCGCGCACTCGGCGTACTTGCCGTTGACGCCAAGGTTGCGGAAATCTACAAGATGGACTCCGACGCATACGCTGCGGCGATAGCAAAGATTGCCACCGACGTGAACGACCCCGCCGTGAAATTCAACAAGGATTACAGCGCAGAAGACCTGAAAGCCTTTTACGCTGCGGAAAAGGAGAACGGCCGCCTCAACTTCTTCTGGGAGGCTTCCGCTGCGGCAGTGGTGGAGAACCTGTTTGTGCTTTCACAGAACGTGGACAAGTTCCTTCCCGCATTTGATGACAAGTCAGCCTCTGAGTTCAGCTATCACGTTGCGCTGTTGAAGCTGTCTCTCGACGACCTCGCCGAGTATGACACACACATCAAGGAGCTTGTTGACATCCTCGCTCCGCTGAACGAACTCAACGCAATCAACGTGGACCAGCTCAAGGAACAGATAGGCAAGATGAAGCCACAGATAGAGACTGCACGCGCACAGATGTTGAAGTAACAAGACAACAACCCTCTAATAACACGAAACGTGAGCCCGACAAGTCACACACTTGTCAGGCTCACGTTTTTTGTTTCCACGCCCAAGGATGCGGTTCTGCAACCTGTTGGTAATCAAGCATGAAAGAAACGCGTTTGTAATCAGCACCTGATTGCAGTGTGATCAGGTGCTGATTACTGTGCGATTTGCACCTGATTACAAGGTAATCAGCACCCTTTTACAACGGCGTTGATGATGCCTTGAACCGCAACGCCTTGTAGGGACGCACCTTGGTGCGTCCGAATCGCCGTTTTTCCCGCATCGGCGGACGCACCAAGGTGCGTCCCTACAACGTTGTTTGTAGTCATCCGGGTGTGTTTTTCATATCCCTACGGTCTCCCTTACCGTCTCACATATCTCGCCATCCATATAATCACATTTTCTTTATTAAGCATAAGACTATATATAAATGTGTTTGTTATCCTGCCATAAACACACAAGCCGCCGCTTGTAAAACCGCCAAACAGGCGGAGATGTCAATTTGCCATCTCCGAGATGAACATTATACGCACGAGGCGTATGTCTTCGTCTGAATAGTCACCGGCAAACTCATTGAACGCTTCTTTAAGGCTGTCCGTCTCCGCTTCGGTGAAATAATCGTATATGTCGTCTATCTCCTCCTCGTACATAGTGTCTTCCATGTAGTACTCTATGTCCAGTTTCGTGCCGCTGTAAACAATGGCTTCCAGCTCGTCAAGCAGTTCGTCGAACTTCAAGCCCATCGACTTCGCTATGTCGTCCAACGGCATCTTACGGTCGATGCACTGCACTATCTTCACCTTCCGCATGGAGTTTTTCGCCACACTGCGCACCCTCATGTCCTCGGGGCGCACTATGTCGTTCTCCTCGCAATACTTCTTTATGAGGTCACAGAATGGCTGTCCGTACCGTTTTGCCTTGCCCTGCCCCACTCCCTGCACGTTTTGCAGTTCCTGCAAGGTAACGGGGTACATGGTGGCCATCTGCTCAAGAGAGCCTTCCATGAACACTATGTATGGCTGAACGTTATGCCTCCGCGCCTCACTCTTGCGCAAGTCTTTCAGCATAGCGAACAGTGTCGGGTCAAGAGCGCTGCCTCCCGAGGGAGAGTTTTCCATGCAGTCCTCGCTGAAAGAGTTGTCCTCGGTGACGTAAAAAGGCTGGGGATTCTTCATCCAGCGCCTTCCGGAAGCCGTGACTTTAAGGTTACCGTAGGTCTCTATGTCCTTCTTTATGTAGCCTTCCACTATCGCCTGACGCAGTATCGGGTTCCACAGACGGTCGTTCATGCCCTCACCGCATCCGAAATCGGGATGAAGATGGTGCTTGTGCGACTCTATGTCATCCGTGGAACGTCCCTTGATAAAGTCGAAGACATAGCCGCTCCGGTAGTTTTCTTTCAGCGCAATGATTCCCGTAAGCATGGCTCCAAGACCTTTTCCCGCCTCTATCTTCGTCTTGGGATGCTTGCAGTTGTCGCAGTTTCCGCAGTTGTCCTTGGGGTAATCCTCACCAAAGTACTTCAACAACATCTTGCGACGGCAGATGGAAGACTCGGCGTATGCCGCCGTCTCCTGCAACAGATGACGGCCTATTTCCTGCTCCGCCACCTGCTTGCTGTCCATGAACTTCTCGAGTTTCTGCAAGTCTTTCTGCGAATAGAAGGCTATGCAGATGCCCTCACCGCCGTCCCTTCCGGCTCTGCCCGTCTCCTGATAATAGCCTTCAAGGGACTTGGGTATGTCGTAATGGATGACGAAACGCACGTCCGGCTTGTCTATACCCATGCCGAAAGCGATGGTGGCCACTATGACATCAATGCGTTCCATGAGGAAATCATCCTGCGTCTGGCTGCGCACCGCGGTGTCAAGGCCGGCATGATAGGGTGCGGCCTTGATGTCATTGGTACGCAACACCTCCGCCAGTTCCTCCACTTTCTTCCGCGCAAGGCAGTAGATGATGCCGCTCTTGCCTTGATGTTGCCTGACAAACTTTATTATCTGCTTGTCAATGTCAGCCGACTTGGAGCGCACTTCGTAGTAAAGGCTGGGGCGATTGAACGAACTCATGAAGTCCTTTGCGTCCGTAATGCCGAGGTTTTTCTTTATGTCCGCACGCACTTTCTCCGTCGCCGTCGCCGTCAACGCTATCACAGGAGCGCTTCCTATCTCATCCACTATCGGGCGTATGCGGCGGTATTCCGGCCGGAAGTCATGCCCCCACTCCGATATGCAGTGCGCTTCGTCAACGGCATAGAATGATATTCTCACTCCACGGAGGAACGTAACGTACTCCTCTTTGGTCAAAGACTCCGGCGCCATGTAAAGCAGTTTCGTCACGCCTGACTTCACATCACGCTTTACTTGGTCTATGGCCGTCTTGTTCATGGACGAGTTCAGGCAGTGAGCCACGCCGTCATGCTCGCTTATGCCGTTGATTACGTCAACCTGATTCTTCATCAACGCGATGAGAGGGGATATTACTATCGCCGTGCCTTCCATGATAAGCGAGGGCAACTGATAGCATAAAGACTTGCCGCCACCTGTCGGCATCAGCACAAACGTGTCGTTGCCGTCAAGCAGATTGCGTATTATCGCCTCCTGCTCGCCTTTGAACGAGTCAAAGCCAAAGTAGTGTTTAAGTTTTTCTGTCAGGTTAATCTGCATAAGCAAGTGTTATGGTCGTTATTGCTCCAGCTTCTGTTGAAGCTGTGACTCGGCGTAGTCCTTGGTGACTTCAAATTCCGTTATGCCTTTTGAAGGAGCCTCAAACATGGCCTGTGTCATTATGTTCTCGACGATAGAGCGCAGTCCTCGTGCCCCGAGTTTGTACTCTACCGCCTTATCTACGATGTAGTCAAGCGCCTCGGTGGTAAAGGTCAGCTTGATATTATCCATGGCAAACAGCTTGATGTACTGCCTTACAATGCTGTTCTTCGGCTCTACCAGTATGCGGCGCAGCGCGTCATGGTCCAAGGGTTCAAGGTGTGTGAGGACCGGCAGGCGGCCGATTATCTCGGGAATAAGCCCGAATGACTTGAGGTCTTGCGGCGACACGTATCTCATCATGTCCTTCTTGTCTATCTTCCGGATGTTCTGCACGCTGTTATAGCCTACGGTACGCGCGTTCATGCGCTGCGCTATCTTGCGCTCTATGCCGTCAAACGCTCCGCCGCAGATAAAAAGTATGTTGCGTGTATCCACGTGGATATAGTCCTGATCGGGGTGTTTCCTGCCGCCTTTTGGCGGTACATTCACCACTGTTCCCTCCAAAAGCTTCAGCATTCCCTGCTGCACTCCCTCGCCGCTGACGTCCCTCGTGATGCTCGGATTGTCCGACTTACGGGCTATCTTGTCTATCTCGTCGATGAAGACAATGCCCCTTTGCGCCGCATCAAGGTTGTAGTCAGCCACTTGCAGCAGGCGCGACAGGATGCTTTCCACGTCTTCTCCAACGTATCCGGCTTCCGTGAACACCGTGGCATCAACGATAGTGAACGGTACGTTGAGCAGTTTGGCGATGGTACGGGCCATGAGTGTCTTGCCCGTCCCCGTAGAACCGACCATTATTATGTTGCTCTTCTCTATCTCCACGCCATCGTTGCTCTCCGGCTGCGCCAGTCTTTTGTAGTGGTTGTACACCGCCACCGAGAGGTAACGCTTGGCTTCGTCCTGTCCTATTATATATTGGTCGAGATATTTTTTTATCTCCATCGGCTTCGGGACGTCCTTCATTTCCGGCGCCTCCGACGCGTTTCTGCTGTATTTGCCGCCTCCGGTAACGCTGTCGGTCAGGTCTGACTGGGCTATGTGCCAGGCTTGTTCGGCGCACTCGTCGCATATAAAGCCGTTCACACCTGTTATGAGCATGCGCACTTCCCCTGCGCCGCGCCCGCAGAAGCTACACGTGTTTTCCTTCTTCTTAACCATGTTCTGTTATCCGGTTGTCTTGTTACTTCTTCACCAACACCTGATCTATCATGCCATACTCCTTCGCTTCGTCCGCCGTCATCCAGTAGTTGCGGTCTGAATCCGCCCACACTTTCTCATACGGTGTGTGCGAGTGGTTGCTGATGATGGTGTATAATTCCTTCTTGAACTTCTGTATCTCCTTCGCTTCTATCTCTATGTCACTGGCCTGTCCCTGCACGCCTCCAAGCGGCTGGTGTATCATTACGCGGCTGTGGGGCAGTGCGGAGCGCTTGCCTTCTGTGCCCGACACGAGGAGGACGGCGCCCATCGAGGCTGCCATGCCCGTGCAGATGGTGGCCACGTCGCTGGATATGAACTGCATGGTATCGTAGATTCCGAGTCCGGCCGTCACGCTTCCGCCGGGGGAGTTGATGTAAATTGATATGTCCTTCTCAGGGTCTGTGGAGTCCAAATAGAGCAACTGCGCCTGTATTGTGTTGGCCGTGTAGTCGTTTATCTCAGTGCCGAGAAAGATTATGCGGTCCATCATCAGACGTGAGAACACGTCCATCTGAGTGACGTTAAGTTGTCTTTCTTCAAGGATATAGGGGTTGAGATACTGATTCTGCGCTGCCATCACATCATCAAGAGCCATACCGTTCATGCCAAGATGGCGCGTGGCGTACTTTCTGAAATCACTTGTCAAATTCATATTCTATATATAATAATGTATATTCACCTTATTGTCCCGCGCCGATGTGCGGCAAGACGATTTATAAAACAAAGTTACAAAAAAAAAATGTAACGCACAAACTTTTCCTTTTTTTTTTGCCTACAAGTCATAATTTGGGGCAAAAAACGGCATCATACATTTGGAGCAATATTCCAATTATAAACCAGCCCAAAACAATCAGGTGCTAATTACACTGCAATCAGGGCCTGATTGTAATGTAATCAGCACCTGTTTACCGTGTAATCAGCACCTGTTTACGACGCTGCCAATATGTCTGCGTTCCGCTACGGCGTTTTCACCGCAAATACCACACGCCGTTTTTCTCGACCATAGGCACGACAATCTCCTCCTTGGTACTGTCCGCGTATGTCACGAAGAGGAAGGCGTTGACCGTATGCGAGGCCGTGTCAAGCGTCGCACGCAGTGCCTCCACCTTGCTGATTCCCTTGTGTTCCGCATTCTGACGCTCCACATACATCTGCATATTGAGCGTCAGCTGATGCCGGTAAGCGGGCGGGACGCTGTCGCCTTTCAATGTCCCGTCAACGTAGGCGGCGTAATCGCCTTGCAGCAGTTGGTCATAATACGCCTTCGCCGCCTGCAAGGCGACGTCCTCAGGCTTTACTTCCTCCTTCCTGCATGAGGCCACAAGCAGCCCGGACAGTAGTAGAACCAACAGTCCCCTCATCATTTTTGTCTTACAAACACGTTTATAGGTGTACCGGTAAGCACCCAGTGCTCGCGCATCTTGTTCTCCAAGAAGCGGCGGTACTGCTCCTTCACGTACTGCGGCAGGTTGGCGTAGAACACGAAGGTTGGTATCTGCGTGTCCGGTATCTGCGTGCAGTACTTTATCTTGATGTACTTGCCCTTGATGGACTGCGGCGGCGTTGCCTCTATAATCGGCAGCATCACCTCGTTCAGCTTGCTTGTACCTATGCGCACCTTGCGGTTCTGATAGACCTGCTTTGCCGTCTCAAGCACCTTGAATATCCTCTGTTTGGTCACTGCGGAGGCAAAGACTATCGGGAAATCCGTGAACGGTGCCATGCGCTGGCGTATGGCATTCTCAAACGTTGAGATGGCCGCCTGCGACTTTTCCGTCACAAGGTCCCACTTGTTGACAACCACTACAAGCGACTTGTTGTTCTTCTGTATCAGCTGAAAGATGTTCATATCCTGCGCCTCTATGCCGCGCGTGGCGTCTATCATGAGTATGCACACGTCGGAATTTTCAATTGCCCGTATGGAGCGCATGACGCTGTAAAACTCCAGATCCTCGCTGACCTTGTTCTTGCGGCGTATTCCCGCCGTATCGACAAGGTAGAAGTCGAAGCCGAACTTGTTGTAACGGGTGTATATGGAGTCGCGTGTTGTGCCGGCTATGTCGGTGACTATATTGCGTTCCTCGCCGATAAAGGCGTTGATAAGGCTTGACTTTCCTGCATTCGGACGCCCCACAACCGCAAAGCGGGGGATGCCGTCCTCCGAACCGTCGGCGGTCTCTTCCGGAAGTTCCGCAAGCACCTTGTCGAGCAGGTCACCCGTACCGGAGCCTGACACGGCGCTGATACAGAAGGGATCACCAAGCCCGAGGCGGTAGAAGTCAGCGGAGTAATACTGCAACTCGTTGCTGTCCGTCTTGTTGCAGACAAGAATCACGGGCAGCTTTGTCCTGCGAAGTATATGCGCAACATCGGCGTCAAGGTCGGTAACGCCTGTCTTTACATCTACAAGGAAGAGCACAAGGTCCGCCTCCTCCGTGGCAATCGTCACCTGACGGCGTATTGCATCCTCGAAGATGTCGTCGCTGTTGACAACCCATCCGCCGGTGTCAACGACGGAAAACTCCTTTCCTCCCCACTCGCACTTGCCGTACTGCCTGTCGCGTGTGGTGCCGGCCACGTCACTGACAATGGCGTGGCGGGTCTTTGTCAAACGGTTGAAGAGTGTAGATTTACCCACGTTCGGGCGACCTACGATAGCTACTAAATTTCCCATTTTTCATTTCCTGTCCTTACAGGTTCTCTTTTTGCTCAGTAAACAAACTACTGGGTTTATATTACTCTGGGAGCGGTTAATAATCAATATATAAGATAATACTATTCGGGATTGTACCCAAAGGCGTCCAGTTCCCTGTCATTGCTCCGCCAGTCCTTATCCACCTTCACGAAGGTTTCAAGGTAAATGCTCTTGCCGAAGAACTTTTCCAGAGCCTTGCGGGCCTCTGTGCTCACCTTCTTTATGGCCACACCCTGATGGCCTATGATGATACCTTTCTGCGTATCACGCTCCACATAGATCGTCGCCATGATGTGAATGCTGCGCTCCGTCTCCTTGAACGACTCGCATCTTACCTCCACCGCATACGGAATCTCCTTGTCATAATAGAGCAATATCTTCTCCCTTATTATCTCAGTGACGAAGAAACGCGCCGGCTTATCGGTCAACTGGTCCTTCTCAAAGAACGGGGGTGACTCCGGCAACAGCTCCTTTATGCGGTTCAAAAGCATATCGGTACCGAACTTGTTTTTGGCGGATATGGGCAGAATCTCGGCGTTGGGGAGCAGCGAATGCCACTTCTCCACTATGTCACCGAGCTTTCCCTGCTCCGTCATGTCTATCTTGTTGATAAGCAATATGACCGGTACCGTCTGCTTTGCGACCTTGTTCAGGAAGTCAATGTTCTTCTCCGGCTTCTCAACCACGTCGGTAACGTACAGCAATACGTCCGCATCCGTCAAGGCGGACTCGGAGAATGCCAGCATGGACTGCTGCAACTTGTAGTTCGGTTTCAGCACTCCGGGAGTGTCAGAGAACACTATCTGCATCTCATGAGTGTTCACTATGCCCATGATGCGGTGTCTTGTGGTCTGCGCCTTGAATGTAGCAATAGAAATACGCTCACCAACCAGTTGGTTCATGAGCGTACTCTTACCTACGTTGGGGTTGCCAACGATATTCACGAATCCTGCTTTATGCATTATTTTCCGGCTTTACTGCCATCATATCCCCATTTAAGGAATGATGCTCCATGAACGAATCCTGCTCCGAAAGCGGTGAGGATGACGTTGTCACCCTTTTTCAGTTTCTCCTCGAAATCCCACAGAGCGAGGGCTATTGAAGCCGCGCTGGTGTTGCCATAGTGCTCTATGTTCACCATAACTTTCTCCATAGGTATCTCAAGACGCTTGGTTACGGCCTCGATTATGCGCATATTCGCCTCGTGGGGGATTACCCACTTCACGTCATCCTTTGTCAGGTTGTTGCGCTTCATTATCTCTTCCACGTCATCTGCCATGCTTGTCACGGCATAGCGGAACACCGTGCGGCCTTCCTGATAGATGTAGTGCATACGGTGATCCACGGTGTAATGCGATGAGGGGCATACCGATCCGCCGGCTTTCATGTGAAGGAACGGCAGTCCGAGGCCATCGGTACGCAGATACGAGTCCTGCAATCCTACGCCCTCTTCCGTTGAAGCCTCAACAAGCACCGCAGCGGCGCCGTCTCCGAAGAGCACGCAGGTCTGGCGGTCTGTGTAGTCGGTTATTGACGACATCTTCTCCGCCGCCACGACAATCACTTTCTTGTAGCGTCCGCTCTGAATCATGGCGGCAGCCAGATCTACCGTATAGAGGAAGCCGCAGCAGGCGCATGACACGTCCATGCCATGTGCGTTTTTCAGTCCGAGCTTGCCTATCACTATGGAAGCGTTTGACGGAAAGCGGTAGTCTGATGTTGTGGTGCAGCAGATTACGCAGTCTATTGTCTGAGGATCTACTTCTGTCTTCTTGAGCAGCTGGCGGCAAGCCTTACGTGCGAGGTATGCGGAGCCGAGGCCTTCCTCATTGAGGATGCGGCGTTCCTTGATGCCTACTCGTGTCAATATCCAGTCATCACTGGTATCAACCATACGTGAGAGTTCCTCGTTTGTAAGGATATATTCCGGTACATAGCCACCGACGCCTGTGATAACAGCGTTTATTTTCTCCATTAATTAAGATGTTTGTGGTTACAGTTTACAGGTAACGGAGTTGCGGCCAGGGCTTAGCTTGCATTGCCGGCGGGGTATGCCACGCCGGCAATAAGTCTTACGCCTGCTGTCCGCAACATCCGTTCTCACTCTGTCTGTAACCGCTTGGTTAACATTCGACAGGGGAAAGTGTATCTACTCAACAGTTCCCGTTATTCGGCAGCATCGTCCATAGCGATAGCCTGCTTGCCACGATACTGGCCACAGGACGGGCATACGGTGTGATAAACATAGTATGCACCGCAGTTAGGACATACAGCGAGTGTAGGAGCTACTGCCTTGTCATGAGTACGACGCTTGAGAGTACGAGTCTTTGACTGTCTTCTTTTAGGATGTGCCATTTTTCTTTTCTAATGTTTTTGTTATTAATTCTTCAATTTATCCAGATCAGCCCAACGCGGATCCACGCCTTCCGCCGTTTCCTCATCACCACTTCGGGTGGCTGACAACTCACTGAGTTTTTGCGTCATCGCATCATTGCATTTTCCAGGTGCATGAACGTGCTTGATGGGAACAGCCAAGGCTATGGTCTCGTATATAGGCCATGCCAGCGAAAGAACCCCGTCCTTCTCGGCCACCACTATTACGTCCCCGTCCGGATCCGGCTCGTTTCCGAGCCTGACAGTGTAACTGCTTTCCGCCTTGACGTACTGCATCATGTCGTCAAGACACCTGTCACACTGCACGACAACCTCTCCGACAATCCGCAACGCCAGGGAGTACTCCCCGGGACCGGCCTTTGTCAGGCTTATCTCGGAGCAGACATTGCCGCTCCGGATGCTTGCGCCGTCAAGACTGTTGAAATACTCGTCACGAAGGACATAGGTAGCCTCAAAAGAGTCTTCCTGCAAAGCTGATAGGTCAATATTGAGTTCTTCTATTCTAAACATTTGGGTGCAAAGTTACTAATATTTTCCGAAACCGCCAAAAAAAACGTGTACTTTTATAACATTTTTAATTACGTCCTGCTCCGTTCACGGTGGAAATCCCCCTACGGCAGCCGTCCACCTTATTGCCCCGAATACCGAAATTTACCATTATTGCCGATAAAACTGCCGGAAAACATACATTCCTGAAAGAGAGGATGTTACGTAATCCCAACGAAAAACGAAGCAAATTGTGTTGCAATCAGGCGCAGATCACACCGCAAACAGGTGCTGATTACATTGCAAACAGGCGCTGATTGCGTTGTAATCAGCACCTGTTTGCCGCACGGAAAGGATTTACCATCACGGCCATGGGCAACACCGGCGCTTGAAGCGGGCACGCCATTCCGCCGCAAACGGGTGTTTCCCTATAAGTCAAAGCATCCGTGCGGCAGGGTGCCGCGCCTACCATTGCGGCGTAACGCACAAATGATAAAAAAGCAAAAAAAACATACCGTTGTTGTTGTTATTAATAAATAATGTGTAACTTTGCAAGCCGAAACTATATATTCAGATTATACATAATGACAGAAAACGTAAAGAAACTGGTTGAGACTGCCGTGAAAGGCATACAGGAGAAGAAAGGTTGTAGCGTCAACATCGTTGACATGGAAGGCATGGAGGGCGTGATTTGCCAAGCGTTCGTGGTCTGCGAGGGTAACTCTCCGTCACAGGTGTCGGCGATAGCTGACAGCGTGGAGGAGATGATGCGCAAGGATTTGGACGAGAAGCCTGTCCGCATTGCCGGACTGGAAAACGCCATCTGGGTGGCGATGGACTATGTTGACGTCATCGTACACATATTCCTGCCCGAGGCACGTGACTTCTATAATCTCGAATCGCTGTGGCAAGACGCCGCAATAACAGAGGTTCCGGACATTGACTAACTAACAAAACTCATTCATAAGTGGAAAGTTCATCTAACCAGCAAGGCAACGGGGAACGTTCCCCGAAGATGCCCCAGTTCAACATGAACTGGATATATCTTATCATTCTCGTAATCCTTGGCGTGCTGTTCCTTACCGACGGCGGAGGCACCATCGGCAAGAACGTGTCGAAAACAGCGTCATACGACAATTTCAAGGTTTATGTTGACAAGGGCTACGCGCAGCGCGTGGTGGTCAACAAGAGCGACTCGAAGCTGCGTATGTACGTCAACTCCGCCAACATACGCGACGTGTTCCACCAGAACAAGGAGCAGACCGGGCCGGACCCGTGCGTGGAGGTGACCTACGGCAGCATCGACAAGGTGGAGCAGTTCCTTGACGCCGAACGCTCGGCAGGCAAGTTCCGCGGAGAACTGAGCTACGAGGCCGACACGCAGAGCGGGCTGATGAGCCTGCTCATGACCTTTGCGCCCATCGTGTTCTTCGTCTTCCTGTGGTTCTTTGTAATGAAACGGTTCAGCGGAGGCGGCGGAATGGGAGGAGTGTTCAATGTAGGCCGCTCCAAGGCACGTATGTATGAAAAGGACAACGCCATAGGCGTGACCTTCAAGGACGTGGCCGGACAGGTGGGCGCAAAGCAGGAAGTGCAGGAGATTGTCGATTTCCTTAAAAACCCGAAGCGTTACACCGACCTCGGAGGTAAGATTCCAAAGGGCGCGCTTCTCGTAGGCCCTCCGGGCACAGGCAAGACTCTTCTGGCAAAGGCTGTGGCCGGAGAGGCGGGCGTACCGTTCTTCTCCATGTCAGGATCAGACTTCGTCGAGATGTTTGTCGGTGTGGGTGCGTCACGTGTACGCGACACTTTCAGACAGGCAAAGGAAAAGGCTCCGGCCATACTCTTTATCGACGAGATAGACGCAATAGGCCGCGCGAGAAGCCACAATCCCGGTCTTGGCGGCAACGACGAGCGCGAGAACACGCTCAACGCGCTGCTGACGGAGATGGACGGATTCGGCACTAACTCCGGCGTTATCATCCTTGCCGCCACAAACCGTGTGGATATGCTCGACAAGGCACTGCTGAGAGCAGGGCGTTTTGACCGGCAGATTCACGTAGATCTGCCCGACTTGCCCGAACGTAAGGAGATATTCCAGGTGCATCTGCGCCCGATAAAGGTGGACGAGACACTGGATATAGACCTTCTGGCACGCCAAACGCCGGGCTTCTCGGGTGCAGACATAGCCAATGTGTGCAACGAAGCGGCACTGATAGCGGCACGGCACAACAGCACAAAGGTGACGAAGCAGGACTTTCTCGATGCTGTTGACCGCATAGTCGGCGGTCTTGAGAAGAAGACCAAGGTGATGACGGCGGAGGAAAAGCGTGCGATAGCACTGCACGAAGCCGGTCATGCCACCATATCTTGGTTCTGCCAATACGCCAATCCGCTTGTGAAGGTGACGATAGTGCCGCGTGGCCGGGCACTGGGTGCGGCATGGTATATGCCCGAAGAGCGGCAGCTCACCACGAAGGAGCAGCTGCTTGACGAGATGTGCTCGCTGCTTGGAGGACGCGCGGCGGAGGAGTTGTTCACCGGACACATATCTACCGGCGCGATGAACGACCTCGAAAGGACCACCAAGATGGCGCACAGCATGATCGCTTTCTACGGCATGAGCGAGGCATTGCCTAACATTTGCTACTACGACAACGGCGAATACGGTTTCCAAAAGCCGTATTCCAACCAGACAGCACAGGTCATTGACGAAGAGGTCATAAAGATGACAAACGAGCAATACGAGCGTGCCAAGGCCATACTGACCGAACATAAGGAAGGACATAACGCCCTTGCGGAGATGCTTATACGCCGCGAAGTGATATTCGCGGAGGACGTCGAGAAGATATTTGGCAAGCGTCCATGGGTGAGCAGGTCGCAGGAAATAATAGAAAGCAACGCTCCCAAGGAGGAGGAAGAGGGCGGAAAGGAAGACGGCGACAACGCTTCCGCAAGCCAGACACAGCCCGATTCCGCCGCCGGCGACAGCCAGACGGAGGCTTAAACACACACTATCACTGATTATGAAGAACTTTATCATAAGGGCAATAACCGGCATCATCTTCGTCGTTGTACTGTCGGCAAGTTTCTTTGACCCGCTGTTCATGATGGCATTGTTCGCCATCATAACGGGAATGACCATCTGGGAGTTCACCACTCTGGTCAACCATAAGGAGAAAGTGCAGGTAAACCGCTTCATCTGTACGGCCGCCGGAGTGTTCCTTTTCTTCGCATTGACGGCCTTTTGCGCCGAGTTCACCACGTCAAGCGTATTCATTCCCTACCTGATTACCATAATTTACCTTTTCATAAGCGGGCTGTTCACAAAGAGTGCAGACCCCGTCAACGACTGGGCTTACTCCATGATGTCGCAGATGTACATAGCACTTCCGCTGTCATGTATATCCATTCTCGCGTTCAGAAGCATCCCTCCGGGCTACATTGTGTATAATGCCCTGCTACCGTTGAGCCTGTTCGTATTCCTATGGATGAACGATACCGGCGCATACATCACCGGTTCGCTCCTCGGCAGGCACAAACTGTTCCCCCGTGTCAGCCCCGGCAAGTCGTGGGAGGGCAGCGTTGGCGGCGCAATCATAGTCCTTTGCGTGGCAATCCTCATGGCATGGGTTGACCATACCATGCTGTTGGCAGACTTAGGAGTAACGGAAACGGGGCTCTCCACATTGGAATGGATGGGCTTGGGAGCCGTGGTCGTGGTGTTCGGAACACTCGGCGACCTTGTGGAAAGTCTCTTCAAACGCACCCTTTCGGTAAAGGACAGCGGCAAGATACTGCCCGGTCACGGCGGCATGATGGACCGTTTCGACTCGTCACTCATGGCGATACCGGCGGCGGTGGTCTATCTTTACACACTTACAACAATAGGCTGACACGCCAAAAAGAATCATATCGAATGAGAAAATTGCTGACATCACTGCTCATAACCGCCGCCTGCGCGGTACAGGCACAATATCCTATCACTCCCGTACCGTTCACATCGGTGAAGGTTTCGGACGCTTTCTGGAGTCCAAGACTTAAAGCCAGCCGCGAGGTCACCATCCCATTGGCGTTCAGCAAGTGCGAGGAGACGGGACGATACCGCAACTTCGAGATTGCCGCAAGGCAACTGGCGGGCGAGAATACGGAAGATGTCAAGGTGGGAGGATTCTCGTTTGACGACACGGATGTATATAAAACGATAGAGGGAGCGAGCTATATCCTGCAAACATATCCTGACAAACAGCTTGCGGAATACATCGACTCCGTACTCGCCATCGTCGCGAAAGGACAGGAACCGGACGGCTATCTCTACACCGCCCGCACCATGAACCCCAAGCATCCGCACGAATGGGCAGGCTCCAAGCGATGGGAAAAGGTGGAGATACTGAGCCACGAGTTCTACAATCTGGGGCACATGCTCGAAGCGGCGTGCGCACATTATCAGGCGACAGGCAAGCGTAACTTCCTCGACATCGCCATACGCTACGCCGATTGCGTGGAGAAAGCGGTGGGACCGGGAGCCAACCAGCTGCATCTTGTGCCCGGCCACCAGATAGCCGAGATGGGATTGTGCAAGCTGTACCTTGTGACCGGAGAGCGAAAATACCTCAACCTTGCAAAATATTTCCTCGATATGCGCGGAAAGACGGCACGGAAAGACGCGTACAGTCAGGCTCACAAGCCCGTAACAGAGCAGGACGAGGCCGTCGGACACGCCGTAAGAGCGGAGTATATGTACAGCGGCATGGCCGACGTGGCGGCTCTTACGGGTGACTCTTCGTACATAAAGGCGATAGACAAGATATGGAACAACATCGTAAACAAGAAACTCTACATCACGGGTGGCGTGGGAGCACGGCACGCGGGAGAGGCGTTCGGGGCGGACTATGAACTCCCTAACGCCTCGGCTTACTGCGAAACGTGCGCACAGATAGGCAACGTATATACCAACTACCGCCTGTTCCTGCTGCACGGCTTTTCATGTTACTATGACATATTGGAGCGCACGCTGTACAATGCGCTCATCTCCGGCGTGTCAATAGAGGGCGACGGTTTCTTCTACCCTAACCCATTGTCCTGCCGTGAGGAGTCAAAATACGCCCGCCAGCCATGGTTCGGCTGCGCTTGCTGCCCCTCCAACATCTGCCGTTTCATCCCGTCGCTGCCCGGCTACATATATGCCACGAAGCGAAATACCCTATATGTCAACCTGTTCATGGGCAACACAGCCACGATAAAGGTGGATGGCAGACCCATAACGATACAACAGGAGACGCAATATCCGGCTGACGGCGACGTGAAGATTACCTTAAAGAAAGGGGGAGGCAAGTTCGCCATGTACATACGCGTACCTTCATGGGTAACGGGCAAGATAACTCCGCAGAGCCTTTACCGCTATGCTGACGGCAAACATCTTTCTTATTCCATAAAGGTTAACGGCAAATTGCAGGAGACCATCAGCGGAGCAATGATTAACGGCTATGCTGTTGTGGAGCGCAAATGGAAGAAAGGCGACGTGGTGGATGTGCATTTCGACATGGAGCCGCGCCTTGTCGTGGCGGACAAAAGGGTCACCGCCGACCGCGGAAGGGTGGCCGTAGAGCGCGGACCGTTAGTCTATTGCGCGGAATGGCCGGACAACGAGGCTGACATCAGCACCTACCTGCTGAACCAACAGCCGCAGTTACAGGTGGGCGCACAGCCGATTACCATAACAGAGGGGCACACCGTGACGCCCATCACCGCCAATGCGCAGTCCCTGTCCTACGGAACTGACGGACGGTTGCACACCACCGACCGCACGCTGACGCTCATACCGTACTACGCATGGGACCACCGCGGACAGAAAGGCGGCATGGACGTGTGGCTGCCGATAGACATAAAAGCGGCATCAGCCACGCACATTAAGGCGGAGAAACAGGCCGACAACGGTTTCTTCGGGAAGTAAACGGACTGAAAAACATACCGAACAAACGACAAACAGATGCAGGCTACCATGATAGCCTGCATCTGTTTGTTTTGCAATAGCAACTGTTCCGTCACTCTTTATGCGTAAAAACACGCATAAAGAAAACGCCACTACTATTATAATCTACTGCCATCCGGCCTTTTTCAGCAATGTCTTTATCTCATTATCTGTCATAGTTTCCCGTTCCGACTTATCATAAATGTCAAGCAACACTATGTGAATAAAATCCTCTTCCTGCGAAATAAGGAAAGTCAAGACCCTCGCTCCCCCACTCTTACCTTTGCCCTTAGACGCAATGGACATGCGTACTTTTCTTACACCGCCACCCAAATCTACGCCTTGCAAAGGATTATCCTGCACAGAATGCAAGAAGTTTGCAAAATCATCTCTCAGCGATTTATAATGCTTGGAAAGCCGTTTTAATGACTTTTCAAACAACTTTGTATAAGTTATATTACAATTCATCAAGCAAATTCTCCGCTGAAAGCAATTCTACCTTTCCCTGTTTATACGCCTCCACCTCTGCCAAAGCCTCTTCCAAGTCGTGAGTCAGTTGTTTTTTTGTGCGCGAAGTGTTCCCCGTCATGGATGCGGTCTTGTTTGCGGCAATCCTTTTCACCGCCCTTAGAACCTTCTGCATACAATCCTCATCGTCAGCGATATAGCTAAGTTGACGATACAATTCTGAGTTAAGTTGTAATGTTGACATATAACAAACTTTTAATTTTATACTACTCCCACTAACCCGTTCCATTGCAAACAGGTGCTGATTACCTTGTAAACAGGTGCTGATTGCACTGCAATTAGGTACAGATTACAATGTAATCAGCACCCTTTTGCGGCACGGTTGGCGAACGGCGACACTACCGGCACATATAACACACGGAACGCCAAACGGTTAATCCACCAGCTCTATGCCGTTTTTGGTAATGTTGATAAGCCGCTGTTTATACAATTCTCCCACCGCCTGCTTGTACGTTCTCTTGCTCACGCCGAACTGTTCCTTTATCTCTTCCGCGTCACTCTTGTCCCCCAAGCGGCAGCGGCCGCCCTGTGTACGGAGGTATTCAAGAAGCGTGTGGGCGAAATCCACGGCGTGTTCATGCCCGCCCTTCTGCAATTTCACGTCTATCTTGCCGTCCTGCCGCACGTTGGAGATATACCCCTTGACCCGGTCGCCGGTATGGATATTACGGAAAATCTGCGTGTCATACAGCAGTCCCGCATACGCATTGTCTATTATAACCTTAAATCCGAGATCCGTTTTCTGCCATACCAACAGCTCCACCTCGTCGCCTATCCTGTACGGCACGGGGCTGCCGGGATTGCCATACTTGTCCGGCGTGGTGCGGACGAGATACCTCTCCACCTTCGCCGAAGCCACAATGCGGTAGCTATCCTCGTCTATATGCACGTGGACTATGTACGAACGCCCCTTCTCCATGCGCCTTTTCTGCTCGCGAAACGGGCAGAAGAGGTCTTTCATCAGCCCCCAGTCGAGGAATGCACCGTACTCGTTTACCCACGCAACTTCAAGGTACGCGAAGTCACCCACCATCGCTTTCGGCTCCACGGTGGTGGCTATGAGCCGCTCCTCATTGTCAAGATACAGGAACACCTCTATCTCGTCACCCACCTTCAAGTCCTCCGGCACATAGCGTTCGGGCAGCAATATCTTGCTGTCATAGCCTCCGCCCTCGAGATACATGCCGAAGTCAACGCGCCATGCGGCCTTGAGTACGTTCTTCTTTCCTAACTGTAACTTATTGTTGTTGCTCATTTCTATCAGTTGTTTGTTATCTGTTACAAGGCAGACAGTGCTGTTGGCGGACGCACCAAGGTGCGCCCCTGCATATATCACGCCTCTTCCGCCTTTGCCGTGTCAGGCATTATCTGCCCGTCAACTATATGTATTGTCCTGTCGGTAATGGCCGCCAGCTCCTCGTCATGCGTCACTATGACAAACGTCTGGCCGAACTTCTCGCGCAAATCAAAGAACAGTTGGTGCAGTTCCTGCTTGTTCTTGGAGTCCAGAGAGCCGGAAGGCTCGTCCGCAAACACCACCGCGGGATTGTTTATCAACGCCCTTGCCACCGCTATGCGCTGCTTCTCGCCGCCCGAAAGTTCCGCAGGCTTATGTCCGGCACGTTCCTCCAAGCCCAAGAAGGCGAGCAGTTCCCTCGCGCGAGCCTTTGCCGCACTGCGTCTTTCGCCGGCTATCAAGGCCGGAATCATGATGTTCTCCTCGGCCGTAAACTCCGGAAGCAGCTGGTGAAACTGAAACACAAAGCCGATGTTACGGTTGCGGTAGTCCGCCAGCTTGTTGTTGGACAGCAGGCTGACATCAACCCCGTTTATCTCCACCGAGCCGGAGTCGGCCTTGTCAAGCGTGCCCATTATCTGCAAGAGAGTGGTCTTTCCCGCGCCACTGGGTCCCACGATGCTTACCACCTCGCCTGTCCCTATGTGCAAGTCTATGCCCTTCAACACCTGAAGAGAGCCGAAAGCCTTTGTTATATTCTTAACGTCAATCATGCGGCAAAGGTACTCATTTTTGCCGAAACGGCCAAGAAAAAGACACGTTAAAATACAGCCGTCACCGGTTATGGCAACTTGCGGGAGCAGAGCCGCATACCGTCCGTTTTGCAAAAGGGTGCTGATTACACGGTAAACAGGTGCTGATTACATCGCAATCAGGCCTCTTTTACAATGTAATCAGCACCCTTTTGCGGCGACATTTATAACGCATTGATTCGCAACACCTTGTCATCGTATCGAAAAAGGGTAGCGTTCCCAATATAACCGCCACCCTTTTACGCATATATCACCGCTTCACCACCGCCTTGTAGAGACGAGGTATTACCTCGTCTCAGTAACAAATGCAACGTAACCCGAACACGGAGACGATGTGGTACATCGTCTCTACAAGCGGGACTGCAATCATATCATAACGTTTTTATGTCGCATTGAATAACTATGCATTGTAGGGACGCACCTTGGTGCGTCCGAATCGCCGAATATTCCATGTATTGTCGGACGCACCAAGGTGCGTCCCTACAACGCGGGTTGTTACCATCGTGTCGAAAAAAGGGTAGCGTTCCCAATATAACCGCCACCCTTTTACGCGTATATCACCGCTTCACCACCGCTTTGTAGAGACGAGGTATTACCTCGTCTCAATAACAAATGAACGTAATCCGAACACGGAGACGATGTAGTACATCGTCTCTACAAGCGGGACTACAATCCTATTAAAACACGGGTTGTTACCATCCTATCAAAAAGCTACGCCTGCCGGCATCGTCTGCGGCACAAATGCCTCACCGTCATAATCGGATGATACAGCAGCATCCACGGCCCGCTGTAACGCATCACCCGCGCTATCCGCCTGCGGTTGTCGGGCTTGTAGCAATGTACAGGGCAGTTCACGCAGGCCGGCTTGCCCTCCCCGAACTTGCACCTCGACAGCCTCAGCATGGCATAGTCAAGCAGTTCGCGGCACTCCGGGCACAGGCCGTCACCGCCGTCATGCCCGTTCCGTCCGTGCTTGTGGCGGCAATAGATTTCTATCATCCGCCTCACCGTGTGCCGTTCATGTTCTATCCTCGTCATCTTGTATTACAACCACTTTTCCAAATCCACACTGACGCCCACCATAAGGTTCACGCCCAACGTCACAGGAGAGTTGAAATAATAAGTCCGCGGGGCGTAGTTGAAAATGTTATCCACGGCAATGTTCAACCTCAACCCGTCCCTGAAACGGTTTGTCAGCTGCACCTTCCAGATGGTATATGCGGGATTGTGTATCTCATACTCGGTGAAGGGGGCGTCCAACATCATGCCGGTGTAATCCACGGCCGACAGCACCCGCCCCGTCAGGGAGATGTTGGAGCCGTACCACCCGCACCACTGCTTGTCCCAATCCACACTCACATTCAGCGCATGAGGGCGTGCCGGACAATACTGGTTCACGTCGTTTCCCTTGACTTCCTCATGGGTATAGCAGTAAGACAGGCGCGCGCCGAGCAGCGACGCGTCGGCCATCAGCCACTTGCCCTGCGCCGTCGCCTCCACACCTGACACGCGCAGGTTCTCCAAGTTGATGTAGCGCACATAGTGATATGCAGGGTCTTCCGCCAGTGTCATGGGCGTGGAGGTAGATATCTTGTTGCGCACGATGCTGTGGCTGGCGGCAACAGTGAAGTAATACCGCCGCCACGTGTATTCCGCACTGGCGCTGAACGTGTGCGAATACTCCGACTTCAGCTCCTCATTGCCATGAATCCAGAATATGCCCGACATATCATAACGCATATATCTCTCCTTCAGCGTGGGCGAGCGGAAGCCTCCCGCATAGCCTGTCCGCACGGTGAGGTCGCCCGAACGGTATCTCATCCCTATCTTACTCGTGAAGTCAAGGTCGTTATTGTCGGAGAAATAGTCCAGCCGTCCGGCCGTGACCAGCTCCCAATGCTCACTGAAATTATGGTCATACTGCGCGAACACATCGCCCGAATGCTGTCTCTTCGCACCGTCAGCGAACTGATAACTGTCGAGATAGTCACGCATATAGTCGCCCCCCAAGGTAAGGACGCCATCCTCGGCAAAGCGGTGTGAATAGAGCATCCGCGTGGTATGCTGCACGTTCCGGTAGTCCCTCACGTCAAGATCACGCATCACGAGATAGTCAGACTTGTCGTACTGGTCGAAGTTATAGCTCACCTCCACGTTGTCCCTGTCACTTATCCGCCACTCGCCCTTCACCCCTCCGGAGAAGTCGCGGTACCTGTCGGGAGCGTCAACGTTGTATAAACGCTCCTTGAAATAATACCCGGCGTGCGCCGAAAGCTTCATGTTTTCATTGAGACTGTACGCCAGACGGTCATTGACGTTCCACGTCCTGCCGCCGAAGACGGTGCGGAAGTCACAGTCATCCTTGGTGTTGTAACACAGGTTATATGTGTCAATCTTGGTGTGTGTCACGTCAATCATGTTGCTGAAGCCACCCTTCCGCAGGCCGAGAGACCCGCCGTAACGCTGCTCCTTGTGGTCGGCCAGACGGGCGTTGAGGTTCAGCGTCCACGGCTTATCGACCTCCTTGGTGATTATGTTTATCACTCCTCCGGCGGCATTGGAGCCATACAGCGCCGACGCCGCGCCCTTTATGATTTCTATACGCTGCACGTTCTGCATATTAAGACGCGCGAAGTCCGTATTCTCCATCGTCTCCCCGGCCAGCCGCTCGCCGTTAAGCAGGATGAGAACGTTCTGCCCCGCGAAGCCGGAAAGGTTCATGTTCACCTGCTGGTTCATGGCGTATGTGAACTCAACGCCCGGCATCACCTGCTGCAACAGGTCCTGAATGTTCGTCGCGTCGGTCTTCCTTATCTCCTCTTCCGTTATCAGTCTTGTCAGTATCGGCACGTCCTTCAACAGTTTTGGGGTGCGTGTTCCGGTCACGACCACGTCATCCAAGTTGAACAACCGGTCCGTCTCTCCGTCCGCAACCGTCGTATTTTCCGTCACCCCGGCCGCACACGCCGGCATGATCGGGGCGCATACCGCCATCAAGAGCAATGCCCTGTACACCTTATTATATATATATAGCTTTCCCATCGTCTGTAAATTCTAATACGGATACTTCACTTCTATGGTCAGATAACCCTTTGTTCCCCTGTCGCTCATGTAGTCCACAAGGCGCAATGCGGCATAAGTGCCGTCCTTCATGCGCAGCACATACACCTTCCGCGAGGCGGAATACACCGGCGGAGGGGACGAGAAATCCATGCTGACCCAGCGGCTCAGCACCGTGTTCACCATGCTTCCCGCGTACCATATATTATAAGACATCATGCCGGAGAAATCCACTATGCACTGGTTCAGGCTCCATTCGTCGGGCGTAAAGGCCGCATCCTTGAAGGCATCGCTTGTCGCCGGCAGGTCGTCTATGGCCGTATAGTCCGTCTCCAAGGCCGCCCCGCCGTTGGTCTTCACGTCGAAATGGTGAACGGCAATGTCCCATTCCTCCGCATCCTGCTGCGTATCCACCTTGAAACTCTGCTGCTCCGAATACACCGAGCCGTGCACATTGTAGTACGTCCACCGTGACCTTCCGTCCCAGTCACCCGTCAGTACCTTCGGAATCTCTTTGGTTTCCACGGTCTTGTCACGCAGGTTAATGTAGTGCCAATGCTCATAACTGCGTGCGTCCAGCACCATGGTAAAGCGTGTTTCATCATTACCCGCCTGCACGCCGAGCTGCTGTTCGCCGTCATTCACGGCCTCGTCATACAGTCCGTCAAACGTTCCGTCGCAGCCTTGCAGCGTCACCGCAAGGGCAAACATTATGTATATATACAGATATTTCATCATTTCCTCACCGCATTCAGTTCGCTATGGCACGTGAAAGGCATCGAACCGGGTTTGTAGTCCATGGTCATCGTCACGCCGCCATCGGCGGAAAACGTGCCTTGCAGCGTGCCTTTCGTGGCAAATCTGCCCGCCATCACCTCGAAATCATCCTTGAAGAACATACCGTTTCCATTCGGATAGAATGCGTACTGCACCGAATCGATGACCATTTCGCCTATCCCTATCACCTTGTTCATCGGCGCAGGAATCGTTATGTCAAACTGTCCCAGCACCATAGTCGCATACCCGGAGCTCTTGTCTGTCATGTTCCTAAGCTCCATAAAGTCCGCGGTTGTCACCGGTTCCATCATCGCCGCCATTGCCGGCACGCTCGAAGTGAGCGTTCCTTCGTAGCGGCGCGAGTCGTCGAAAGGTTCCTTTTCCGCCGGCACCTCCACCACTTGCGTTATCACTTCCGGCTCAGGCTCATGAACATTATCCTGCGTACAGGAGGCGAAAAGCCCCGCACCAACAGCCAAACAATACAATAAAGATTTCTTTTTCATTATATATTCCTTTCTTAGTAAACATTTGCGAGTGCAAAATTACGTCTTTTTCGCGTCCCGTGCAATACCCATTTATGAGGATTTCCACCTGCGGGCACGATATGAAAAGGAGCATAAGGAACACCGCAAAACACCCCTTTATATCGTATTTTGTACGAAAAGTATTCTTTTGACGTTAAAATCGTTGTTTTACAGAAAATATTTCGCTTTTTATTTGGCGGTTTCTGCAAAAAGCATTACTTTTGCAACAGAAACATTTTTGTTTCACATCAGAAAAACGACAATAGTAACCTAAGCAACAAACAAAAACAAATGGTCAATCCATACGTATCGGTAGATTGCGTAATCCTCGGCTTTGACGGCGCACAACTCAACGTGCTTCTTGTGCGCCAAAGCGGAGAAGACGGAAAGGACAGCACCGGAGCGTACAAGTTGCCGGGCAGTCTCATCAACATGGATGAAGACCTTGACGAGGCAGCACAACGTGTACTGAAACAGCTTACCGGTCTGGCTCAGGTCAAGATGACACAGTTCCGCGCCTTTGGCGGCGCCAACCGCCTTGCCAATACAGACGACGCGGTATGGCTGCAACGCTTCCACAAACTGAACAAGCAACTGGAGCGCATAGTGACGATAGCTTATCTGTCGCTGCTGCGCATAGACCGCAAGGTGGGAAAGCTGCAAGGCGGCTATGAGGCACAGTGGGTACCGGTCAACAGTATGCCGCATCTGGCGTTTGACCATGAGGACATCGTGCGCACGGCCGTGGAGGAGGTAAAGCGCATGGCGCGCCTGAACCCGACGGTACTGTTTGACCTTCTGCCAAGGAAATTCACCGCGGCACAGCTCAGACTGGTCATGGAACACGTGGTGGGGATAAAGCCCGACGTCAAGAATTTTCACAAGAAGCTGGCGCAAATGCCATACGTGGTGCCCTTGGACGAAAAGGAAGAGGGGGTAAGCCACCGCGCCGCGCGGTACTATAAATTCAAGAAGGTAAAACAGACCAAAACAAAGCCCAACGCAAAAGGGCGCTGATTACCATGCAATCAGGTGCTGATTACCATGTAAAAAGGTGCTGATTGCAATGTAATCAGGTGCCGATTGCAAAACATAACAATAAAAACAACCATCTAAAAACCAACGGCCGACGAACTATCCTCCCCTCGGGGAGGCCGGGAGGAGGCCACAACCAAACAACGGAAAAATGATTCTACTTGGCTATGACATAGGCACATCCTCAGTGAAAGCCTCACTCGTGGATGCAGAGACAGGCAAGACAATAGCTTCGGCACAATACCCTGACACCGAAGCACCTATAATAACGAAACAGGCCGGATGGGCGGAACAAGACCCGCAGATGTGGTGGGACGAACTGAAACAGGCCACCGCACGCGTGGCGGAGAAGGCCGGAGGCTCACTGGACGGCGTAGCGGCCATAGGCATATCATACCAGATGCACGGCTTGGTGTGCGTTGACAAGGACGGCAACGCACTGAGACCGTCCATAATATGGTGCGACGGACGTGCCGTCCCATACGGGAACAAGGCGTTCGAGGCCATCGGCAGCGAGAAGTGCCTTACCCGCCTGCTCAACTCTCCGGGCAACTTCACCGCCGCAAAATTAGCATGGGTGAAGGAGAACGAGCCGGAACTGTTCGCAAAGATTGACAAGATAATGCTTCCGGGCGACTATATCGCCATGAGACTGAGTGGCGGCGACAGGCAGACCACTGTCTCCGGACTGTCGGAAGGTATGTTCTGGGACTTCAAGAACAACTGTGTCAGCCGTGACATCATGGACTTCTTCGGCTTCAACGACAGCATCATATCCGACATCGTGCCCACGTTCTCCGTGCAGTCACGCGTCTGCAAGGCCGTAGCAGAGGAGTTGGGACTGAAAGAGGGCACGCCGATAAGCTACCGGGGTGGTGACCAACCCAACAACGCCCTGTCGCTAAACGTCATGAAACCGGGCGAGATAGCAGCCACGGGAGGCACATCGGGAGTGGTATATGGCGTTCTCGGCGACGTGAACTACGACAAACTGAGCCGCGTCAACACCTTCGCGCACGTAAACCACAACCAGCCCGACACACGTCTCGGCGTACTGCTCTGCATCAACGGCACAGGAATACTAAACGCATGGATGAAACGCACCGTAGCGCCGGAGGGCATCTCATACGGGGAAATCAACGACTTGGCTGAGACTGCGCCGATAGGCGGAGAGGGACTGTCGGTCATTCCTTTCGGCAACGGAGCGGAAAGGGTGTTGCAGAACGAGAACCCCGGAGCGTCGGTACATGGCATCAACTTCAACATCCACACCAAGGCGCACCTGCTTCGCGCAGCACAGGAAGGCATAGCGTTCTCCTTTGCCTACGGCATGGAGATAATGCAGCAGATGGGTATGGAGATAAAGACCATCAAGGCGGGTCACGCCAACCTCTTCCTCTCACCGCTGTTCCGCCGCACACTGGCGGCCGTGACGGGAGCGACGATAGAGCTTTACGAGACGGACGGCTCCGTGGGAGCGGCTTACGGAGCGGGAATAGGAGCGGGAATATACAAGGACTCCGATGACTCCTTCAAGACCTTGAAACACATCTCGACAGAGAAACCGGTGGAGGAGACGGCCGACTACAAGGCGGCATACGAACTCTGGAAGAAGAGACTGGCAACGGTTGCGGGATAAAACGTCCTAAGACATGGAGCATTTGGCCAGTAACTGCATACCGTACAAACCGTATAGCTCCTTTAACTTCTGACACGCTTCGACATTTAGACAAACAAATAACATCAATAAACATAATCTATCAAAAAACAAAACAACTATGGCAAAAGAGTATTTTCCGGAAATTAAGGCCATCAAGTATGAGGGCCCGGAGTCAAAGAACCCAATGGCTTTCCACTATTATGACGCTGAGCGCGTAGTGGCAGGAAAGAAAATGAAAGACTGGATGCGTTTCGCTATGGCATGGTGGCACACACTGTGCGCAGAAGGCGGCGACCAGTTCGGCGGCACTACAAAGAAGTTCCCTTGGAACGAGGGCACCGACGCCGTGACAATCGCCAAGCAGAAGGCTGACGCAGGATTCGAGATCATGCAGAAGCTGGGCTTCCCTTACTTCTGCTTCCACGACGTGGACCTCGTGAGCGAGGGCAACTCCGTTGAGGAATATGAGGCTAACCTCACCGCCATCACTGACTACCTCAAAGAGAAGATGGACGAAACCGGCATCAAACTGCTGTGGTCCACCGCCAACGTATTCGGCAACGGACGTTACATGAACGGCGCTTCCACCAACCCGGACTTCGACGTTGTGGCACGCGCCATCGTGCAGATAAAGAACGCTATCGACGCAGGCATCAAGCTGGGAGCGGAGAATTACGTGTTCTGGGGCGGCCGCGAGGGCTATATGTCACTGCTGAACACCGACCAGAAGCGCGAGAAGGAGCACATGGCAACAATGCTGCGCATGGCACGCGACTATGCCCGCAGCAAGGGTTTCCAGGGCACATTCCTCATCGAGCCGAAGCCGATGGAGCCTTCAAAGCACCAGTATGACGTGGACACAGAGACCGTTATCGGTTTCCTCAAGGCCCACGGTCTGGAGAAAGACTTTAAGGTGAACATCGAGGTGAACCACGCAACACTCGCCGGACACACGTTCGAGCACGAGCTGGCTTGCGCCGTTGACGCCGGTATGCTCGGTTCCATCGACGCTAACCGCGGTGACTACCAGAACGGTTGGGACACTGACCAGTTCCCTATCGACAACTACGAACTGACACAGGCTTGGATGCAGATAGTACGCAACGGCGGCCTTGGCACCGGCGGTACAAACTTCGACTCAAAGACACGCCGCAACTCCACAGACTTGGAGGACATCTTCATCGCACACATCAGCGGCATGGACGCTTGCGCACGTGCCCTGCTGAACGCCGTGGAGATAATGGAGAACTCTCCTATCCCGTCAATGCTGAAGGAGCGTTACGCTTCATTCGACAGCGGCATGGGCAAGGACTTCGAGGACGGCAAGCTCACACTGGAGCAGGTTTACGAGTACGGCAAGAAGGTAGGCGAGCCAAAGCAGACCTCAGGCAAGCAGGAACTGTACGAGGCTATCGTTGCTCTCTACGCAAAATAATCGTACACTCATATAAAGAAAATGCGGGGAAGAACAAATGTTCTTCCCCGCTTTCTTGTTATACAGGCCTTTTTCCGAAGCGACAGGCAAGTCCTGAAAGGACGGAATAACCAAGCACAGGGTGTAAACCCTGTGTTACAAGGCGTGCACCGCAAGACGTATTGGAACCCCAAAGCCGGCAGGCGAGATGCCCATAGGGCAGCGAGGGGTATAAGGCGACAGAAGTTTAATGACTTATAACAAACTCCTGATATGGCAATTAATATAAATCCTATATACATATAAAATAAGAGGAAAAGTATAATGTACGCATAATTTGCAATTTATAATCAGAAAATTTGGTTGAATGTAATTTTATTCGTACCTTTGCATATACAATCCTCACATTGATGTCTTGCTACAAGACATACAGAGAAAGGCAAGCCTGCCGTGGCAGACACTCTTTGTCCGAGGATACCATATATAAAAAGGCGTTTATTTGCGCTTTGTTCTCTGACTGCTGAAAACGTAGGAAGTTTCTCATTAATTCGTCAAAGGACATTGCAACAATAGATGCCTCATGGGTATGATTATATACTTTCGGGTAGAACACGTAATTCACTTTATTTATATAAGTGGAATTACGTCTAATCGCCACAACCGGAGTTTTAGTCATAAGCGTGGGGTTCTGGAGTTGCTCGTTCTGACGAATTGGCAATTCCTACGGCCTCAGCAGTGGAGCGAGCAACGGTAAGGCTCCACGTTTCTTTTTTTATATGCGATATTCCACAATTTCATCTTAGACATTAGGAGCCAATGACTAACAAAAATGCTAAATACAATGAAATTATTGGTTTCTTTTGTGGCTACAATGATTGTAACCATCAGTGCTATGGGGCAGACGATGACCCTTAAAATGAAATCTGGCAGTTATGTCACATACTCTACTGAGGAGGTAGAAGAAGTGACCTTTGCTGAAAAATTGGACGAAAGTAATCCTAGTGGAAATTATTACAACGGGCATGAATATGTTGACCTTGGTCTCCCCTCTGGTAAACTATGGGCTACATGCAACATAGGAGCTACAAGTCCAGAAATGATAGGAGATTACTTTGCCTGGGGAGAGACTAATACTAAAGAAGAATACTCTAAAGACACCTATAACTATTATGGGAAAAACATAGGAGAAAACATTTCTGGCACAGAATATGATGCAGCACATGTACAGTGGGGTGGAGAATGGTGTATGCCTACATATTCTGAATTTAGCGAAATGACAGCAAAATGCACTTGGAAAGTTTCATTTATCAATGGAAATAAATGTTTCGTTGGAACAGCACAAAATGGGAATAGCATTACAATTCCCGCATGCGGATGGATTAATGTGTACAATAACAATTCAGCAGAAGATGGTGCATATTGGTGTTCCAATTCTTCAGACACATATAACGCATCTATGGTATGGCTAATAAAACCGACAGGCATATACTGCAGTCAGATCAATCCCAAAAGACTAGGCCAGTGCATACGAGCTATTTATAGGAAATAACGAACCTTCACTATTATTTTAGAGACTTATATAATTAGAAACGCATGAAGACTTTATTCACACTTTTAACATTCTTGCTTGTATCGACATTTGCATCTGCAAGCACATCCGCGCTTTATGTCAAGCAGAAGACTGGCAGAACCGTTAGCTATAGTTTCGGAGAGAAACCTGTTATAACTTACTCGGGAAATAATGTAATAATAAAGACTTCTAATATACAGATGGAATATCCGATGGCAGATATAGCAAACATATCTTTTACAGGTACTTCGACAGATGTTTCTTCTATAAAGATAACTCCATTAAATCCCAATGGTCTTACACGCATATATAACAGCAACGGAGTTCTTATAAAATGCTATTCAAAAGAAGATAGCATCGACTTTGACAGTATGCCAAATGGTACATACATAATAAAGGATGGTGATATAACTTATAAGATAAAAAAATAAAAACTTGAAGACAAACATCCCTCTCGTTTGTTGTATGTTACACCATAACGACGATACCATACCGTAATTCAATAATGGAAAATGCGGGGAAGAACAAATGTTCTTCCCCGCTTTCTTGTTATATAGGCATTCTTCCGGAACGACAGGCAAGTCCTAAAAGGACGGAATAACCAAGCACAGGGTGTAAACCCTGTGTTACAAGGCGTGCACCGCAAGACGTATTGGAACCCCAAAGCCGGCAGGCGAGATGCCCATAGGGCAGCGAGGGGTGAAAATAAAGAACCATTGTTTTTGATAAAAATAAACCCCTCGGTGGCCGATGCCCACCTCGCCTGCCGGCTTTGGGGTTCCAATACCTTTGGCCTCTGCCAAACATTACCCGGCGCTTACGCACCGGGCTATGATATTCCGTCCTTTCAGGACTTTTTCATAAACCACCACTACCTCTCAGCCGGCATACGCCCGCTCTATGTCATGCGCCACAACGGGCGGGACGAAAGGCGTTACGTCCTCTCCCCTACGCACCATCCCGCGCAACATCGTGCTGGTGACATCCACGGTGGGAACCGACACGAACGTGACACCTGCGGGCACTTCGGCCGGCACATCAGCCCCCTCACGGGGGAACACCGCTATGCGATGCGTGGAGAGTATGTCCTCACTGTGCGCCCAACGATGGAAATTCGCCCAGTTGTCACCACCTATAATAAGCACAAACTCGTCATCAGGGAAATCACGGTGCAGGTGTTGCAACGTGTTCCATGTATATGACGGCCGTGGCAGAGAGAACTCATAATCAACGGCACGCAGCCCTTTCTCGCCGGCAACGGCCTTTTCCACCATGCGCAAACGCTCCCTCTCGTCCAACAAGTCCGCCGACTGTTTCAACGGATTGTGCGGGGAGACCATATACCATACCTCATCCAGCCCCATAGCCCGCAGCATGGTACGCCCGATGGCGATGTGCCCGTTATGTATGGGATTGAACGAGCCTCCGAATATTCCTATCTTCATGGTTGCAAAGGTACGTCTTTTTTTCGACAAATACGACAAAAAGTGCGAACGATTCACACCGTCCGCACCCTATCGAAACAAATTATTACTCCCACAATGTGTCATTAAGCGGGATGTGCACTTCTATCTATACATTCAGAACTGCAATGTTTTACATTTATGATATTGTTGCATTTACTTTACTGTCACCTTGCGTGCCACGCCGCTGTTGACATCCTTCACGATGTTAATGCCTGAACGCAATGCCGGCAGCTTTTGGCCGTTGGTGTCATATATCTCCACCTCCGTACCGGCAGCGTCAGCCACCGCCTCATTGACACCTGTCGGATCAGCGACTGTTATCTTGCCGGTGTATGTACCTTTCTTGGTAACAATAGCATTCTTTGAGTCAACAAGCTCTGTGTTAAACAGCTTTATCTCATACTCACCGGGTGCTACTGTCTCCGCAACATCAACGGTAATGGTGAACACCTCACCCTCTGTGCCGTCAAAAGGCTTGTTCGCAGAGTGAATTGCCACAACACGATACTCTCCGTTAACATAGTTGGAGGAAAGATTATGCTTTCTTGCGGTTGTACGTTCTGTACTAAGGTCTATCAAATAAAAGTCATCCTCCTGCGGAACTGTGACACCTTCCGGCAAAGTAAAATATGTACTTATTGTAAGCATATCCACATTGTTCTTCATCTGTACGGACAGCGTAGCACGCTCGCCGGGCTTTACCGTAGCGTCAAGAACATAGAGAGTATTGTCGGGAATGGTAGTTATGTCCTGCGCTATGGCCGGAGCTATGCCCATCAACATTGTTGCGAAGGCAAAAATTAACTTCTTCATTTCTTCTATTTATATTAAAGGTTTGTCATTTATCATTTGGCATCTTAATGCTATGCCAATATCAGTTGCCAAGAAACATTGACAATATCATACTGGCATCTGCCGGTGTTATGTCACCATCTTCATTAACATCGGCTACCGAGGCATCAAAGCCTTCCGGCTCCTGACCAAGGAAGTAGCTGACTATCATGCTGGCATCGGCGGGTGTTACTTCACCGTCGCTGTTGACATCACCAAGCAATGCGCTGACAGTCACGGCAACCTCGTTTGCTGTGCCTTCCGTATCAAAGGCGGCAAAGCCGTTGGAGACAAACACATTGCTGAGAGACAGTGTGCCGGTGCCTTTCGCTACGCCTTTAAGGACGATGGAGAACAAAGGTGCGTCACTCTCGGCAAACTCGTCATTGGTAAGAGATTCCACAAGAATTTTGCCGCTCTCGGCTATGTAGTTTACAGACACGTTATCGGAAAGGCGGTCACCCATCAGCATCTCCTCAACCTCAACACCTTCCGGAAGGTTCAGCTTTGCCTCAAAAGCAGAGAGCGCTATGGTATTGGCCATATAGACATCCACGGTATCTTTATCGTTGAGGGTGATGGACACGGCCTCAGGTGAGAGCGAGAATGTTCCGGCATTGGCCTTCACACTCATCTCGCTGTCGTTCATCGGCTTTTCCTCTGCCGGCACAACCGTAGCGTCACTGCCTATCACATTGCGCAGAACCAGCTTGCCACCGTTGAAAGTCTTTGCGGCCTTAACGTTGAAAGAGAAAATCATGCCGCTGTTACCTTTTATCGCTGTGGAAGACGGTGTTGTTCCTTTGGCAAAGATTGTGAAACGCTTTGTCACTGTCGGATCAGGGAAATCCGTCGCGTTAAGGCTGTGGCTGTTGCGTGTAAGACGCTCAGTATTGCGCTCCGCGGTTTTTTCCACATATTCCAGTCCCGCAGGAAGCACAAGGTCAACCTGCAAAGAGGAGATGTTGTCTTCATTATCCATCATCACATTCACCGTAGCCTCCTGACCGGGAATGATGCTGAAATCCTCCACATACACATTGTTCTCCGCCATTGCGGCTACCGGAGCCACAAGCGACACAAGGCATAAAAGCACTGATTTCAGAATGTTGTTCGTAGTATTCATCTTCATAATGAACAGTTTGTTTTGTTGTTATTTTGTTGATTGCGAGTAAAAAAAGGCGGGCATGACAGGCAGTCACAGTCTGCCATGCCCTGAATGTTTAGATTTTTTACTCAATAACCTGTTTCTTGGTTGTTCCGTCAGAGTTGACGATGATGTTAATGCCCTTCTTCATCTTGTTCATCAACATACCGCCCACACTGTAAACCTTAGACTGTACCTTCTCCACTGTGGTAAGGTTGGCCAGGCCTGTCGGTGTGCCGATAGAAGACTTCGCAAGGGTGAATACAGTGCCTTCGGCATCAGCGAACTTGGCGTTCTGCACCTCTATGCCACCTCCATTGTAGTCGGACGTCACCTCAACGTTGAGCTCCACGAAGGTTTGTCCGTTTACTATTTCGGTATTTTCAAGGTTGCTTACAAGCACGCGGACCGCGCCGTTCACTTCGCCCATCAGAGCGTCGTGGCTTGAGGAAGCAACGGAAGCAAGTTTAACTCCGGCAGGCAACACTACATCGAACTGGCCGCCTACAAATCCAAGCGGGCTGTCAACGGCAACCTTCAAGGTCTGCGTAAGGCCTGAGCCCTCCGCCGTCATGGCAAGACTGCCGTAGGTCGGCAGGCCGAGCGCCATGCCCTTGGCCATCGCAACAGATGATGTTCCGGCGGGAGCGGCAGGGAATTCCTCACCCTCCATGATGTATTTGCCTATCAATGTCAGGTCACCGACGTTTACAAGACCATCCCAGTTTACATCGGCAGCGTAGAACATTGCGCTGGTTTCGGCAGGATTGTTGATCTCAAGGATTATCTGGCGGACTGCATCGTAGTCACCTACTGTAATCTTACCGTTGTGATCAACATCACCCTTAATCCAACTCTTGTCTTTGGCATCCTGTGCAAGTGCGGCCACGGCATCAGCAACTTCCTTTGCCTTGGCCATGATGGCAGGATATTCCTCCATATAGACTACCGTCTTGCCAACAGTCTCGTCCTCATTTATAATCGGCTTGCCATTGATGTCCTTATTTACAAGACCTTGATATGCGGCTTCATTATAGTTATAAAGATTACTATAATTGCCGTTCACCGTATTATATGTATTGTTCAGAGCCACTCTGTCAGCATCGGTGTAGCCAAGGTTGTCAATGTCCTTCTTCGCAGCTTTCAGATCCGTATTAATCTTAGCGATTGTCTGATTAGCGTTGTATCCCGCACAAGTCTTCTCCATATTGCTTATGTTGGATGTGATGTCATCTATGGTGTAGTCTGTCGGCTTGGAGGTTGCAGTAAGGTTGTACTTCTCGTTCTCGCCGTTAAGCCATTCCATGTCTTTGGCTATCTGGTAAGAATACAAAGCATAGTACTTCTCTGCGTATGTAGAGAACTTCTCATTCTCTCCTATCTCACCGTCACCATCGATGTCGCAATCATAGTTGTCCGTCTGCTGGTACTCATACTCCTTTATCGCGTTGTTAACGCTTTCAAGCTTTTCGGTAAGAGCGTTGAGCTGACCGCGAAGTTCCAAGTACTTGGCATCGTTCACATCATACGGAGCCTCCATACCGGCAATGTCAGCGCTGAGTTTAGATACGGACTCGGCAATCTTGCCTGCTGTTGTGGCATTCTCGTCCTGATAGAGCAATACGGTGTTGGCCGCAACCTCAGCGTCAAGCACTGTCTGCAAGGCATCGATGTCAGCCTTGAAGGCGTCAACCTGAGGCTGATACGTCTCTTTCACCGGAGTGTGACAGTCCGCGAGCTGTGCCACGAACGCATCGTATGTAGCGGTAAGTTCGTCTATCTTCTTCTGAACAGCCTCCTGTGCAGCCGCTGCGGCAGCTTCATTGTAGAGGGATGTCAACTCTGACTTCATCTGACCGACCTCTGTCTCGAGGGCTATAAACGCCTGACGTGTCTCCTCTGCCGTCGCAAATACAGGCTTGCCGTCAACATATACCGGTGCACCGTCCTTGTCAACCTTACCGTCCTTGAAGTCGCGGAGTATCTCCGCATTCTTCTTGCTGTAACCGGCAATCAAGTCCTTATAGCGCTTGGTGTCGAAGTCTGCGTTGTCTATATTGGCCGCCGCAGCCTGGTTATAGTCATGCTGCAAGAAACCTATCTGCACCTCAACAGCGGTACTCTCTTCCATAAGTGCCGCACCGGAAGTCTTGCCTTCGATTATAGCCTTTATGCTTGCAATCTGCTGGTCACACTTATTCTTGAAGTCAGCGAGATTTGCCTCGGCAGTGTTCGCCGTATGATAACCCTTGGCTTCCTCCGTCAAATTGTCTATCGCGGATTGCGCAATGTCCAGACGGTTGGTTACGGTAGTGTTGTTACGGATTATGAGAGACGCAACGAACTCCTCCGCCTTGTCGAGTTCTGCCTGAACATTACCTATCTTATCCTGCATTGCGAGATAAGAATTGTCGTTAGCATGATACTTCTGGTCAGCGTCGTATGCCTTCCAGAATGTCGCGGTATGCTTAACAGACCATTCTTTCGGCTGTTCTGTGTCGTCCTTGTCGTAACCTGTATGCACGGCCGGTGTGCCGAACTTGTCAAGAGCGGACTTGACTGACTCTGTTTCCTCCTCGGCTACTTTGTCAAATGCGGTGTACTTATCCGCATCGGCTATCTCAGCCCACAATGCCTCGGCCTTGTCTATTGAAGACTCAACAAAGGTCTTGTACTCCTCAGAGAATGCTCCGAGCGTGCCGTCCTCACCATTATAGCCGGCAATGAGCGTTGCCTCACTGTTGGCCAATGTGCGGTATGCTTTGAGCCTGTCGTTGTAAGACGCCACGGCGGCATTTGTCTTGTCGGCCGTAATCTTGGCATCAACTGACGCAAAATCAGGAAGGATAGTGTTGTCAAGATACTCGGCGAAGTCCGCATGAACAAAGTTTCCTGCCTCGTCCTTTGCCGTGTAACCCTTGGCGTTGTCTATTATATCCTGTACATCCTTGAACTCCTTTGTCAGGAAGTCAGCGGTAGCAAAGCTGCTGCCGAGCTTGTCGGCCACCTCCTTCTTGGCATCAGCGAGTGCAGTCTTCACCTCCTGCGCCTTGGTGTTGTACGTGGTTTCCGCAAACTCATTGACAAGTTTCGTGTACTTGGTGGTGATAGCGTCTATCTCAGACTTCATCGTGTTGGCCTGTTCCTTGAACTTCTCACCGCCGTCAAACAGTGTAGGAGCCACGGTTGAAGCATAAGCGTTTTCCGTGTCAGTCTTCAACTTGCGAATCTTGTCGGCATAAGTATAGATACCGTTCTCGCCTACCACTTCTTTCAGGTCTTCACCGTAACCGTCGGCATAGCTCAACTTACTGAGGCGGGCTATCACGTCAACGTCATCCGCATACGTCTTGGTCAGTGCGGTGTAAGCATCGTCAAACGCCTGCTTGCGCACCTGATTGTCAGCGGCGACAGCCTTGGTGTATTCATCGTTCCAGCCTGTCTTCAAGGTGTTCAGCTTCGTCTCGGCAGAGTTCGCCATAGCCTCTATGTCCGCCTTGCCGGTGCTGTTCGTACCTTTCTTGTAAGCTACGGCCACAGAATCCTTATAGTCGGCAATATCCTTGTCGATAACCAGCAACTCGGCCAGTGCAGCCTCGTGATAGCTTGAAGTCTCGGCACCGGTGATGATGTCAAACACTTCCTTACGGAGTTTGTCAAGCACCGCAGCCTTGTCGGTCTGGCTCTTATACTCAGCCTCACAGGCTATCAGGTTCTCCGCCACCTTTCCTATGTTGGACTTGAGTGTCGCAAGCTGTGTTGCGAGACCTCCGCCCACTGCTGTCATGTTCTTTGCTGGATCGGTATATTTAGCCTCGTCAAGCGCACCGGAAAGTATTGTCTTGCCGTCACTCTCATAAACCTTTCTTACCGCAGTGTTTGCCGTTGTGCGTGCCGTGCCGATGTTGACATACTCGGTACGATACCCCGCAAGCACCGTGTTCACGAAGTAGGTGTAAGCGTCAGAGCCCTGCACAACCTTCTTGTCTGTCACTGCCTTGGCGATAGCCGTCTCGGCATCAGTAACAGCCTTGCTGACGTTGATTTCCGTATCAGTCTTGCCATAATCCTCGTCTGCCTTCTTGTTCGCCTTCTCCTTGGCCACAAGGTCATTGAGGTTGGCAACGGCCGTAACGATGGCATCCTTCGCCTTTGTAAGGTCTGCCTTGTTGGCGACAACGGTTTCTTCCGTGAACTTAGCCTCTATATCACCTTTCAGCTTTGTGATGGCAGTCTGCTGGTTAGCTGTTTCCGTAGCGAACATATTGGCGCCATTCTTCTCGAACATAACCTTTGCGAGCTCGTCGATTATGCCGTCCTTACCGTCTATCGCCACAAGCAGTTCCTTACGTGCCACCTTCTCGGCGGTATAAGCCTTCTTCACGCTTTCAGCCTTTGTGCTCAAAGTCGTATATTTCTCCTCGGCTTTTTTAAGATCATCAACCACCTCTGACAGTATCGCTATTGCGGCGGCGTCATCCGGTGAAGCCTTTGCGTTGCTTATCTTTGTGTTGATGGCAGCCACGGCATCATTACAGTTCTTGAGGAGTGTAGCAAGACCATCTATCTTCTTATCCTTGTCACCCTCCTTCACGGTCTGGTCGTCAACCCACTTGCCGTAAGTATCCTTCTCGTATGAAGCGGTGTTCTCGCTCTTATTCTCCGGGTCAACCTCCGTCTTATACTCGTCCTTATAGACTTCATTCTTTATTACGTTCTTGGTGTCTATCTCACCCACACGGCGTTCAGCCTCGGCAAGCATACTCTGCTTGGCGTGAGCAAGTTGCACGTCGTTCCACAGCTTCTCGTTGTCAGCGTACTTCTCCTGAAGGTTTGCTATCTTGGCAACGAGATCGTCAAACGTTGCAAGAGCGGCCATGGCCTCCACGTGTGCGGTGTCATTCTTGGCCACAGCATCGTCAAGCTGTTTCTTCAAGCCCTCGGTGGCACCTATCTTCTTCTCCACCTCGGCAATGTACTCGCCGTAGGTCTGACCCTCGAATGTGCCGTCGATGGTAACGTCGCGGTTCACGGCCACTTCCTTCAAGCCCGTAACAGCCGGAACGTAGCCGTCCTTACCCTCTTCGCCTACTGCCGCCTTACCATTGAGAGCCACATCGTATGAAGCGAGAGCTTCAACGACAGCCTCATACTTAGTCATGGCGCCGGAAGCGGCTGTGGCATAGTCCGTGATGTTTTTGCCAATAGCGTCAGAACCGTAAAGGGTCACCTTGCCGTCCTTTGTCTGGTCCTTTGCAATACCTTTATAGAACTCCTCTGCCGTACCTGTGCCGTCAGCCTTGAAACTTGCGTTGGCCGCTGCAAGGAGGGCGTTAAGACGCTCCTGAATGGTGCGCTCGTACTCTGCCGCGAACTTGGTCTTCTGATCGTAAACCTTATCCTTGGAAACGGTGTTCTTGATACCTGTAACGTCTTTCCCGTTACCGTCCTTCTTCAGGTTAAAGTCAGCCTGCAAGTCAGCAACGGTGGTCTTGGAGGACTCCCAGTTGTCAAACTCCCTGACAGACTTCTCCACCTTCGGCGCAAGTTCGTCTATCACCTTCAGCACGGCAGCCTTGTCTTTCGCATAGTCTGCGTAATACGGAACGGCGGTTCCGTCACCTATGGTGTGTTTTTTGTTCACATCATCTACATTCGTCTGTATGGCGGCGATGCTCTTCTCTATCGCTGCAACCTGTTCGGCATAGAAAGCACTGACCTCGTCACGCTTATAGTCCTTGCCGTCCTTCTTGCCTATAACGTTCTTCACCTGCTCTGCAAGGTAACCGGTAAGATTGTCCTTGACATCGTTGCAGGCTGCCTTATAGTTGGCGCGAAGGGTTGTGGCCTTCTCTTCGTACTCAGCATAGACGGTGCCTATATTATCTACCGCTTTCAGTTTCTCTTGGAACGCAACCTGAGTTTCAGTTGTGCATGTTCCCTTCTTGTACTCAGCCTCGTTGCCTGCCTTCACCTCATTGATGACACGCAGATAGTCGTTGAGCTTGCTGAGAGACTCTACATACATATCACGGTAAGTGTCACCGTCCTTTTCCGTAGCGTTGTTGGCAAGGAGATTATAGAGTTTGTTGGCCTCATCATCATACTTGGCCTTGGCATCATTGATGCTCTTGTTGACGTTGGCGTAAGAGATTGCGTTGTCGTCACCGTTAACGATAGCGTTCTTCGCATCGTCAAGGGTTCCCATAACGCCTGTTCCGGCAGTCTCGCCTTCCTTCACCTTACCCACAAGGCCGTCAATATATGCCTTGTAAGCATTTAAGTCAGTCTGCTTGCCAGCCTCATACTCTGCGTCTATGGTTGACTTGAAATCCGTAAGCGCGGCAACGGCATTGTCATAAACCGTCTTGAGGGCAGCCAAAGCAGCCTCTTCCTTTATATTCTCCTGCGCTGACTTATACGCCGCGTCCAGCTCCGCCTTCTTGGCAAGGAGGGAAGTCGCGTTTGACTCGTCAAGCACCCAACCATTATCATACTTGTTACCATATTTCTCCTGCGCATACGCATAACCGTCGTATGCAGCCTTATCATTGTTTATCGTAGCGGTAAGGTTGGCTATCTTTGTTTCAAGGCTTGCTACCTTGCCTGTGGTCATGTACTCATCATACTGTGCGAGCCCCATGTTGTTGGCCTCTGCCATAAGGCTTGAAGCAGCCAACGCATCTTGCTGCAAACGGGCATCGTTGGTATATTGGTTAGCCTTGTTGATCATCACGGCAATCTTCTGCGTATATACGCTCTTCACCTCGTTGAGGGAAGCGTCGGAAACTGCCGCAGTAACCTCAATCTTTTTATCACTTGAAGGTTTGCTGCCAAGCTTTACAGACACCTCAAGTACAGTACCGTTCTTCGCTACAACAACAGCATTATTATCCGCCATCACGGCATCACCGTCTTTAACAGTGAGCGTACCCTCTGCTGCCGTAATCTTATAAGTACCCTTGTTGAGGGTAATATTTCCTGAACCGGAATCTTTACCACTTTTGACTGTCACTTCCAAGGACTTGGAGGGAGTTGACTCCTCGTAACTGATAGCAGTTATTGTGCCATTACCTTGCAAACAGATATAATATGTAGTTCCGGCAACAAGTCCAGACACTTTCAACGTGTGTTTTTCTCCTTTTTTGGGTATAGCCACTTTCCCCATCACGGTTACTGCATCAGCATTACCACCGGGAGCAGTTGCCACAAAAATATGCCTATCAGTATTATCACCAGATGCTGAACCGCTGACGGTCAATACTCCATTTTTAGAAGGAGTGAAATAAATATGTCTTGTTGTTCCTGTGGAACCACCACCTGTGCTAAACCCATTCTTGTCAATTTTTGCATTGTTACCATTACCTACGAAAGTAAAACCACTAATTGTTACAGGAGCGGCCTCACCCGCCAAATTCATTGATGTTGACGGGAACGTCACTTTAATAGTTTCCGCAAACGAAGCAGACGTTGATACCACCGCCAGCAATGCCGAAACAGGAATTGTAATCTTTCTCATAAGCCTAAGTTTATTAGTTTATTGTTAATATTGTTTTGTCTTACAAATTACAGCATTATTTGCTGTTAACATACCCTATATGCTGTGCAAAATTAAGCAAAAAAAGCCATAGAAAACACACCTTATATGCTCCATTTCCTGAACTGTAAGGCTTAATGTACGAAACACCCGTCTGACTGTGTGAACGCATTTTTAAGGAACAGCAGTAGGCACGTCCCTACAACATAAGTCCATAACGTTCATCGTAGGGACGCACCTTGGTGCGTCCGAAAACACGTCGCTCTTAATTCGTGCGTGGCATGAACGATACACGCACCATCCTTGTAGAGACGATGAACCTCATCGTCTCAATGACAGCAAACACGCACCCCCGCAAACGGCACCTGATTACACAACAAAAGCATAGTGATTACACTGCAAAAGGGATGCTTTTACAATGTAATCACTATGCTTTTACAACACTCCATACGGCGAACATTGTGGCTGATGGTTACATAATCCTAAGAATCAATGTTTTGAAGCCACAAACGCCATTATGGTTACACTTACTCAAATAATACTGATGTTACATCTTTACTCGTAAACGTCATTTACCGCAAGGCTTTTGGTACTTGTCATACACGACCGTCTGCAACGACTTTAACAAGCGCTTTGACAGAACAAGAGGCTTGACAGCGTCAGGGAAGAACCCTAACATCTGCGTACAGAGGTTGACAGACTGCACGTAATCCGTATTAACAAGATAACTCCTGCTCAAACGGAAGAACGGAGATACGTCGCCGCTCCTGTCATACAAGGCCGTTATCTCCTCCTCGAAGTACGCAAGAGAAGACAAGTGGGTTTTAGACTTGCCGTCGGTGGTTATAAACTCGGTATAATTACCGTCGGCCTTAAGATAGACGACACTTGACAGATCAATGAGTTCAATGCCGTTACGAGTGTTGATGCACATCATCGCGGAGTTTTTGTTGAGAATACCCATGTATTAAAGTAATGATGGCGATGGAAACATTTATTTAGGTTAATGGAAGCGATAAAAAGGAGTAGCACACGGTTTTTACACCGCCTGCATAGCCCTTGTGATATATGAAATCGCCTAATTCATATACTTATCGTGCGCAAAATTAAGAAATCATTGCAATATATGCAAATTTTTTCACAACTTTCTTCACTGGATTTATCAAAAAAATACATTTTCTTATAAATTACATAGTGTTACCCCCCCCCCCCCGCATATAACAAAGCACAGTTATTTAGCACTATTCTTTCGTTACCGACTAAGTTCATACCTGAGTGTCTATCACGGACAGTGACTCTCCGCCTGTATATCAGGAACAACATTTATCCGCTAACTTTATCTTGACACATCCCCATTGGCCGGGAACACACATCATTACTACAAATAAACAATAAGAATCATTTTCACCTACTCATAATCAGTATCGGAATAACGCCATATATAAACCGACAAAACAACCGCCACGTGTGTTGATACGGTGAACCTCATCGTACCAATAACCAATTCTGGCAGCACCGCACCATGCTTCATCACTCCTTGATTTTCACTGCGCGGCATCCTCATATCAAAAAAGGGCAATGGTTACAAAGATAACCACCGCCCTTTTACCCATATATCACCGTTTCACCGCCGCATAATGTAGAGACGATGTACCACATCGTCTCAGTAACATAACCGGCCAACGACGCCCTTGCTTCATCACTCCTTGATTTAAGTAACGGGCTACCTTTCCCCCGCAACAGCCCCGTAGGGGCGGCACAGCAAAGCACAGGGTGTAAGCCCTGTGTTAAGATGGCGCACCCGCAAAACGTATCGGCACCCCAAAGCCGGCAGGCGAGGAGCACAAAGTGCGACGAGGGGTGAGAAAAAGCCGGCCGTGTGCGTGGGACTTGTCTGCCCTCCGCAAGTCCCGGGGGATTCCGCTATCTCCGGGATTTCCGGAATCTCCGGAACATCCGCCATATCCGGGGCTTCCGCCGTCCACCAGGGACTGACGTGAGGCCGTGCGCACATGACGCCGCACGCCGGCGGGACTTCCGCCCCCTTGCCCCACGGGCATGAAAAAAGGCGTCCCGGAAGCGTTAATGCTTCCGGGACGCCCAACAAAATATATTCAAAAAGAAGGCGGCCTCCTACTCTCCCGCATTGCATTGCAGTACCATCGGCGCAGGCGGGCTTAACTTCTCTGTTCGGAATGGGAAGAGGTGGGACACCGCCGCAATAACCA
>JAGAON010000007.1 GCA_017623655.1 Prevotella sp.
TCTCTTTGCTGATAATCGTACTCAAATTTCTCATGTGTTATATTTGTTTTATTGTTCGATATTACGTCTTACTGACGGTTATTTACAGCAAAGTTACTATGGCGGTTTGGGTATATGCGAAAATAGTCGCAGATAAACGCAGCAATTTATGACAAATTAATATTGGAGTATGATTTCATACTCAAAATCATACTCCAATCGTTGAAAATGTGTGCTTTACACTCTTATAAGCTATTATTCCGATTTGCGTTTTAATGTGATGCGGTTTGCCGCCTCCTTCTTCCTGCTGTCAACGCTGTCAAGATACTGTTGCGTGGTGGTGAGGTTCTTATGACCGACAAGTTCCTTTACGGTTCTGGAGTCCGTTCCGGCTTCCAGTTGCAGGGTACAATATGTATGCCTGCTTGAATGATAGGTGATATTTTTTGTGATTCCTGCCGCCTTTATCCATTGTTTGAGTGCTGTCTGTGTCATGTTATCCTTGAAACCGGGGAATACAAGTCCCTCTCTTGTGTCGCAGTCTATCAAAGCCAGTGCCTCGTCCCCGATGGGATTGTGGACAATCTGCTTTGTCTTCTGCATACGGATGGTGATATAGAGAGTTCCGTCGGCTTCGGGCTGTATCATTTCCCATGTGAATGGCTTGACATCGCTTTTCCTCAGTCCTGTAAGGCAGGAGAAAAGGAAGGCGGTCTTTAGTATAGGAACCTCGCACGGAGTTTCTGCCAATTGTATGAGCTCATCAGCTGACAGTCCCACCTTGTCGGTTGGGATTGTTTCGGCACGTTCCAGATAGGGACAGGGATTTTCTTTTATCTTTCTGTCACGGTGGGCGGCATGAATTGTGCCAAGGAACGCAGACCAGTAACTGGCTATGGTATTAGTGTGCAGCTTGCGTTTGGTGTGGATTACCTGATGCGCGGTGCGCAGATATTCAAGGAACTTGTTGCACAGTTCTACAGTGATTTCGGCAAAGGTGCATTTGCCGCCTGTAAACTGGCTGAAGTGCAGGAAGGCATGTTCATAACGTGAGTTTTTCTTCCCAGCGTATTTTTTGAAGTAGTCAATGAAGCTACCGTTAAGTTTGTTGCGGTCGAAAAACTCGTAACGCTCGTTTACAATCTCCTCGTATCTACGGCAGCGCAGTGCCTCTGCTTTCTCCGACAGCCGTGCGTTGTAGTCCTTCTCGCGCTGTGTCTTCGGATGAGCATAGATGTAGATGCCGAGCGACTCGTGGCGCAGCACCTTGTTGGTGGTCTCGTCACGGTAGCCGGGATAATAGTCAAGGAAGTAGGACAGCATCCTGCCGCCCTTGATTTTCCGTGTGTAAAGGTTCACGGTCTTACAGATATTACTCATAGTTATTCTTGATGATTATTGATGAATATTACAGGGTGGAGCGTTTCTCCACGGTGCAAAGGAACTGAATGATATGCCGTTGATGGCAGTTAATGATGATAATTGATGGATAATCGTGTTATAATTCTCATTCATAGTCCTTTTGCGGCTCTTTCCGCCATCGCACGCTCTACATCGGCACGTAAAAGCAGGTTTCTTACACCCACTTTCATCTTCTCTATGCCATGAACTTTGGTGATATGGTGGATGTTTGCTTTGGACAGCCCGTATTTCTCTGACGCATATTCCACGGTACAATAGCGTTCGTCTGCCACCATGTCCATCTGTCGCAGTTCTGCAATATGAGTCTTTGAATAATAGGTGATGCCGTATTCTTTCTTTGTAGGAATGCTGTGGCGGTATGCGTAGGCACGGATGGCGGTAGCTTTCATGCCGAATTCTTCGAACACCTGTTCCGTGGTGAGCCATTCGGTGATAGTGGAGGTGTCAACGGTCAGTCCGAGACATTCCTCCACATGCCACTTGCTGTAATAGTTTTTTCCGGCAATGCGGCACATTGGTATCTGGTTACGTTTGGCTGTAGTATAAAGCCACATCTGCTTTACCTTATAAATGGACATCACCTCCTCGCCGGAAAGGTAAGTCAAAGGCTCGTCAGAAACGGGTACGGTTTCCTGCTTCTTCTGACACTGCTTAAGAATTGTTGGTTTCGGTCGGTTGCCGAACACTACCTTATTATAAGGGCTACCCTCCAGCATGGACTCAATGTCAGCACGGCGGATGATAGCCATGCGGCTACTGATGCGTGAGGCTTTCAGCTTGCCTTGTGCCACGAGCTTATAAATGTACTGGCGCGAGCATCCCATAAGGATAGCCGCCTTTGAAAAGGTGAGATACTCCTGACGCTGTATCTCTAAAACAGGCTCTACGGCATTAAGCAAGTCCTGCTGTCGCTTCTTCTTTGCTTTCTTGGCTTCATCGGCACAACGAACACAGCAGTATTTCTGCATACCGCTGTTGGCGGTGAACTCCCTACCGCAGAATGCGCATCTTCTTGTCTTCTTCATTCTTCCCTTATTTTAATGTTTTACACTCTTTTCTGTGTATTCCATCGGGGAGTGAACGTAAGTCAACTGTTGTCATCCATTGTCAACCTGCCTAACTTTTGTGACAACTTCCGCATTTCGCCTAGCCTTTTGTCACTGTCTGTGAACCGTTGTCAACCATTGTCGCAAGACTTGAATTTTGTGGCAAAAATAAAGCCCCGCACATTCACCGCGATAGAAATACGTCACAAAATTATGCGGAAAATGTCGAAGCACCAAAAACTGACTGTGAAGTGTTAAAATTCAAATAGTATTGATAATCAGTGGTTTATTTGCAAGTGTTTTTCATTGTATGCAGTTGGTTACACCCTTCTAAATACAATTATAAAAAACGGAATTTCCAAAGGCAGTCACAGTGTTAGGGATGGTGACAGAAGAGAGGTTTTTGCAACCGGAGAAAGCTCTTTCGCCTATTTCCTTTACGGAAGCGGGTATCTTTATGGCTGTAATGCCACTGTCCATGAATGCTCCTGCGCCTATCAGAGTAACTCCGTCATGTATGTTAACCTCCGTAAGACTGACGCAATCCTGGAACAGATAAATGTTAATCGTGGTGAGAGACGTGGGTAATGTTACGGAATTCAGGCTGCTGCACGCATAGAATACATCTCTTCCCAAATATGTAACGCCCTCCGGAATGGTAACATTTGTCAGTCCTTTGCAGTTGGAGAGGGCGTAATCTCCTATCTCTTTCAGTGAGTTCGGCAGTTCTATTGTTGTGAGTGATGTGCAATTCTCCAAGGCTCTTTCCCCGATAATTGTGACAGTGCTTGGTATTGTGACGCTCTCCAATGATGAACAACCCGCCAGAAGATTAGGATTAAGAGTTGTGACCCCCTCCGGAATAGTTATACTGCGCAGTTTACTACACCCCAAGAACGCACGACTTCCTATTGTGGTAACATTTGCCGGCAGGGTTATCTCTTGCAGATTTCCATTGCTGTAGAAGGCGTTTTCGCCGATAGTAACAAGACTTCCCGGCAGTTTTACGGTCTCTATGTAACGGAAACCATAGAATGCCCCATCGTGAAGCTTGGTGATGCCTTCGCCGATTACGACACTCTTTATCTGATTAGAATAGTTTGTATAAGGGTCACTATCACCACTTGCAGTTTCACCGGTACCGGTTATCTTCAGTTGTCCGGTCTCGGTATCTAACTTGTAGGTAGCGTTTTCGCCGCACTTACCGGTATATACCGTGGCATTGACGGCGAGGAAGCACATCGTTTGCAATGCTACAAACGACAGCAACGTTTTTATTGTCTGTCTCATAATTAATGATGTTAAGTTATGATAAGCCCTTTTCTGTTTCATTTGTTTTTTGTTTACGAGCAAAGGGCATAATGCTCATGTGTCATTGTGGCCTTCCGCCTGTGTGCGGAAGTAAAGGTTCGTAGGTCTTTATCTCATAAATAACAATTTGTTTTGTAGCCTATCGACTCCCGAGTATCGGCAGGTTGCGGAAAGAATGTGTTGATGCCTATATACAAGAAAAGCGCAGGAGTCTGATACAGTCACCCGTCCCACGCTCAGAGGCTTCTCGCATTGCCCGATAAAGTAGAACGAGCAACACAGAAACCTACGCCGTCTGTCTATCGGGTCATTCCCCTATATACACCTCACCGCGCTCTTGCTGCATGACAACAAGGCACATATTCCGGTATCAGGGGAATGCCTAAAAACATCCCATAGGCATCTACCGTTGCTTTTGTCCTGACTTTATCTTCCATTTTGCGAGAATTTCCGAGCGTCAAAACAAAGCGCATGTAAACGCTTACCCATAAATAGCGGTTCCCGACATACCCTACCGTAAAGTGCTGCCGCCTGTTGTTGGAGGCGTAATCACTTACGACTGGCGTAGGCGTCATAACGCTTGCCGATGTTTGTTTGCCGGACTCTTCCGGACCATCCGCAAGCGGTTATGGACATGGAAACCGTTGCAAATTTAATAATAATAAATGTTCCGTGCAAATTTTTCCGTATATTTTTACGGTACTGAACGGTTGTTGGAGATGTGGAGCAGTAGTCCTGCGTTGCTCCTCATTATGTGTCCCGGGTGAAGATACGGGCATCCCGCCGTGCAACACGGCAATGGTGTCAAGGCCAAGGGAAGCGTGCATAAAAGGCGCTTGCACGGCACGATGCCGTGCCTACTGTCATGCCGCAAAACAAAAGGGTGCTGATTGCACGGTAATCAGCACCTTATTGTGATGGTTTTGATAATGCACAGAATTGCTGACGCCTTTGCATGGCTTCACATTCTGCCAAGAATTGTACGGAGAAAGAAGTACGTTTCCTCTTGTATGCGGAACATCCGCCACGAGGAACGGAATGGGATATAGCCAAACTTACGGGTTATGGACGGGCTTGCAAGGGTGCTGTCCGCCTGCTTCCATGCCTGTTTTATCAAGGCGAGAGCCTTGTGGCGCATTGCCGCGGACATCTCGCCTCGCTCTTTGTAATAGCGCATATATGCGTGGATTATGTTTTCCCAGCAAAAGGTTTCGTATGCCTTGCGCAGGTGTAGTTGCCCCCCCATTGTGCGGAGAGTGTCGGCCAGTACCCTTTGGGCGTGCAGTCGTGAGTAGTGTCCTATGCTTTTGCTGTGGCATACGGAATCCTCGGTCATGCGGTAATAATATGTTCCCTCTGACTGTACCACATATTTGGAGGATAACAGCGTCATGCGGCCGGTGTTCTCGTCGCCGAAGTAACGGCAGGAGTTGTCGTAAGGGTGCTGCTTTTGGAACTCTGTCCTGACGCAGAAGTTACCGGATATTCTCCACGGCAGGCTGAGGAGGAACGCCTCTTCACCTGTTATCTTGCCGATTTTCTGTTGCCCTGACGGCTCGTACAGCCTGCCGTCAGGGGCTTGCCGTATCTCCGAAAGGACCACGCAGTCTATCGTTTCGTCCTCGGTGAACCGCTGTATGCACAGTTCCACGCAGTCGGTGCCGAGCCAGTCGTCATCATCTACGAAGAAGATAAACTCTCCCCGCGCCGCGTTCAGAGCGTGATTGCGTGAGCGTTGCACACCGCCGTTTTCTTCAAAGCGGTGCAGGCGTATGCGGTTGTCATGGGCTGCATACCGTTGCAGTATCTCATAGCTGCTGTCGGTGGATGCGTCGTCCACGCAAATGATTTCTATGTCGCGCAGCGTTTGTGCGATGATGGAGTCGAGACATTGCCCGATGTAGCGCTCCCTGTTGTGCACCGTGACGACAACAGTGGCTTTCGGATATGGTGTTTCGTTTGTCTGAGTATGGTTCATAGGCTGTTGTAGATGGTCTCGTACTGTTTTGCCACCTTGCGGAAGTCATAGTTCCGCATCACGTATTCGCGGCATTGGCTTTTCAGTGGCTTTACTTTTTCGGGATGAAGCACAAGGTCTTCCAGCTGCGAGAAGACGCTTTCGTAACATGGCTGCACGTTGACTATCGGGCGGCAGTCTGTCTCGCCCATTATGTCGTAGTGCTCCGGCTCGCCTCCTGTGAATGTTATGATGCCCTTGGAGAGAGCCAGCAACGCGTTCATCCCCGGCCCGTAGGAGTACAGTTGGTCAAGCATCACGTCGGAAGCGTCCATCAGATGGCGGTATTCTTGAAACGGAACGCCCTCCGCCACTTTCAGTTCCATGCGTCCGGGGTGTTTCCTCATCACGTCCTTTGCCGCCCGCAGCATGATGTCCGTGCCCTTGAACTCGGAGCGTCCCTTGCTTATCCCGATGAAGACACGCAGTTTTTCCGCCGGTGCGGTATGGTTCTCCTCCGGTAACCTGAAGGGGAACGGCACGAGGTGCAGTTTGTCTTTCAACGGATGTCCGTCGTGTCCGCGGTCGGATGTCAGGTTGTAAGGCAGCCAATATTCGTATGTCCCGGCTATGATGGCGTCGCAGTCGGCGGCTATGTGCCGGCTCAACCGTTCTTTTTCCGTGCCTGTCCAGTCGTTGAACACGGCCTCCGCATACGCCGTGCTGCGCTCTTCCGCGCCGTTGTTGTAGTCGGAATAGCGCATGGGTTTGAGTGTCTTGTTGACGAAGGAGTAGTAATAGTCGTCTCCCACGGCTGTCATTACCATCTTTCCGTTATGCTTCCGCAGGTAATTGTATATCTTAAAGAGCCGTTCGGCCTTTAATTCCATGAACATAGGGTTTACCACCTGCACCACGTCAAACCCCTTCATCCGCGGCAATGCCTTGGCTACTCTCCACAGAAAGCCCCACTTCCCGTTTCGGGCGAGGTCTATGTCACGCGGGTAGTCTTTCCAGAAATCACCGTTGCTGGCCACTGTCACCCGGTGTCCGAGGCCGCGCAACCCCTCCGCAAGGGTGCTGTGCACGCCGCTATATTCACCTAACAACAGTATTTTCATGTTCTTGTCCTTTTATTTTCTCGTGTAACCGGCATACCAATCCGATGAAGGGCCATGGCAAAATGATTTCCCCCGTCTGCCTGTAAAGGCCTATCTGGCGGCACAGCATGGAGTAGTACAGGTGCGGACCGTTGTGTGACAGCAGGCCGGTGCCCATCAGCTTCGCCGCTATGCGCAGTGCTTCGAGATGGTGGCGGAAGCCCTTTCCGCTCTTTTCCGCCGTTACCGCTATTCCGTTCTTGTTCCATACGTAGCAGTATGTGCCGTGTGATGATGTCGCAATCTTCGGCTTTAAGGTGAGCAGCCGGGGGAGGGTATATACGTCCTCAAATGTCTTTCCCGTCGGGAACCGTATGCCGTCAAACAGCCAGCGCTTGTAGATTTTGTTCCATGCGTAGGCGTGTCTCCATGCCATGGTTGCCTCCCAGTACTGCTTTGCCGACGGGAATATACGGTCCTTGAATGTCACTTCCTGCCTGTTCCCGCCTATATGCCTCAGCGAGAACTCCAATATGTCGATGTTCTCATGCCCTTGCAGCCACCCCAACAGCGGCTTGTAGGTGTCCGCTTCCAGCCAGTCGTCGCTGTCAACAAACGTTATGTATTCCCCCCTCGCTACGTCCAGCCCCGTGTTTCGGGCGTCGCTCAGCCCGCCGTTCGCCTTGTGCAGCACCCTGATGCGGCTGTCCTTCGCCGCCCATCCGTCGCATATAGCGGGACAGTCGTCGGGTGATCCGTCGTCAACAAGTATCACTTCCATGTCGGAAATGCCCTGACTGAGGACGCTTTCGATACATTTGCCGATGGTATCGGCCACTTTATATACGGGAATTATTACTGAAAGAAGCATAGATACAGCCTTGTGAACAGGTTGAACATTATGTATTTAGGCTCCCACCGCCACCGAAGCGGAAACCGTCTCATGCCTTTCAGCGAGCGGACAATCTCCTTTCGGAAGGCAATGTCATGCCTTTGGCGTATCAACAGGCGCAGGGCATCCACCACAAGGTAGTCGGTCTTGCGCCGCATACACCGTTGCAACTCCGCATCCGGTGCCGAAAAGTCCTCCAGTCCGGCCAGAATCTTCATCACGTCACGCAGTTTTCGCTTTTGCATCTCGCGGTCATTGGTGGTCGTTATGCTGCCCTTCCTCTGTATTCTGACGTACAAGTCCGCGTCGATGGCCATGAAGTTGCGTGCCAATGCGAACGTCCTTACGGTGAAATCGTCATCCTCGTGCAGCGCGAACGGCATGAAACGCAGCTGCCGGCCGGTAAGGAACTCCCTGCGGAAGAGGTATGCCCATACGCAGGGAAACAGGTTTCTGCCGCGCATAAACGTTCTTGCCGGGGCATATACCTTATTATATTGCGGCACATAACGGCGGTAAGGGGCGGTTCGTCCGGCCAGGTTTGTCTGCCGGCTGTTTATCCCTATTATGTCAATCACGCCGTCTTCAAGGGCTGAAACCAACTCCTTCGTGTCGCAACAGCAATCCAGACGGTCGTCGGCATCGACGAAAAAGATGTACTTTCCGCACGCTTTCTCCATGCCGGCATTACGTGCCACGCTCGGGCCTTGGTTGCCTTGGCTGATTAATAGCAGCTCCGGATTGTCGGACTTGCATTGCGACAGCACCTCGAAAGTGTTGTCCGTGGAGCCGTCGTCGATGGCGATTACCTCCCTTTCGTGCCCGTGCAGCTCAATGCCGAACACGCTTTCGACGCACGCCCTGATGTAAGGCGCGGCATTGTATGCGGGTATTATGAATGTAATGAGTGGCTGTCGCATTCAGGAAATGGTGCAAAGGTAACCGAGTTTGTAAAGTGAAAAGACGGTGAGGCTTGGCTTTTTGCCGAGCAGGTTGCGGCGCATTATGGGGCGGAACACACGGAACAGCAAGGCCGCAAGTCCCTTGACGTGCCACCGTTGCAGTGTGATGGCGGCCTGCCCGACGTGAGAGTGCCGCATCATCCTGTCTCCGAGGCAGCGCAACGTGCGCAGCGCCGTCTCCGCTTTCGCCAGATATACCGCATTGTTTTCAAGTCCGGTGTGCAGCAAAGGGTTGTCGATGTGTGTCACGCCGATGCCGTTCTGTTGCAGCGTTACGCCGAAGAGTGCGTCCTCATAGCCGTATTCCCTGCACTGTTCGTCAAACGTTATCGTCCGCATCACGCTGTGCCTGACGCAGAGGTTGAACGGTGTCATGTGCCGGTATGGTTGCCTGCTCCTCTCCCTTGCGGTGCGATGGCGGTCGGCTTCCTTCTCATAGAGGTATCGCAGGGACACCTCCGGCGACGGCATCGTGTCCGCATGACGCAGTCCTCCGATTATTACCTGCGTCCCGCCGGCGTCGCTTATCGCGTCAAGCAGCCGCCTTATGTATTGCGGGTCGGTCACCTCCGCGTCGCTGTCGATGAACAACAGCCATTCGCCCCGCGCCTCTCTTGCAAGGAAGTTCTTTATCGCCGCACGGCCAACGTTCTCCCTTCGCCGTATGAAACGGCATTGCGGCAACTCGTTTATGCGCAGGTTGGCTATGGCGCAGACCTGGTCCCGCCCGCCGTCATCGGCCACGATAATCTCGTATCCGCATCCCGCGGCCTCCAACTGCCGTTGCAGTTCCGCCACGAGCGTGTAGCACTTGTGGTCGAATGTGGGTATAAGTACCGAGAGAAGGAGACCACATCCAAGGCCCCCCTTTAACTCCCCCGAGGGGGAGGACTGGCCGGTAGTAATATTTATATGTAGAGATTCGTTCGCTTTCATGTTGAAAAACCGCCCCGACATACCGTTCTTCCCCTCGGGGGAGTTAGAGGGGGGCTACTATTCCGCCTATCTGTTGCGCCACGTCCTTGTTCACTTTCCTGCGTTCCTCATCCTTGAACCATCCCCATTTGTTGAAATACATTATGATGTTCACGATGTGGATGCGCATCAGCCGCAGGCTTTTCCGCGAGCCGCGTGTGAATGTGTGGTATATGGATGCGCACGGATAGTACAGCGTCTTGTACTCTTTGTGTATCCTCCTTGTAAGGTCTATGTCCTCGGCATACATGAAAAACTGCTCGTCAAACAGTCCCACCTCCTTCACGGCGGTCATCCTCAGGAACATGAAACACCCCGAGAGGTACGGCACGTTGAGGATTTTCGTGAAGCCAGACTGCTTTAACTCGAACAGCGTGTTGCGCCTTTTGATCAGGAAGTTGGGCAGACACAGGCGGCCGAACATATCCAGCGGTGTGGGCAGCATCTTCGCCAGACGCTGTATCTCGCCGTTGGGGTAAAGCACCTTGGGCATCATCTGCCCCACGTCCTTGTGCTCCTCCATGTACTTTATGAGCCTTGGCATCACCTCGGGACCGAACCACACGTCCGGGTTTACCACGAGATGATAGTCGCTTCCCTCCTTCATCGCCTCCTGTATCGCCACGTTGTGCCCCCCGCCATAGCCGTTGTTCTCATGCGGGATGTATATAAGCCTGAAGCCGTTGTCAGCCTTCCGCTTCAGCTCCGGCTCCCCTTTCAGCACCTTCCGCGCAAATTCCTGTATCTCGTGTTTAAGGTCGAGCATGGAATCAGAGTGGTCTATCACGTAGATAACATCGATAGGCGAAGAGAAAAGGCTACGCAATACGGGTTCAAAATCAAGCAGGTGATGGTTGTATGTTACGATTGAGGCTGTTATTGTCATTGGCTTGTTGAGATTATGAGGTCTTTGGTTCTTTCTCCGCAACCATGTTGCGATGAAAGCGGCGAAGCCGAGCGGCAGGTTAAAGGTCTTTCCCTTTTAGGTTATAGGTGGCACTTCATGGTTGTCAGCGATGTGACCTACGCACCAAACCCTCTAACCTCCTAACCTTAGAATAACTATCCCGCGCAGTTGGGACACGTTCCTTTCACTATATATTCCGCTTCTTCGGTTTGGAACCCCTGCGGCAATGTCACCACGGGTATGGCGAAGTCTTCGAGGCAGTAGGTCTTTCCGCAACGTGTGCAGGTGAAGTGTATGTGGTTGATGTGGTGTTCTGAGTCGCATCGGCACACGCAGTACTTCTGCTGTCCGGTGCCGTCATCCACCGTATGCAGCAGATGGTGCCCGGTGAAGAGCCGCAACGCCCGGAACAGACTCGACCTCTCCATGGTGGGCATCCACCGTTCCAGGTCGGCAAGGGAGAACGTTTCCGTCAGTTCCCGCACCTCTTTCCACACGAGCGAGCGCACGGCCGTGGGTTTCACTCCGTGTCTTCTCAAGTGCTCGTCAATCGTGTTTTCTTTCATAGGTCAATGTGGCTCTTCCGTTGTATGCGACCACAAAGTTACAGTTTTTTTTTCATTTATACATACTTTTCAATGTTTTTTTGCCGGATAGATATATAAAATGTGTGGTTGGGAGGTATCAGGTGGGAGGTTATGAGGTGGTAGGTTAAGCCCCGTAGGGGCGACATAATACAGCCCAGGGTGTCAACCCTGGGATTCAGGATGATGTCAGTTAGAGGTATTGTAACCCCGAAGCCGGCAGGCGAGGAGCACAACGTGCGACGAGGGGTGGCAAGTCCTGTTGTCACACATAATACGTGCCGGCGGATGTTATGGGATGCCTGTTTTCACCCCTCGTCGCACGTTGTGCTCCTCGCCTGCCGGCTTCGGGGTTCCAATACATTTCTCGTCTGTCAATTATGACCAAGGGTTTGCACCCTTGGCTGTATTATGCCGCCCCTACGGGGCTTTGCAATGACCTGTAAACCTTCTGTCTTTCACCTGCCCCGGCATAACCTGACACCTTCTGACCTTCCGCCTAAAACCTCCTCACCTTAAACCTGCTACCCCACAACCTTAAACCAACTACCTCCCAACCTTAGACCTCAAATCCGACACCCCCGAACGCCCCGTTCTGCAATCAGCACCTGATTACACTGCAAACAGGTGCTGTTTACACTGTAATCAGCACCAAATTACAAGGTAATCAGGTGCTGATTGCGACGGTATGTGTAAATAGCCTGAAAACAAGCCGCTTCCTGTGTAAAAAAGGATGTAAAAATGTTACGGAAATGTTAGCGTTTTGTTATACGCCGAAAAAAATGTTCTATATGTCGCACGGCTGTGTTAATTTTGCATAAAAAGGCTGTCTCCCCGCTTGAAATATAGGAAACAATGAGTAACTTTGCAGTCGGAAACAGAACGGGTGCCGTGAAGTTTCCGCCATATATGGCAACACATAAGTTCCGGTATGCCGCAGGTGGTTACGCAAGGGATAACAAGGCGGAATCCGTCAAATAGCAGTCAGGCGCAAAACGCCTGTGTTCAGAAAAGGAAGCGGCGGGAAACGACAGGCCGGAGACTTCGGGATTATATTTGGAATCATGCAGAGATAAAATAAACATAATAATAAAAAGTACGTGAAATGAAAAAACTAATGACTGTTGCAGCTCTTGCTGCGATGCTGCTTTCATGTGGAGGAGGAAAGCAGGGCAAGCCGGCTTTTGGTGATAATGAGTACGCTGTGCGCACCATTGGCACCGCTGACGCAAGTTTGCAGAGCACTTACCCGGCTACGTTCAAAGGCGTGCAGGACGTGGAGATACGTCCGAAAGTGGCCGGATTCATAACAAGGATTTACGTGAAGGAAGGACAGGCGGTGTCCGCCGGCTCGCCGTTGTTCGAGATAGACAACGCCACTTACAAGGCGGCGGTGAACCAGGCGCAGGCTTCTGTCAATGCGGCCCAGAGCCAAGTGAACACGGCCAAGCTGACATACGAGAACGCACAGAAACTGTTTGCGAACAACGTGATAGGCGAATTTGAGCTGCAGTCGTCCAAAAACCAGTACGAAAGCGCCGTGGCGGCACTGGGACAGGCCAAGGCCGCGCTCGCTTCCGCTCAGGAGACACTGGGCTTCTGCTCCATAAAGGCACCCACGTCAGGCTTCGTAGGCTCGCTGCCTTACAAGGTGGGAGCACTTGTAAGCTCGTCAAACCCGGACGCGTTGACAACCATTTCAAACGGTTCGCAGGTGGAAGTATATTTCTCTCTCGACGAGAAGGAGATGATAGAGCTCACCCGCAAATACGGTTCTGCGCAGGCAGGCATAAGCAGTTTCCCTGCAGTGAAGCTGCAGCTGGCTGACGGCACGGTGTATGAGAGCGAGGGAAAGGTGGTGAAAGCCAGCGGAATCATTGACCCGAGCACCGGCTCCACCAGCCTCATTGCCGTGTTCCCCAACCCTAACCATATATTGAAGTCAGGCGGTTCAGGCCGCATCGTGATGCCTTACACGGCGTCCGCCGCGATAGTAATACCGCAGGATGCCACGGTAGAGGTGCAGGACAAGCACTTCGTGTATGTCGTAGGCAAGGATAACAAGGTGAAATATACCGAGGTTACCATCGACACACAGAACGACGGACAGAGCTACATCATCACTTCCGGACTGAAAAAGGGTGACCGCATCGTCATAAACGGCGTGAACTCATTGCAGGAAGGCATGGAAATCAAGCCGCTGACAGAGGCTGAGTACAGTAAGAAACTGAAAAAAGCCGAGGAGCTTGGCAAGGTTCAGGATCAGGGCGTGATAGCCGTCGGCAAGGCATTGAAAGGATAGTTAAGGCAATGGAGCCCCCCTTCATCTCCCCCGAGGGGGAGAGACAATACCGCTATCTCCCCTCCCCCCGGAAGGGGACAGGGGTGGGGCTACGTCTAAAAACAACAAAACAACTATACAAATGAAATTAGATAACTTTATCAATAGACCGGTGCTTTCCACCGTTATCTCAATAGTTATTGTGATACTCGGTGTCATCGGTATGGCGACCTTGCCTATTGAACAGTATCCGGACATTGCGCCGCCGACGATAAGTGTTTCCGCATACTACCCCGGTGCGGACGCACAGACAGTGCAGAACTCCGTACTTGCCCCGCTGGAGGAGCAGATAAACGGTGTGGAAGGCATGACGTACATGACGTCATCAGCCACCAATGAGGGTTCAGCCCGCATCACTGTGTATTTTGAACAGGGCGCGGATCCGGACATGGCGCAGGTCAATGTGCAGAACCGTGTGTCGCAGGCAACGTCCCTTCTGCCGAGTGACGTGACGAAAGGTGGCGTGAACGTGGAGAAGAGACAGAGCAGTAACGTGCTCATTATGGGTCTCACCTCAACGGACGGACGTTACGACGAGAAGTTCCTCGGTAACTATGCCGACATCAACATCATCCCTGAGATGAAGCGTGTAGAGGGCGTGGGCAGCTGTGAGGCTATCGGATTGAAGTCCTACACCATGCGTATGTGGCTCGACCCGGTGAAGATGCACGACATGAAACTGATGCCGTCAGACGTTGTAGCGGCTCTCTCGGAGCAGAACATCGAGGCTGCGCCGGGTAAGTTCGGCGAGCAGTCAGACCAGCAGTATGAGTACTCCATGAAATATACCGGCCGTCTGAAGACGCCGGAAGAGTTCGGAGACATCGTCATAAAGAACGATGATATGGGGCATATACTTCGCGTCAAGGACGTGGCCAAGGTGGAAATGGGCGCACTTTACTACTCCGTGCTGTCACAAATCGACGGCAGGCCAGGCCTGATGATGATGGTAACGCAGCGTGCAGGCTCCAATGCCACACAGATAGCGAATGACGTTAAGGCCACGGCTGAGAGGCTGAGAGGCAACTTCCCGCCGGGAATGGAACTGGTGTTCATGCAGGATGTGACAGAGTTCATCAGCGCATCACAGCACGAGGTGTTCAAGACGCTGTTCGAGGCACTGGTACTCGTGTTCATCGTTGTGTTCATCTTCTTGCAGGATTTCCGCTCGACGCTGATACCGATGATAGCCGTTCCTGTGTCACTTGTGGGCACATTGTTCTTCTTGAAGATAATAGGCTTCTCCATAAACCTGCTTACCCTCTCCGCGCTTGTGCTCGCCATAGCCATCGTTGTGGATGACGCCATAGTGGTGGTGGAGGCGGTTCACGCCAAGCTCGATATGGGTTACAAGAGCGCACGCAAGGCTTCCATCGACGCGATGGAGGAGATTTCCGGCGCCATCATATCCATAACGCTTGTCATGTCGGCCGTGTTCATACCGGTATCATTCATGAGCGGCACCACGGGTACGTTCTATCGTGAGTTCGGTCTCACCATGGCCGTCTCCATCGTCATATCCGCCGTCAACGCGCTCACATTGTCTCCGGCACTGTGTGCGGTGCTGCTGAAACCGCATTCAGGTGAGCATAAGCAGAGCTTCACGCAGCGGTTCTTCACCGGTTTCAACGCTTCTTACCAGAGATTGCAGGACAAGTACCAGCACGGAGTGGAGCTTATAGTGAAGAAAAAGTGGATTGCCGTGGCGTCAGTGATACTCGGTATCGCCGTGCTTGGCTTCGGAGCGATGACGACAAAGACCGGTCTTGTGCCTGATGAGGACACGGGTACCATCTTCGTAACCTGCTCTACGCCTCCGTCAACGTCCTTGCAGAAGACCGATAAGGTGATGGACCAGATACAACGTATGCTTGATACCAACCCGGCTATTGAGAAAACACTGCGTATTACGGGCTATAACTTCATAGCGGGACAAGGTTCTAACCAAGGAACATTTATCGCAAAGCTCAAGAGTTTCGACGACAGAAAGCGCTCGGAGTACTCCACTATGGTGCTCGGCATGATTTATAAGCAGACCGCAGCCATAAAGGGTGCGCAGATACTTGCCTTCCAGCCGCCTATGGTGACGGGCTTCTCCGCCAACAACGGTATATCGTTCTCAATGCAGGACCGTACCGGTGGCGACCTTGACAAGTTCTTCGACATTACCAAGAACTTCATTGCCGAACTGAACAAACGACCTGAGTTCTCTACGGCCATGACCGCTTTCAACTCTTCTTACCCGCAGTATCAGATAAACGTTGATGTCGCAAAGTGCAAGCAGGCGGGCATTTCGCCGAACCTTGTGCTCACGACCATGCAGGGATACTATGGCGGTATGTATGCAAGTAACTTCAACTCCTACGGCAAACTCTACCGCGTCTATGTGCAGGCAGACCCGAAAATGCGTGAGGACAGAGCCTCTTTGCAGAATGTCTATGTGCGCACCGCCAAAGGAGAGATGTCACCGGTGAGCGAGTTCGTTACACTTAAGAAGGTTTACGGCCCTCAGGTAATCAACCGTTTCAACCTGTTCACCTCCATAGACGTCAACGCCACGCAGGCGGACGGCTACTCAACGGGTGACTGTATCAAGGCAATCGCGGAGGTATCAAAGCAGGTTCTGCCGGCAGGATACACCTACGAGTACTCAGGTCTGACACGAAATGAGGCGGAATCAAGCAACTCCACCGCGATGGTGCTTGTCCTTTGCCTTGTGTTCGTCTATCTTATCCTGTCCGCCCAGTATGAGTCCTACCTGCTGCCTCTTACCGTCATTCTCTCGATACCGTTCGGATTGGCCGGTGCTTTCCTCTTTACCAATATGTTTGGCAAGAACAATGACATCTATATGCAGATTGCCTTGATTATGCTTGTGGGACTGTTGGCGAAGAATGCCATACTTATCGTGCAGTTCGCGCTTGAACGCCGCCGTCTCGGCATGGCCATATCATGGTCCGCCATACTTGGTGCGGCAGCCCGTCTGCGTCCTATTCTCATGACATCCCTTGCCATGGTCATCGGTTTGTTCCCGCTGATTATAACGGGAATACCTGGCCTTAGCCTTGTAATGTCACCGGTAGTGGGCGAGAACGGCTACATAACGCTCGGTGCAGCGGCCATAGGCGGAATGTTGATAGGCACGTTCTGTCAGGTGATGATCGTTCCCTGTCTCTTCGTAATGTTCGAATGGTTGCAGGAAAAGATAAAGCCTATGGAGTTCAATGACGACAACACGTCTGTCGATTCAGAGCTGAAACAGTACGCTATATCGCAGTCCGTGGTACAAGAAAAAAGAAATTCAGGCAAGTAATATCCGTATCAGTAATATGAAGAAACTCAATATAATCGCAATAATGTCCGCAGCTGTCCTGATGAACAGCTGTGGGCTCTACAACAAGTATGAGCGTCCGGATGTTGCCACAGACAATATCATGCGCGATGCGGGGCAGTATGCCAACACCACCGACACCACATCCTTCGGTGACGTGGAGTGGCGCGAGGTGTTCACCGACCCGCAGTTGCAGGCACTCATACAGCAGGGACTCGACAAGAACCACGACCTGCTGAACGCGGCACTTGACGTCAAGATGGCCGAGGCTCAGCTTATGGCCGCCCGTTTGGCCTTCCTGCCGTCGTTCGCCTTTACCCCTTCCGGCACATTGTCCAAGGTCTTGGAACACGGAACGGAATGGTCCAAGGCATACGCACTGCCCGTCAACGCATCATGGAACGCCGACCTGTTCGGCAATCTCCTGTCGCAGAACCGCAGCAGCAAGGTCGCCCTCATCGCTTCTCAAGACTACCAGCAGGCTGTCCGCAGCCGTGTGATATGCGGCATAGCCAACTGTTACTACACGCTCCTGATGCTTGACCGCCAGTATGAGATACTCGTCGAGATGGAAAAGCTCACCAAGGACACGTGGGACATGATGAAGTTGCGCAAGGAACTCAGCGGGGCGCGTGAGACAAGCGTACTCAGTTCCGAGGCATCCTACCTCAATGTGAAGGCGCAGGTAGTCGATATGGGCAGGCAGATACATGAGACGGAGAACACGCTCTCACTGCTCACGGGACAGCAGGCACAGTCAGTGACACGCGGAAAGCTTTATGACCAGAACCTGCCAAGCACCTTCTCAGCCGGCATTCCGGTCAATATGCTCGCCAACCGCCCTGACATCCACGCCGCGGAAATGTCCCTTGCCGGATGTTTCTACAACATACAGACGGCACGCAGCGCCTTCTATCCGGCGCTGAACTTCACCGCCACCGGCTCGTTCACCAACAGCGCGGCGCAGATAGTCAACCCCGGCCAGTTCCTCGCAAGGTTCGTCGGCAGCCTCACGCAGCCCATCTTCCAGAACGGCAAGCTCGTGGCAGGCCTGAAAGTGGCTAAGGCACAGTATGAGAAAGCGTACAACACATGGGAGCAGGCCATACTCGCCGCAGGCTCAGAGGTAAGCGATGCCCTCGTACAGTACAACAGCAGCGACGAGAAAGGCAAGATAGACCGCCAGCAGGTGGAGGTGCTCAAGAAGAACGTAAGCCATACCCGCGACCTCTTCAAGATGGGCTCAAGCACATACTTGGAAGTCATCACGGCACAGAGCCAGCTGCTTAACGCTGAGATATCACAGGTAACCGACGACTTTAACAAGATGCAGGCGGTGGTAAGCCTTTACTCTGCTCTTGGCGGCGGAAGGAAATAATGGTCACTTTAACACATTTCTCTTATGAACAACATTTCAGACAAGGCAGTCATCAGCCCCAACGCGCAGATAGGACAGAACGTGACGATATATCCGTTCGTATATGTTGAGGACGATGTCGTCATCGGCGACAACTGCATTATATACCCCGGAGTGAACCTGATGAACGGCACACGTCTCGGAAAAGGGAACACCATATACCAGAACACCGTCATCGGAGCGCAGCCGCAAGACTTCAACTACAAGGGCGGAAGCACCCTTTGCGTCATCGGCGAGAACAACATCATCCGTGAGAACGTTGTCATCAACCGCGCCACATACGCAGACGGACAGACACTTATAGGCAATGACAACTTCATCATGGAGGGAGTACACATCAGTCACGACGTGAAAATCGGTGACAAGAACGTCTTTGGCTACGGCACAAAGATTGCCGGCGACTGCGAAATCGGCAATTTCGTCATCTTCTCGTCCGGTGTCATCGCCAACCCCGCCGTCCGCGTGGGCGACGCCGTTATGGTACAGACCGGCGGACGCTTCTCGAAAGACATACCGCCATACATCGTCGCAGGCGGAAGCCCCATCAAGTACGGCGGCATAAACGCATTCGTCATCGACCGGATCAACATCACAGGCAAGGTGAAAGGCCACATAGCCAACGCCTATCGCCTTGTGTTCCACGGGCAGGACGCGCTTGTCAACGTCTGCGCCCAGATAGACCAGCAGATTCCGAAAGGCGAGGAGATAGACAACATCGTCAAGTTCCTCAAGGAATCAAAGCTCGGCATCATCGCGAAGATGCAGGGAGCGGATTAGGCAAGACGGCTGCCGCAGCCCGAAGCGATATATGTCAAGATGATAATACAACATTTATATCTTTGCACTTTTTGATAATTCCGAAGGCAGGTTGTTGTGAAACACCCTGCCTTTTTTACTTTCCCCGAAAACAAACGTAACTGTCATACCTTATGAAACACCATACATCCATACTTGCAAGAACAAATGTCTTGCGCAGACCAGCGGGAATGCTGTGCCTTATTCTCGCCCTTTTCATGCTGGCGACAGACCTGCCGGCACAGAAACGCAAAACCTCGCGGCGCAAGAAAAGCCGCACAGCCGCCGTGGCCAAGCCACAGTCCGCAGCGTCCATAGTGCCCCTTGACTCGCTCATCGGCAAGGCATACGCCGGCACGGTAGGCCGGACCGTGGTCGATTTCTTCGGCACCCGCACCACATACGGCGACGTAACGCAGCAGATATACATCTGGCATGACAGCACAGCCGTCATCAACCAGCGCGGAGGCGACACGGAGACATACCTCTTCCTGCCCTACACCCTCGACGGTTCCACGCTGACCGTAGGACAGTTCAGGTACACAACCGTAAAGGACGGCCATGCACTGCAAATGCAGAAAACCACAGAAAACAACGAGACACGTCAGGGAACACTGTCGCAGACAGACCCCTCCATGATGGTCAACGCCCTCTTCCTCTACGGCAAACACCTCGACGGAATGACCATACAGACCGAGGAAGACAAGGCGAACGCCCTTACCTGCCTCAACATAGCGGCGGAACACGGCAACGCCGATGCGCAACAGTACCTGTATTCATATTATAAAAAGAAGGCGGAAAGCGGCGACACCGACGCCATCAAGCGTCTGCTGGCTCTCGAAACAGCCGCCGGCAACTACACCGAGGCACACAAATACTGCGATATGCTAATAGTCAAAGACCCGCAGACACCGGCGTGGCTGTGTGAGAAAGGCAACCTGTACATAAAGGAAGGCAAACTCTCTGACGCGAAAAAGATATACAAGAAGATAAAGAAACAGGACAAGGAGTATTACGACACGTCCGCCCATCCGTTCCTGCAACACATGAGAGGCGGAAAATAAAGCACCGTCAGGTGCCGGCAACAATAGTCACGGCATCCTTGCACAAACAATATTGTCAAGGCCAAGGAAAGCGTGTATAAAAGGCGCTTGCACGGCAAAATGCCGTGCCTACTATTATACCGCAAAACAAAAGGGTGCCGATTACACGGTAAACAGGTGCTGATTACATAACAAAAGGGTGCTGATTACATTGTAATCAGCACCCTTTTGTTATGGCGTTTATAACGTCTTGAATTGCAATATCTTGTAAGGACGTACCTTTGTGCGTCCGAATCGCCGCATTTCATAATGCCGACAGGCGAACATATCCCGCACCGGCGGACGCACCAAGGTGTGTCCCTACAACGCGGTTTGTCATTTTCCGGCAGGAGGAGTGCGGCGGTTACGATGTAATCAGCACCCTTTTGCGGACATATCCGCCGGCAGGGGACTGCCACACCGTGTGTGCACGCAGCTTTACCGGCGTCTTTACCAATAACAAACGGTTTACTTGAACAGGTCGGGAAGGTAGTAACCGAGGTGCGGAGGCTGGTTGTACGCCACATTCTGCCATACTATTCCCATGCGGTATATGTGGTCGTGCATCGGCGTTACGACACGGTAGTCCGTGGGAATGTTGGTCGTGAAGATGTTAAGGTGCGAGTTGTCGCTTGCGTCATAGAGTATTATCTCCTCGCGCCAGTCACCGAAGAGGTCGGCTTGCAGGCACGGGGTGGCCTTCGTTCCGTTGCACGACACTGAGTTACCCCAATCGCTCAGGTCCTTTCCGCTTACCGGTACGTGCTCCACTTCCTCACCGTTCCATTTGGCTATATAATAGTTTTGCCGCGGTCTCTGTCCGCGCGCCATGCCCGGCCACTGTCCTCCGGGAGCACGCATCCTCAGTGAATCACGCTGCATTGGACGCTGTCCCATACGCATACCGCGGCCACCGGCCTGCCCGCCGGAACTTTGCCGGTCACGCCATTGCCCCTGTCCCTGCCTGTCACGACGGCTGTTCTGTCTCGTGTCTGTCGTCATCGGGCTGCCGGGTTTCATTCCCCTGCCACCGTTTCCTATCAGTTCATCCTGCAAATCGCCGTCCCAATAGATGCGGAAATTCTGCGGAGTCCATCCCTGCGTATGTTTTATCACGTCGCCGTTGACGGCATATATGGTCTTGGAGTCGGAACACCACATCTCGTATCCCCTGTGGTTGGCGTCGATGTCAGCGGCCAGTCCGCGGCCGGTATCCTCCGGTCCGTTCGTGCGGACGAGTATTTCTCCGGTGCGTGCGTCACGCAGGTCCAAGCCGTACGGACGTGACTCGTGAACCATGAAGTACTCCAATCCGGGACGGTCGGGGTCGAGATCCGCCAGATGCTGCGCGTCGCCATGGCCGAGGCCGGTGCTGTAAAGCAAGGTACCGTCATGGTCTATCGCGGCTGAGCCATACGTTATCTCGTCGCATCCGTCACCATCGACATCGCCTACGGCTATGCTGTGCGCTCCCTGTCCGTAGGCCGTGGCCGGCAAATCCTTCGCCGAGGCCACCACATTGCCTGCGCCGTCCGTCACGTTCCATTCACTTCTTGACGTGCTTGCGTGCAGCCAGCGCGGGTTGAGGGTCTTACCGTCGAAATCGACAGCCCAGAGGTAAGAGCGTGTGTAATATCCGCGGCACATGACAACGGACGGGTTCTGCGTCTTTCCGCCAAGGAACGCCACGCAGGCGAGGTAACGTTCGCTGCGGTTTCCGTAGAAGTCACCCCACCCCTCGGCGTACTCCGGCGCCCCGCCAACGGTGAAGGCGCGGTTGGGATTATAATATATGGTGTGCACGGCGTGACCGTCCTTGCCGTTGAACACGGTGAGATATTCCGGTCCGGTGAGTATATGGCCGCCCTTGTTGCGGTAGTCGGCCTCGTTGTCGGCAGCCTTTATGGTCGCGTCCGTGGCGGCAAGGGTGACATAGTCGCCTTTGCCGTCCTTCGAGCCGGGGGCAGTCTTGCACACCATCTCCGCCTTGCCGTCACCGTCAAGGTCATAGACCATGAACTGTGTGTAATGCGCTCCGGCACGGATGTTGCGCCCGAGGCTGACACGCCACATAAGGATGCCTTCGGGTTTGTAGCAGTCAAGGAAGACTTCTCCCGTATATCCGGTGTGTGAATTGTCGTGGGCGTTGCTGGGATCCCATTTGAGTATTATCTCATACTCGCCGTCTCCATCCACGTCCGCAGCCGAACAGTCGTTCGGTGTGTATGTACACGTTGAGCCGTCGGGCATGGTCTGCTCCAAGGGTCGTATCAGCGGTACGGAGAGATAGGGCTTGTCCCACGGCCGTACCTCGTCACTCGTCTCGCTGACAGCGCCATCTACCACCGTCTGCACGGAGTAGCGGCTGGACGGGGTGCCCGCCTCGTCAACATAACAGGTCTTTCCGGAAAGTGAGGAAACGATTGTCTCGCCGTCACGGAGAAGGTTGAACGTGGTGCCGTCAGAATCCGTTGACAGGAAGCGCCAACTGACAAACACGCCTTTTTCGGCAGGTAAAGCCACGACACCACGCGACAGCCGCTCCACGTATGTCTGCGCATGAACGGAGAGAAGCACCAGCATGGTGATGGCGGTAAGTAAGGTTCTTTTCATTATCTAAGTTAGTTTTAGTTAGTTATACTATCATTTGACGCAACGCACGCGAAAAGGTTTAACACCTGACAGCGCATAGCCCGGAAATGTAAAACGGCGGCGGAGTTCACGTTCCGCCGCCGCCATTCGCTGTAAATAGTGCACGCAAGGCCACGGTCTCAACGTGCCATACAATTTGGTTGTTTAAGTTTGTACGGAGCAAAGTTAGCATTTTTTCCCATATCAGACGGCAAATATACAGTTAACAAAGTTTAATTGATGCTTTATTCTGTATATGTATGCCATATTTTTATTACCTTTGCACGGTAAACCACGTTACTGAACCAACAACTATGAGCCCTATCATAACAGCCAAAAAGACCAATTTCAGATGGATGATGTGTAGCATCCTTTTCTTTGCTACCATGATAAACTACATGGACAGACAGGTACTGTCGCTGACATGGAAAGACTTTATCGCTCCGGAATTTGCATGGAATGACGAGGATTACGGCCGCCTCACCTCGACATTCTCGCTGGTATATGCCGTAAGTCTGCTGTTTGCCGGCAGGTTCATAGACGTGATAGGGGCGAAAAAGGGCTACACATGGGCTGTGGCGGTATGGAGTTTCGGCGCGATACTGCACGCGTTCTGCGGCATAGCCACGTGCGGAATAGAGACGGGAGAATGGTTCGTGGGGTTCAACGAGGCGAAAGAGACACTGCGCGCATTTAGGGTGCCGGGGCTGTTGATAACCACCACGAGCATATACCTGTTCATGGTATGCCGCAGCATCCTCGCAATAGGACAGGCGGGAAACTTCCCCGCCGCCGTGAAAGTGACATCCGTATATTTCCCGAAGAAAGACACGGCGTATGCCATAAGCATCTTTAACAACGGCGCATCAGTCGGAGCGCTCATAGCTCCGGTAACTATACCGGTGCTGGCAAGCCACTTCGGATGGGAAATGGCGTTCTTCGCAATAGGCGCATTGGGCTATCTGTGGGTCATAATATGGCTTATGATGTATGCAAAGCCGCAGGATAACGACCATGTAAACCAGGCGGAATACAACTACATAATGCAGGATGAGGACAACGTTGACTATAATTTGCGGAAACAGCGGGAAGCGGACAAGGCGCAAAAGGCGGAAAAACGCATAGGAATGCTTAAATGCTTCACCGACATTCGCACGTGGGCCCTGATAGCGGGAAAGTTCATGACGGACGGCGTATGGTGGTTCTTCCTGTTCTGGACACCTGTTTACATATCCGACTTCTATGGATATACCTCCGACTCACCAATGGGTATGTCACTCATTGTGCTGCTCTACCTCGTGTCAATGCTGTCCATCGGCGGAGCATACCTGCCCACATACTTCATGAACAACAACGGCATGACACCATACGCAAGCCGCATACGGGCCATGCTCTTATTCGCAATAATACAGCTTTTGGGATTTCTCGCGGTGCCGCTTGGATTCATATCTCCATGGCTTTTCGTGATAATAATAGGCCTGCAATGCGCATCACACCAGAGTTGGTCGGCAAACATCTACTCAATGGTGGGCGACTTCTTTCCCAAAAACACAATAGGCACGGTGACAGGCATCATAGGAATGGCGGGAGGACTGGCCTCTTACCTGATCATGAGATACTCGGGAAGCCTGTTCACATACGCCGACAACGCCGGCGAGACATTCTCTTTCCTTGACTATCACGGCAAACAAGCCGCATACATGATCATGTTCTGCTGTTTCTCCGTGATGTATCTCATCGGTTGGGGCATAATGAAACTACTCATACCGAAGTATGATTCCACACGAAAGAAAGACCAATAAAATAATTAAAGGCAAGCAAACCAACTAAAAATTGTTAAATATAAAGGCGGAGGTTACTACATCTTTACTTATGTCAAGATATTTTAGTAACTTTGCATAGTTGCGCTTTCCCGGTGAAAGGGCGGCAGAATCCCCGGCAAACAGCCACATACGCTAACCTGACAACTTTGTAAAACATAACAAATATAACTAATAAACTAATCAATGAGTTCAGTTAAAACCACGAAAATGTCCAACTGGCGTTGGATGATGTGTGCGATGTTATTCTTCGCCACCACCGTTAATTACATGGATAGACAGGTTCTTTCCCTTACATGGAAGGACTTTATCGCGCCGGAATTCCACTGGAACGACGAAATTTATGGTAACATTACCGCCGTATTCTCCATCTTCTATGCCGTTGCAAACCTGTTTGCCGGCAAGTTTGTTGACTGGATGGGCACCAAAAAAGGTTACTTTTGGGCTATCGTAATATGGTCACTGGGTGCCGTGCTGCACGCTTTCTGCGGCATATTCACAGAGGGATGGATAGGCCACGGATTTGAGAGCAAGGCGGATTTGATACAGGCCGGCGGTGACATCGCCATCACAATAGCCACCGTCAGCATGTACGCATTCCTCGCATGCCGCTGCATTCTCGCCATAGGTGAGGCCGGAAACTTCCCCGCAGCCATCAAGGTAACGGCGGAATACTTCCCCAAGAAGGACCGCGCATTCGCCACTTCCATCTTCAATGCAGGCGCATCAGTAGGCGCACTTGCCGCTCCCGCCACCATACCTTTGCTCGCAAAGGCCATGGGATGGGAAATGGCGTTCGTCATAATCGGTGCCATCGGCTTCGTTTGGGCAGGCATCTGGATCTTCGTTTACGACAAACCGGCTGAATCAAAGTTCGTCAATGAGGCAGAACTGCGCTACATGAACCAAGACGACGAGGAAGAAGACGCGGTGGTAAACCATGACGATGAAAAGCAGATGAGCTATGCGGAAGCGTTCAAACACAAGCAGACATGGTCGTTCATCTTCGGTAAATTCATGACAGACGGCGTGTGGTGGTTCTTCCTTTTCTGGGCTCCGGCGTACTTCTCGGACCAGTTCCACTACACATCAGACTCTCCCATGGGCATAGCCCTTATCTTTACGCTCTACGCCATCGTCACGATTCTGTCCATGTTCGGCGGTTATCTGCCGAAACTCTTTGTTGAGAAGAAAGGCATGAACCCCTATCAGGGCCGTATGTTGGCCATGCTCATCTTCGCGTTCTTCCCGCTTCTCGCCCTCTTGGCGCAGCCATTGGGAGCTTACAGCGTATGGTGGCCATGTATAATCATCGGTCTTACCGGTGCAGGACACCAGGCTTGGTCGGCCAATATCTACTCAACCATCGGCGATATGTTCCCCAAGAGCGCCGTGGCAACCATCACAGGTATCGGCGCAATGGCCGGAGGCATCGGCTCATTCCTCATCAACAAAGGCTCCGGAACGCTCTTTACATACGCCGAGAACCAAGGCACGGCATTCCAGTTCATGGGCTTTAACGGCAAGCCGGCAGGCTATATGATCATCTTCTGCATCTGCGCCGTGGCTTATCTCATAGGCTGGGTGGTGATGAAGGCACTCGTACCAAAATACAAACCGGTGGTTATCTCCGAATAATCATATTTTCTTAATAACGCAACAACGCCCCGCAGACAGAATCTGCGGGGCGTTGTTGCATTATAAGGACGTTCAACCGGCGATGAAACCCTTTGGTATGTAATTGTCCAAAGACCGGCATACAGCCGACGAGAACCGCTGTCCCATGGCTACAAGCGGGCTCCACCGTTCCTGCGGCAAAACGCGAAGGCTCTGCGGTTGCGTCACATTCTCCTTCAACAAGGCGTAACAAAAGCCTGCATTAAAGTTGTCCCCCGCCCCTATTGTGCTTACCGTCTCTATGGGTTCAGCGGGAAAAGAGGCCGCCACGACGGGCGTCCTAAGTTCGATAGGCCTTGCGGCATCAGTGTAAATGAGGCACGGGCAGTATGGCGCTATGCGCTCCTTGTATATAGCATCCACATCCCTTGTGTTGAAAAGAATGTCGAAGTCTTCCGCCGAACCGCGCACTACCGTTGCCAAGCGCATATTCTCAAGGATATAATCAAAGGTCTTCGGCAAGTCTTTCAGATGCGAGGCACGGAAGTTTATGTCGTAGTACAGTATCGCCCCACGCTCCTTCGCCATCTGCAAGAACACCCTCACATACTCCCTAAGATTCGGGTTGATGGCGAAAAACGAGCCAAACAGCACCACATCGCCCTCCCTTACGTCCGGCATATTCTTGTGCATCGTCAGCACAGCGTGATTCTTGTAGAACTGATACTGAGCGTCATTGTTGTCATCAAGGAACGCAAGTGACACGTGAGACTGCGTCCCTTCCGCCCTGAACACATACGAAGTATCGACGTTATTGTCCCTCAGAAAGGCCGTGACAATGTCTCCCACATGGTCATCCCCCACCTCTGTCGCCATGACACACGGCATCCCGGCACGCCCTATCGAGACAATGGCGTTGAAAGCCGAGCCACCCGGCACCGCTTTCACCGGCTGGTCATTGCGGAAGATGATGTCAAGCACTGTCTCCCCCACACCTATTATTCTCCTCATTGCAGTACTATTATATATAAGGTGTAAAGAAGAAACCCCTTGAAGAATAATCTCCAAGGGGTTTCCCTTATAAAAGTAATCTATTATTATGGTCTTAAAACCTTAAAGATTTACTTCGTTGTGTCGTTGAAAAGAGCAACACGGTTGAACTCAACCTGGTCGAAGAGCTTGTCAGTTGCGCCGAGACCCTCAGTTGTGATGCGGTCAGCTGCAATCTTGTACTTCTTCACGAGGATAGTCTTCACAGCCTCAGCACGCTTCTCAGAGAGCTTCTGGTTGAACTCCTTAGAGCCTTCCGGTGAAGCATAGCCAGAAATCTTAACCTTAGCGTCCTTGTTGTTCTTCATGTAAGTAGCGATCATCTCGACGTTAGCGAGCTGGTGCTTTGCGACAACAGACTTGCCCTGAGCGAAGACAACTGACGGCTGGAGGTTAGCAGCCTTCTTCTCTACAACCGGAGCCGGCTTGTTCTGGCAGTCGGTAAGAGCCTTCTGGAGCTCAGCGATCTTAGCGTCCTTAGCGGCAGCGGCAGCCTTAGCGGCGTCAACGTCAGAACGGAGAGAGTTGATCTTAGCGTTCAAACCGTCGATCTCAGACTGGTCACGGAGCTGCTCGATAGCGAAGTTGTGCTTACCGTTAGAGCAACCGAACTTGTAGTTAACACCGGCCTTCAGAGAGAAGTCAGCATTGTTGATGTCGTACTTGAAGTTGTTAACAGCAGCCATAGAGCGGTATGTGATAGCCGGCTCTACATATATCTGCCACTCCTTAGCGCTGCCGAGATTGTAAGCGAAGTCAAGAGCGAGCTTTGTATTTACAGCGTCAGCGTCTGTCGGGAAGTAGTGTGTCCAACCGAAACCACCAAGAGCGATAACTTCAAATGCGCGTGGCTCACCTTTGTAACCTGCGAAAAGGTTCATAAGGTTAGCTGTACCGAGGAGGTTAGCCTCTGCGTTGTTGAAGAAAGTCTTGTTGCTCAGACCAGCCTCACAGTCCTTAGTGTGAGCGTTCATCTGGCTACCGAGGTCAAGAGCGAGACCGAAAACTGTGGTGAAGTTCTTACCTACACGGATGCCGAAGTTAGGCTGAAAACCGCTGAAAGCGTTATCACCCTTGAACCAAGTTGTTGCGCCACCGTTTACACCTACATAGATGTTGTCACCAGCCTTAGAAGCTGTAACGACTGTCTTCTGTGCACTTGCAGAAACTGCCATGGCAGCTGCTGCGATAAACATTGCAATCTTTTTCATTGTAATAAAATAATAATAATAAGATGTTAAATACTATCTTCTTTTATATTAATATGCTCATGTGTGCAACACCATCTTGTATCTTCTTATAAAGTACGCATACAGTATTCCCACGATGATTGTTGTTGCAAAATTACTATAACCTTTTAGTTTGGCAAAACTTTTCCATTAAATAAGCGTCAGTCACTGCCTTTTCTTGATTTATATCAACATTTTAAGACATTTTGTTCCGATGGGGAAGCGAGAGAAGAAACGGTTACACGGCAAAGGCTGTGACATAATGGCATTTGGAGCGGGCAAAACCGCCGGGTATAGAGACGGCGTACCACATTGTGCCAACAAGAAACGGACGGAAGCAGGCACGGCATCCTGAGTGCAACCGCCGCATTACCTCCATACGTCACTTGCACTCTAAGGATGCCGTGCCTGCTATTATCGTGCGATGCGGTCGAGGAGACGATGTAATACATCGTCTCTACATACGGGAAATAATCATTGTGTCATCGGCCGACGTCCTCATACGGAAAACAGGGAGGAACGGTGCGTTTTGCAAAAGGGTGCTGATCACATTGCAATCAGCACCCTTTTGCGGCGGCGTTTATAACACATTGAATGATAACGCGTTGTAGGGACGCACCTTGATGCGTCCGAATCGCCGCATATTCCCGCATTGGCGAGGGTGTGTCGAAATGCAAATGCAGTTGGCGACGAACCCCGAAGGGGTGACAGAACTTAGCCCGGGGTGTGAACCCCGGGTATTATCCTATTAGCCGAAAGACCGTATTGGCACCCCAAAGCCGGCAGGCGAGGAGCACAAAGTGCGACGAGGGGTGAAAAAGAAAACAGAATATAGGAAATAGCTACACGACAAAAACGAGACTATTATTAATTTGAATTTGACACCCCTCGTCGCACTTTGTGCTCCTCGCCTGCCGGCTTTGGGGTGCCAATACTATTTTTATATACATCATACACCTCCCCGGGGTTCACACCCCGGGCTAAGTTCTGTCACCCCTTCGGGGTTCGCCGCTGTTTTGAAACGTCCTCCTACAACGCGATTTGTATTTCTCCGGCAACAGGCGGGCGGCGTTTCCTGTGCGGCCGGCACCATTTTGCCGGACGATTTGTAACGCGCTGAAAGACAGGGAAGAGAAAAAAGCATCGCAAAAAGGGTTGTTATTCGGAAAAAAAGTTGTAATTTTGCAGTCAAAACCAACACCATATTTATTATTGATAACGTGAACACACTGAAACGCTTTTTGCCGGACGTGCTTGTGGTATTGCTTTTCGCCGCAATATCCTTCGCCTATTTCTATCCGGCTGACATTGAGGGCCGCATCCTTTACCGCCATGACTCTTCCGCAAGCCGCGGCCTTGGCGAGGAGGCCGGCGAGTATCACAAGCAGACCGGGGACGTCACCCGCTGGACAAACTCTGTATTCTCCGGTATGCCCACCTACCAGACCGCCCCGGCATACAGTTCCTCCGGCAGCCTGTCGGACGTGATGCAGGCTTACCACCTGTGGCTGCCTGAGAACGTGTGGTATGTCTTCGCCTATCTGCTGGGCTTCTACATCCTTCTGCGGGCATTCGATTTCCGCTGGTATCTCGCCACCCTCGGTGCCGTGGTATGGGCGTTCAGCAGTTATTTCTTCATCATCATAGCCGCCGGACATATATGGAAGGTCATGGCCCTGGCCTATCTCCCGCCCATGCTGGCGGGCATATTGCTTGCCTACCGGGGCAGATACCTCGCCGGACTGGCCGTCACGGGCATCTTCACGGCGTTTGAGATAAACGCCAATCATGTGCAGATGACGTATTACTACTTCATCATCATCCTCTGTCTCGCCATAGGTTTCCTTGTCGATGCCATACGCGAGAAGCGTTACGCGCACTTCCTCAAGGCGTCGGCGGTATGCGTTGCCGGCGGGCTGTTGGGCGTATCGGCCAACATTTCCAACATATACCACACGTGGGAGTACCAGAACGAGTCCATGCGCGGCAAGAGCGAACTGGTGAAGAAGAACACCGCCAACCAGACATCGAGCGGCCTTGACCGTGACTACATAACGCAATGGAGCTACGGTATAGACGAGACATGGACGCTGCTTGTGCCCAACACCAAGGGCGGTTCGTCCATGACACCCGTCAGCGACAGCAAAATTGCACAGGAAAAGGCCGACCCCATGTATATGCAGATATACCAACAGCTCGGCCAGTACTGGGGAGAGCAGCCGGGAACAAGCGGCCCTGTCTATGTGGGGGCGTTCGTACTGACGCTGTTCGTGCTGGGACTGTTCATCGTGAAAGGCTCTGTCAAGTGGGCGTTGCTTGCCGCCACCGTGCTGAGCATAGCCCTGTCGTGGGGCAAGAACATGATGTGGCTGACGGACTTCTTCATCGACTACGTGCCGATGTACGCCAAATTCCGCACCGTGGCGTCAATACTCGTGGTGGCGGAGTTCACCATTCCGCTGCTCGCCATGCTCGCCATGAAGCGTGTCATAGACGACCCTGACAGCGTAACGGACACCGTAAGCGGCAAGAAAGTAAACTGGCTGTACGTCTCCCTCGCGCTGACGGGCGGCATAGCCATGCTGTTCGCCGTGATGCCGACGGTCTTCTTCGACTCGTTCATCTCCTCTTCGGAACTGAAAGCAATGGCCGGCATACCGCAGGAACAGCTCTCTCCGCTGCTCGGCAACCTCACCTCCATACGCAAGGCGATGTTTACGGCAGACTGCTGGCGGTCAGTCGTGATAATACTGATATGCACCGCGGCGGTGATGATGTACCGCATGAAGCGGCTTAACGCCGCGGTAATGGTGGGTATAGTCACCGTTGTCTGCCTTGTCGATATGTGGCAGGTGAACAAACGCTACCTCAACGACGATATGTTCGTCAGCAACACCCTGCGCACCGCACCCATAGAGCCGACCGAAACGGACAAGATGATATTGCAGGACAAAGCCCTTGACTACCGTGTCCTTAACCTTGCGAGCAACACTTTCAACGAGAACGAGACGTCATACTTCCACAAGTCCATCGGAGGTTACCATCCCGCGAAGCTGCGCAGGTATCAGGAACTTATCGAAGCGTATATCTCTCCGGAGATGCAAAAGGCGTTCGGCGCCATAATAGAGGCCGGCGGAGAGATGGACAAGGTAAACACCGACAGCGTAATGCCCGTGCTTAATATGCTCAACACAAAGTATCTGATACTTCCCTTGCAGGGCGGCAAGACCATACCGGTGGCCAATCCCGGAGCGATGGGCAACGGATGGTTCGTCTCTGAGGTGCGCTATGCGGACAACGCGAACATGGAACTGGACGGCATCGGCACCATAGACCTGCGCAGCACGGCCATAGCCGACAAGCGTTTCGAGCCTGTTCTCGGCAAGAGCACGGTGCAGGACAGCACGTCTTCCGTGGTTATGACCAAGTACCTGCCCAACGAACTGCACTACGACGTGAAGTCATCACGGGGCGGTGTGATAGTGTTCTCCGAGGTATATTACCCCGGTTGGACTGCAACCGTTGACGGACAGCCGGCGGAAGTGGGCCGCGTGAACTACGTACTGCGCGCAATCAGCGTGAAAGGCGGCAGCCATAAGGTCGTGCTTGAGTTCAAACCGGCCACCATCGCCACCACGGAAACGATAGCATACACCGCACTTGCCCTGCTGCTCATGATAACAATAGCCGTGATAGTGATACAAATACGCAGGAAAAAGGACGCGGCATAGGCCGCCGCACGTGGCAGATACACCTTATTTATATATATGCGCGCGTAAGGGAAGCGCGACATAAGGCGTAAGAATGCAGCAATAACGACAGACAAACAAAACATAACACGACAGAAAATGAAATACGCTCTCGTAACAGGAGGTTCCCGCGGCCTTGGCCGTGCGGTATGCCTCAAACTCGCGGAAATGGGTATTCCCGTGATAATAAACTATCAGTCAAACAAGGAAGCGGCCGAGGAAGTGAAGGCGCTGGTGGAAGCCAAAGGCGTGACAGCCGAGCTTTTGCAGTTCAACGTCGGCGACATGACCGCCGTTGACGCAGCCCTCGACGGGTGGGAAGAGGCTCATCCCGACGACTACATCGCCTACCTGCTGAACAATGCGGGCATACGCCGCGACAACATGATGTTCATGATGCCGGCCGAGGACTGGCACGCCGTCATCAACACGTCGCTCAACGGCTTCTACTATGTAACGCGCAAGCTGCTGCCGAAGATGATGATGCGCAAGCATGGCGGCAGGATAGTCAACATGGCGTCGCTCTCCGGACTGAAAGGCCTGCCCGGCCAGACCAATTACAGCGCCACCAAGGCCGCCATCATAGGGGCCACGAAAGCACTGTCACAGGAGGTTGCCGCAAGAAACATAACGGTAAACGCCGTAGCCCCGGGTTTCATTGAGTCGGACATGACAAAGGACCTGCCCGTGGATGAACTGAAACAGCAGGTGCCCATGAAGCGTTTCGGCAAGCCGGAAGAGGTTGCCGAGCTGGTGGGATTCCTCATGTCAGACGCCGCATCATACATCACCGGCGAGGTAATATCCATCAACGGCGGTCTATACACTTAGGTTTTAATCATGCCTTTGCCCGCCATTGCCGGTAAAGGTGCACTCCGCAGAGAAGCCACTCACGACATTTCGTGGGTGGCTTCTGTGTTTGTTGCCCTTCTTATCGCATTGACGCCCGTATGTAGAGACGATGTATCACATCGTCTCCGCAACCGCGCCACGTTACATTCCCCATTGAGACGAGGTGATACCTCGTCTCTACAAGGCGGTGGTAAAGCGGCCTTTTACCTATACGATAATTACAAATCGCGTTGTAGGGACGCACCTTGGTGCGTCCGCCGATGCTGGAATACACGTCCGACAACGCAATGAAAAGCGGCGATTCGGACGCACCAAGGTGCGTCCCTACAAGGCATTATCATTCAACGCGTTACAATAGACGCTGTAAAAGGGTGCTGATTACCTTGTAAAAGAGGCCTGATTACAGTGTAAAAGGGTGCTGATTGCAATGTAATCAGCACCCTTTTGCAATAGCGTTGACAACACATTGGATTATAACGTCTTGCCGGGACACGCCTTGACGTATCCGAATCGCCGCCATTGCCGCATAGGCGCACGTCATGTACCTACATATAATTAAGCGCAACGTGAAGCGTTCCGTTTCGTTAAAACATTTTCATAATTTTTGGGTATTGCCCGGTTTACGGAAAGGAAGTACCTTTGCACCCGGTAATATTCATCATGAAAAGAACAAGAAAACAATATAAGAAACGATGAAGACGAAACATTTTTTTATCATGCTTGCAATGAGCGCAATGGCCTTTCAGGGCGTTACGGCGCAGGAGACGGAGGAGAAAATAGACGGACAGACGGGCGCAACGACACGCAAGACGGCCGTAGCGCCGGGGAAAGTGAACGATGCGCTGTCACGGCTGACGTTCGGTGTGTCGGGAAACATTGCCTTGTCACGCAACTTTTACAGTGACAACCCAAGCCGCTACAATCTTCCCGACACTTACAAGGACGCTCCTTCACACGGCCGGTTCGACATTCCCGAACTGTCATTCAGCATAGGCTACGACTTCGGCAAGGGCTGGAGCTTCGGCACGGAGATAGAGTATGAGCACGGAGGCGTGGCCACCGCTTACGAGAAAGAAGCCGAGGAAGGCGGAGAATGGGAGTCGGAAACGGAGAAGGGCGGCGAGATTGTGCTGGAAGAGCTGTGGATTCAAAAGTCTTTCGCACGCTGGGCCAACGTCCGCATCGGGCATATCTCGGTGCCGATAGGCCTTAACAACTCCGCGCACGAGCCCCTTGACTACTTCACCGTATATAATCCGGAGGGCGAAACGACCATCCTGCCGTCCTCATGGCACCAGACCGGCATCGGCTTCTGGGGCGTACGCAAGAAGTTCCGCTATGAAGTGCAGCTGCTTGCGGGGCTGAACGCCGACGGTTTCTCGTCCGGCACATGGGTCAACGGCGGCACGGTGTCGCCCGTGGAGTTTGAGATTGCCACGAAATACGGCGTGGCAGCACGCATAGACAACTATTCGGTAAAGGGTCTGCGCATCGGGCTCAGCGGGTATTACGGCCACACGCAGGGCAACAGTTTCCCCACGGAGGAGAATCAGGTGCAGTATAAGGGCGCGCTGGCGGTAGGCTGTCTTGACTTCACATACGACGACCACAACTGGATTGTGCGCGGACAGGCGGACTACGGTTACCTTGGTGACACAGAGCAGCTGTCGCTTCTATACAACCGTCTCAACAAGGTGTCACCCTATCACAGCACAAGCCGCGTGAGCGGCAACGCCTACGCCGTGGGCATAGAGGCCGGTTACGACGTGTTCTCGCAGATAGCCAAGATGAGGAAAGACAAGCAGAAGATGTATGTCTTCGGGCGTTATGAGACGTACAATCCATGCGCTGACAACATGACAAAGGACAAATACGCCTACACGAAGGTGCAGCGCATTGCACTGGGCGTGAACTATATGCCGGTAAAAGAGGTGGTGGTGAAGGCCGAATACAGCAACCGCCTGCTGAGAAACCGGTACAACAATGAGCCGAGCATCAGCATAGGCGTGGGCTTTACGGGGCAGATACTGTAGGTAATGGAGGCGGAACGCTATGTTAAAAAGAGCATATCACTTGCCCAATAGCAAATATTTTGGTAATTTTGCATGGTCAGATGAAGCGGACAAACCATCCGCCTGCATAATATAACACTTAGACCGCCGAGCAAATTATGACCGATACCAAAAGCGCAACCAAGAAAAGAGCTTCAAGAAACAGAACCATTACGGTTGTACCGGAGGAGATTCCGCAACTGAAACCGTATATCTCCGAGATGGAGGATATACATGATAACGCTGTAACAGACAAACTCATACATGCGGACTTGTATGACTGCATAGACCTGATACCGGACAATTATTTTGACCTTATAATCATAGACCCTCCTTATAACCTTGACAAAGACTTCCATGGCGATAAGTTTTCCGCCATGAAAGTCGGCGATTACGAGGATTACCTGCGCAGTTGGTTCCACAAAGTGTGTGACAAACTGAAAGACAACGGTACTCTTTACATGTGCGGGGACTGGAAATGCACATCGTCAATGCAAAGGGTTATAGAAGAAAGGCTGACTATAATAAACCGCATTTCATGGCAGAGGGAGAAAGGACGGGGCGCGAAAAGTAATTGGAAGAACGGCATGGAAGACATCTGGTTCGCCGTTAAGAATACGAAAGATTATCACTTCTGCGTCGAGGATGTGATGATAAGGCGCAAGGTTATAGCCCCTTATAAGATAGACGGACAGCCGAAAGACTGGGAGGAAACCAACGAAGGCAATTTCAGAACCACTTATCCCTCCAACTTCTGGGATGACATAAGCATCCCGTTCTGGTCCATGCCGGAGAACACAGACCACCCGACACAAAAGCCGGAGAAACTGTACGCAAAACTGATTTTGGCTTCTTCAAAGCCCGGTGACATCATTTTCGACCCGTTTCTCGGTAGCGGTACGGCTGCCGTAGTGGCCAAGAAGCTTGGCCGCCACTACTGCGGTATAGAGAAAAACTATGAATATTGCCTTTGGGGAGCCAAGCGTTTGGCTTATGCCGACAACGACACCTCCATACAAGGTTATTCCGATGGGGTCTTTTGGGAACGCAACACATTGAATATGCAGCAGAAGGAAGAGAGGCAGACACGACGGAAAACCGTAGGGAGCAAAGCCAGGAGGGAACTTAAATTACCCTTTTGAAAACATGCAAGACAAATAGATTATGACACAAATAGATTTAGATGACATAGCAAATAAGGTGTTAGAAGTTCTCAACTCAAACGGAACAGATATAGTAAAAGGCTCTTCCCTCAACTCGCCCCGTGCGGTAGGAGATGCTGTTCAAGAGTTCCTTGCCGGCGATAACGGACTTGCCACTATACTGAAAGACTTATGCATACAGGTTGATAACGACTTTACCAGACGCTCAATGGAAGACTTAGCCTTCAAGAGTGGCCAGGGGAATTACTATGCAATAGATGTAAAGACGCACAATCTCAACACAGCTTTCAACATGCCTAACTTAATATCCGTAAAAAGGTTAGCGCAGTTTTATAAAAGAAGTGACAACAATTATTTCTGCATCCTTATTGTTTCTTATGTCGTAGAGAGTGGAAGGATAATATATAAGGAATGCCATTTCAAGCCTATTGAGGCCTTTAATTGGGATTGTTTGACATTCGGAGCCTTGGGATGGGGACAAATACAGATAGCAAACGCTAACATATTAAACTTCCATGACGGCAAAGATATCAACAGAAGAGATTGGATGATAAAAATGTGTGATATGCTTCAGTTTTTCTATGATGAGGAAATCGGAAAGATAGTGGAACGGAAAACATGGTTTCAAGAGGCCAAAACATATTGGAAAAACAAGTGACAAGGTAAATTTTAGCGACAAGGAACAACGGATTCTTATGATTTACGGAGTGTAAGCAAAACTCATTTTTTGCTTACACTCCGTGTTTTTTACACACTCTGAGAATCGTTCATTTGAAAAATATTTTACAGTGAATACGTACAGTACATTTTTGTTACATCTTTCTAAATAGCTGACAGAAAGCATATTGAATAAAAACAACTTTGAAAAAGGCAATAAAAAACAGCGGAAAGGGCGGCTTTTTACGCTGTATTATGCCATATTTCACGTTACAATCAGGCCTCTTTTGCAAGACAACCAACACCTGATTACAATGTAATCAGCACCCTTTTGCGGTCAGACAGGCAAAATATCATCGTAAAAGGTGGAGCGGAACAATGTTTTTTAGCCAAAAGACAAGGTGAAGAAGACATTTGGGAAAAATCATATTATAAGCGAAACAGCGGTTTTGTTTGCAATGTGTAAGTTGGTATATAGCGGCGGCCGCACGTTCGGGAGACGGCGACAAGCACCTGGAAATAGGGAGCAAAATCTGGAGAAGCGGCGCATTCTTAACTATATTTAACACAAACAAACGGTGGCGCAAGGTAATAAAACGTAATCCAGTTGCGTTTTGATTAATGTGAGAAAGTGTATATACGCCATAGTCGCCACAACTGACAACCAGCTCTTGGGCATAGTGCTTACAGCGGTGCTGGCACTGGTTTCGCTTGATTCCGGGGCACAGTACGACCCGTATTTCTCGCATTACTTCGATATGCAGCCGTCGTTTAACCCGGCAGCGGCGGGAAAATCCCCAAAGCTGAACATCACGGGAACGTATGCCATGTCGCTGGCGGGCTTCGAGAACGCGCCGCAGACGGCGTTCATATCGGGCGATATGCCGTTTGTAGCGTTGAAAAACATACACGGCGCGGGCTTGCAACTGATGAGCGACAAGTTGGGCTTGTTCTCGCACCAGCGCATTTCCTTGCAGTATGCGCTGCGCAAACGGCTCGGGGGAGGATGGCTCTCGGTGGGCGTGCAGCCCGGCATCATAACGGAAAAGTTCAACGGTTCGTCAGTAGATCTGAACGATGACTCTGACCCGGTGTTCTCCAAAAGCGACATAAACGGCAATGCCTTTGATCTGGGTGTGGGCATATACTACTCGCGGAACAACTGGTACGCGGGCATAAGCGCACAGCACCTGACCGCACCTACCGTGCTGCTGGGTGAGACGAACGAGCTGAAGATAGACGGGACGTATTACCTTACGGGCGGAATGGACTTCCAACTGCCGAACCCGTTGCTGAAAGTGGGCACCTCGGCGGTAGTGAGAACGGACGGGGTGGCGTACAGAGGCGACATCACGGGCAGGCTGATATACAATTATCAGGGGCGTATGTTCTATGCCGGAGCGACGTACAGCCCCACCAATTCGGTGACGGCACTGGTGGGAGGACAGTTCCAAGGGGTGATAATAGCCTATTCTTTTGAAATGTTCACCAACGGCATTGACTTCCGGAACGGCTCGCACGAGATTTTCGTAGGATACCAAATGGACGTAAACCTAAGCAAAAAGGGAAAGAACAGACACCAGACGACGAGGACATTATAACATAATCGGTGTGCGTGACAATATAACTGAACGACTAAACAACAAAACAACTAAATACATGAACATCAGAAAGACGACATTCCTGCTATGCGCCGGCATAATGACCGCGCTGCTGAGCAGTTGCTTCGGAGGCAAACTGACAAGCTCAAGAATGGGTGGAGAGGTGACAGGATATGGCAGGGGGAAAGGCTTTCAGGAGCCTACTCCCTACGGCATGACATTGGTTAACCGCGGCTCTTTACGCATGGGACTGGAGAACAAGGACTCCCTTTGGGGGACGGCGACACCGACGAAGGAGATTTCCGTGGATGGTTTCTGGATGGATGAGACTGAGGTGACGAACGCAAAATACAGACAATTCGTGATGTGGGTGCGTGACAGCATTCTCCGTACACGCCTTGCCGACCCGGCATACGGCGGAGACGAGACATACATGATTACCGAAGACAAGAACGGCGACCCCGTAACACCGCACCTGAACTGGAAGAAACAGTTGCCGCGGAAGCCTAACGAGGACGAGATGAGAGCCATTGAGAGCCTCTATACCACCAATCCCGTGACGGGAGAGAAACTGCTTGACGCGGCGCAGATGAACTACCGCTACGAGATTTACGACTATACGACGGCGGCTTTGCGCAAGAACCGCCTTGAAGCGGCACAGCGTAACCTGAACACCGACATCACCGTGGATCCGGACGAGGTGGTGATGATTTCCAAGGACACGGCATACGTGGACGACGAGGGGCGCATAGTGCGCGAGACTATCAACCGCCCGCTGTCAGGACCGTGGGACTTTCTCAACACATACATCGTGAACGTATATCCCGACACCACCTGCTGGGTGAACGACTTTCCCAACAGTGACAACGAGGTTTATCTGCGTAACTACTTCTCCAACCCTACCTTCAACGACTATCCGGTAGTCGGCGTCAGCTGGGAACAGGCCAACGCGTTCTGCGCATGGCGCACGGACTACCTGCTGAAAGGCCTTGACGGGGCGGCGAAATACATACAGAGATACCGTCTTCCGACAGAGGCGGAATGGGAATTTGCCGCACGCGGCAAGGACGGGACGGAGTTCCCGTGGGACAATCCGGACGTGAAGAACGGGGACGGATGTTTCTTTGCCAACTTCAAGCCTGACCGCGGAAACTACACAAAGGACGGGAACCTGATAACGTCAAAGGCCGGTATCTACGCCGCAAACAGCAACGGACTGTTTGACATGGCCGGAAACGTGGCCGAATGGACATCGACCATATACACGGAAGCCGGCGTTGACGCCATGAACGACCTCAACCCGCAGCTGGAGTACAAGGCGGCGAAGGAGGATCCGTACCACATGAAGAAGAAATCGGTGCGCGGAGGCTCATGGAAAGACCCGGAAAGCTATATCCGTTCGGCGTGGAGAACATGGGAATACCAGAACCAGCCGCGCTCATACATAGGCTTCCGGTGCGTGCGCTCGCTCGCAAGTTCCACAAGCATGAATGCCAAAGGAAAGAAGAGAAGATAAACGTCAAACATCAATCCGTAAAACATTAACCATAGCAGCACTATGTCTAAATACAGCAAAATAAACATAATCTATCTGCTTCAGAAGTGGATGGACAGCGTACCGGGGCAAACCTTCCTCAACTACGCATACTCATGGGGCGCGTCTGTCGTCATACTCGGCACGCTATTCAAACTTACTCACCTTCCGGGAGCAGACGCAATGCTGTTCATCGGCATGGGAACGGAGGTGCTTGTGTTCTTCCTGTCAGCATTCGACAGGCCGTTTGACAAGTCAACCATCGATATGCCGCTGGACAATCACTTCTCAGACGATATATTGGATGAAGCCATGCAGGAGACTGTCCCCGCTCCTGACGAGACTAAGGCGGCCGCTGTCGTGACGCCGCAACAGGGCAACGGCGTAATGACAGGAGGCACAATAATAATAGGTGGAGGTGCGTCTGCCAAGGCCGAACCCATTAGTTTCACCGCAAACGACGGGAAAGCCGATGTTAAAAGTGATGCCGCAGCACCGCAAGAGAGCGTTGCAGCCGACGTGGCGGGTGGTGCTTCGCCACAGGTTATCACGCCGGCTCCGGCGGTAAGTGCCGAGACAGCAGAAGCGATGGAGGCCGCCACGACAAGTTATGTGGACCACCTCAACGAACTGAACGAAATGCTTGAGAAGGTAGCGGCACAGAGTGCGCGCCTCGCAACGGACAGTGAAGAGATGGAAAACCTTAACCGTACCCTCACTGGAATAAGCCGTGTATATGAGATGCAGCTTAAATCCGCGTCGCAACAGATTACCACTCAGGACGAAATCAACGAGCAGACACGCCGTATGGCACAGCAGATACAGGAACTGAACGCCATCTATACCCGCATGATAGAGGCGATGACAGTGAACATGAACCCGCTGGCAACTGGCAAACAGGGGTAAAACAGGGTTGGCGATTGGAGGCCGGAAGAATGCGGACACGGCATTGTGCGCAGACGAAAGGCCTGTTATCCAAGCAACAAAACAACTGAATAAAACATGGCAATCAAAAAGAAACCGATATCCCCACGCCAAAAGATGATCAACCTCATGTACGTTGTTCTCATGGCTTTGCTTGCGATGAACGTCTCAACAGAGGTGCTCAACGGCTTCTCCATTGTCGAAGAAGGGCTGAATCGCTCCACGGACAACGTGTTCAAGGAGAACATCCGCATCTACGATGACTTCGAAGCACAGATGAAAAGCAATCCGCAGAAGACACGGACATGGTATGAAAAGGCGAAGATGGTGAAGAAAATGAGCGATGAACTCTATTACTTCGCCGAGCAACTGAAATGCGCCATCGTAAAGGAAGCGGACGGCGAAGAGGGGGATGTGAACAACATAGAGAACAAGGAGAACCTTGAAGCCGCCGCGCAGGTGATGCTGTCACCGGGCAAAGGCAAAGGGCCGAAGCTGCAAAAGATGATTGAGGACTACCGTTACAACATGAGCAATATGCTCAATGACGAACGGTTGAAGAAGATAATCAACAGCAATCTGAACACGGATGTATCGGAAAAGGCAAGAGCCTTGGGCAAGAACTGGCAGGAATACATGTTCGAGAATATGCCGGTAGCCGCTGCCGTGACACTGCTTTCAAAGTTACAGAACGACGTTCGCTATGCGGAAGGCGAGGTATTGCATACACTTATCAGCAATGTCGATGTGAAAGACATACGCGTAAACAAGCTGTCGGCGTTCGTGATACCAAATGCCCAGACCATTGTCAGGGGCGACAGATTCTCCGCAAAGATTGTGATGGCGGCGATAGACACCACGCAACAGCCGAAGATATACATCGGAGGACGGGAGGTTAACCTGCAAAACAACACCTACGAGTTCACCGCCGGCAAGACGGGTGACTTCACCTTGAACGGCTATATGACCATGATGGACGGCAACGGCGATGTCATTCGCCGCGATTTCTCGCAGAAATACACCGTGGTTGACCCCTCCGCCACCGTTTCGGCAGACCTGATGAACGTGCTGTATGCCGGATATACCAACCCAATCAGCGTGTCAATACCGGGCGTACCGCTCAATAAAGTGTCGGCAACCATGTCCGGAGGCACATTCACCCCGGTGGGTCCGGGCAAGTATATAGCCAAACCCGCCGCCGTGGGAAAGGACGTTACCATCACGGTATCAAGCCTATTGACAGGCAAGCCGCAGCAGATGGGACAGTTCACGTTCCGTGTCCGCAAGCTGCCGGACCCTACTCCTTATATACAAGTGGGCGACTCACGCTTCAAGGGCGGCGGTTTGGCGAAAGGCTCGCTGCTCGGTGCCACAGGCATAAAGGCGGCAATAGACGACGGGCTGCTTGACATTGAGTTCAAGGTGACAGGCTTCGAGGCGATATTCTTTGACAATATGGGCAACGCCATACCGATAGTGAGCAACGGGGCGGCCTTCTCCGCAAGGCAAATGGAGACATTCCGCAAGCTGTCACGCTCCAAACGCTTCTACATTTCACGCATCAAAGCCATCGGACCAGACGGCATAACACGCCAGTTACCGGCGGCAATGGAGGTAGTTATAAAGTAAAAATCCCCAACAGAAAGTATGATTAAGCATATCAAAGCAATCGCATTGGCCGGCATAATAGCCCTCTCCGCAATGCAAGCGGCGGCACAACCTGCCGCAAGACGCAACCAGCAACCGAAAGCCGGGCAGAAGACCACGTCCAAAAGCACCCTCTCCACAAGGGCGCAAATATCCTTTCCTACGGCTCAAAAGCTCAAAGAAGACGTGGTATGGAGGCGTGACATCTATCGGGAAATAGACCTTACGAAGGGCGAAAACTCCGGTCTCTACTACCCGGTAGAACCTGTCGGTTCGCAGATGAACCTCTTTACATACCTCTTCAAGCTCGTACTGTCAGGGCAGTTAAAGGCGTATGAATACCGCCTTGACGGCAACGAGTCATTTGAGGCGGACGCTGTTGTCAAGCCATTGGCGCTGCTTGACAATTACAACATATACTACGAGCGCAAGGACGGCAGGCTAAAACTCGACAATTCAGACATTCCCTCAGCGGAAGTAAAGTCATATTATATAAAAGAGTCAGCCTACTACGACCAAGTAACGGCCACTTTCCACAACAAGGTGATAGCCCTTTGCCCCATAATGACACGCGAAGACGACTTCGGCGACGGTGCTTCCAAGTATCCGTTGTTCTGGGTCAAGTACGACGATGCCGCACCTTTCCTCACAAAACTCACCATCATGACCAGCGACATCAACAATGCCGCCACCATGAGTGTTGACGACTACTTCGTGAAAAACATGTATAACGGCACCATATACAAGACAAACAACATGCTGGGCAAGACCCTCGCGCAATACTGTCCCACAGACTCCGCCATGTCAAAGGAACAGAAACGCATCGAGGGAGAGCTGAAAAAGTTTGAGGAAAACATCTGGGGCGACAAGGCACGCAAGGACTCTCTCGACTCAATAGCCAAGGTTGCGGCAGCCAATCCCAAAGCAGCGAAGAAGGCGGCAAAGGCCAATCGCCGTGCAAACAAGGACAAGTCAACCACGGTAACAAAGAAAACAAAGACACGTTCGTCCTCCTCTTCCTCCGCGTCATCAGCAAGAGTCAGCGTAAGAAGGCAGAGACACTGATGACGGCCGGTTCCTTTCCACCATCAAAAGGCAACAAGACATAACCCAAATAAAAACAAATCATTATGAAGAAAGCAATCTCCCTACTTGTTATGGCAGTGGCACTGCTTATAACCTTGCCTGCAAACGCGCAGTTCAAGTTCGGTATTCGCGGCGGCGCGAACCTCGTTAACATGAAGTTCTCAAACGACATAGCCGACAAAAGCAACCGCGCCGGATTCTATGTAGGCCCGACCGTCAAGTTCACAGTGCCCATAGTAGGCCTCAGTCTTGACGCTTCCGCACTCTATGACGAGAAGACCGCCAAGGTTGACGACCAGACAATGAAAGCCCAGTCCATTGACATTCCAATCAATGTACGCTACGGTTGGGGCCTGAGCTCATTGGCCAACGTATTCATTTTCGCCGGTCCGCAGTTCGGATTCAACATTGCCAGCGACAAGAAGTTTTATGAAAGCGCGGAAGAATGGACATGGAAGTCAAGCAATGTCAGCGTCAATGTCGGTGTGGGCTGCACCCTTTTCAAGCACGTGGAAGTGAAAGCCAACTACAATATCGCCTGCACCAAGTCAGGAGAGATAAAGGGTGAAGACGGCGTTTCAGCCAAATACAACTCATGGCAGCTCGGCATGGCATACTATTTCTAAACATCCCTTACCACACATAACAACCGATAAAAGAAGAATGGCAGTTCTTTCAGGGTAATCAAACGCCCTCCAAGAACTGCCATTCTTCTTTTTTGTTGTCCAATATCAATGTGCTTTACATTGTCAAAATGTTCAATTCTATGCGACGAAATGTTCAATTCTCCGCGACAAAATGTTCAAATCTATGGTGCAAAGATACAAAAAAACTTTATATACCAAACAGTTAGCCGTATTTTTCAGCGCAAACAAAAAACTTATCCCGGCACCATTGCGCCGGGATAAGCATATAAGAGGTCATTTGTTAATCTTTATCTTCGCCCCCGCCATAAGCCAAAAGCCGGGCTGGGGGATGTTGCCGAGGTCATGATAGCGGTAAGACGTCAGATTGTTCATCGTCAGCGACAGCTCATACCGCCGCTCCGTCCACAGCAGTTTGACGTCAAGCAGGCCGAAAGGAGTATAAGGCCGCGACACACCCGTCGATTTGTTGTTCTCATACACGATGTAGCTGCCCATACGCTGCTGCCACCTGAACGCCCACGATGCGGTCAGATTGCCGACTATTTTATGGTCTATTCCGGCCACAAACTTATGCCTCAGGTACTCCATGGCGTAGTTTGACTTGAAAATCGGCACCCCGTCCCTGCGCTTTTGGTCAATGTAAGCATAGCCAAGCCGCAGGCGTGACACCATGCTTTGCGCCATAACCTCACGCGGAAGCAGGTCTATCGCCACCTCATAGCCACGGTTGTCGAGCTTGAAGTTGGCGGAACGATAGACATCCTCGGGCGAGTACATCACCCAGTCTATCATGTCCTTGCCCCAATCATAGAAGCCTCCCAGCCTTGCCTCCACGCCCTTGGCGCGATACTGCACGCCAACGCGGAGCGACTGTGTCTTCTCCGGCTTCAGGTCCTTGTTGCCTTCCAGCGTCGGCGACTTGTAGAACAGGTCGGTAAAGGTAGGCATACGGAACGCCATGTTCCACGAAACGGTCATCTTCCATGCCTTCGCCGGACGGTAACTGAGATCCACTCCGGGATAGAAACGGAACGAAGAGTTATAGGCAGTGTTCATGTTGGCGACCACTCCGAGCGACGCCGTGAAGTCGCGGAGCAGGAAATTGTGCTCCATGAAGTAACTCACGTCCGTCCTTTGCTCGCGCTTCGTGTAATTCTTGTCACCGTGTCCCATGACCGTCACATACTCACTCTCCTCCAACGAGCGGCCGAGATTGGTGGAAAGTATGCCCTCCTGCCTAACGTCCGCGCCGAAGGCCGTCCGTCCGAGAAACCAGTCCGTATATGCGTTGACGGAGATTCCATAGACATCCGTGCGGTGGAAGTTCTCGCCTGTCTCCTTCCCGCGAATCAGCTGGAAATGGTCATAGTAACGGTTCCAATACACCGACGGCACGATATGTACCTTCCTTCCGCCCGCCAACGACGCAACGGCATCGGCTTTTACCGCCGCGAATATCCTCGCGTTGCTCTCATACTGGTCGGGATAGGCTGCGGAGTAGAAGGTGTTGGCACCGTAGCGCATGGTGCTCATGCCGAGTTGCCAGGAAATGCCCCCCTCCGGCTCCCCCGAGGGGGAGAGCAACGTGCTTTTGTCACCTGTGCTTCCACCCTTATTTGAGGCCTCCCTCGAGAGGGAACGGGTGCGGGGCTTGTAGCTACCCTGATAGAAAGCCTGCGACTTACGGAAGTAAGAGTTGTCCGTTCCGCCGTCACTCTGCTTGTAACCGGCCGAGAGAGAGTTCGCGAAAGCACCGCTTGCGATGCTGCCTCTGGCCGACATCCCGAAGCTGCCATAGCTGCCTCCCTCCGCCGACACGCTGCCTCCGGAGGTCTCCCCGCCACGTGTCACGATGTTTATCGCGCCGTTAAAGGCCGACGCGCCATACACACGGGAGGATGCACCCTCAATGATTTCAATGCGGACAATGTCGTCCAAAGATACGGGGAAGTCGGCACTGAAGTGTCCAGTCTGCGGGTTGCTGATGTTGACACCGTTCAGAAGAATAGCAACCTGGTCGTATGTGCCGCCACAAATGGAAATGTCCGTCTGTACACCAAAGCCACCCCGCTGACGGACATCCACGCCGATGGCTGTTTTCAATAGGTCGTTTACGCTCTCCACCGCCGCACGCTGAATGTCGTCGCGCGTGATGACAGAGACAATCTTGGCCGCCTCAGCCTGTGTGAGGGGCGCTCTGGAGCCTGTCACCACGACCTCGTCGAGTTTCAGCTCCGTGCGTTGCAGTGTGTCTTCCGCCTTCTCTTTCCGTACGCTCACTCCCTCTGCCTTTGCATTAGAGAGGGTGGCAACGCTGAGAGTGCCGATGACCACTTCGCGTCCAAGGCATGAGAAGAGTGCGTAACCCCTCCTTGTAAAATGCTTGAACCGAAGACTTGCACGCCTTTCAAAAGTTGTCTTTTGCATTGTTTGTAATGATTAATTAATAAAAAACGATTGCCGCCTGTCGGTAATCGGCTGCAAAGGTAGCAAAAAAAAACGGTTCCGGCAAGCCGCAGAGCGGTAAATACTCCGGAGAATGCGGCTGTCGTATGTATGTAGGAAGTTGTATCAAAATGAAGTAAACAGGAGTTATCGCTCCGCTTAGGAGTTACAGGGAGTTAGCGGACAAATGATTTTACCTTGACATTCAGGCTATTGTCCGTTAACTTCATGCGGTACAAACCGCATAACTTCCGTTAACTCCAGCTAACTTCCACATTTTGACACACGCAATTCGGACGCACCAAGGTGCGTCCCTACAAGACATTACAGTTCAACACGTTACAGAAGGCGTTGTAAAAGGGTGCTGATTACATCACAATCAGCACCCTTTTACACTGTAATCAGCACCTGTTTGCAAGGTAATCAGCACCCTTTTACGACGACACGGAATATCAACCGCTGTTTCAACCGTTCCGCTTCACCCTGTCATCATCTCCGCCCCCGGCCGCTTCCCTGTACATCCGCGGCGACATACCCTTTATCTTCTTGAACAGACGGGAGAAATAATAACTGTCGTCTATGCCCACCTTGTGGCATATCTGGTTCACCTTCATCTCCGTGGTTTCCATCAACTCACACGCGCGCTCCACCTTCATGCGGTTGAAGTAGCTCAGCGGACTGCTGCCGGTAAGCCTCTTGAACGTCGCGGCGAAATAGCTTGCCGAGTAGCCCATGTATGCGGCGAGAGCGTCCAGCGACAGCCGGCACTCTATGTTCTCGCCCATATAGCGCACCGCCTCGCTGACGAGGGTGTCGTCAGACAGCCTCTCCCGCTTTGCGTTGGCGTTGCGGAACTGTTGCAGGAAGCGCATCGAGCCGAGGTAGTAGTGCAGCAGTGACGAGGCGTAGCGCATATTCTCGCGGTTGTAGCCATTGCTGATGGTGAAGAATATCTCCTCGAATATGCTGTTGCGGTCGCTTATCCGCGATGTTATCCCCGGCCTTACATCCTGCGGCACGGCCGCCCCCTCGGTATAATACGCCGCGTGTCCGCCGCTGAAGTGTATCCAGTATATGGTCCATGGGTTGTCGTCGTCGCTCCAATAGGCGTGCGGTGTCCCGGCGGGCAGGATGAAATACTGGTTGGCCGACACCTTATGCTCACTGCCGCCGACGGTATAGTAGCCCCTGCCCTCCACGCAATAGATGAGCACGTTCTGCCTTATAGGCTCCCTACGCTCGCGAGAATGGTAGCGGGCACATGGATAATAGCCTATATCCGTTATGTACAGGCTCGACACGAGAGGGTCGTTCTTCTGCATCGTGATGGCCATCTGCGGCAGCACTATGGAGCGTTCGCCGCTGAATCCGTCCTTGATGTGTGGCATGACAGTGGTGTTTTGTCGTTTGGGTGTTCAGTTCTTTCTCCGCCGCCTTGCCGTTATTAACGCGGCATGACCAAGCGGTTCGGTTGACGACAAAAGTACTTCTTTTTCCGCAAAGCACCAAACGATTAAGTGATATAATCCATCTTTTTAATCAAAAAAGTCCATTTACATATCAGTAAATAAGTGTTACCTTTGCAACATCAAACTAAAACCTGACAAAACAAATGGAGAATTTCAACAAAGGGTTTACCTATTTCATCTGTATGGTGTCGGCAATGGGCGGTCTTCTGTTCGGTTACGACTGGGTGGTCATTGGCGGTGCCAAGCCGTTTTACGAACTTTACTTCGGCATTTCCGGCTCCGCGTCGCAGCAGGGACTGGCCATGTCCATCGCCCTTGTGGGCTGCATGATAGGCGCCTGCGCCTGCGGATGGCTGGCAGACAGGCTCGGAAGGCGCGTGCTGCTCATCGTGTCGGCGTTCATTTTCCTCAGTTCCGCCATACTGACGGGTGCGTTCAACACGTTCGACGCGTTTCTTGCCGCACGCTTCTTCGGCGGTATCGGCATAGGCATAGCGTCAGGGCTGTCGCCGATGTACATTGCCGAGGTGGCTCCGACACCCGTGCGCGGCAAGCTGGTGGCACTTAACCAGATGACAATCGTTGCCGGCATTCTCGCCGCACAGATAGTGAACTGGCGGATAGCGCAGCCCATTCCGGAGGGATTTACGCCTGACGACATAATGAACTCATGGAACGGACAGATGGCATGGCGCTGGATGTTCTGGGCTGCGGCACTGCCCGCGGCGGTATTCCTGCTTCTCGCCTTCTTCATACCGGAGAGTCCGCGGTGGCAGGCGTTGCGGGACAGGAGACAGGAGGCGCGCGATACCCTCGCACGCATCGGCGGAACGGACTATGCCGATGTGGAGATGCTGGCGATAGAGACCGCCAACGCACGCACGGCACAGCAGGGAGGAGCGGGCATTCTCCTCTCGCGCCAGTTCCGTAAAGTGCTGCTGCTCGGCCTGTTCATAGCCGTGTTCCAGCAGTGGTGCGGCACCAACGTCATCTTTAATTACGCTCAGGAGATATTCCAGTCGGCGGGTTACTCCATCGGCGACGTGCTGTTCAACATCGTGGTGACGGGCATCGCCAACGTAATCTTCACCGTTGTGGCCATCTTTGTGGTTGACAAGCTGGGGCGGCGCAGGCTGATGCTCATGGGGGCGGGCGGCCTTTGCCTGATATATGCCATACTCGGAGCGTGCTATTACCTTCATGTCACGGGCTTCTTCATGGTCATTCTCGTGGTGGCGGCCATCGCCTGCTATGCAATGACGCTGGGGCCGTGCACATGGGTGCTGCTGTCGGAGTTGTTCCCGAACCGTGTGCGTGCCGTCGCCATGGCCGCCTGCACCTTCGCCCTGTGGGTAGGCTCATCGACACTTACCTACACTTTCCCCGCCCTCAACCGCTCGCTGGGCAGCTACGGCACGTTCTGGATTTACGCGGCGGTATGCGGTGCCGGCATGATATTCTTCCTGTTACGCCTGCCTGAGACAAAGGGCAAGAGCCTTGAACAGCTGGAAGACGAGCTGGTGGAGAAGTGATTGCGGGGAGAAGGACACTGAACACCGCACGGACGCGAGGTTTGTAGGGACGCACCTTGGTGCGTCCGCCATCGCCATCGCACACGATATTCGGACGCACCAAGGTGCGTCCCTACATGACGGACAACAACCTCCGCCGTAATCAGGTGCTGATTACATTGTAAAAGGGTGCTGATTGCACTGTAATCAGGTGCTAATTACGGGATAATCAGGCGCTGATTACAAACGGGTTCGTGCTGTATTGATTTTCAAACAGTTAGAAATACATACAAAAACAATAGGCAACTAATATGGTAAAAGCATGGAGAGAGTCGGTGACAATACCGACATACGAGATAGGAGTGGCGGAGAAGAACCCCATATTCCTTGAGAAAAGGGTATATCAAGGGTCGAGCGGAGTGGTCTATCCATATCCCGTGGTGGAGAAGATAGCCGACAAGCCCGTGCCGCATGAGTGGAAGGCCGTGTGGCTGGAGAACGAGTATATAAAGGTGATGATACTCCCCGAACTTGGCGGCAGGGTGCAGATGGCGTATGACAAGATAAGGAAACGCCACTTCGTATATTATAATAATGTGATAAAACCCGCCCTTGTGGGACTTACCGGGCCATGGATCAGCGGCGGAATAGAGTTTAACTGGCCGCAGCATCACCGTCCGTCAACGTATCTTCCGGTTGATTCCGCCATACAGGAGAATGAGGACGGCTCGGTAACGGTATGGGTCAGCGAGACGGAAAGGATGTTCCGCCAGAAGGGTATGGCGGGATTCACGCTGCGGCCGGGCTGCGCCTATCTCGAGATAAAGGGGCAGCTGTACAACCGTACCGATGTTCCGCAGACGTTTCTGTGGTGGGCTAACCCCGCCGTTGCGGTGAATGACGCGTACCAAAGCGTGTTCCCGCAGGACGTGAACGCCGTGTTTGACCACGGGAAACGCGCCGTAAGCTCGTTTCCGATAGCCACGGGCACTTACTACAAGATGGACTATTCGGCGGGCGTTGACATCTCAAACTACAAGAACATCAAGGTGCCCACGTCGTATATGGCCGTCAACTCCAAGTATAACTTTGAGGGTGGATACGAGAATGACACGCAGGCCGGAATGCTGCACGTGGCCAACCGCCACTTCTCGCCGGGCAAGAAGCAGTGGACATGGGGCAACGGCGACTTCGGAAGGGCGTGGGACCGCAACCTGACCGACGCCGACGGGCCGTACATCGAGCTGATGGCCGGCGTATATACAGAGAACCAGCCCGACTTCACATGGCTCATGCCATACGAGGAAAAGCGGTTCACACAGTACTTCATGCCGTACCGTGAGCTTGGGATAGTGAAGAACGCGAGCAAGGATCTCATATTCAACATAACCGAACAGACTGGCGAAGGGAAGGCGGAGATAAAGATATTCGCCACCAGCAGGCAGGACATACACGTGGTGGTGACGGCGGATGACGGCGGGGAAACGCTCTATGACGGCCGCCACACGGTAAGTCCCGAAACGGTGCTGACCGCCTGTTTCGCCCTCACCGCACCGCTGTGCAAGTGCAATGTGGTTATATATAAGGAACTGTACGGCAAGGAACGCCCGGTACTGACATGGCACGAGGAGAGCGATGACATAAAGCCCATACCGGACGCAGCCGAGGCTGCGCTGCTGCCGGAGCAGGTAAAGACCAACGAGCAGCTATACTTCACGGGGCTGCACATAGAGCAATACCGCCACGCCACATACGTTGCGGCCGACTATTACGAAGAGGCTCTGCGCCGGGACCCTGATGATGTGCGCTGCCTTAACGCCATGGGGCTGTGGATGATACGCCGTTGCCGGTTTGACAAGGCCGAGATGTACCTGCGGAAGGCGGTAAGGCTGATTATGAAGCGCAATCCGCAGCCTTACGACGGCGAGCCGGTTTACAACCTTGCGCTGGCTCTTAAATATCAGGGAAGGCTCACCGAGGCTTACGGACTGTTCTGGAAAGCGACATGGAACAAGGCTTGGGCCGACGCTGGTTACTTCGAGGCAGCGAAGATAAGCGTGGCGGAAGGCAGGTTGGACGATGCCCTTGACGAACTGGACCGTGCCCTGACATACGGCGCGCATAACCAAAAGGCACTCGCACTGAGGGTAACCGTGCTCAGGATGACGGGCAGGACGGAGGAGGCTTTGGCTGCGGCCGACAAGGCGATAGCCACGGACCTGTTCAACTACGGCTGCATATTCGAGAAGTATCTCATTACGAAAGACGGCTCACTCCTTGCGGAAATGAAGGAGATGATGCACGGAATGCCGAACAACTACGACGAACTGGCACTTGACTATGTTGCCGCCGGACGCCGCGAAGAGGCTGAAGCCGTATGGAACACGGCCATAAACGAAGGCGCTGTCACGCCGATGACGTTCTATTATCTTGGACTTTACGACGAGGCGGAGCGCACTGACGGCACGTATTGCTTCCCCAACAGCATCGATGCGGCGCTCGCACTGGCGGAAGCGACAAGGAATAACCCGACGGGAGCATACGCATACTACTATCTCGGATGCCTGTATTACGACAAGAGGCAGTATGATCTCGCCGTGCCATGCTGGGAAAAGACCGCCGAACTCGCCCCGGATTTCCCGGGAGCATGGCGCAATCTCGCGCTGGCATACTTCAACAAGCTTTCCAGAACCGATGATGCCAAGCGGTGCATGGAGCGTGCTTTCAGCCTTGACACCACCGACTCGCGAGTCTTTATGGAGCTTGACCAGCTATACAAACGCCTCGGCAAGCCTCATGCGGAGCGTCTTTCACTGTATGAAGACAACGCCGTCCTTATCGACAAGCGTGACGATTTGCTGCTGGAATACATCACATTGCTCAACCAGACAGGCGAGTACGAGAAAGCGATGCGGACACTTGACGCCCACAAGTTCCATCCTTGGGAAGGCGGCGAGGGCAAAGTGCCGGCGCAATATCAGCTGTCACGCGTGGAGATTGCGAAGCTCCGCCTTGCCGAAGGAACAACGGAAGCCGCTGAGAAGGCCGTCGCTCTCCTTGAACAGTGCCTTGAATACCCGCACCATCTGGGCGAAGGAAAGCTGCAAGGAGCACAGGAAAACGACTTCTATTACTTCCTTGGAGAGGCGTATGACATCCTTGGCGACAGGGAAAAGGCGCGGGACTGTTGGGAGAAGGCCACGGAAGGGCCGCAGGAACCGGCGGCCGCAATGTACTACAACGACGCGAAACCCGACAAGATATTCTATCAGGGACTTGCCTTGCAGCGGCTTGGACGAACGGGAGAGGCCAACGGCCGCTTCTACAAGCTGTTGAACTACGGCAAGCAACACGTCTTCGACAACGTGGTGATGGACTACTTTGCCGTCTCATTACCAGACCTCCAGATATGGGAAGGCGACCTGAACCTTGCCAACGAGATACACTGCAAGTATATGCTTGCACTCGGTTACCTCGGCCTTGGCGACCGGAAAGCGGCGCAAAAGTATCTTGACGAGGTCAGGAAACTGGACATCAACCACCTTGGAATACTCGCCTTGAGCACGTTCATGGCGCAATAACTAACAATACTAACAGACAAGACAATGAAGAAAACGATTCTAACCACACTCCTCGCAACGCTCTGCCTTGCGGGAATGACAGCCAAAACGTTCGACTTCGGCACCAAGACCGCACCGTCAGGCGCAACATTGGAGGTCGATTCAAAAGGCTTCATAATGAACGGAAGGCACGTCCTGCCAGTAATGGGCGAAATACATTACGCCCGTGTTCCGGCGAAAGAATGGCGCAGGGAGATACAGAAGATGAAGGCGGGCGGCATTACCATCATCGCCACCTACTGCTTCTGGATACACCATGAGTACGCCGAAGGACAATGGGACTGGAGCGGTAACCGCAATCTTCACCGCTTCCTCGAGATATGTAAGGAGGAGAATATGCCGGTAGTGCTGCGCATCGGCCCCTTCTGCCACGGCGAAGTATTTCAGGGAGGCTTCCCCACATGGATAGTGAAGAAGGCGCAAGACAACCCGAAAGAGTACAAGCTGCGCTCACAGGCACCCGGTTTCATGGCGGCGGTGCAACGGCTTTACAGCAATATCTACGCCCAAGCAAGCGATATGTTGTGGAAACACGGCGGTCCGGTGGTCGGCATACAGGTGGAAAACGAGTGCCGCGGGCCGTGGAAATACTACATGGCGCTGAAAGACATGGCCGTAAGCATAGGCTTTGACACACCTTTCTACACCCGCACCGGATGGCCGAAACTCAACGGACGGGAGGAGTTCGGCAAGCTGTTGCCGCTATACGGCGACTACGCCGACGGCTTCTGGGACCGTAAACTCACCGATATGCCGGGCGATTATCCAAAGGCTTTCATCATGAAAGACACCAGACTCAGTGCCGTAATCGCGACAGAGACGTTCGGAACGAACCAAGACACGAAGATGGAGCAAGGCGATATGCAATATCCTTACCTCACCTGCGAGCTTGGAGGAGGCATGATGACGTCGTACCACCGCCGCATCAACATCTCGGGCAACGAGGCTTTGCCGCTGGCTGTGTGCAAACTCGGTTCCGGTTCCAACCTTCCCGGCTACTATATGTACCACGGCGGCACCAACCCTTACAACCCGGAGCACACCATGGGAGAGACACAAGCGTCGCTGACGACCAACCATAACGATATGCCTGTGATGAGTTATGACTTCCAATGCCCGCTTGGCGAGATGGGACAGCCTAACCTTAACGCCTTCCACCAGACCCGTCTGCTGCACCAGTTCCTTGCCGACTGGGGCGAAGATTTAGCCGTTATGCCCGTGGACAGCCTCTCCGGACACTATGCACGGCGCGGATGTTTCGAGTTCTACAACGACTATGTGCGCATAATCAACGAGGACGGCGTGGCGTATGTGCGGCCGGTAGAAATGCCATGGCACGGACATAAGGTCACGGCCGACGCCCAACCGTTGTGCTATATAGGCGACACGCTGTACTTTATCCCCATAAAAGGCCGGAAACCCGTGGTAAAAGTTGACAGGAAGAGTTACAGACTGAAGTTCGACAAGCCGGTGAACGCAGGCGGCATCACGGTATGTGTGCTCAGCGAAAGCCGTGCCCGCCGCGCCTTTAAGATAGACGGTGCGCTGCATTTCGCCAACAATGACGGCGGAATACTCTACAAAGACGGCACCGCCATCATGGAAGAATACTGGGAAGACGGCGCAAGCGTGCCGTCACGGCTCACCCGTCAGGCCGCCGCACCACGCGAAGTGCCGACGGGAGCGCAGAAAGTGGCGGCCATGCCGGTTGACAGTGACTTTGACAAAGCGGCCGTGTACGAACTTGACTGCCCCGCAGTTGACGGTAAAGACATTGACGATACATTCATAAAAATCAGCTACCAAGGCGACTGCGCCCGTGTTTGTGCGGACGGAAAACTTGTGGAAGACAACTTCTGGAACGGCAAGCCGATGCTTGTGCGACTGTCAGACATAGCCGGAAAGAAGGTAGAACTGCGCATACTGCCATTGCGCAAGGACGCTCCGATATACCTGCAAAAGGAGCAACGCGACATTCTCAACGCCGCAGACGGCAACGCCCTGCTCCGGCTTACCGGCGTGTCCGTTCTGCATCGCAGGCAAAACACATTCTACCGGACTACTTAATGACAAGCCATCCAGCACTAATCTATTCGGCTGCGGGGTATCAGACAATCCATGTCTGATACCCCGCAGCTGCGTTTGCTTACCCTACTTGTCCAGTCAAATTCGCCTGTATGCGTTTCTAATCCGACTGCAAAGGTAACAATTTACAGCGTAAAACGGAAAGCATACCGCCCTTTTTCGCTTCTCACCTTTTATATAAAACTTTTCTGATGAGGACATGACCGAAATGTTAACACGCCCCGCCGTCAAATGTTAAAGTTTCCTTAGCAACAGAAAAAACGGGCGTTTTCACGGAAGTCACGGTATGTTTATCCGTAAAAAGTAGCGGGAAGGTAGCGTAATCAATATCCCGCAGGGCAGTAAAAGAGGCCTTTTAACATTGTAATCGGGTAGTGTTTGCATCGTGAACAGCACCTGATTACAATGTCAAAAGGCCTCTTTTGCGTTTTCTCTCCAATTCAATGACCTTACAGAAAACCGCCGTCCCGTTTTTGAGCCGTTACGGGCGATTTGGGAGCGTCACCGCGTTTGCGGCACATTTCTCCGCCGAAAGCGATTTAACACGGCAGGACGGGTTTTCTGGTTTGCGGCGGAAAGAACGGCGTTCCGCATCCACGACCTACGGAGGAGAAATGAATGTGGAAACATATTGCGCCATGAATATAGAGACGATGAACCTCATCGTCTCAGCAACCAAGATATATGCGTCATTCGCAGCGAAGGCGTATCAAAAACGCAAAGGGTGACAACCACAAGCGAAGAACCCCAAAGGGGTGACAGAACACAGCCCGGGGTAAACGCCCCCATATATAAATAAAGGAAAAATATCTTGTATAATTCAGAAATAATTAGTAATTTTGCGCTGAAAATAACAAAACAAACATATCAATGGAACAGAAAGACTACAAAAGAACAACGGTCACAGCCGCCCTGCCTTACGCCAACGGCGGTGTCCACATCGGTCATCTTGCCGGAGTATATGTACCTGCCGACATCTACGTGCGCTACCTCCGGCTGAAGAAACGCGACGTGGTGTTCATCGGAGGCTCTGACGAACACGGCGTGCCCGTCACCATACGCGCCCGTCAGGAGGGCATCACGGTGCAAGAGGTGGTGGATCGCTACCACGAATTGATTAAGAAGTCTTTTGAGGATTTCGGCATTTCATTCGACATATACAGCCGCACGACGTCGGACATACACCATAAGTTCGCCTCAGACTTCTTCCGCACGCTCTACGACAAGGGCGAGCTGGAAGAGATAACGGAAGAGCAATACTGCGACGAGGTGACCGGAGAGTTTCTCACCGACCGTAACATTGTGGGCACGTGTCCCCGTTGCGGCGCGGAAGGGGCATACGGCGACCAGTGCGAGAAGTGCGGGGCGACGCTGTCACCCGACGAACTCATCAACCCGACGAACAAGAACAATCCCGGCCACGGGCTCGTGAAGAAGCCGACGAAGAACTGGTATCTGCCGCTGGGCAAGCATCAGGAGTGGCTCAAGAAATGGATACTCGACGGGCACAAGGAGTGGCGCTCCAACGTATATGGCCAGTGCAAGTCATGGCTTGACATGGACTTGCAGCCCCGCGCCATGACGCGCGACCTTGACTGGGGCATCCCCGTGCCCGTGGAAGGGGCTGAGGGCAAGGTGCTCTACGTGTGGTTTGACGCGCCGATAGGCTACATCTCCAACACAAAGGAGCTGTGCGACAAGAACCCGGAACGCTGGGGCACGTGGCAGAAGTGGTGGCAGGACAAGGACACCCGCCTCGTACACTTCATCGGCAAGGACAACATCGTCTTCCACTGCCTTATCTTCCCCGTGATGATGAAGGCCCACGGCGAATACATAATGCCTGACAACGTGCCGGCAAACGAGTTCCTCAACCTTGAGGACGACAAGATTTCAACCTCCCGCAACTGGGCTGTCTGGCTGCACGAGTACCTCGTTGACCTGCCGGGCAAACAGGACGTGCTGCGCTATGTGCTCACGGCCAACGCCCCGGAGACGAAGGACAACAACTTCACATGGAGGGATTTTCAGGAGCGCAACAACTCGGAACTGGTGGCGATATACGGTAACTTCGTCAACCGCGCCCTGCAACTGACAAGGAAATACTTTGAAGGCAAGGTGCCGGAATGCGGAGAACTGCTCGCCGTTGACACTCAGGCGATAGAGGAGTTCAAGGATGTCAAGGAGAAAGTGGAAGCGCTGCTCGAGCAGTTCAAGTTCCGCGAGGCGCAGAAAGAGGCCATGAACCTCGCCCGAATAGGCAACCGCTACATCACGGAGTGTGAGCCTTGGAAGGTATGGAAGACCGATCCGGAGCGCGTAAGGACCATACTCTACGTGTGTCTGCAACTCACCGCCAACCTCGCCATAGCCTTCGAGCCGTTCCTTCCGTTCTCAAGCGGAAAGCTGAGGCGGATGCTTAACATCGAAGCCTTTGAGTGGGAGCAGCTCGGAAGGACGGACATTCTCGCGCCGGGACACCAGCTTGCCGAGCCGGAACTGCTGTTCGAGAAGATAGAGGACAGCGTGATAGAGGCGCAACTGCAAAAACTCTCTGACACGAAAAAGGCCAACGAGGCGGAGGCTTACGAGCCGGAACCGGTGAAGGAGAACGTCGATTTCGAGACATTCGAGAAACTTGACATACGCGTCGGGCTCGTGACGGCGTGCGAAAAGGTGAAGAAGTCAAAGAAACTGCTTAAATTCCACATCGACGACGGCACCAAGGACGGCCGCACAATACTCTCAGGCATCGCGGCGTATTATGAAGACCCGCAGGAGCTTGTGGGCAAACAGGTGCTGTTCGTGGCCAACTTCGCACCGAGAAAGATGATGGGCGAAGAGTCACAGGGCATGATTCTCTCCGCCGTTAACTTCGACGGGACACTATCGATAACCACCACCTCCAAGGACGTGAAGCCCGGTTGTCAGGTGGGATAGGCAATGGTTAACGGGTTGTTGGTTGTGGGTTTCAGGTCACATCGCCACAACTTTCAACCCAAGACCTACAACCTACGACCTCAAACCCATAACCTCAACAGAACATGGAACAGACGATAACGACAGCGGTGGTAGCCGCTATAAAGGCTCTTTACGGTCAGGACATACCCGAAAAGATGGCCGCATTGCAGAAAACACGCAGTGAATTTGAGGGAAACCTCACCCTTGTGGTGTTCCCTTTCCTTAAAATGTCAAGGAAAAAGCCCGAAGAAACGGCGGAAGAGATAGGCGAATGGCTGGTAAGCAACTGCCCGGCCGTAAGCAAGTTCAACGTGGTGAAGGGGTTTCTGAACCTCTCCATCGCCGGAAACACATGGCTTGACCTGCTCGCGAAGATTGACTCCGACCCGCATTTCGGCGAGAAACAGGCAGCGGAAGACTCTCCATTGGTGATGATAGAGTACTCATCGCCCAACACAAACAAGCCCCTTCACCTCGGTCATGTGCGCAACAACCTCCTCGGATGGTCGCTGGCGCAGATCATGGAGGCCAACGGTAACAGGGTGGTTAAGACCAATATAGTGAACGACAGGGGCATACACATCTGCAAGTCGATGCTGGCGTGGCTGAAATACGGTAACGGCGAGACGCCGGAGTCATCCGGAAAGAAGGGCGATCACCTCATCGGCGACTACTATGTGGCGTTCGACAAGCACTACAAGGCGGAGTGTGACGAGCTCGCCAAGCGGTACATCGCTGAGGGAATGGCCGAGGATGCCGCCAAGGAGAAGGCCAAACAGGAGGCTCCGCTGATAAAGGAGGCGCACGAGATGCTCGTGAAATGGGAGAACAACGACCCGGAAGTGCGGGCACTGTGGGCCAAGATGAACTCGTGGGTGTATGCCGGTTTCGACGAGACTTATAAGGCTCTCGGCGTCGGTTTCGACAAGATTTACTACGAATCAAACACCTATCTCGAAGGAAAGGAAAAGGTTGAGGAGGGTCTCGCAAAGGGATTCTTCTACCGCCGGGACGACAATTCGGTGTGGGCGGACCTCACCAAGGAGGGACTTGACGAGAAACTGCTGCTCCGTTCAGACGGCACGTCGGTCTATATGACGCAGGACATCGGCACGGCGAAGCTCCGTTTTCAGGACTATCCCATCGACCAGATGATATATGTGGTTGGCAACGAGCAGAACTATCACTTCCAAGTGCTGTCCATTCTGCTCGACAAGCTCGGCTTCAAGTGGGGAAAAGACCTCGTGCACTTCTCCTACGGAATGGTGGAACTGCCCAACGGCAAGATGAAATCACGTGAAGGTACGGTGGTGGATGCCGACGATCTCATCGCCACAATGATTGCCGACGCGCGCAAGACAAGTGACGAACTGGGCAAGTATGACGATATGCCGGAAGACGAAAAGCAGGAGATTGCCCGCATAGTGGGCATGGGTGCGCTCAAATACTTCATCCTTAAGGTTGACGCCCGCAAGAACATGCTGTTCAATCCGGCCGAGTCCATAGACTTCAACGGCAACACCGGCCCGTTCATACAATACACTTACGCCCGCATACGCAGCATACTGCGCAAGGCGGAGGCAGAGGGCATCGCCCTGACGCTGCCCGGCAATGCGGAGCTGAACGACAAAGAGATAGAGCTGGTGCAGAAGATTAACGAGTACGGTGCGGCCGTTGCTCAGGCGGGAAAGGATTACAGTCCGTCGGGAATAGCCAACTACTGCTACGAGCTGACCAAGGCTTTCAACCAGTTCTACCACGACTACTCCATCCTCGGGGCTGACACCACGGAGCAGAAGCAGCTCCGCCTTGTCCTTGCGGCCAACATAGCCAAGACCATAAAGAACGGCATGGCGCTCCTCGGCATAGAAGTTCCGGAGAGGATGTGATATGGCGACAGCGAGCAACAGCCTTGCATGGGCGGTGGATGCGGCCTGTTCCGGAAATCCGGGACCCATGGAATACCGCGGCATAGACCTCACGACAGGCCGTGAGGTGTTCCGTTTCGGCCCCATACGGGGCACAAACAACATCGGCGAATTTCTCGCGATAGTCCACGCCCTCGCCCTGATGGAGCAGCGCGGGATGACCGGTTACACCATTTACAGCGACTCGGTAAACGCGCAGTTATGGGTAAGGAAACAGCAATGCAAGACAAAGCTGGAGGTGACACCGGAGACACAAAAGGCTCATGAGCTGGTAAGACGCGCCGAGACGTGGCTGCGGACGCACGCTTTCAGGGTGCCGATAGTGAAATGGGACACAAAGAACTGGGGCGAGATACCCGCCGACTTCGGCAGGAAATGAATGCTGTCCAACAAACAGGCGAACGTTTTTTTCACGGAAAAGCGAATTGATTTCCGTCAAAAATGAAGCATTTTTAACTTGTTAAGGCACACAAAGCACCACGACTGTTAAAGAAGTTGAAAGAGCAAAAGAATGTTGATATAAGTCAAACTTATATCAACTTTTTTTCTTACCTTTGCAAATGTAATCCGGTGGAAAAACCCAATCTTTATCCTTTCTTATAATACTATCAGTCAAACACACTTAATCTTGCCATAAAAGTAAAACACAATTACCTAAACAATAGCACATCGGATAAACACAATAAATATCCCCGCACCCTGATGACAGGACGCGGGGATTATTTATTGTGCGGCATACCGGGCAGCGCAGCAGGCACGGCATCCTGCCGGACAACAAGCGAGGAGACACCCGCCTTGTAGAGACGATGTACCACATCGTCTCAATAAACACACATAAGGCATTGGCTGGGAGACGATGTAATACATCGTCTCTACAAAAAGGATGCAAACATTCTGACACATCCAACAATTAATCCGCCGTTGCAGGGACGCTCCTTGGAGCGTCCGCCAACACGGGAAACACGGTGATTCGGACGCTCCGAGAAGCGTCCCTACAAACGCCTGCTATTCAACCTATTACAAACCACGTTGCAATCAGCACCTGATTACCTTGTAATTAGCACCTGATTACAATACGAACAGCACCTGATTACAATGTAATCAGGTGCTGATTGTTTCGGGCATGGATATTACCGTCAATAACAGAGGGCAAGATGCCCGATGCTCTTAGCCATTTATGTTACTTTCCGTTGACATAATCCAATATCTGCTCGGCGTGTATCTTCGTCTTGATTTCCTTCGGAAGGAATATCTTTTCTATCACCCCGTCCTCATCGACAAGATATGTCGTGCGCAGAATGCCTACCGACTTACGGCCGCACATCACCTTCTCGCCCCAGCAACCGAGCTGCTGCAACACGGCGGTATCGGTGTCGGCTATCAGCGGGAAGGCCAGTCCGAACTTGTCGGCGAACTTCTTTTGAGCCTCAACCTTGTCCTTGCTGATGCCTATCACGGCATACCCCGCGGCCTCAAGCTCCGCCTTGTGCTGCTGCAAGGAGCACGCCTCAGCCGTGCATCCGGGCGTGTTGGCCTTGGGATAACTGTACAAAACAATCTTGCGGCCCTTGAAGTCGCACGCCTTAATCTCATTACCGTCTTGGTCAACGCCAAGAACCTCCGGTATTCTGTCTCCTACTTCCATAGCTGAACAATTTTTTGTTATACAATAAACGCTTATCTCATGCAAAGATACATCATTTCTTTCATTCCGCCAAAAACACATTCTACAACGTTAACATAGTCACAATCACCCCGAAAAGGGTATTTTTAAGCCAAAAAAGTAGAAATTTGTCTCACTGGAAACAATTTTACATCTAAAAATAATCCATTATTAATATTATTTTATTAATTTTGCCAATATTATTTAGATTTTATCTTTTAATCATTTTTTATATCAACTAACAAACAAGTAATGGAGAAAACTACCAAAACGTTTCTAACGTTGTTCCTGTTAATAATGGGGACAATGATGTCTTGGGCAGACTTCAAGAACTTCAGCGCCGTGCTGAACAATCAGGACGGAACGCTCCTCACCGCAGAAGAACAGGTGCAGGGTACGGCTGTAAGTTTCGGAGTTGCCGTTGACAATGCGGGCAACACCACGCGTGTTGCGGCAGACGACGCTACCGCTGTCGCTACCATCAGCGGCAAGTATCACAGCGATCATGGCATGACAAACCTTGTCGTTACCGTTCCCGTAAGCGGCAACGTGAAGATTCTTGTAGGCCAGTGCACCTATTCAGGCAGCGACATCGTGGTGAAGAACAGCGACGGAACAACCGTCGCAAGCAAGTCTCCCGGAAAGGCATGCTGGAAGAATGACCGCGCCAACATCACCGAAGTACTGTACGCAGGCGAGGCTACAACACTCACCGTCAGCGGCATGGGCTACTGTCCTTACATCGCAGTGGAGAAGAATGACAACCCCGTGACGAGGTATGACATCACCTACTCCCTCGGAGAGGAGACCGCAACGGGCACCGTTCCAGCCAACGTGACATGGACAGAGGGCGACACTTACAACGTGCCCAAGAACTTCACCTTATATAAAGAGGGCTACACACTGACGGGATGGACCGACGGCAGCAACACCGTCAAGCCCGGAGAGGCTTACACACCAGCCGCTGACGTGACGCTGACACCGGTCTTCACGCAGAACACCAAGACCCTTGCCGACCGTAAGGAGCCACTGACACTGAAATGGTCATTCCGCAGGGACGAGGGCGCACCGACCATAGCAGTGGAAGGAAGCGGCAACGGCATCGGCGTATGGGTGACACAGGCCACCGTTGACGGCGAGACAATAGACGTGAAAATGGACTATGACGCAACGTCGGGAAAGATCAACAACGCCAACTGGACCGACTGGGCGCAGCTGAACAACGGCACGAAGTTCACCATACCGTCAGCAAAAGGCGCGGTTGTAAGCATTGAGGCAATGGGTGAGATAAGCTCTACCACCATTGACGGACAAAAGGATTACACAAAGGGTACGACCATATCATACAACATAGCCAACACTGCCGAGGCAATAGACATCGTTATCGGCGACGGCTCATACTACCGTTACATACAGACTGTGCTGCCTCTCGTTCAGGAAGAGGCCGGCGGAAAGACATACACCAACGAGCCGGTATCGGCTGTTTGGCCGCTGAATGACGCCACGACCAACTGCACAAAGCAGCCGGAAGACGCATTCGCAACAGTCGCAATGGACCTCGGAGACAACGTAAAAATGGCCGGTACAGGCACAGGTCAGGCTACATACCCGAACGGAGACGCTGTGGTTATGACTAAGTTGCAGCCGGTAAACGGCGCAACAGACTCTTTCACCGCCAATGTTAAGCCTGCGGCAGGACTGACATTCACACCTACCAAGTTCTCTTGTTACATCACACGCTTCGGCACTGACGCCAAAAGCGGCGTGACAGTTACAGCCAAGTCCAACGGGGAATCCGTCGTATTGGGCACATACACCGCACCGCGCAACAACAAGACACAGGCAGAAGACAAGTTTGGCAGCAGCGCTGACTACACCAACCAGATTGTCATCGAGCTGACAGAGGAACAGCAAGCCAAGCTGGCCACAACCGATATGTTCACCGTTTCACTCACTGTCGGCGTAGGAAACACCAAGCAGGGCGGATTCGGCGAGCTGACAATAGAAGGCAAGGTGAACGGAACCATCGCGACAGTAAACAAATATACAGTCGGCATAGAGGCCTCTCCGGCGGAGGGCGGTGAGGTTTCCATCTATCCGAAGTCAGACGAATACATCGAGAACGACGAGGTAACACTGACCGCAACAGAGGCTTTCGGCTACGACTTCGTCAACTGGACCGACAAGGCCGGCAATGAAGTATCAACCGAAGCGAAGTTCAAATACACCGTAACAGCCGACGAGACACTGACCGCCAACTTCAAAAAGGTCAACACCTACGCCCTTGACATACAGGTAGAGGGTGGCGCCAACGACTACATGGTGTCCCTTTCACCCGAGCCTACGGTCGTTGACGGAAAGAATATGTACGAGGAAGGCACGAAGGTTATCATCTCCGCCTCTTCAAACAACATCCTTACCTTCACCAACTGGAGCAACGGCGAGACGGCACAGGAGATGCCTGTCATCATGAATGAGGACAAGGCGTTCACCGCTTCATACTCCGCCATCGACTACATCGCAGGCTGGGACTTCATCACACCGGGCGGAAACGGCCGTGCGGCAGACTTTGCCGCGGCGGAAAACGACGCTGTCAGCCTCATAATGCGTAACGAGTCAGGCGAGACATCAGGCTGGCTTGACAAGAGCCAGCAGGGCGCAGGCGGCTACGAAGGCCGTCCGGGAGCAGTGAACTGGCGTACAGGTTCCGCGAACGGCGACGTGGGTCACTGGTACTGGCAGACCATGGTCAACGCGTCAGCGTTCACCGATATAAAGGTCATTACCTCCATGGTATATAACTACAACGCCTACACCACACAGCTCGTGGAATACTCTCTTGACGGAGAGACATGGGAGACAGCGGGCAAAGTGACGCTCGAAGGAGCGAAGAAATGGGCTGACGCCACCATCACACTGCCTGCCGCAGCCAACAACCAGCCCAAGGTATATATCCGCTGGATAAGCGACAAGACATCAAAGATTGACGGAACAGCCTCCGCCAACGACGGTATCACGCTCGGCGCGACATATATCACCGGCACAGCGAAACTGATTGACGACGGCACAGCGCCGAAACTCGTCAGCTCCGTGCCAGAGAACAATGGTACAGGCGCATCAGCCAACGGCAAGGTAGTGCTGACATTCGACGAGAAGGTGAAGCTGACGGCCAACGCCAAGGCCGCCATCAACGGTGAGGAAGTTACACCGACAGTGAGCGGCAAGACCGTAATCTGCGAGTACAAGGGACTTCCCTACTCTTCCGACATACAGTTTGTGCTTTACGGAGGCTCCGTTTCCGACCTTACGGACAACGCCATCGCCGAGGACATCACCATCAACTTCCAGACCAAGGTGAAGCCGACTGTGGAGAAGGCACTGTATGATTTCGTGGTAGGCACAGACGGCACACTGCCGGAAGCCATCGCCGCCGCCAACGCGAAAGGCTCAAACAACAACACACGTTACCGCATCCTCATCCCGGCAGGCAGCTATGTATTGCCGGCAGGTGAAGCGGAAAAGACCAACTCGATACAGCTTCCGGACGATAGTTTTGTCACAAAGACATTCAAGGATCCGACAACCTACATCACCGCAAGCAACATATCGTTCATCGGTACGGGACACTCTGAGACGACAATAACCAACACCTGCCCGACAGAGACAGTTAACGGCAAGTACGGCGAGGCAAACATTTCGGAGGGTATCGGCAAGGGTGACGTGCTCAGCAACAGCGGAACACAAAACTACTTCCAAGGACTGACGGTCAAAACGTCCATAGGCGATGCACGCGGACGTGACATCGCGCTCAACGACAAGGGCAACAAGACCATCTTCAAGGACGCCTGCCTGTGGGGCTACCAGGACACCTACGTGTCAAACAACTCCAACGGCAAGTTCTACTTCGAGGGTGGCGTACTGCGCGGACGCACCGATTATCTCTGCGGCAAGGGCGACGTGTTCTACAACGGCGTAACCCTGCAACAGTGCGGTGGCGGCGGTTACCTTGCCGTACCGTCACAGGCAAAGAAGTACGGCTATGTATTCAACAACTGCTACATCAAGAAGGAGACCTCAGACGTGACATTCTGGCTCGGCCGCCCATGGGGCAGCGGCACGCCGACAGCCTGCTTCATCAACACCAAGATGGACGCTGCACCTCTCGGCAACGGCTGGGCTGACATGAGCGGAGGATGGCCCGCACGCTTCGCGGAGTACAATTCATTCCTCACTTCCGGCACAAGCCTCGACCTTTCAGGCCGCCGCACCTCATGGACAGGCAAGGACGGCAACGAGCATCCTAACGATCCTATCCTGACACTTGACGACGTCAAGGCCATGAGCCTTGCCAACGTGATGGGGCAGGACGATGACTGGGATCCGACAGCACTTACCGAACAGGCCTCAGCTCCCGCCAACGTGAAGGTCAATACCGAAACAAAGACGCTGACATGGGACGACAACAACTATGTGCTCTGCTGGGTATTGTTCAAGGACGGCAAGTATGTCACCGCCACAACCACCACCTCTTACGAGGTTGACGACGCTTCCGCCACATGGACAGTGCGCGCGGCCAACGAGATGGGCGGCCTCGGCGAGGCTACGACAGCGACCGTCATCACAGGCGTTGACGAGGTGAAAGCCACCACGACAACAGCCGGCGGCGCGACATACAACCTTGCCGGACAGCGTGTGAACGACTCTTACAAGGGTACGGTAATAAAGAACAGCGTGAAGTTCATCAAGTGATTTCACCGTAACACCCTCCCCGCAGCAATGCAGGAGGTAACGCGATAAAGACTGCGGGATGTCTCCTTACACAAGGGGCATCCCGCAGTTGTTTTCTTATCCGCCGCAACTTACAATCTGAAAGGGGCCTTTTCACGTTGCAATCTGCCGCTGATTACAATGTAAAAGGGTGCTGATTACCGTGTAATCAGCACCCTTTTACCGTGCCACCCGTTATTTAACATTCACCAACAAAAACTGTAAGCAAAACCGCCCGACAAATTTTAATCTGTAAGGAGAGGGGATAAAATTTGTAAGAAAATAGCGATGAACCCCGAAGGGGTGACAGAACACAGCCCGGGGTGTAAACCCCGGGGATGCGAATTGTGCATACCCAATATAGTATTGGCACCCCGAAGCCGGCAGGCGAGATGTCCACAGGGCAGCGAGGGGTGAAAAAAGAAACGAAAAAGAGATATATCCACACAGCAAAAAAACACAACTATTATATGTTGGGATGTAACACCCCTCGTCGCACTTTGTGCTCCTCGCCTACCGGCTTCGGGGTGCCAATACATTATATCGACCGATACGCCAATTCCCAGGGTTTACACCCTGGGCTATGTTCTGTCACCCCTTCGGGGTTCATTGCCAATCATATCCGCATTCTGACACATCCCGATGTCCTGTTACCCGTCATGTAGAGACGATGTACCACATCGTCTCACCGCCATCATCATACCTTGAATCATGAGACGATGAGGTACATCGTCTCTACACCACGGGGCACATTGACACGCCCATTTGCACGTTAATATTGGTTAAACACTTGTTTCCGCTCTCTTTTTGTTGTAACTTTGTACCGTAATTGCATGATTATACACCTTTATCAAGGCTTCCGACACACGGAGAGCCACGGTTAAACATACCTATATGTCAACAAAAAGGAAACGCAAAAGAAACGGCGGGGGACTGGGATTGCAGGTGGTGACGCTCTGCATCAGCACCTCACTGGTACTCATTCTGCTTGGGCTGGTGGTGTTCACCGGACTTACCGCACGCAACTTATCGGCATACGTCAAGGAGAATCTCACCGTAACGGTGATGTTCGGCGACAACGTCTCCAACCGTGAGGCGGCCATACTGTGCAACAAGATGCGCAAGAAGCATTACGTCACCGCGCTGGACTACATCTCACGCGAGCAGGCACTGAAAGAGCAGTCAAAGGCGTTGGGCACCGACCCGTCCGAGTTTCTCGGCATGAACCCCTTTGTGCCGTCGGCGGAACTGCACCTGAAAGCCGACTGCGCCAACGCCGACTCCATGGCATGGATAACCAAGGACCTGCGCAAATACAAGCAGGTGGAGGAGGTGAGCTATCAGAAAGACCTCATGGACAGCGTGAACAACAACCTGCAAAAGGTGACGCTGGTGATGCTGGTGCTGGCGGCTCTGCTGACGTTCATTTCCTTCTCCCTTATCAATAACATGGTACGCCTGGGCGTATATGCGCGCCGTATCTCCATCAACACCATGAAACTGGTTGGCGCGTCATGGTCTTTCATACGGTGGCCGTTCATCAAGGTCGCGATAATCGAGGGGCTGATAGCCTCGTTCGTGGCCGATGCCGTGCTGGCCGGAATAGGCTATGCGCTGTATGATTTCGAGCCGGACATCACGGAGGTGGTGACATGGGAGGTGGCGGCGATAACCGGAGCGTCGGTAATGCTGTTCGGCATCATGATTTCCACCGTCTGCGTCTTCCTGTCGGTTAACCGCTATCTGCGTATGCCGACACGCAAGCTGTACCGGGCGTAATATATATAATAAGGTGTAAACGGAATCAGGCGAGAAGGTAGGGACGCACCTTGGTGCGTCCGTCAGCAGCCCGATGCCTGCACGCCACGAAAGAAACGACAACAGAAAAAATATAACATAACAGTATGGACAACAAAGATTTCGCATTTGGCAAGACCAACTTCGTGCTGATAGGCATCAGTATGGTGATTGTCATTATCGGCTTCCTGCTGATGACAGGGGCGAGTTCAAGCCGCGAGGCGTTTGACAACGAGATATTCTCCGCCATGAGGATAAAGGTGGCACCGGTGATTTGCCTGGTCGGCTTCCTTTCCATCATAGCAGGTATAATGTATAAACCGAAGAAGAAATGAACTCGGCAGAAGCATTGGTACTTGGACTGTTGCAGGGACTTACGGAGTATCTGCCCGTCAGCAGCAGCGGACATCTGGCGATAGGGTCATACATTTTCGGCATAGAAGGTGAGGAAAACCTTGCCTTCACCGTGGCGGTACACGTGGCTACGGTGCTGAGCACGTTCGTAGTGCTGTGGAGTGAGATAGCATGGATACTGAAAGGGCTGTTCAAATTCGAGATGAACGACGAGACACGGTATGTGTTCAACATCCTCGTCTCCATGATACCGGTGGGCGTTGTCGGCCTGTTCTTCAAGGACACGGTTGAGGAAATCTTCGGTTCGGGGCTGCTGATAGTCGGCATAATGCTGCTTGTGACGGCGGCGCTGCTTACCTTTTCCTATTACGCGAAGCCCCGCCAGAAGGAGAAGATAAGCCTTCGCGACGCCTTTGTCATAGGACTGGCGCAGGCGGCGGCCGTGATGCCGGGACTGAGCCGTTCCGGTTCCACGATAGCCACGGGCCTGTTGCTCGGCAACAAGAAGGAGAAACTGGCGCAGTTCTCGTTTCTAATGGTCATACCACCCATCCTCGGGGAGGCCCTTCTCGACGTGGTCAAGGCGGTAAAGGGTGAGGAAGCCTTCGGAGGCATAGACGCCATGCCGCTCGCGGTAGGCTTCATCGCCGCGTTTGTCAGCGGTTGCCTGGCCTGCAAGTGGATGATAGACATCGTGAAAAAGGGCAAGCTGATATACTTCGGCATATACTGTGCCGTGGCCGGAGCAATAACAATAATATGTAACTTCTGCTAAAACGTATGGACTTTCAGCAAGGAGAGATACTGCATATCAACAAACCTTACGGGATGTCGAGCTTCGGTGCGCTGGCGTTTGTGCGCACCCGCATCTCAAGGGCGGCCGGCGTGAAACGCATAAAGACCGGTCATGCGGGCACGCTTGACCCTCTCGCGACGGGCGTTCTGATACTCTGCACAGGCAAACGGACAAAGGATATTCCCAACCTCCAGTACCATTCAAAGGAATATACCGCCATGTTGCAGTTCGGGGCGACCACCGCAAGCTACGACAGGGAGCACACCGTGAACCACACTTACCCCACGGCGCACATAACAGAGGAGCTGGTACGCAAGACGCTGAAGCAGTTTGAGGGGGACATAATGCAGGTGCCGCCGACGTACAGTGCGGTGAAAGTGAACGGCGCAAGGGCATACGAGCTGCGCAGAAACGACGAGGAGGTGACGCTGAAAGCCAAGCCCGTGCACGTGGAGGAGATAGAACTGCTGTCCTTTGACAAGGAGAAGATGCAGGCGTTCATACGTGTGGAATGCGGAAAGGGAACGTACATACGCTCCCTCGGCCGTGACATCGGCCGGGCACTGGGCAGCGGCGCGTATCTGACGTCACTGTGCCGCACACGTCTCGGAGACGTAAGGATAGAGGATTGCATAACACTTGACAGTTTCCCCGAATGGCTCGCGAAGAACTACAAGAGGGAGAAACAACATTAAACAATAATACAACCATAAGGAAAATATATGAAGTTATCACAGTTTGACTTTAACCTGCCTGCCGCTCAGGTGGCTCTTTACCCGCACAGTGTGGAACATACGGTGACTAATGACAAGGGGGAGAAGACCAAGTTCTCCGTCAAGCGTCCGGACGAATGCCGCATGGTGGTGGTTCACAAGAAGTCGCAGAGGATAGAGTTCCATAAGACAGACGAAAAGGGCAAGCCGCTGAAAGACAAGCAATATCTGACATTGCTGGACATATTCAACTATTTTGACGAGCACGACACCTTCATATTCAACAACACCAAGGTGTTCCCCGCACGCCTGTACGGCACAAAGGAGAAGACGGACGCGAAGATAGAGGTGTTCCTGTTGCGTGAGCTGAACCAGGAGATGCGCCTGTGGGACGTGCTGGTTGAGCCTGCACGAAAGATAAGGATAGGCAACAAACTGTTCTTTGACGAAAGCGGTTCGCTCGTGGCGGAGGTCATAGACAACACCACTTCACGCGGCAGGACGCTGCGCTTCCTTTATGATTGTCCGCACGAAGACTTCAAGCGTGACCTCTTCGCGATAGGCCAGGCACCGCTGCCACGTTACATCATCGACCACAAAGGGAAGAACGGCAAGCTGGACAGGCCTGTAACGGAGGAGGACTTCGATGACTTCCAGTGCGTATTCGCAGAGCATGAAGGTGCCGTAACGGCTCCTTCCACCGGCCTGCACTTCACACGACAGATGATGAAAAGGCTGGAAATACACGGCATAAACACAGCGTTCATCACCATACATACAGGTCTCGGCAACTTCAACCCGATAGAAGTGGAAGACCTTTCCAAGCACAAGATGGACTCGGAAGAGATGCACATCAACAAGGAAACGTGTGACTTGGTGAACAATACGAAGAAGGCCGGGCACAGGGTGTGCGCCGTCGGGGCAAGCGTATTGAAGGCAACGGAGAGCAGTGTGGGCACCGACGGATTCCTTAAAGAGGCTGAGGGATGGACCAACAAGTTCATATTCCCTCCTTATGACTTCGGGCTGGCCGACAGTCTGCTTGTAAATCTGTATCACCCTATGTCCACAATGCTGATGTCAACATGCGCATTCGGCGGCTTTGAGATTGTGATGGACGCATACAGGCAGGCGGCAAAGAACGGCTACAAGTTCGGATGCTTCGGCGACGTGATGCTGATACTGAACGACTAAGCGGCGGATGGAGCACACAGCATATCTCGCTCTGGGAACAAACCTCGGCGACAAGGAGCGGAATATCCTTGAAGCCTACCGGCAGATAGAACTGTCCGTGGGGAAGATACTGCGCAAATCATCGTACTACCACTCTGAGCCTTGGGGGTTCTCATCGGCCAACGACTTTGTGAACACGGCGATATGCTGTTCCACCAAGCTCACTCCGAGGCAGTTACTCGATGCTACGCAGGACATAGAACGGGCCATGGGGCGCACGATGAAGTCCGAACACGGGGAGTATCACGACCGTATCATAGACATAGACATACTCTATTATGATGACATGACGGTGGAAGAGCCGGACCTGCGCATCCCGCATCCGCTGATGAAGGAACGTCCTTTCGTCATGATTCCATTGGGAGAGATAAGAAATGACAGCAATAACACTGACAGAAAAAGCAACTAATCTTACATATATGAACTACCTACTAACTATCATTGCAGCGCTGCTATGCACGGGTATGGCGTCCGCTGCCACAAAAACAGTCACAGTAACAGTGACAAACCCATCGGCTTTCGGGCGCAAGGCGGTGCCGGTGGTGATGGAGGTGGACGACGATGTGCGTTCCGCCTCGGTAAGACTGGACGGCAAGGAGATTCCTTGCCAGCTGGATGATCTTGACGATGACGGCGAGTTTGACGAACTGGCGTTCCTTACCGACATGCAAAGCAAGGAGAGACAAGTGTTCTCCGTGGAGCTGTCAACAACGGGACAGCCGCGCCAATACCCTGCCGTGACATACGGATATCTCGGCATACGCGACAGGGACAAGTCCGCAAAGACGCAGAAACACCAGCGCATCACGTCGGTAACGTTCCCTAAGGAGACCAATCCTTACAACTATATCTTTCCGCACGGAGCCGTAATGGAGAATGACATGGTCGGGTTCAGGGTCTATTGTGACCACCGCCAGTCCATAGACTACTACGGACACCGCATTCTTAAGGCCGACATTGCGGAGACAGGGTTCTATCCTTCCAAGGAACAGAAGGCCGCAAACTCAGGCGATGACGTGCTATACACCGGCAGTACGTACGGTTGCGGAGCGTTACACGGATGGAACGGCAAGACAGCCGTAATGTTCGAGAACGTCAGAAACCGCACACAGACAGTGGTGACAGACGGCCCCGTGAGGACGATACTCGACATAACCAACAAGGGTTGGCAGCCGGTCGAGGGACGCAAGCCGGTCGATATTACCACACGCTACATCCTTTACGCCGGTCACCGCGACGTGAAAGTGGAGGCAGAGTTCTCCCGTGACGTGGCCGACATACCCCTTTCAACCGGCATTGTGGATATAGTTGAAGGATCGGAGGAGTTCACCGACAAGGCTGGACTGCGCGGATGCTGGGGTACAGCGTGCGCCGGCAACAACCCGAAAGTGTATGATACGCACACGGTCGGGCTGGGAATAGCCGTGCCGAAGCGGTATTATAAAGGCGACAGCCACTTCACCGACGGCAAGGAAAAGCTGCCAAACCAAGCATACGTGCAGGTGGTCGGGACACGAGGTGACGAGCTTGACTATTGGTTTACAGTCACCTGCGACATGGAAAGCTTCGGGTTCAAGACATCAAAGGAATGGTTTGACTACCTGAAAGAGTGGAAAAAGCAACTCGACACGCCTGTCATCATAAAGACAAACGACTAAAACAGCATAACAATATAACGCAACCCTAAAAAACAAAGACTACTCAATGGAAGCAGTATTCTCATATATCATCGGCCTTGGAGCCGCAGTCATGATGCCAATCATATTCACCATCCTCGGTGTCTGCATCGGTATCAAGTTCTCAAAAGCCCTTAAAAGCGGCCTGTATGTAGGCGTAGGCTTCGTCGGCCTCGGCGTAATCACCGGCCTTCTGACGTCAAGTCTCGGCCCCGCCCTGTCCCAAGTGGTGGAAATATACGGCCTTGAGCTTAACGTGTTCGACATGGGATGGCCCGCCGCGGCATCCGTAGCCTACAACACAACGGTAGGCGCTTTCATCATTCCCGTATGCCTCGGCGTGAACCTTCTCCTGCTGCTTGCGGGATGCACACGCACCGTCAACATCGACCTTTGGAACTACTGGCACTTCGCCTTCATAGGGGCGGTGGTATATTTCCTTATGGACCACAGCATAGCGTGGGGGTTCTTCGCCGCCATCATCTGCTACATCGTGACGCTCGTCATGGCTGATCTCACGGCAAAGAAGTTCCAGAAGTTCTATCCCGGCATGGAAGGCATATCCATACCGCAGCCCTTCTGTCAGGGATTCACACCGTTCGCCATCGTCATCGGCAAGGTGCTGGACAAGATTCCGGGCTTTGACAAGCTGAACATCGACGCGGAAGGCATGAAAAAGAAGTTCGGCCTGTTCGGCGAACCGCTCTTCCTCGGCGTGATAATAGGCATCATCATCGGCTGCCTTGCCTGCAAAGACACCACAGAACTCGTTGACAACATACCGGCAACACTCGGCCTTGGCATCAAGATGGGAGCCGTCATGGAGCTTATCCCGCGCATCACCAGCCTCTTCATCGAGGGTTTGAAGCCCATTTCCGAGGCCACACGCGAACTCATCGCCAAGAAGTTCGGCGCGGACAAGGAGTTCTATATCGGCATGTCCCCGGCTCTTGTGATAGGCCATCCCACCACACTCATCGTGAGCCTGCTGCTCATTCCCGTCACGCTCGTGCTGGCGGTAGCCCTTCCCGGCAACCAGTTCCTGCCGCTGGCATCACTCGCCGGCATGTTCTACGTATTCGTAATGGTGCTTCCCTACACCAACGGCAACGTGGTAAAGTCATTCATCGTCGGCCTTGTCGTAATGGCGATAGGCCTTTACTTCGTCACCATCATGGCCGACAACTTCACCTCCGCCGCTCACGAAGTGTCCGCCGCACACCCCGATGACAAAGCCGTACAGGTGCCGGAGGGCTTCAGCGCCGGAGCGCTTGACTTCGCATCGTCGCCGCTTGCCTTCGCCATCTACGCCTGCATGAGATACATCTCCTACATAGGCGCAGGCATCCTAACCATCCTCACCATCGCGCTCGTGGCATGGAACCGCGTGCGCATCAACAGGAAATAACGCATCATACAAACTAAACTAACATTATATACAACATGAAGAAAGTATTAGCCACCGCTGCACTGGCAGTCGCAGCACTCGGCGCAACAGCGCAACAGAACGTAAAATTCCAGACAGCGTGCCATCCAAGGGACGTGATGCACTACGACACACAGACCCTCCGTGACCGTTTCGTGATGGAAAAAGTAATGTCACCGGACGAGATAAACCTGACATACTCACAGTATGACCGTTTCATCTTCGGCGGAGCAATGCCTGTAACCAAGGACCTGAAGATAGAAAACTTCACCGCTCTCGGCCTTTCCGTTGACAAGACCATCAAGGAGCCCTACTTCCTCTACAACCGCGAGATGGGCATCATCAACTGCGGACAGGGCGAAGGCTCCGTAATCGTTGACGGCAAGGAGTACGTCCTCGGCCCGAAAGAGGCACTCTACATCGGCCGCGGCCATATAGACAAGGACAAGGACGTGAACAAAGAGGTGGTCTTCCGCTCAAAAGACGGCAAGAACCCCGCCAAGTTCTACATCAACTCCGCCACCGCCCACAAGCACTACAAGACACAGTGGGTTACTCTCGACGGCCGCAAAGGCTCGCTGAAAGCCGCCGTATGGGGCCCGGTAGGAACGAAAGAGGAGGCCAACGGCCGCACTATCTACAAGCTCATCGTGCGTGACGCGCTGCAAGAAGGCCCCTGCCAGTTGCAGATGGGTCTCACACAGCTTGAACCCGGAGCCGTATGGAACACCATGCCGCCTCACACACACGGCCGCCGCATAGAGGCATACTATTACTTCAACCTCCCAGAAGGCCAGACCATATCACACGTTATGGGCGAACCGCAGGAGACACGCAACGTATGGCTGCACAACGAGCAGGCCATCATGTCACCCGAGTGGTCAATACACGCAGCCAGCGGAACATACTACTACACCTTCATCTGGGGTATGGCAGGCGAGAACCTTGAATACAACGACAAGGACGTAGTGCCGGTAATAGACATACGATAACGCACATTAAGCAGCAACAACGCAGTGGAGACTTCAGAATTCATACGCAAGCTGACAGGCAGATACCTGTGGCTGAACCTACTTGCCATGGCATTAACCATAGCATTACTGGTTCTTGGCGTAAGCGTGGCAATGGATATATACACACGCCACGGTGAGTCAATCACCATTCCCGACGTGCGCAAGCATTCATACGAAGCCTCCCGCAAAGCACTCACGGCTCTTGGCATGGACGTTGTCATCAATGACACCGGCTATGTCAAGAGCCTTCCGCCCGGAACAATACTCGACCAGCTGCCACTGCCGGGCACGATAGTAAAGAGCGGGCGCACCATTTACCTGACAATCAACGCCTCCGACTCGCCGACACTCGTGTTGCCGGACATCATAGACAACTGCTCCCTGCGCGAAGCCATGGCACGCCTGTCGGCGTTAGGCTTCAAGCTCAACCCGCCGCAATACGTTTCGGGAGAACGGGACTGGGTGTACGGCATCACAGCCAACGGCAAAAGCCTTTCCTACGGCGACCGCGTTTCCATAGAAAGCAAGCTGACAATACAGGTAGGCGACGGCCACCGCAACGCGGCAGACTCCATATACATGACGGACATACCGGATGATTACGGCATGGACGGGTTTGACACCGGCAATGAAGGAAGCATGGAAGTGGAAGAAGCAGGCGGCAGCGGCGACGACTTCGAGATAATAGAATAGCAACGGCAGGACGGGACACCATCCCCTTCCGCAAACGCCTGACAGTCAAAGGCGAAAAGACGCCATCGCAATCAGCACCTGATTGCACAGTAATCAGCACCCGATTACCGCATGATCAGCACCTGATTACAATGCAATCAGCACCCTTTCGCGAAGGCATCCGCATCATGCGGCTATTTAGCCGCCGCACTGTCACAACTACACCACCGCCATATTATATGGAAGAGACATACGACATAGAAGACTTTGACGAGCTGGAACCCGCAGGGGAAAACGCCAACACACCGGACGAAGACACCCTCTTCGAGCACTTCCGGTGCGAGGTGGCCCCCGGACAAGTACCGGTACGCATAGACAAATACCTCTTCGAGAGAATGCAACACTCGTCCCGCAACCGCATACAGGCGGCTGCGGAGGCGGGTTTTATTTTTGTCAACAACCGCCAAGTCAAGTCAAACTACAAGGTAAGGCCGGCAGATGTCATCACGCTGATGCTGCGCCAGCCCAAGCATGACACCACCATCTACCCGGAAGACATACCCCTCGACATAGTGTATGAGGACGACGCGCTGATGGTTATCAACAAACCGGCGGGCATGGTGGTACACCCCGGCGCGGGAAACTTCAGCGGGACACTCATCAATGCCGTGGCGTGGCACATGAAAGACGTGCCCGACTTTGACCCGAACTCCCCGGAGGTGGGACTCGTACACCGCATAGACAAGGACACCAGCGGGCTGCTGGTGGTGGCGAAGACACCCGATGCCAAGTCAAGCCTCGGCAAACAGTTCTTCAACCACGACACACACCGCTCCTACAACTGCCTCGTCTGGGGACACTTTACCGAAGACAGCGGACGCATAGAGGGCAACATCACCCGCGACCCCAAGGACCGCCTGCGCATGACCGTGGCGCCTCCCGGCTCGGACATAGGCAAACCCGCCGTCACACACTGGAAGGTGATGGAGAAATACGGTTACACCACCCTCGTGGAATGCGTGCTCGAGACAGGCCGCACACACCAGATAAGAGCCCACATGAAGCACATCGGGCACCCGCTCTTCGGCGACGAGCGGTACGGCGGGACAGAGATACTGCGCGGACAACGCTCCGCCTCCTACAAGGCATACATACAAAACTGCTTCAACCTCTGCCCGCGGCAGGCACTGCACGCACGCACCCTCGGGTTCAGACACCCCATTACGGGCGAGCAGATGGACTTCACCAGCGAATGGCCGGCAGACTTTGCGGCGCTGATAGACAAATGGAGAAAACTAACACAAAATACAATCATCAAATGAAACGTACAATAGCAGTAATCTGCGGCGGCGACTCATCCGAGCATGACGTGTCACTGCGCTCAGGAGCAGGCATATACTCCTTCTTCAACAAGGACAGATACGATGTCTTTATCGTTGACATCAAGGGGCTGGACTGGCACGTCAACCTGCCCGACGGCACCACATCGCGCATTGACCGCAACGACTTCTCGTTCCAAATGGGCGGGGAGAAGAAGACTTTTGACTATGCCTACATCACCATACACGGCACTCCCGGCGAGAACGGACTGCTTCAAGGCTACTTCGACCTGCTGCATCTGCCCTACTCCACCAGCGGGGTACTGGTGGAGGCCATGACCTTTGACAAGTTCGTACTGAACAACTACCTGCGCCAGTTCGGCGTAAGCGTGGCGGAAAGCATACTCGTACGTCATGGCGAGGAGCACAACATCACCGAGGAGAGCATCCTCTCCACCGTGGGTTTCCCATGTTTCGTCAAGCCTGCCGCAGACGGTTCCAGCTTCGGAGTGAGCCGGGTGAACAAGTACCAACAGCTCGCCTCTGCCCTTGACAAGGCTTTCTGCGAGAACGACACGGCCATGATCGAGAGTTTCCTCGACGGCACCGAGATTTCGCAAGGCGTGTATAAGACGCGCGACAAGAGCGTTGTGCTGCCGGCAACGGAGGTGGTTACCAACAACGAGTTCTTCGATTTCGACGCGAAATATAACGGACAGGTGCAGGAGATAACCCCCGCACGCCTTGCGCCGGAAACGGCTGAGCGCGTGGCGAAGATTACATCGGCCATCTATGACATACTGCACGCCAACGGCATCATACGCATTGACTACATCATAAGCAAGAACGCCGACGGCACAGACAAGATAAACATGCTGGAAGTGAACACCACGCCGGGCATGACACCCACCTCATTCATCCCGCAGCAGGTACGCGCCGCAGGGCTGAAGATGGAGGATGTCCTCGCGGACATTGTGGAGAACCAGTTTTAACAGATTGCGACACATGAATTAAAAGTTAAGAACTAAGAATTAAAAATTATGATTACGCAACGGAATGGCTATGCGTCCGCCACAAAAAGCGGCAACTTTTAATTTATAATTCTTAATTGTTAATTTTGCGAAGCTAACTTACCCTCTCTTATGAACATACACGACTTTGACGAGATACGCCCCTACTCTGTGGAAGAGATGCCGGTAATCTTCAACGAACTGCTTGCCGACAGACAGTTCAACCATATCATGAAAGCCATCATACCGGGTGTTCCCGGCAAGCTGCGCAACGCCATGCTGCGCCTGATGTACCGTGGAATACGCAGCCCGCAGGACTTCCAGCTGCGCTTTATGAAGCCCATCGTGCGATATATAATATGGAAATGCACCGCGGGACTGACCTTCAGCTATCCCCGTGAACTGTCAAAACACGGCCGGTACGTATTCCTTTCCAACCACCGCGACATCGTTCTCGACTCCGCCTTCCTCGATGTATCACTGGAAAAACACGGCTTCGACCGCACGGTGGAGATAGGCATAGGCGACAATCTGCTCATCTATCCGTGGATAAAGAAACTCGTCCGCATGAACAAGGCGTTCACCGTGCGCCGCGGACTGACCACACACGAGATGATGAGGTCATCGGTTCTCATGAGCCAATACATACACTTCGCCGTCAATGGCAAGCAGGAGAACGTATGGATAGCGCAGCGCGAGGGACGGGCAAAGGACTCTGACGACCGGACACAGGACTCAGTGCTCAAGATGTTCTGCCTCGGAGCGCCGGAAGAGATAGTGAAACGGCCGGGACTGACGCCCGGAGGAAGCGTGGTAGAGGCACTGAAAGACCTGTATATCACACCTCTCACCATCTCATACGAGTACGACCCGTGCGACTATCTCAAGGCAGAAGAGTTCCAGTTCAAGCGTGACGTGCCGGGATGGAAGAAGTCAAAGCAGGACGATCTCAACAACATGAAGACGGGAATACTCGGCAAAAAGGGACGGGTACACTATGAGTTGGCACCGTGTATCAACGCATGGCTATCCACAATCGACACCGACCTGCCGAAGAAAGAGGTGTTCCGCATTGTGGCGGAGCATATAGACCACGAGATACACTCGCGCTACCGTCTCTACCCCGGCAACTGGATTGCCATGGACGAGCTTGACGGAACCGACAACAGCGACAAGTATAACGGCAGGGACAGGCAACGGTTCGAGGAGTATCTGCAACAACAAATAGCGAAAGTGAGGGTTCCCAATCCTGACAATGCATTCCTCAGGGAGCGTATGCTCACCATGTACGCCAACCCGGCACGCAACTTTCTCGCGGCTGCCAAGGCATGACCGTGCATGAAAACACCGCCGTCCGCATCACCGACACAACTATACCGTCCACCGTATGTCACGACATTCCATCCTCCCCACCCTCCTTCTGGCAGCCTCAGCCATCCTCAACGCATCATGCACCCATGACGCTTACGAGACAGGTGACGGCGGACTGTCATATCTGCGTGCGGACTATGCCGACATAACGGTCAGCGGCGGCAAGGTGACGGACATACAGACCGACGACGATGTGCACCTGCCGACACCGCAAACCCTCACGGTCAGCGACCGGTTGCCGGCCGATACCATGCTGCGCCGCCTCATACACTACAACATGACGGATGCCTCCGCACCGGTGGAGATACTCAGTTTCACCCCCGTCTCCATCCTGCTGCCGCACGACAAGGCAGAGATAACCGGGGTAAAGAGAGACCCCGTAAGGCTGACAGCGGCGTGGATGGGGCGCAACCGCCGCTACATCAACCTGCAACTGGGCCTGATGGTGGGCAACACCGACGGCAGTTCGGCTCCGCAAACGGTGCAGTTCCTCCGCGACTCCACCCACACCGCGGGCCGTGGAGCGGTCTTCCTGTCACTATACCACGACCAAGCCGGAATGCCGGAGTACTACACCGAGGATATGCACATCAGCCTACCGCTTGCCAGTCTCACGCCGGAAGGTATGCGGGCAGACACGGTAAGCGTCACCGTCAACACGTATTCCGGCACCGTAACAAAGCTGTTCGTCAGGCAAGACGAAGAATAAACAACAACAATCAATCATGGACAAGAAGACACTTGAATTTGTAACATACTGCATAAGCAAACTGTCGCAAGTGCTTAAATTGCCGCAACGGGAGGTTTATCGCCGGCTTAAGGAGTCGGGAATACTATACAATTATCTTGTTCCCTCATACGATGTTCTTCACACTTTCAGCTCACGTTACCTCATGGAGGACCTGACGGACTACATGAAGGAGAAAGGAGTGTTGGCCAAATGATACTATACCATTCCTCAACTGTTGCAGTTCCCGTTCCCGACATATTGCATTCCCGCGATTATCTGGACTTCGGCAAAGGCTTTTACATGACTTCCATTCACGAGCAGGCCATCAAATATGCCCAGAGATTCATTCGCCGAAACCGTGACGCATGGCTGAACAGCTATGAGTTCAAGTGTGATTGGGCAGCATGGAATGTCCTCCGGTTTGACGCATACGACAAAGACTGGCTGCAATTTATAGCAAAATGCAGAACGGGAAATGACGATACGGATTACGACATAGTCATAGGCGGAATAGCAAACGACAAGGTTATCCAAACCCTTGACCGCTACTTCAACAGAGAACTGTCAGAAAATGAAGCGCTTGGTCTTCTCAAATACGAGAAGCCAAACATCCAGTATTGCATCCGTTCACAAGTGATGCTTGACAAATGTCTTAAACATACAGAAAGCAAACAGCTATGAGTGACGAAAGTAAAACAGTGATGCGCTCCGCAAAGTGCGCCAATATAATAATGGCTCTGTGTGAACTATACGGCCTGTCCCTGCAAGAATCCACAGACATCTTCTACCAATCAGACACCGCAGAGCTTATAGAGGAGGGCGTTGCAGACCTGCAATGCCGCAGCGACAAGTATCTCGCGTCCCTGATATGGGAGGAATATCAAGAACACAAATTAGCATAATCAATCCAACCTTTCATCCAAATACACAACTATGAGAAATCCCTGGTCATGGGTACCGACACTATATTTTGCGGAAGGACTGCCCAACGTTCTGGTGACAGGTCTCGCACCGGTAATGTATATGCAGATGGGACTGTCAGACACGGAACTTGGCCTATACACCGGATGGCTGGCATTGCCATGGGTCATAAAGCCGCTGTGGAGCCCGTTCATCGACTTGCTGAAAACGAAACGGTGGTGGATTGTCACCATGCAGCTGCTGATAGGCGCCTCACTGGCCGGCATCGCCTTCACCATGCCCACCGCAGCGTGGTTCCAGTGCAGTATGTTCCTGTTCTTCGTGATGGCTTTCGCCAGCGCCACACATGACATATCTGCCGACGGATTCTACATGATAGAACTTGACGAGCACCGGCAGAGTATGTTTGTAGGCATAAGAAACACCTTCTACCGCCTGGCGGTGATATTCGGCAACGGCGTGCTTGTCTCGCTGGCCGGAGTCTTGCAGGTGATGTTCCGCAACAGGATAGCATACACATGGAGCCTGCTGTTTTACGGCATTGCGGGCCTGTTCATCGCCTTATGGCTGTACCACAGCATAAAACTGCCGCGCCCGGATGCGGACAGACAGGCCGACAGTTCCATAACGGAGGTGGCCAAGGGGCTGAAACTGATGTTCGTCAGGTTCTTCACCAAGTTCCCCGCCAAGGAGACCGCGGTGGTAATGGCGTTCCTGCTGCTGTACAGGTTCCCGGAAGCACTGCTGAACACCATGACCAAGACGTTCCTCATGCGCCCCAACTCAAGCGGGGGACTGGGGCTGTCGCCGCAGGAATTCGGGCTGGCCAACGGCACAGTAGGGCTCATAGGACTGCTGCTGGGCGGCATAATAGGCGGCATCCTCGTCTCGCGTGACGGCATGAAACGGTGGCTGTGGCCTATGGTGTGCGCCATAACGCTGCCCGACATCGTGTATGTCATACTCAGCTACACGCTGACCTCCAACATCCTCGCCGTCAGCCTGTGCCTGTTCATAGAGCAGTTCGGCTACGGGTTCGGGTTCACGGTACTCACATTATATATGCTTTATTACAGCCAGGGAGAGTTCAAGACCTCACACTACGCCATCTGCACGGGCATATCATACCTCGGACTGATGCTGCCCGGAATGTTGTCTGGCTACATAAAGGACGAAGTAGGCTACCGCACGTTCTTCATCATAGTGATGGGGCTGTGCAGCGTGACGTTCATCATATCCGCACTGCTGAAAATTGACCCGGAATTCGGGAAGAAGAAATGAGGGGGAAAGAATGAGAATAACTTTTTAACAGAGACAGAAACAGATGAAAACAGTTTATGAGACTACCGGCACTTGTGCCAAAGCCATCGCCATTGACATTGACGAAGCAACGGGAACGATAAACGAAGTGCAGTTCATAGGCGGCTGCCACGGCAACACGCAGGGCATTGCCGCACTGATAAAGGGGCAGAAGGCGCAGGACGTGATAGCCCGCCTGCAAGGCATACGATGCGGCATGAAGCCCACATCATGTCCCGACCAACTTGCAAAGGCACTGGCGGGAATGACGGAGAAGCGATAATACGTCTCCTTGTCTAACCATTTGTAAAACACGACATTACCCCCTGCTGAGCGTTATTCGCCGCAGGTCCCGGAACAAACAGGTGCTGATTACCTTGTAAAAGGGTTGCTTTTACAAGGTAATAAGCACCTGTTTGCGTAGTAATCAGCACACAATAGAATCTGACATTATTCATCCTTCAACTTCTTCATCTCTCTGTCAAAATCACTTTCAAGCAAATCCATTTCGTGCTTGCGGTATATTTCAAATTCTTTTTCAGCTTTCTCAATAGCCTGTTTGTGCGATATGCTCCCTTTACCAATCAGAACCTTTCGCTTATGGGTGATTATCTGGTTGTCAAGCGCATCTATCCAGTCCTTCATTGTCATAGGATTCATCTCCAAAGCCTGAAACTCGGCAAAGTCCAAAAAGCCGGAAACAAGCAAATTCAAGCGTTGAAGTTCTATTTCCGACAAGTAGTTTTTGGCAATCTTGACATCGTCCTTGGTAACATAATTACCTTTGAAGTTCGTCATTCCCACAAATGGTTTTTCGTTATCCACACGATTATAGACAACTTCGGCCGCCGTATTCTCATGGACTGCATAGTGCAGTTTATTCTGCACTGTGGCAAAAAATGCTTTTGTCATTTCGCTGCGAGGGTCATAATCTGTCGCTGTTGCATAAATGTCTGTAACCTGTTGATAGAAGTTACGCTCGCTGCTGCGTATGTCCCTAATGCGTTGTAACAATTCACGGAAATATCGGTTGCCCCCTTGTTTCAACCGTTCATCATCCATGGCAAACCCCTTTTGGATATACTCATGAAGCCGTTGCGTTGCCCAACGGCGGAAACGTGTCGCAACTTGGGACTGAACACGGTAGCCCAAGGCGATAACCACATCAAGATTATAATGATCAATGCTGCGTTTCACCAGCCGACTCCCCTCTTGACGAACTAACAAGAATTTCTTGTTAGTTGCCTCCATGACAAGTTCACCATCCTTATATATGTTATCCACATGTTGACTAATATTCTGCTGCGTGGTATTATATATCTCAGCCAGCTGATTCTGCGTCAGCCATAAGTCCTCACCGGCAAAGCGTACAGATACGCGGGTTATCTCATCATCATCTTGATAGAGTATTATTTTATTTTCATCTTTTTGCATGGTGCCTTCTTTTATTCTTATTTCTGATTCCTCATACGCATTAAGATAACGTTTATTCAAACGACAGTCCATCCACATGATCGTTGACATAGATATTGGCCATGTCGGAAGTCTTGTACCATTTCGGCTTGCCGGGCATATTGTCATGAATGAGGCGGCCGTTGATTCTCAAGCCTTCAAAACGGACGTTGCGCACCGTGCGCCGCGAATCATAACCGAGGATGAGCGACATGGAAGGCTCATGATGCGGTATTCCCTCCTGACCTCCGTAGCCATAGTAGCGTATGTTGCGGAAGAGGATGTCCTCAACGCCGCGTCCCGGAGCGGTGCAGTACTTGGAGTTGTAGCCCACCTTTACCTGAAGGATGCTCCCCTGACGGATATTCTCGATGCGTATGTTGTCGAAGGTAACGTCCTTGACGAGGTTGTTGTCGCCGCAGTTGATGGCAAGACACCCTTGGTAATCTATCTGCGGCTCGGACTGGCAGAGTATGTCTATGTTGTCATAACGCAGGCCTACGATGCTGTCCATGCGCTGTGAATCGCCGTGAATGCCGATGAAGATGGGGTGAGCCACATCCGCCCATAGCGTGGAGTTGGTCATGCGCACGTTGCGGACACTGCCGCTGAAGCCTTTACGCGTGGCATAGGCGGTGGTGCAGTCGTCGCTGTTGCGGCAGAAGACGCGGTCGAAAAGGACATTGCTTGACGCAAACACGTTGAGACCGTCTCCCCAACCGGGATGCGATATGCTGTGTACGTTGCGGAGCGTCACCCCGTCGCTGCCGCCAATGGGGCAGGTGCAGAGGGTCACTCCGTCGATGAGTATGTTGCGGCTGCGGTGAACATGAACGCCCTCATAGCCGTTGGCGGGACGGCAGATTCCGCGTCCGAGGACGGCAATGTCCTGCTTGTCCTCTATGGCGAGCGTACCTTCAATGTAAGAACCGGGGGTGAGATAGACCGTGGTGCGTGACGGGATATGCACCAAGCCCTCATGGCTCACGGTATCAACAGCGCCGGTTTGGCCGGCCACCAACAACTGGAGCTCATGCAGCCGATCACGGCCATAGAACCCGGGAGCGACATAAACGAAGCGGCGTTGCTGCTTTCTTGCCTCCTTGGCAGCCGTGTTCCTGTCGGGACATGGCTTGGCGGTAAAGAGGAGCAGGTTGTCAGTGATGTTGCCGTCGAACTCCACGCTCACATTCTCCGGCTGAAACAGCAGGAACTGCACGGTGGAGTCGTTCTGCACATTGGCTATGACTCCCTTGTAGTCGGGGCGCACCTTGACCGTGCGGTATTTCTTGTTCTTGCAGACTACCTTGACAAACACGTCGCCGGTAAAGTCGAAGAAGGCATATGAAATCTCGCTGACACGGTGCTTCCCGTCGCCGTCCGGGGCGTTGACACGGGCCATATAGGTGTCGATGCGCGTCCATTCCTTATGCCCCCGCGGCTGAATGAAGACATCATAGTCGCGTTTGAGCGGAGCGCCGGCAGGTGCCTGATGGGTATAGGCCTCGTGAAGCCGGGCGCATTCCTTGGTCTTGTTCTTGCGCTTGCCCGCCAACACATCCAGCGCCATGCGCGTATAAGGCATCTTCAAGCCCTTTCGCCCGACGTAATGGTCGTACGGCAGTTGGTATATGTCCCACAGTTTGCCGCGCGACATGACGCCGGGTTCCGTCCAGTCACAATAGAGTCCCGTGCAGTCTGTCCATGTGGTGAAGGGCACATCGTAGCCGAGATTGTAGCGTGCGGTATATTCAAACCCGCGCATGACACGGTTGTCAAGTGCTCCCCACAGGTCATCGCCTTGCTCCCATGCCATCTCGCACTGCTGCGCTATGGCCTCAAGGCCGAGCTGAACATGGGCTTGGTCACGCCCGGTCTCCTGACACTGCCCCGTCTCGCTTATGTAACGCGGCAGAGAACCGTTGTCGTTGGCGTGGAGGAAATAGTCGATGGAAGCACGGTAAAGGGCACTGTCTTTCAGGAAGACAGCACACGCCATACGCAGGCGGTTGACGATGGCGCCCCAGTTGCCGTTGGCATACGGGCTGTCCGCATCGAATTTATCCATAAGGGGTATCATGGCGCGACGCACCATGGCCTCCCATGCGGGTGTCCTGCTGTCGCCCAGAAGGGTCATTGCACGCACAAGATCATAGCACTGTATGGCGCACAGCGGAGCATCGTGGCCGTCAAAACGCTGGAGGGTGGCACTGTAAGCATTGATTATGCCAAGAGCCTTGTCTCTTTCCGCACCGTTGCCGCCGCCTTCCAACGCCTGTCGGGCAAGGTCATAGGCAGCCTTCATGTCCCGTTCGCTGCCTCCTTTGGTCGAACGGTATTGCCCGTCACGGGCTATGACGGGGTACGGGCCCGCCATCTTGTAGTCTGACTGGCAGAGAGCCGCAAGCGAACAACAGCATAGGAATAGGGCGAGGCATAGTTTTCTAACCAATATCAGCATGGCAATATTATTTTATATAAATGTAAACAGCACCTGATTGCATTGCAAACAGCACCTGATTACACAATAATCAGCACCTGATTGCGAGGTAATCAGCACCCTTTTATTTTAGGCGAATGCGCCAACAGCGAATATACGGCGGCGGATATGCGCGCTATGGCCTTGGCGGCTTGGGTTTCATCACCTTTGAAATCCTTGACAAACACGGCCAAGGTATAGCAGACACCGTCGGGCAGACGGATATAGGCCACATCATTATGGGCCACAAGCTCCCCCTTTTCGTTGACATAGCCGGAACCCGTCTTGTGGGCAATGGCAACACCTTCTTTCTCCAGCAAAGGCGCCGCAATCCTGTCGGTGCCCGTCATGCACTCCCCCAACGTGTTCATGATGAAGCGCTGTTTCCCGCCACTGACAAGGCTGTCGGTAAACAGACGGTTCATCAGCACTGCCGCACCGAGAGGCGAAGTGTAATTAGAGTACGCCCTGCTGTGGTCTGCCGACATCTCCTCTTCCGTGTAGGCTATCCGGAAACTCGTGCGGGGAATGATTGTGGCAATAAGGCTGTCCGTCCCGGAAACGCCAACCAACCTTCTGAACATAAGGTTGCTCGCATTGTTGTCGCTTTGCGTCAGGGTATATCGCAGCAGTTCCCCGACCGTCAGTGAGAACTCCGTCTCCGGGTGTTCTTTCAGCATAGGACTCCACGTATCGGGGTCAAGTTCGTCCCTCCGTATGGTCACCAACGTGTCAAGGGCAATCCCCTTGCGGTCAAAATCGTTGCACACGGCCAGCGCCTGATGTACCTTAAACACGCTCATCATCGGGTAAACGCTCCTGTTGTTGACAGTAACCGTGTCGGCATTGTCAATGATTACCGCCACCCCTATCTCTCCCGGATATTCCGCCACAATGCCGGAAATGGAATCGGTAAGCAGCCGGGTATCTAAGGCCGCACCGTCATTATTCTTTGCCGGCTTACGTAACGACAGCACGGCAACGACAACTACACATACTAACGACACGCTTAAAGCCAATATCCGTATTTTGTTTGATTTCTTCATGATTATAAAAACAGAATGGTTGACGGGTACAAAGTTAGTCAAAAATTTTGGAATAACGTCGTAAAACGGTAGAACTTCAGCTATTTGTATAAGCCGAGCAGTTTATCTATTGAAATATCAATACCCACAGACTTCATTAATGCCTTTTGCTTTTCATATAGGGTACCGATGATAGCGTTTTGCTCTTCCTTAGAGCCAAAATGAATACGCCTGTGACACGTAGGACAAAGACTGACGATATTTTCAACACAATCAATGTTTATACCATATTGAGACCAAAAGTACTCTGAATTTGAAGCAGTACAAGGAATCAGATGATGTCCTTCCATATAAGGTTTCCCCTTATTCGTCAGAAAAGTCTCATGTCTTTCATCAAACATACATTTGAAGTTGGCATTCTTTAAGGCTTGTTTTGAGACAGCGGCCTTCTTTGCCACGGTTCTACCTGACTTTCCATTATTATATATAGGCTGTTGTTTGGAAGTATCAGACATAGCCTCACGCATCTCAGCATTCTGAATCCCTATCTGAAAACCAAGGTCATTATCTTCTTCCATTCTTTTCTCTTGAAGATAATCAGTCAGCCACAGCAACATCTTTACTTCCTGCCTCGGACGCCTGCCTTTATAGAATCGCTGTCCTCTGAACATACGTAAGTCATTATCACTCACATCAAAGACAAAAGGCTTAGTCTCTGTCCGCAAATCATAGATGTAATCAGACTCAATAGTATATGTGCATTCTGTCTTCCCATGATCAATAAAACGCTTCAGACTTGCTCCGGATTGGCTTTGAGCATATACTTTGGCATTATCAGTAAAAGCAACAATCTTACGGTTGTTTGAATCCTGCAACTTCTCAACGTAAACAACCATTACACCATCAACATATTCATCAGCCTTGGCTGCTCCCAATTTCTCAATATTTGGGTTATCATACGGAGGGACATAACCATAAAATCTGCCATCAACTTTATTTGGTTCCAAATTAAACACCTCATGCCCTATTTTACTCTTACAATACGCTCCAGAACCCAAATCTACTACGACATAGTGAGATGGTAATTTTATTGTGCGTGATGTTATTTCAAAAACGTCATTGATATAACCTATCAACTCTGTATTATTACAAGTAGAGTTCAGAATAGACCTGCCACCTTTGAAACCAAACTGTCTCAATACATCCTCATCCAACATATTACCATCATATTCTTCAATGAGTTCTAATCGAGATGTTAAATCGTTTGGAGCGGGAGCAATCCAATAATCACTGTCTTCACGTGGCACACCAACCTTAGCAACCCTTAGCTTGAACCGGACTGCTCTATCGTCATTCATAAACAGGAAGACAATATCATTCTCCGCAAACTTCGATCTGCTGAACCAACTCACATATCCCAAATCCCTTAAAGCCTTGCGATGATTGCACTTATCTTCATTGGCAAAAACAAGCCAAGTGCGGTTTTCTGTTTTCATATTTTCACGATGAATATTTGTTTATTTTTATTTTATTAGGCTCTGTCACCCAAGTATTATCAACAGTATGGCTGTCCAATGGGACATGGCACCAAAGAGTACGAAGACGTGCCAGATGGCGTGGTAATGGCGTTTGCTGTCGTATGCAAAGAAGTAGGTGCCAACGGTATATAATATCCCTTCCGAAAGGAGGGCGAGCAAAGCGAGGTTGGAAAGGCGCTCCACCACGGGTTGAGCCACAAGGACGACGCTCCATCCCATGATGAGATACAGAGCGAGCGAAAGACGTGGGTACTTGCCCATTGCGAGCAGTTTGTAGAATGTTCCGCCAATGACGATGAGCCACTGTATTGCGAATACGAGCCAGCCTAACCACCCGCCGATGACGGCGATGCAGATGGGTGTGTAGGAACAGGCTATCATGACGTAGATGCTGATATGATCGCATTTGCGCAGTATGTCCTTGGCTTTTCCCGGCCACACCCAGTGATAGACGGTGCTGGAAAGGAACATGAGGAACATTCCCGCGATGAAGAAGATGATGCCCATGGTCCACTCCCACCCTAACTTTGCGGCCGGCCACACGAGCCATATTGACGAGAGTGCGAAGACGGCACCGACCAGATGGGTCCATGTGTTGCCTTGCTCTTTATTGGAGGGTAATTTCTTTCTCATGTTCTTTTGTTGTTATATCTGCGATATTTGTAGTATGACAAAACTAAAAAATCCCTCACCACGGTTTGCATGGTAAGGGATTTTTATTGAGAGTGTAAAATTTACAACCTTTGTATCTCCAAGGCTCTTTATTCTGCGGCAGCCTCTGCTGTCTCTGTTGCCTCCGCTGCCGGAACTTCTGCTACTTCGGTAGCTGCGGCTGCCTTCTTGCCTGCACGGCGGGTCTTCTTCGCTGCCTTTGGTGCTTTTGCCATTGCCTCGTCGAAATCGACAAGCTCAATGAAAGCTACTTCTGCCGCGTCACCCTGACGTGTGCCGAGCTTGATAATACGTGTGTAGCCACCGGGACGGTCGCCTACCTTTGGTGCAACAACACCGAAAAGTTCTTTGATGGCAAACTTGTTCTGGAGATGGCTGAAAACAACACGACGGTTGTTTGTGGTGTCTTCCTTTGAACGTGTGATCAGTGGCTCAACGTACTTCTTCAAAGCCTTGGCCTTGGCTACGGTCGTAGTGATTCTTTTGTGCATTATCAGGGATATTGCCATGTTTGCAAGCATAGCACCACGATGAGATGCAGTACGGCCGAGATGGTTAAATTTCTTATTGTGTCTCATTTTGTTTTTTACTTTTTAGCCAGTGGTTTTCTTTCTGCACACAACAGTGCAGGAAGAACCTAATCCTGATTAAGTTTATACTTTGAAATGTCAGTTCCAAACGACAGATTCAGACTCTCGAGCAAATCATCAAGCTCTGAAAGCGATTTCTTACCAAAGTTGCGGAACTTCAAGAGGTCAGTCTTGTTGTACTGTACGAGGTCGCCGAGGGTATCGACATCAGCGGCTTTAAGGCAGTTGAGGGCACGAACGCTGAGGTTCATGTCAACAAGGCGTGTCTTGAGAAGCTGACGCATGTGGAGTACTTCCTCGTCGAAGTCCTGATTTACATCCAAGCCTGTATCCTCAAACTGTATCTTCTCGTCGGAGAAGAGCATGAAATGATAGATCAGAATCTTGGCAGCCTCTTTCAGTGCCTCCTTTGGGTGTATGGAACCGTCCGTCGTTATTTCCAGCACGAGCTTGTCGTAGTCGGTCTTCTGCTCGACACGTGTCGGCTCCACTGCGAACTTAACGTTACGGATTGGGGTGTAGATAGAATCGATGGCGATTGAGTTGACATCGGTGCAGTACTCGCGGTTCTCATCTGCAGGTACGTAACCACGACCTTTGTTGATGGTGAGAGTAATCTGCATAGAGGCCTTTGAATCTAAATGACAAATCACCAAATCGGGGTTTAACACTTCAAATCCAGTCAGATACTTATTTATATCGCCTGCCTTGAACTCGGTAGAGTTTTCAACAGTGATAGTAACTTTCTCATTCTCGAATTCTTCTACTACTTGCTTGAATCTTACTTGCTTCAAATTCAAGATGATATTTGTCACATCTTCCTTGGCACCCGGGACAGAAGAGAACTCCTGCTCTACACCTTCAATACGGATGGTATTGATGGCATAGCCCTCAAGGGAAGAAAGAAGGATGCGGCGCAGGGCGTTGCCTATGGTAACACCGAAGCCCGGCTCCAACGGACGGAATTCGAACTTGCCGAATCTGTCTGTTGATTCCAACATCACGACTTTGTCAGGTTTTTGAAATGCTAATATCGCCATTATTAACTTAATGATTATTTAGAGTACAACTCAACGATTAACTGTTCTTTGATATTCTCCGGAATGTCTGCACGCTCCGGACGATGGAGGAACTTACCGCTCTTGGTAGCGTTGTCCCACTCTATCCAAGGGTACTTGCTGTGATTGAAACCTGCAAGGGCGTCATTTATCACTTCAAGAGACTTGGATTTCTCACGAACAGCAATAACCTGACCAGGCTTTACCTGGAAAGATGCAATGCCTACTACATTGCCATCAACGGTGATGTGCTTGTGACCTACAAGCTGACGAGCTGCACGACGTGTGGGAGCGATTCCGAGACGGAACACCACATTGTCGAGACGGCTTTCGAGGAGCTGAAGAAGAACCTCACCTGTTACGCCGTCAGCCTTAGCGGCCTTTTCGAACATATTACGGAACTGACGCTCAAGTACGCCGTATGTGTACTTGGCTTTCTGCTTCTCCGCCAACATGACACCATACTCAGAGGTCTTGCGACGACGGTTGTTGCCATGCTGTCCAGGAGCGAAGTTTCTCTTGGACAAAACTTTTTCTTTACCGAGGATGGTTTCACCAAAACGACGGTCGATTCTTGATTTCGGGCCTGTATATCTTGCCATAATATCTTATGAAAACTTTTTAATGAATGAGAAATGATTATACGCGACGGCGCTTTGGAGGACGACAGCCGTTGTGTGGTAGTGGTGTTACGTCAACAATCTCCATCACCTCTATGCCACTGCTGTGACATGCGCGGATGGCGCTTTCACGTCCATTGCCCGGACCTTTAACGTATGCCTTAACCTTGCGCAGACCAAGATCGTATGCTACCTTGGCGCAGTCTGCCGCAGCCATCTGGGCTGCGTATGGGGTATTCTTCTTGCTACCACGGAAACCCATCTTGCCCGCAGAAGACCAGGAGATCACCTGTCCCTCTGAGTTTGCAAGGCTCACGATGATATTGTTGAAGGAACTATGAACGTGAAGCTGACCGATAGCGTCAACCTTTACATTTCTCTTCTTGTTTGTTGCTTGTTTCTTTGCCATGACTTGTTAGTTTTTTCAAAGTTAATGATTCAGATCTCGAATGAGATAAGAACATCGAAATTCTTAATTACCGATTCTTAATCCTTTAATTACTTTGTGGCCTTCTTTTTGTTAGCAACAGTCTTTTTCTTACCCTTACGGGTACGTGCGTTGTTCTTGGTGCTCTGACCACGAACAGGAAGACCATTACGATGACGGATGCCACGGTAGCAGCCAATATCCATCAGACGCTTGATGTTCAACTGGATCTCAGAACGGAGATCACCTTCTACTTTGTACTCAGCGCCGATAATTTCGCGGATCTTGGCAGCCTGGTCATCACTCCACTCGCAGACCTTCAGGTCGCGGCTTACACCAGCCTTATCCAATATCTTTGCTGAACTACTTCGACCTATACCGTAAACATAGGTCAATGCGATTTCGCCACGCTTGTTCTGGGGCAAATCTACTCCAACAATTCTTATTGCCATAATTGATTGTAAATGAATAAAACTTGTTTAATTACCTAAATATCCTAAAAATCGGAGTTGCAAAGGTACAAATATTATTGCATCAGCCGAAATTATTTAACATTAGGTACAAACCTTTAACTTTTAATAAAATTTAACCCTGACGAAGCTTAAACTTGGGGTTCTTCTTGTTGATTACGAAAAGACGACCTTTACGACGAACGATAACGCAGTCAGGAGTACGTTTCTTCAATGATGCTTTTGTCTTCATCTTAATTCTTATATTATAATAATACCTAAATGTATGTTATTTATATCTGAAACTGATGCGTCCCTTGGTCAAGTCATACGGACTCATTTCAACCTTCACCTTGTCACCGGGAAGAATCTTTATATAATGCATTCTCATCTTGCCGGATATGTGTGCAACAATTTGCACTCCGTTTTCAAGTTCTACACGGAACATCGCATTGCTCAATGCCTCGATGATTGTACCGTCCTGTTCTATAGCAGACTGTTTTGCCATAATGTTTTTGGGTTACGCTATTGTTGTCCTTATTATATATTATATATGTAATGTCTTTTCTATTTCTGTGAATGATGAGAGTATGTCTGCTTTTCCATTGCGAATAGCCACGGTATGCTCATAATGAGCCGCAGACTTGTTGTCTCGTGTGACAATGGACCATCGGTCTGATGATAGCCATATTTGTCTTTTCCCCATTGTTATCATGGGTTCTATCGCGATGCACATGCCGGATTTCAACTTTGCGCCGTTACCTTTTTTCCCGTAATTGGGTATTTGTGGTTCTTCGTGCATTTCCCGGCCTATCCCATGTCCCGTCAGTTCCCTGACAACGCCATAGCCTCTTTGCTCGCAATAATCTTGCACTGCTTGTCCTATATCTCCGACATGATTGCCATGTACTGCTTGTTCTATGCCTTTATATAGGCTTTCCTTGGTGGTCAGAAGCAATGTTTTCAATTCTTCTGAGATTTCCCCGACAGGAAAGGTATAAGCGGAATCACCATTGAAGCCATCCAAAAGTGTCCCACAGTCTATGGAGACGATGTCTCCTTCCTTTAATATCTGATCCTCACTCGGAACTCCATGAACGACACACGCATTCACAGAAGTACAGATGCTCGCTGGAAAAGGACTCCCGTATGGATTGGGAAATCCCTTGAATGTCGGCACAGCGCCATGGTCACGTATGAACGTGTCTGCTATCTTGTCAAGATATGCAGTTGACACACCGGGGCGAATGTGCTTTGCAAGTTCACCAAGCGTGCTGCCAACCAAAAGATTGGCAGCCCGCATTAGTTCTATTTCTTCTTCCGTCTTCAGAAATATTGCCATTCCAAGACTTCTGATTAATATGCGCTGATTCCGTTAGCCTGTGGACGTGTGCGGCCAGAATTGAGAAGCCCGTCATAATGACGCATCATAAGATGTGACTCTATCTGCTGGAGGGTGTCAATGACTACACCAACCAAAATCAAGAGAGACGTTCCTCCAAAGAACTGGGCAAATCCCTGCTGCACGTTAAGTAATCCGGCAAGCGCAGGCATTATCGCAATGAAAGCAATAAATAGAGAACCCGGCAATGTCAAGCGTGACATTATCTCCTCTATGTAATTGGCAGTATCATGACCGGGTTTTACTCCGGGAATGAAACCGTTATTACGCTTCATGTCTTCCGCCATCTGTGTTGGATTAAGCGTTATGGCTGTGTAGAAATATGTAAACGCTACAATCAACGCTACATAAACCACATTATACAGCAAACTGCTATTATCCAAAAGAGAACGCGCAAACCATCCAAGATTATCACTGCTGTACTGCACGATAGCCAAAGGAATGAACATCAGAGCCTGCGCAAAAATGATAGGCATCACGTTTGCAGCAAAAAGCTTGAGCGGAATATACTGCCGCGCACCTCCATACTGTGTAGCGCCTACTATTTTCTTCGCATACTGCACAGGTACCTTGCGTGTTCCCTGCACAAGAAGAATTGCGGCACAAACCACCGCATAAAGTATGAGAACCTCAGCAATGAACATTACAAGTCCACCTCCCGTTATGGCCGTGAAACGGCTGGTCACTTCCTGAATGAAGGACTGAGGAAGACGTGCGATGATACCTATCATAATGATAAGGGAAATGCCATTGCCAACACCTTTATCGGTGATACGCTCACCAAGCCAGAGGATGAACATGGAACCTGCCGCAAGAATTATTGTGGCGGGGAATATAAACTCTGACCATGACAGGCCTGACGCCAAAGCACCAGGAGACTGCATCTTAAGGTTCATAAGATAAGATGGCGCCTGAAAGAGCAGGATGGCTACTGTCAGGTAACGTGTGTACTGCATAATCTTCTTACGTCCGCTTTCACCCTCACGCTGCATCTTCTGGAAAGAAGGTACGGCTATTGCCACCAACTGCATAACAATAGATGCAGAGATGTAAGGCATTATGCCGAGAGCGAAAATGGATGCATTGGAGAATGCACCGCCTGAGAACATATCGAGAAGCGACATAAGACCTCCCGCTGTCTGCTGCTGCAGCTTTTCGAGGTTTGCCGGGATGATACCGGGCAAAACCACGAAAGAGCCGAAACGGTAGATAGCGACAAAGAGAATCGTCACAAGAAGACGCATACGCAAGTCTTCAACTTTCCAACAGTTCTTCAGTGTCTCTATAAATTTCTTCATTACTTTAGTTTTTACTCAAAGTAAAACAATATGCTTAGAGCACGACAACGTCGCCGCCGGCAGCCTTGATAGCTGCTTCCGCAGTTTTAGAGAAGGCGTTTGCCTCAACAGTAACCTTGGCTGTCAGTTCACCATTAGCAAGAACCTTTACAAGTTCCTTACCGTTGGTGACACCGGCTTTTACCAATTCAGCTATACCTATCTTCTCCACATTCATGCTTTCTGCTATCTTCTGGAGAGTAGAGAGGTTAACTGGCAGGTATTCCTTGTGATTAATGTTTTTGAATCCGAACTTAGGCAGACGGCGCTGAAGTGGCATCTGACCACCTTCGAATCCTATTTTCCTCTTATAACCAGAACGTGCCTTCGCTCCCTTGTGACCGCGAGTAGATGTACCACCCAATCCAGAACCGGGACCACGACCGATACGACGACGGGAATGGGTTGAACCGGCAGCTGGTTTCAAATTATTCAATTTCATAATCGTTCAGTTTTATGATATTAATATTACTCTACAATCGTCACGAGGTGGTGCACCTTGCGAATCATACCGAGTGTTGATGGCGTAGCCTCTTTCTCCACTACTTGAGAAATCTTGCGAAGTCCCAATGACAGAAGAGTTCTTTTCTGGTCCGCAGAAGCGCCGATACGGCTCTTTATCTGCTTAATCTTTATTGTTGCCATTATTATTACCTCCTTCTGTTTATCCGTTAAATACCTTGGTCATGCTGATGCCACGGTCATGAGCGACTGTATAAGCGTCACGCATTTCCGACAAGGCCTTGATAGTAGCCTTAACGAGGTTGTGGGGATTTGATGAGCCTTTTGACTTGGCAAGCACGTCTTTTACGCCGCAGCTTTCAAGCACGGCACGCATAGCACCACCACAAACCATTCCTGTACCGAGGGCTGCCGGCTTCAAGAAAACCTTGGCGCCACCGAAAGAGACCTCCATCTCATGAGGTATTGTACCTTTTATGACAGGAACCTTTACAAGATTCTTCTTGGCTGCGTCAGCGCCTTTGGCAATAGCCTGCTGCACTTCGCCGGCCTTACCAAGACCCCATCCGATAGTACCATTACCGTCACCAACAACGACAATAGCAGCGAATGTGAAGGTACGACCACCTTTCGTTACCTTGGTAACGCGGTTAATAGCAACCAGTTTGTCTTTCAATTCAACGTCACTATTTACTTTTACTTTATCCATTGCTATAAATCGTTTAGAAATTAAGACCACCTTCACGTGCTGCATCGGCAAGAGCCTTTACACGTCCGTGATAGAGATAGCCGTTACGGTCAAATACTACAGCTGTCACACCTGCTGCTTTAGCCTTCTCTGCAAGGAGAGCGCCAACTTTCTGAGCCTGCTCTATTTTTGGCATAGCTTCAAAGCCGAGTGAAGATGCGGAAGTGATAGTCTGTCCGTTAACATCATTAATAACCTGAGCGTAAATCTGCTTGTTGCTGCGGAACACACTGAGACGTGGACGCTCAGCTGTACCGTTAACATTCTTACGAACTCTATACTTGATTTTAATTCGTCTTTCTACTTTCTTTGTTGTCATAGTCGCGATGTATTAAAATTACTTAGCTGAAGCTGACTTGCCAGACTTTCTGCGGATAACCTCACCCTGGAACAGGATACCTTTACCCTTATACGGTTCCGGCTTACGGAAAGAACGAATCTTAGCACAAATGAGTCCTATCAACTGTTTGTCCGCAGATTCAAGAATGAGAAGCGGATTCTGGTTACGCTCAGACTTAGTCTCAACCTTAACCTCCTTTGGAAGCTCGATAAATATCGGGTGAGTGTAACCGAGTGAGAACTCGATGAGGTTGCCCTTGTTAGAAACACGATAACCTACACCTACAAGTTCCAGCACTTTCTTGTAACCTTCGCTTACACCTACAACCATGTTGTTGACAAGCGCACGGTAAAGACCATGGAAAGCCTGCTTCTGCTTTACGTTAACCGGACTATTCTCGTCAACCTCGAATGTAATCTGATTATCTTCAATCTTTACGATAATAGAAGAGTCAACCTTCTGTGAGAGTTCACCCTTGGGCCCTTTCACTGAAATAACGCCACCATTGTTGGTAACTGTTACACCAGCAGGGATACTAATTGGCAATTTACCTATTCTTGACATATTCAATCCTCCAATTAATATACATAGCAAAGCACCTCACCACCTATTTTCAGGTCTGAAGCCTCTTTGTTAGTCATTACACCCTTGGAAGTGGACAATATAGCAATGCCCAATCCGTTGATAACACGCGGCATATCCTTGTAGCCGGTGTACTTACGCAAACCGGGAGTGGATACACGCTTCAAGCACTTGATAGCGTTCTTCTTTGTAACGGGATCATACTTGAGAGCTACTTTGATGGCTCCCTGCGGGCCGTCCTCGATGAACTTGTAGTTCAGGATGTAACCCTTTTCGAAGAGAATCTTTGTGATTTCTTTCTTCAGATTTGACGCAGGCACCTCAACCACGCGATGATGAGCCATGATTGCGTTCCTGAGTCTTGTCAGATAATCTGCTATTGGATCTGTCATAAAAATTAGTTAATTAATCGGGGCTGTCCCGACAATATTAATTAAAAATAGAAAAATCTTTTTTCATTCAGGCAAAGAGGTTGCAAGGTTTCCTTTTCAGGAATATCCTTACACCTTTAAGCCTTGGATGGGGATTCCCCTCACTTACCAACTTGCCTTCTTCACACCGGGAATGAGGCCGGCGGAAGCCATCTCACGGAACTGGATACGTGAAATGCCGAACTGGCGAATGTATCCTTTCGGACGTCCTGTCACCTTACAGCGGTTGTGAAGACGGATAGGATTGGCATTCTTCGGTATAGCTTGAAGAGCGCGAGCAGCTTCATAGCGCTCAGCAGGATCCTCTGAGGTAGCGATAACCTTCTTCAAAGCCGCACGCTTTTCAGCGAAACGGGCAACGAGCTTGGCGCGTTTTACCTCACGAGCTTTCATTGATTCTTTTGCCATAGTTATCTTTTACTTAAGCGTTTTTGAATGGAAGGCCAAATGCCTTGAGAAGTGCGAAGCCCTCTTCATCAGTGTTGGCTGTTGTTACGAAGGTAATGTTCATACCCTGTATGCGGTCGATACCATCGAGGTTGATCTCTGGGAATATTATCTGCTCCTGTATTCCGAGGGTATAGTTTCCGCGGCCATCGAGCTTTGCCTGAATACCCTTGAAGTCACGGATACGCGGAAGTGCCACACGCACGAGTTTCTCAAGGAACTCGTACATACGCTCACGGCGCAATGTCACCATGACACCGATAGGCATTTTCTTACGGAGCTTGAAGTTGGCGATATCTTTCTTTGAGTATGTGGCAACAGCCTTCTGGCCTGTTATTGCCGTAACCTCATTGATGGCGACATCTATAATCTTCTTGTCCTGGGTAGCGTCACCGAGACCCATGTTGACAACAATCTTCTTCAAGACAGGAATCTGCATTGCGGAAGAGTAGTTAAACTGCTTCTGCAGTTCAGGAGCAATCGTCTCCTTATAAACTTTTTTTAACTGAGCTGTATCCATTACTTGATTTCCTCCCCTGACTTTTTAGAGATACGTACGACATTCTTTCCTTCATGTTTGATAGACACACGGGTAGCCTTGCCGCTCTTTGGATCAATGAGGCTCAAGTTAGAGATATGGATAGGAGCCTCCTGTTTTACGATACCACCCTGAGGGTTCTTTGCAGAGGGCTTGGTGCTCTTTGATACCATATTGATACCCTCAACGATAGCGCGCTGCTCCTCTACGAGGACCTTCTGCACTGTTCCCTTCTTGCCTTTGTCGCGGCCAGTGAGAACAATCACGGTATCGCCTTTTCTAATATGTAACTTACTCATTACTTTATTAATTCTTTAAGTGTGAAAAACTAAAGTACCTCAGGTGCGAGAGAAACGACCTTCATGTTAACGGCACGGAGTTCGCGGGCAACAGGGCCGAAAATACGGCTGCCGCGGAGCTCGCCTGCGTTGTTGAGGAGGACACAAGCATTGTCATCGAAACGGATGTAAGAACCGTCCTGACGACGGATTTCCTTCTTTGTACGAACGATGAGAGCCTTAGATACTGCACCTTTTTTCAAATCACTTGATGCGATGACATTCTTGACAGCAACGACAATAACGTCACCTACGCTTGCGTAACGACGGCGAGTGCCACCGAGGACACGGATGCAAAGAGCCTCACGGGCGCCGCTGTTATCACATACTGTAAGTCTTGATTCTGCCTGTATCATATTTTACTTAGCTTTTTCTATTATTGAAACTAATCTCCATCTCTTTGTCTTTGAGAGTGGACGGGTCTCCATGATGAGGACTGTATCACCTACGTTAGCCTCATTCTTCTCGTCATGTGCATGGTACTTCTTTGTCTTCTGCACAAACTTACCGTAGATGGGGTGCTTCTCCTTGAACTTTGATGCAATAACAATGGTTTTATCCATCTTGTTGCTAGTAACTACACCCTGTCTTGTCTTTCTTAAATTACGCGTTTCCATCTGGACCATTGTTATTTATTAAGTTCACGTAAACGGAGTTCGGTCATCATACGTGCGATATCACGACGAGCAGCCTTAATCTGTGACGGATTCTCAAGTGGTGCAATGTTATGGTTCAGCTTCATTGTATCGTAAGCCGCCTTAGCATTATCCAACTTTTCAACCAAGTCTTTGGTATCAAGTTCTTTAAGTTCTTTCATCTTCATAGTTTAAGCATTTTTATCGTAATCACGACGTACTACAAACTTTGTTTTAACCGGCAATTTCTGTGCACCGAGTCGGAGAGCCTCCTTAGCGATGTCAAAAGAAACGCCCTCTACTTCAAAAAGGATGCGGCCCGGGGTAACAGGAGCCACCCATCCTGCGGGGTCACCTTTACCTTTACCCATACGCACATCCGCAGGCTTACGTGTTATAGGTTTGTCAGGGAAGATGCGGATCCATACCTGTCCCTCACGATTCATATAGCGGTTTATTGCCACACGGGCAGCCTCTATCTGTCTGCTATCAATCCATTTTGGTTCAAGAGTCTTGATACCGAAAGAACCGAAAGCCAACTGTGTACCGCGGTGTGCGTTGCCTTTATTGCCACGACCATCCTGCGGTCTTCTATATTTTACTCTTTTTGGCTGTAACATAGTAGCTTCTTAGTTTTTAACGGTTATTGTTTCTCTTGCGGTTACCACCACGTGCGTTTGAACGGCCATTACCGGCAGCACGGTTTCCGCTTGTCTTCTCCTGCGCGAAGTTAGGAGCGAGGTCACGCTTTCCATAAACCTCACCACGGCAAATCCAAACCTTGATACCGAGGATACCAACCTTTGTAAGAGCCTCCGTCTTGCAGAAATCAATGTCCGCACGGAAAGTATGAAGAGGTGTACGACCTTCCTTCAACATCTCCGAGCGTGCTATTTCCGCACCGTTGAGACGACCGGAAATCTGAACCTTGATACCCTCAGCTCCCGCACGCATAGTGTTCTGTATAGCCATCTTTATGGCACGGCGGTAAGCGATCTTGCCCTCTACCTGGCGAGCGATAGAGTTAGCTACGATATTTGCATCGAGGTCAGGTCTCTTGATTTCAAATATATTAATCTGAATATCTTTCTTGTAAAGCTTCTTGAGCTCTTCCTTCAACTTATCGACATCCTGACCACCTTTACCAATGACGATACCCGGACGGGCGGTGCAAATAGTGATGGTGACACGCTTCAAAGTGCGCTCGATGACGATGCGTGAAACGCTTGCCTTAGCGAGACGCTCGTTCAGATACTTACGGATTTTCATATCCTCCACGAGGTTGTCTCCGAAGTTCTTGCCACCGAACCAGTTTGAATCCCAACCGCGGACGATTCCGAGTCGGTTTGCTATTGGATTAACTTTCTGTCCCATTCTTTACTTATTTATCTTCATTAGTTTTGGTATCAACGAACAGTGTCACATGGTTACTGCGCTTACGGATGCGGTAGCCTCTTCCCTGTGGTGCCGGACGCATACGCTTGAGCGTAACGCCTTCGTCCACGAAGACCTTAGAGATATACAATTCACCGTCTTCTGCCTTGCGGTCATTCTTCACTTCCCAGTTGGCAATAGCAGAGCGGAGCAGTTTCTCAACGTCAGCAGAAGCCTGCTTCTTTGAGAATCTGAGCACGCCAAGCGCACGGTTCACTTCCATTCCACGAATCATGTCCACGACGTAGCGCATTTTGCGTGGTGAAGAAGGAACACCGACGAGTTTGGCAAAGTATTGAGTTTTTTTGGCTTCTTTTATTTTTTCAGCCGCATTATGTTTTCTTGCTCCCATTTTACTTTGTTTGTTTAATGGTTATGGCCTGTCCTATCGCTTGTTGCCAGCGTGTCCACCGAAGCGGCGTGTAGGCGAGAACTCTCCGAGCTTGTGCCCTACCATATTTTCGGTTACATAGACAGGTATAAATTTGTTACCGTTATGTACAGCCACCGTATGTCCCACGAAATCAGGTGAGATTACAGAAGCCCTAGCCCATGTCTTGACGACAGTCTTCTTTCCGCTCTCGTTCATGGCGAGAATCTTCTTCTCCAGAGAAACGTTGATATATGGACCTTTTTTTAATGAACGACTCATATTTTCGCTTTATTTATTGAGTGTTACTTCTTGTTAGCTCTTTCGATAATATACTTGTTAGAAAGCTTCTTCGGTGCGCGTGTCTTGAGACCCTTAGCGTAGAGACCCTTACGTGAGCGCGGGTGTCCGCCAGACTGACGTCCTTCACCACCACCCATCGGGTGATCAACAGGGTTCATAACAACACCACGGTTGTGCGGACGGCGACCCAACCAGCGTGAGCGACCAGCCTTACCGGACTGCTCAAGAGCGTGATCTGAATTACCTACCGCACCAACGGTAGCCTTACAAGCGGAGAGCACCTTACGTGTCTCGCCAGAAGGAAGCTTGATAACACAGTAACTGCCTTCACGAGAAGTCAACTGAGCGAAATTACCAGCCGAACGAACAAGGAGAGCGCCCTGTCCGGGACGGAGCTCGATGTTGTGTATAACGGTACCAACAGGAATGTTAGCAAGCGGCAAAGCGTTACCCACCTCCGGAGCGGCATCAGCGCCTGACATAATCGTAGCGCCGACTTCCAGTCCGTTAGGAGCGATGATATAACGCTTCTCACCATCAACATAGTACAACAGAGCGATGCGCGCCGAACGGTTCGGATCGTACTCTATTGTCTTTACTACAGCTGGAACACCATCTTTCTCTCGTTTGAAGTCGATCAGACGATACTTCTTCTTGTGACCGCCGCCAATATAACGTACGGTCATCTTACCGGTGTTGTTTCGACCGCCGGTAGAACGCTTACCGTAAACGAGAGACTTCTCTGGCACGGATGCAGTAATATCCTCGAACGTGCCAATAACTTTGTGTCTTTGACCAGGTGTAACTGGTTTTAATTTACGTACTGCCATTTCTTATTTATATATTGCTGTAAAAATCTATTTCCTCGCCAGCCTTCAAAGTAACGATAGCCTTTTTGAAAGCGTTTTTCTTGCCTTTGATAAGACCGCCTTTGGTATAGCGTGAAGAGCGCTTGCCGGCGTAGTTCAACGTATTGACGTCTTCCACCGTCACATTATAGCGAGCCTCAACCTCTTGCTTAATCTGGAGTTTGTTAGCCTCAGGTTTCACGATAAAACCGTAGCGGTTAGGCAGCTTTTCTGTAATCTTAGTCATCTTCTCAGTGACTATCGGCTTAATGATGAATGCCATATTTATTTCTCCTCCTTAAGTTTACTTGGTTAAAATCTCGTCGATTGTCTGCAATGATTTCTCACACATTACAACCACGTCAGCATTCATCACCTTATAGGCGTTGATTGATGCAGCACCCATCACTTCTGCCTTTTTCAAGTTGCGGGCTGACAAATATACGTTTTTATTTTCTTCCGGCAAAACGAGAAGGACTTTTTTACCCTCTATTTTGAGATTCTTAGTAAGATTTAAGAAATCTTTTGTCTTCGGGGCGTCAAAAGTAAAGTCTTCCACTACTATGATGCCGTTCTCCTGAACCTTGTACGAAAGGGCGCTCTTACGTGCGAGAACCTTGGTTTTGAGGTTCAGCTTGAAACGATAGTCACGTGGCTTAGGACCGAACACGCGGCCACCGCCCACGAGCAGAGGTGAATTAATGTCACCGCGACGTGCGCCGCCGCCGCCCTTCTGGCGTCCGAGCTTTCTGGTAGAGCCGGAAACCTCGCTGCGTTCCTTAGACTTCGCCGTTCCCTGACGCTGATTAGCAAGATACTGCTTAACATCGAGGTAGAGGACGTGGTCATTAGGTTCTATACCATAGATAGCATCATTAAGGACAGCCTTGCGTCCTGTCTCCTGACCCTGTATGTTTAATACATTTACTTCCATTACTTCTTGATTAAAACGGTTGAACCATTGTATCCGGCAACAGAGCCCTTTACGATTATGAGGTTGCTCTCTGGGATAACCTTAATAACTCTGAGGTTTTGCGTTGTGACACGCTCGTTACCCATGTGACCACCCATGCGCATTCCCTTGAACACCTTTGCAGGGTATGAGCAGGCGCCGATAGAACCCGGCTTGCGGGCGCGGTCATCCTGACCGTGTGTAGATTGTCCTACACCGCCAAATCCATGACGCTTCACAACGCCCTGGAATCCCTTACCCTTTGACGTGCCGACGATGTCAACAAAGTCCGTCTCAGAAAAGAGATCCACCGTAATGGTGTCGCCGAGGTTATGCTCCTCGTCAAACTTGAACTCGGCCAAGTGCTGCTTCGGTGTTGTGCCCGCCTTCTTGAATGTTCCCATCATAGGCTTTGAGGTGCGCTTCTCTTTCGCTTCGCCGAAGCCAAGCTGAAGGGCTGCATAACCGTCTTTCTCAACGGTCTTCACCTGAGTTACGACACAAGGACCAGCTTCGATAACAGTGCACGGTATGTTCTTACCGTCGGCACTGAAAACGGATGTCATTCCGATTTTTCTTCCAATTAATCCTGGCATTTCTACTTAAATTAATAATAAATATATATTGTATTTTCTTATTCTTTACATTCTTATGTGTATATACACAAAAAGAAAGCGCACTTCAGACCTCTCCTTTACCGAAGTCTAAGGCGTTCGTTTTCAGCGAGTTGATGAACAAGTCCAGCGCAATCTCACCAAATTCGAATGCAAAGGTACGATTTTTTTTTCATTCCCGCAAACATTTTTAGAACTTTTTTCATCGCTAAGTGCGTAATTGACAATCATGTCAATAGTGTCCTAAATAGTAAGCAATTCTTACTTTAATGGAAACAACTTACTTCATTTTTTGAAAATCATTTAGGACACTATTGATTCAAATCAGTTTTTTTTGTTATTTTCATCACAAACTAACCCATTTCTTTTTGTTAAATGAAATAGAATCACTATTTTTGTGAACAGATAACAAATTTTGCCAATATGGAAACAGATATAAATCGTCTGAAAGTTGTTTTAGCGGAGAAGAAGAGAACAAATAAGTGGCTGTGTGAGCAATTAAATGTAAACCCGTCCACCGTTTCAAAATGGTGTACGAATAGTTCTCAGCCAGATTTGCAGACTCTCATTAAGATAGCCAGGTTACTGGAAATAGAACTTAATGAACTGATTAATAAAAAGTTTGTTGAGTCGATATAAGTACTTGGATTATGCAATTTAAACTCGAAAATCCACAACACCAAACATCAGCCATACAAAGTGTGGTTGAGGTTTTTCGTGGTATGGAACGTAATACATACGACAACGCTCATATTGAGGATATTCACACAAATGTATGCTCATTGTCTAATCTGCGACTTCAAGATAATATCCGTAGGATAATCAAAGAAAATAGTATTTCGGATTCTCAATCTTTTATCGTTGAAGAAAATGATGCTTGTATAGAAATGGAAACGGGTACAGGCAAGACACTGACATATATTCAGACTGCGTATGAACTATTCCGCGAATATGGGCTGAGTAAATTTATAGTCCTTGTCCCGTCTGTTCCTATCCGCCAAGGAGTAATTGACACTATTGAAAATTTCAAGGAACAGCTTGCTGAGAAATATGACGTTATTCCTAATGCTTTTATTTATGATAGTTCAAGACTAAGTTCGCTCCATGATTTTATAACGTCAGACCATCTGCAAATTATGGTACTGACGATGGCATCGTTCAATTCTGAGAATAACATCCTGAATCAGGTTGAACGGGAGGGGCTTTTCAATAATCTGCCTCACCTTGAAGCATTAGCCCAGACACATCCTATAATATTTATGGATGAGCCGCAGGAAGGTATGGATACAGAGAACTCAAAACAATGGATAGCTAAACTTACCCCGTTGTTTAGGTTCCGATATTCGGCGACACATGCTGTCAAAAAGAACGTATTGTATCAACTTACGCCCGCCGAAAGTTATCGTCTTGGATTGGTTAAACGTCTGGAAGTGCTTACCGTATCTGAAAGCAACGACGAGGCAACAATGAAAATTGAGATAAGCAGTGTGCAGTCATCCGCAACTCAGGTAAAAGTAAAACTCAAATTTTGGAAGCTCAACAAAACCAAAGGTCGTTTTGAATTCAAAGATTCGGGATTATTGAAAAAGAATGATAATCTTGCAGACAAGTCTGGTAATGAATCCTATCGGGATTTCACAATCAGTCGCATATATAAGTCGATGTCCGATCGTAAATGGCATGTCACCTTCTCTAACGGTACAGAAATCGTTGAAGGCTCTTCGTCTGCCAATAAGGAACAGGTTTGGGCATTACAGCTTGAATGGCTTATCCGCCGACATTTTGAGAATAAAAAACGGTTGAGGACAAAAGGCATCAAAAATCTGTCACTTGTTTTTATTGACAGGGTAGCCAATTACATGAGTGTTGAACGCCCTGTGATTAAACAGCTTTTTGAGCAGAAATATCGTGAGGTTTATTCTGAGTTTAATGGTGGTAAACAGCCTTCAGATACTGAGGTACAAGCTGTACAAGGCTTTTATTTTGCCAAAACTACCCAAGGAGAATATACTGACAAAGAAGATGCCTGTAAAAGGAATAAAGAGATTTTCGATGAGATTCTTCATAACAAACAGAAACTTCTCTCTTTCGACAGCCCAATAGAATTTATCTTTTCTCATTCGGCATTAGGTGTTGGATGGGACAATCCTAATATTTTCGGTATCGCGACACTCAACGAGAGCTATTCGGAAAATAAAAAGCGTCAGGAAATCGGGCGTGGTTTGCGCATCTGTGTCAATCAGACAGGAGAACGCGTGTATGATAATGATGAAACATCCGATGACGAGCGGATAAACCAGCTCACCATCGTGCCTAACGAGACTTATGAGACCTTTGCCCGAAGTTATCAAAAGGAGACAGAAGAAACCTATGGAGCAAACGGCAAAGCTCCTAATCCTAAACACACTCACAGGGGAAAGAACAAGAACCGCGTGACGTTCAAAATCAAGAAAGACGAGACTTTTATGAGCGTGTTCCGTAGGTTTTGGAATACAGTTGCAAAGAAAACCACTTACCGTATTCACATGGATGAGGATAACCTAATACGTAAAAGTATAACCGCATTAAATGACATACGGATAAATGACTATTCCATAGATGTGCAAAGCATAAAGGTGAACGACATCAGCAATCTCAATGACTTTGAGGATGGAGGTTCAGATTTTCGCAAGGGGCTTGCTCGCTTTACTCCCCATGACCTCGTGGAAGAACTTAGCGAGAAAACAGGTCTATGCTATACATCAGTATTGAGAATCATCGCTGGAATCAGCAATAAGGACCAGTATATCAAAAATCCTCCTGTCTTTATGGAACAGGCTGTATTTAAGATGAAACAGATACAGCTTGATGAATTGGTACGATGCGTTGAGTATTGTCCGACGGGAGAAGAATATGCTTTTGATTTTAATGACTTTTCAAAAGATGGCTGTGAGAATTGGATAAGCACTCCCAATCATGGCGTTTGGGATAAGACTCTTTATGACAGCAACATCGAAAGAGATTTTGCAGAAGATGCAGACAAATCTACTAATGCAGACGTGCTATGCTTCCTTAAATTTCCACAATGGTACAAGATACCAACACCCGCTGGCAACTACGAGCCTGATTTTGGGGTTGTGTTGCGGAAAAGAGAACTTCGTAATCCGAATGAGGACAAAGAGTATTATTTTGTGGTAGAAATAAAAGGAACAAATGATATTGAAGATAAGAAAGCATTGACTCCTCACGAGATTGCACGAATAAAGTGCGCAATTGAGCATTTCCGCTCACTCGGAATAGAGGCTTATTATAAGGCTCCGATAAGGGAGTATGAAACATTCAAGGCGCAAGCCACTCAAACAATAAACAACAATGGAAACATATAAAGATCACATCATACAATCGCCGAACATAAATGTCGAGCGTCTTGAAACCCTCCGTAAACTGTTCCCTGATTGGTTTACCCAAGAGGGACGGCTGGATATAAACGAAGTAAAAAAAGCAGTAAACCCTGATAGCGTTGAAGAAACGGAACGCTACGAATTCCGCTGGTTTGGTAAATCAAATGCCAAACGCAATGCTTTTACGCCAACTCGTGCCACTCTACATTATGATGAATCACGCAGCGTGAATCCTGAAACGACCGAGAATGTCATTATAGAAGGGGAAAATCTTGAAGTTCTAAAGATATTGTTGGGCGGCTATCGGAACAAAATTAAAGTCATCTACATAGACCCTCCTTATAATACGGGAGAAGATTTTTTATATAATGACGATTTCTCAGAAGGCCGTCAAGCATATTGGGAGCGCACAGAACAATCGGAAGACGGAATAGCACTTGACACAAACTCCGATGCAAGTGGGCGTTTCCATAGCAACTGGCTGGATATGATGTATAGCCGCCTTCTTGTGGCTCGCAATCTCTTGCGTCCTGATGGTGTAATTTTTATATCAATGGATGATAATGAGATACATCATTTGCGAAAAATTTGTGATGAAGTTTTTGGAGAAGAGAATTTCTTGGTAAATATAATTTGGGAGAAACGATATACAAGAAGCAACAATTCTAAACTGTTTGGGACTATGACGGAACATCTGCTCTGTTATCGGAAATCATCAGAATTAATTACCATTAAAGAGCCACGAAATAATCGTTCTGATGCTATATACTCAAATCCTGATAACGATAAACGCGGACCGTGGACAAGTGTTTCTTATGTAAATCCTGCATCTAAAGAAGAGAGACCAAATTTGTGTTATCCAATACATAATCCTATTACAGGACTAACGGTAGAACACCCTACCAATGCATGGAAATATGAAAAGTCAACATACGAGCAGCATGTAAAAGAAGATAAATTATATTGGGGACAGGATGGCAATAATTCATATCCTCGTTTAAAGAAATTCTTATCTGAAATGGAGGGAGGAATGGTTCCATCCAATCTTTGGAAAAGAGAATATGCGAGCACTACTGATCAAGCAAGTATAGAATTAGAAACCTTGATCGGACGAGGTGTCTTCCCATTTCCAAAACCACCACAGTTAATTCAAAAAGCAATATCATTTTATATAAACGGAATAGACGACAAGAATTGCATTGTTTTGGACTTCTTTGCCGGTTCAGGAACTACCGGACATGCTGTTGTCAACCAAAACTTAAAAGATGGTGGCAATCGCAAGTATATTCTTGTACAAGTACCACAGGCAACAGACGAGAATAGCAATGCAAGGCGTGCTGGTTTCAAGAAAATTAGTGATATAACAATTGCCCGAAATAAAGCCGTTATAGAGAAAACGAAAGCATCTTTTGATGGAAAATTAGTCACACCTGAAGACCAACAGCAATTGGACCAGCTTGGTTTCAAAGTCTTCACCCTCTCAAAATCATCTTTCCCACGCACAGACTACGCTCCTGACACCGAAAAATCAGAAGAGGAGAATTTTGAACTATTCCAACAATATGTATCTCAAAAGGAGCAACAGCTTTCAATGCCATTTGACGATAATGACCTTATCACAGAAATTCTAATTTCTCGTGGTTTCATGCTCACATACAAACTTGCCCACCAAACGAAGTTTACCGCCAACACTGTTTTTCTCGCCACAGATGGCGTAAAGACAGCATACATTTGTGTTGACAACCAACTCGCTGATGCAACAGTTGATTACTTCCTGCAACATACAGACACCAAATTCATCTGTATAGAGCGTGCCCTCGACTCCACTAAAAAGTTTAACTTAAAAAAGAAAATGGAAGACAAGTTCTTCGCATTTTAAAATAATATTTTTTATGACAAGGAATCTTCATGACAAACCTTTTGATGCGGAAACTCTAATTAAACTAGAGCTTTTCGAAATGTATACAAAAGAGTGGTTACCAGCTATGATTATGAGTAGGCCAGGCAAAGCAATTTGTATTTTTGATTTCTTTGCAGGACCAGGCTATGATAAGAAAAGAATACCAGGATCTCCTATTCGAATACTAGCTCAAATTAAAGGCCAATATCAAAATATTATTAATAAACGTGTTGGTGTATATGTATGGTTTAATGAATTTAGTAAGAAAAAATATGACATATTGGATAGTTGTACTAAATCTTACATAATGAATTCATTTGAATTAAAGCAACTAGAGGAATTAAAACTATTAAAACTAAAAGTGACCAATGAGGATTTTGCAGACCTTTTTCCTAAAGTTAAAGATATAATAGTCAAATTCCCGACTTTAGCAATTCTGGATCAAAATGGAATTAAGTTCACATCTGAAGAATATTTTATATCTTTATGTACTTCTAAAAATACAGATTTTCTCTATTATCTGTCATCTTCATATTTTGTAAGGTTCGGTGAAGAAAAGTCATTTCAGATGAATCTTAGGATTGATATGGAAAGAGCTTTGGCACAACCTTATAAATATATTCATGAAAGTATCATTCAACAATTAAAAGAAAGAATACCAACAACCTCAAACGTTAGGCTATATCCTTTTACTATTAAAAAGGACTCAAATATATATGGTATTATTTTTGGTGCAAGTCATATCCGTGCGGTGGACAAATTTCTTAGAACAGCTTGGAAACTTAATGAAATAAATGGATGTGCGAATTTTGATATTGATAATGATGTAGAACATAGTCTTCCCAACTTATTTGGAGATGAAATGCGCGTTCCCACAAAGATTGAGCGGTTTAAGAAATGTTTACGGGAATATATATTGAATAATACTGTCAAGACAAATGAAGACGTATTTTTATTTACTATGGAAAAAGGTCATATTCCTACTCATGCAACAGAGGAAATTAAGTTAATGAAAAAAGAAGGCTTGATAGAATATGATGCTCGCTCTCCAATGGTGAACTATGATGAAATTTATAATAACAAAAGAATTATTGAATTTATACTAAAATGAAAACGACAAAAATAGAATGGACAGATAAGACTTGGAATCCCATAACAGGATGCACAAAGAAGTCCGCAGGGTGTGCTCATTGTTATGCAGAGGTAATGACGCGCCGTTTGAAAGCTATGCATTTGGAGAAATATCAAAATGGCTTTGAATTGACACTACATGAGAAAGAGTTGGAACTACCATTAAAATGGAAAGGTTCTCATAATATATTTGTATGTTCGATGAGTGACATATTTCATGAAAACGTACCTTTTGAGTTTATTGATAAGATAATAGAGGTAATAATTAAAACTCCTCAACATCGTTATCAGATTTTAACCAAACGTGCAGAACGTATGGTTGAATATTTTAAAGATAGAATAATACCAGATAACGTTTGGTTGGGTGTGACAGTAGAGTGCAGAGATACAAAATGTAGAATTGATAGTTTAAGGCATCTAAAAGCTTCCGTGAAATTCCTGTCGTGCGAACCTTTAATAGAAAGTCTTGGCGAACTAAACCTATACGGTATAGATTGGGTAATAGTAGGAGGTGAAAGTGGCCCAAAGGCAAGGCCAATGAAAGAAGAGTGGGTTTATGAAATAAAAAAACAAACAGAAAAACAAGATGCAGCTTTTTTCTTTAAACAATGGGGAACATGGGGCAGCGATGGAATAAAACGTAACAAACACGCCAATGGTAAACTTCTCAATGGTGAGATAATACAAGAAATGCCTAATTTGAAATAAAAATATAGCGAAAATAAAATGTGGTCAAAGTTTCATTCTTTTATTACGGATTCAGAAAGGCTTGATGCTGAATTAAATTGGGTTAGTAAGATTTGGTATCTTATACTTGTTGTATCTTCAAGTATATATGTGTTTATAAATTTCTCGGAACTTGTATCATTTACATTTTTCGAAGAATTTAATGGGAAGAATCTTATTTTTATATTATGGTTAGTATTATTACTATTGCCCTTAATCGATAACTTTGAAGGATTTGGAGTGCATTTTAGTAAACATGCTAACAGAATTACACAAAAGTCTAATGAAATAGCAGAAGAAGTAATGAATAAAACTCCCCAAAATGTAGAGGGGTTAAAGAAAGAATTAGAAAAAGCAACTAAAGAGATTGCAAAAAAATCCAATGAAATAGTAGAAGAAGTAATGAATAAAACTCCCAAAGATGTAGAGGGGTTAAAGAAAGAATTAGAAAAAGCAACTAAAGAGGTTGCCCAAAAATCCAATGAAATAGAAGAAACAACTAAAAAGAATTTAATATGAATACATATTATAATAAAGAATTAGCTTATAAATACATTAAAGAAGCTATTGATGATGGTTTGAGTAAAATGGGTAACCCACAATTGTCGGATTTGATATGTGATACCTGGATTACATATTCAAGAGATATTCTTGATCTAACTACCAAAAGTTATAATCCTTCTATATTGTTAAATTATTTAAGGATAATTTCAAACTTTGACAATTCAATTTTACCATATCAGAAAATTAGTATTTGTCTTGAATATCTTATAGGAATTTTAAAACTTCTATAAATAAACCCGTTGGCGGAATTAATAAAGTACGCACTAAATTAACGTGAGTTCGACGAATTATAATAGACTGCCAAATTGGTGATTAGCGAAAATTGTTGTAACTTTATAGTGTTCAAATACAAAGAATTACAAACAATAATCGCTATGCTCACCGAGGACAAAGTTACAGAATTATTTTGTATGGCAGATGACTTCTGCAAGTTTTTTTGATGCAATGATAGAAAAATATACGCTGAAATCATATAAAAAGCGTCGTTATAAACGTGATTCAACTATGTCAAAGGCAGAAAACATGCTGATTATGATACTGTTTCATGATTCAGGCTACCGTTGTCTGAAACATTTCTACCTAGAAAAAGTCAGACAGGAAGCCATTGGAATATAAGGCTTTGGTCAATCTTATCTATGATAAGCTTGTTGGTGACAAAGGATATATTGGCAAGAACCTCTTCCAACGCCTGTTCGTCGATGGCATACAGATTATCACAAAACTCAAAAGCAATATGAAAGGGGCTTTGATGAGCGTGTCGGACAAGCTGCTGCTCAGGAAACTGGCTATTATAGAGACGGTAAACGATGAATTGAAAAACATTCGCAGGTGGAGCATTCAAGACACAGGAGCTTTGATAATTTCATTGTAAACATACTGGGGGCTATTGCTGCTTATTGTATGTTTCCTAAAAAGCCATGTATCAATGTACAACGGACATTAGACACACAGATTGCATTGTTTTGAATTCGTCGAACTCACGTTAAATTACAAAAATGTCCTTCAAGACCTGTCACCGGACGAATATGTCCGTGAAATCAAAGGCATCTACATCCACAAGGCCTTTGTCCGTCAGTTTCAACGACGGTATGACGGGGAGCGCCATGAAGGACATCGTGATGAAAGGGGCACGGAGGCTGCACCCCAAGTCTTTGGCTTTGTCGCCAAGTATCTTGTATTTTGCGACAATATCGGCCGCGCTTTCATCGGACATCAGTCCGGCGACAGGGAGCGGAAGCAGCTCGACGCCCGAAGCGTCAGACACCGCCACGCCGCCTTTTGCGCCGACAAGGGCGTTTATGACCTTGACAAGTTCATCGTCGGAAGTGCCGATGGCAACGATGTTGTGGCTGTCATGGGCTACCGTTGCGCCGATGGCGCCGCCGCGTAAGCCTAAGCCTTTGATGTAGGCCGCCTTGGGGCTGCCGTTGCCGTAACGGTTGTAAACCACTATCTTCTGTATGGAACCGTCCGCAAGCCGTGACACTGGAACGGTCTCCACGCCTGTAAGCAGCTCGCTGTCGTATGCCACTATCACCCTTGCCATGCCGTCCGCCGGAGGCGTCAGTGCCATATCTCCGGCGGAAACCGGTGCGGCATTGAAGTTGTTGGGCGTTTCGCCACGGGGGGACGAGAGCATGAGCGCCGGCTCTATCAGTCCGCCCTGCTCCGTGTCATAGACCACCGCCCCGTCTATTACCGTCTGCCTTACGTTGAAGTCCGTGAGGTTGTCAACGGCGATGAAGGTGGCATCGTCGCCGGCTTTCATCAGTCCGGAAGGGAGACTGTAATGCTTCACGGGATTTACAACCGCCGCTTTCAGCAGTTTCCATACCGGAATGCCCCTGCCAATACCGCGGCGCACCATGGCATCGATGTGTCCCTCCACCAAGTCGTCGGGGTGTTTGTCGTCGGAACAGAGCATGGTCATGGACGGCGCCTCGTCTATTATGTCGGCGAGGGCGTCGAAATTCCTTGCGGCACTGCCCTCACGCACTATCACCTTCATGCCGTTCGCCACGCGTTGCCGCGCCTCCTCGATGGTGGTACACTCATGGTCGGTGGATATTCCGGCATTGATGTACGTGAGGAGCGCGTCACCCAGCAGTCCGGGGGAGTGCCCGTCAACAGGCTTGCCCGCCGCCTTTGCCGCCGCAATCTTTTCCATCACCTCCCTGTCACCGTTGATTACGCCGGGATAGTTCATCACTTCCGACAGATAGCACACGTCACTCCGTTTCATCAACTCCCTCGTTTGGGCGGCGTCAATGGTAGCGCCGGCACTCTCAAGATGCGAGGACGGCACGCAGGAGGGAAGCCCGAAACAGACGTTGAAGCGTGTGGTGGCGGCGTCAGACGACATGAAGTCCAGCCCCGCAACGCCGAGAACGTTGACTATCTCGTGCGGGTCGCTCACGGAATTGACCACGCCGTGCGTCACCGCCACCTTGGAAAAGTTGGCGGGTGTCATCATGGAGCTTTCTATATGGACGTGGGCGTCCGTCAGTCCGGGCATATAATACGGTGAGCCGGCCGGCACTTCATCCAGCCGGCTTATCTCCGTAATCTTGCCATCCCGGCACACTATGCGTCCGGGATATGAGCTTTCGTTCTCTATGTCAACGATATTGCCGACAAAAACGGGTGTCGTATCAATGTCTTCCGTCATATTCTAAGTGCATGAAACCAATGTAAAGCATACTGGCAAGGAGGGGATTTTACTTGCAACGGCTTTCAGTATGGTGATTTTCCGGTTACTAATCCAACGGCAAATTTACGCAATTATCACGATACCACCAAATGTTTTTATGTCCATTAATCTCTTAACAGGCAAAAATATATTCCAAAATTCTTGTGTATCAATGAAATTATATGTAATTTTGCAGATGTGATACCCGCGCCATGTTTACCCGACAGGAAGGAAAACGGGAATGTATCCGCCAGAGTTAACACTGTGTCGGATATGGAGAGGGAATCACACTACATTTTGAAAAAGTGTTCGCTGACGCTTTGTTTTTGATTGCTTTGAACCTGAGAAATTCAAAACAATACGAAAAATCAAGAACAATGCAGGGGCAGACACTACGGGTAGGTATATACATACCCCGTTAGTGTGCGGAAGGTTTACCGGCCTTCATGCACACTTTACGGGTATTGCATATCACCAATGGCGTGGGTGTCCGGTCTGTTTGTTTGTTTTTCGTAGGTTTTCTCAGGGCCAAAAGCAACGGACAAGCAGACGATAGACATCCCGCTTTTTTATTTTGTAGGAAACACCTAACTCACAAGAACACGCCTGAATCCGGATGCCTGTCGGGCAAAAACCTAATTTTTCATTTTCATCATGAAACGATTTTTATTTGCAATGCCTTTCATGGCATTACTGGCATGCTTCTGCTTGTCGTCGTGCTGTCAGGGTGCTGACGATGATTTCCTGCCCAATGACGGCATTCAGGACGAAGACAACAGCGACAGCAATCAGGCCGACAGCGAGGGGAACGAGACCTACACCTATTCGTTTGTCACAAGTGCAACACAGGATTTGCTGGACTTCTATGACACCGACGTGACCATAACAATGGCTGACGGAACGGTAACCGCCAAGAGGCTGTCAACCCCTAACGAGGCTATATCGTTCACTTCCGGCACCCATCAGGACTTCAACGTAGTATATAAGTCGGTATTGAAGAATGACGCGGCCAGCAGGATAGACGATGCCCGGACATACTCCTTCCCCCTGTCTGCCTACACCATAAACGTTGTTGACAGCAAGGGCAACGTGGTTTACTCATACAGCGGAGGCACGGGAGGCAGAAGTGTCAGCGGTTCCCGGTTGAGAAACAACCTTGACTACTTCGCGCAAAGCTACGAATTAAAATACAATAAAGACACGGCGGAGCCTGAACAGCACTCGTACAATAACGTGGAGTATGTAGATAAGGATGCCAACACGCTGACTATAACGGAGGGTGAGACGTTCGTTGACCTTGGCCTCAGCGTGAAGTGGGCAAGCAAGAACCTTGCAATGGAGGATTACACCTTATATGGCAGCAGCTATTTCGCATGGGGAGAGTTAAAGCCAAAGAACGGAAACTACACTTGGAACAACTACAATTTCTTCAACACCGGCAGCAAGGCAATATCAAAATACAATGCCACGGACGGCCTGACAAGGCTTAACGAGTATGACGACGCAGCCTTCTACAACAGGTATTTCTATGAGGGCAACGACTTCTGCCGTATGCCCACAGCCGAGGAAGCACAGGAGTTGATAAAGAACTGCACATGGACATGGGGCGTTTACAACGGAGAGTATGGCTACAAGGTTGAGGGCAAGGGCAACAGCATCTTCCTTCCGGCCGCAGGTGCCATGGGAGCGGATGCCCAGCACTACATGGAACAGTACGGACAGCCGCGCGGACGTGGCTCTATCGGCTCATATTGGACAAGTGATTTGAAGGAGAACAAGACATATCCGTATCAGGTTGCATACTGTCTGTGCTTCGAAAACTCCAATGTAAAGACGGAGATAACCATTTCTGACGCCAACCAGCCACGCTATGCAGGTTGCACTATCCGTGCCGTATGCACACGATAATGTAACAAGCGTCACGACACAATATATTAAAGACAATGCGCCGCACAGCCTTTTCGGAGGCTATGCGGCGCATTTCTTGGCTTAATCGCCTTCCTTGAAAACAAAAACGCACTGCGAACCTTGACGGTGCGCAGTGCGGATTGTATTGTCTTGTGCCGTTTCCGGCACCTGTATTCGGTTTAGAGCTTCGGACCGGCAGCTACAAGTGCCTTGCCTGCCTCGTTGGTTGTATATTTCTCGAAGTTCTTGATGAAGCGGCCGGCGAGGTCCTTTGCCTTCTCTTCCCACTTGCAAGCGCAGTCGTATGTGTCGCGTGGGTCGAGGATAGCAGGGTTAACGTTCGGCAAGGAAGTAGGCACTTCGAAGTCGAACATAGGTATCTTCTTGGTCTCAGCCTTGAGGATTGAGCCGTCAAGGATGGCGTCGATGATACCGCGTGTGTCAGGAATAGAGATACGCTTGCCTGTTCCGTTCCAGCCGGTGTTAACGAGATATGCCTTCGCACCGGACATCTTCATCTTCTTGACCAGTTCCTCAGCGTACTTTGTCGGGTGCAGTTCAAGGAACGCCTGACCGAAGCAAGCGGAGAATGTAGGTGTAGGCTCGGTGATGCCGCGCTCTGTTCCGGCGAGCTTAGCGGTGAAACCTGAGAGGAAGTAGTACTGTGTCTGCTCAGGAGTAAGGATAGATACCGGAGGAAGCACGCCGAATGCGTCAGCAGAAAGGAAGATGACGTTCTTTGCGGCAGGTGCTGATGAGCCCGGCTGTATGTTCTTGATGTGGTTGATCGGGTAAGAGACACGGGTGTTCTCTGTTACGGACTTGTCCTCGAAGTCAATCTTGCCGTCCTCTGCAACGGTAACGTTCTCAAGGAGAGCGTCACGCTTGATTGCGCCGTAGATGTCTGGTTCGTTCTCCTTGGAGAGGCCGATAACCTTGGCGTAGCAGCCGCCCTCGAAGTTGAACACGCCGTTGTCGTCCCAGCCGTGCTCGTCATCACCGATAAGGCGACGCTTCGGATCTGTGGAGAGAGTGGTCTTGCCTGTGCCTGAGAGGCCGAAGAAGATGGCTGTGTTCTCGCCGTTCATGTCGCAGTTAGCGGAGCAGTGCATTGAAGCGATGCCCTTCAGCGGGAGGAAGTAGTTCATCATTGAGAACATACCCTTCTTCATCTCGCCGCCGTACCATGTGTTGATGATTACCTGCTCCCTGCTTGTTGTGTTGAAAGCCACACAAGTCTCAGAGTTGAGACCGAGTTCCTTGTAGTTCTCCACCTTGGCCTTTGACGCGTTATACACAATGAAGTCAGGCGTGAACTCGGCGAGTTCCTCGGCGGTAGGACGGATGAACATATTTGTAACGAAGTGTGCCTGCCATGCCACTTCAACGATAAAGCGCACAGCCATGCGTGTATCCTTGTTGGCACCACAGAAAGCATCGACCACGTAAAGGTTCTTGTTGCAAAGTTCCTTCTTTGCGATTTCCTTTACCTTTGCCCAAACTTCCTCTGACATCGGGTGGTTATCGTTCTTGTAGCCCTCGGTGGTCCACCATACGGTGTCCTTTGAGTTCTCGTCCATCACGATGTACTTATCCTTAGGAGAGCGGCCTGTGTAGATGCCGGTCATTACATTCACGGCGCCGAGTTCGGTGTTCTGGCCTACCTCATAGCCCTCAAGACCTGCCTTTGTCTCTTCTTCAAACAACTTCTCATAAGAAGGATTGTGCGCGATTACCGTTGAGCCGGTAATGCCGTACTGTGTCAAATCTAATGTTGCCATTACTTACTGAATTTATTTTTATGAACTAATACTTGTTTCTTCCTGAATAATACGGAACGGCGCAACGCTGTGTTAACGTTAACAGCCAATAGTCCCAATCCGCTGCAAAGTTACGAAAAATATTTTATTCTGCAAGCGGATTGGGTACTTAATAAATGATAAAAGCGGGGATTTGAGTATATTTTCCGCCTTTTTGTAAAGTGAACGTTGCAAAAAACATGACTTTTGTCAGTTAGCGTATGCGGCAGTTCACGGCAAGACACATTCCACACCGTCAGGCCTTAACGACGCACCCCTGCATAAAGGCGAACGCACTGAAAGGCGGATTAAGGCAGGCCGGACATTTTTTCGGACGCACCAAGGTGCGTCCCTACAAGCAGGATGCGCCGAAACATCAACAAAACATAAACGAAAATCACACCAACACAAATGTAGGGACGCACCTTGGTGCGTCCGAAAACAAGCGGAACACGCCGCAACAGCAACCAAACATAAACGGGAATCACGCCAACGCAAATGTAGGGACGCACCTTGGTGCGTCCGAAAAACAACCAATCAAAAAAGCCAACGACACCTCCCCAAAACGCCCGCCGTTTCCGCCCACGTTGCAAAAGGGTGCTGATTACCCTGCAATCAGGTGCAAATCACACTGCAATCAGCACCTGTTTACAAGGTAATCAGCACCCTTTTGCGGAGCGGGCATTTCTTTTTTGCCGGCAAGGGTGCGCTATGTGCGTTTTTTTTTGTACTTTTGCACCTGCTTAAACGGATTTTTTCTTATGCGTAACTTCATATTCCTACTGGCCTTTACGGCCATCACCGCCTCCTGCTCACGTCCGGGACGCAACGACGGGGGACGCGGAAACAAGGGCGACAGCCCCGCGATGCTGCTGCCGGCATACGACAGTGACCTGTACGACCAAGGCAAGACCGAGGCGTGCTGGGTCTATGCCGTATGCGCCTGCATAGAGAATGAGGCATGGCGGCGCGGCGACAGCGTGAAGCTGTCACGCCAATGGCTGATGAGCAACCTGCTGAAAGAGCAGGCCATGGAACGCTACGATATGCAGAGGCGTGACGGAAAAGAGCCTGCCGACGGAGGGCGCGGCACGCTGTCGATGCGTGGCGTAGGGCCGGAAGCGATACGGCTGATAGACAGGTACGGCCTTGTGCCATGGACGTGCGAGCGGTCACTGATAGCCAACAGCAGGGTGTTGCAGCGCAGGCTGACGCTGCTGGCCGACAATGCGGTGCGGAGCAGGCTGTCAAGGGAGGACTTCAACGACAGGATGCAGCCTCTGCTGCCGGCCTTCACGGTGTCACACCACCAAAGACTGGCGCACGGCAGCACTGACGGCGAGGAGCAGTCGTTCTACTACCTGTCCATGCGCTATACGCCACGGCAGTTTGCCGAAAGCGTGATGTATTACCAGCAGTGGCGGTGGTACGCATCGGAGGAGACGCACCCGTGGGGTGAGAAGATCGCGCTGGAGGTGGCTGACAACCGCCGTTACCATGAGTATGTCAACAAACCCATGCCCGAACTGCTGGCGATGGTAAAGAGGTCGCTGCGCAACGGGCACGCCGTGTATTGGGAGTTCGGGCATGAACGCTCACGCCAGAAGGGCGGAGGAGGGGCAGACTCAAACCACGCCATGGCGATAACGGGCATGAAGGGCGGACGGTTCGTGTGCCTTAACTCCTACGGCAAGAAGTGGGGACGCAACGGATATTGCCTCGTCACGGAGAAATATTTTATGGAACACACGTGTAACGTGGGAATAATAGAAGAAGCGGAATGGTAGGAACGATAGTGAACACCTGCTGCATCATAGCGGGTTCGATAGCGGGCAGCATACTGAGGCGCGGCATCAAGGAGAAGTACCGCGAGGCGTTGTTCACGGCTCTCGGCGTATGCACGCTGTTGCTTGGCGCAAACGCCTTTGTGCACAATATGCCCAAGAGCCGGTACCCCGTGTTGTTCATCGTGGCAATGGCAATAGGCTCGGCGGCGGGATGCGCCATGAAGCTGGAGCGTATAAGGGATTTCGGGACAAAGAAAAAAGCGGAACAGCCGGATGACTGTTCCGCCTCTGTCGGCCGGACGGACGCGGAGAAGCCGCGGCTTGCCGACGGACTGACCACGGGGTGCCTGCTCTACTGCATCGGCACGTTCTCCATGCTGGGTCCCGTGATGGCCGCCTTGCAGGAGGACCACACGTATCTCTTCACCAACGCCGCGCTCGACCTTGTGTCCTCCACCGTGCTTGCCGCCACCTACGGCATAGGAATGGTATGGGCGGCGCCGGTGCTGTTCTGCTCGCAGGGGCTGTTCTACCTCATAGCCCGGTGCAGTGCGTCGGCCATATCGCCGGAATTGATGACGGAACTGTCCATCATCGGCGGAATACTGATAGCCGCCTCGGGCATAGACATACTGAAACTGCGCAACTGCCACACGCTGCAAATGCTCCCGGCACTGCTTGTCCCGCCGCTGTTCTTCCTTGTCAAGAGCTTGTTTTAGCCGGGAACGGGTGTGCCGTAACCTTCCTGTTACGGTTAATATGACAAGCCCTGAAAGGGCGGCATATTACAGCGCAGGGTGTAAACCCTGTGTAACAAGGCACTGCCCGACAACACTATCGGCACCCCGAAGCCGGCAGGCGAGGAGCACAACGTGCGACGAGGGGTGAATAATCGCCTGCCATCCACAATGGTGTTTCGGGCTGTCCCCAAGGCTTTTCTTTCCCCGTCCTTACACCCCTCGGCGGCCTTTGCCCGCCTCGCCTGCCGGCTTTGGGGTGCCAATACGTTTTATCGCCGAATACAACAAAACCCGGCGCTTACGCACCGGGCTGTAATATATCGCCCTTTCAGGGCTGTCTATATGCCCCAAAACCTACAACCGATAACCTTCAACCATAGAATACATCGCCCTTTCAGGGCTTTGTCATACTATTGTCCGCTAACATCATGCGGTGTAAGCCGCATAACTCCCGCTAACTCCCGCTAACTTCCACATTTTGACACATCGTCTCACTGATTAGGGATTATAGCCTTTGTTTGCTGAGACGATGTGGTACATCGTCTCTACAAGCGGATTATTGGCATTTCCTTACTTACCGAAGAGCGTCGCCCCGGCGTGTTTCGTGAGTTCGCCGGGCACAAGTCTTGCGTCAATCACGGTGTAGTCGTATGGCACTGTCACCGTTCCGCTGCTCTCAGGTGTCTTCACTGACGGCTCGGAGATAACGTTGTCGGCGCTCCACACCCATGCCTCGGCGGAGTTTTGGGAAAACACCTTCTTCACGCCTTGCCCGAAATAGTTGCCCTCGATGAGGAATTCCGAATGGATGCGGGGATTGATGCAGGCCGTGGCATTGCCCTTGCAGTCGTAGTAGTTGTTGAGCATGTGAATCTTACCGTCCCTCCCCATCGGCATACGTGCACGGCAGTTCTCGCCCCAGATGTTGTTGGCGAAGGTGATGTTGAGCCGTCCTTGCGGCTCCCTGTCGTTGCTTCCGACGAGGTTTGTGTTCTGGTGCATATAGGAACGGGCGGTGTAACGGAAGGTACACCAGCTGACAGTGATGAAGTCCGAGGCCTGCCCTATGTCGAAATTACCGTCCATTCCGTCGGTGAAGTCACAGTGATCCACCCATATATTGGTGCAATGAGAAAGGGTAAGGAGGTCGGAACCGCCTATGTCTATTGAGCCGGGACCCGAGAACCGGATGTTGCGGATGATGCAGTTGCGGCATGAGGACATGGCGAGCGCACCCGCCTTGCGGTACGACTCCTTCTGGTCTCCGGTGAGGTTGATGAGTATCTGCCTCGTGTTGAACTCCGCCTGCTCGCGTATTTTCTTGCCGTTCGTCATGGTCCCGCCGCCCCCTGACGTGCTCATGCCGGGCACTCCGGCAGCGTTGAGGGCGTCGGTCATCTCCTTGGTGATATGCCATTGCGTCACGAGGTGAGCGCCGTTGACGCCTATTATGGTCTTGTCGGCCAGCCCTTCAAGTTCTATCTTTGACGAAAGCAGGAAGTCCCCCTTCGCCCCGTCGAGTATCACGACAAGGTGGTTTCTCACCGCTTCCTCTATTGACGCTTTCATGTCGCCGCCGTTTGAGGTGAGGGTCACCACGTCACTTACCCCTGTCACGGGGTAGGTATATGCCCCTCCGCCGGTTATTTCATAGACCGCGGCGTTGTCGGTGCGTGAGGAACGGGTGGCGAAACCGAACGGCTTGCCGAGGTCGTAGGCCGACTGGGCAGTGGCACAGAGCGGCAGCAGCGACATGATGAGGATGCGGAGGCGGTGCATGAGGGTCTCCGATGTAAAATGGAAAGGAAGAATTGTCATTTCGTTCAAGTTAGTTTAGCTGTTGGTTTGCTGTCCTCTCCCGGCAGGAAAAGGCGTATTCTCCGCAAAGATAACATTTTTCCCGCAAATCGCCAACGAATTGATTGTTTTTCTTGTAAATCTCCTTTTTTTTGAGTAATTTTGCCGTTTGAAGCGTAACAAGCACATTTTACACCTTATATATAATATGGATTGGAATGAAGAAACGGAACGACGCGTGAGGAAAGGCGTGGAGTTTTTCAAGCAAGGTTATAACTGTTCCCAATCGGTAACGCTGGCTTTCGCCGATTGGTACGATGTGCCCGAAGGACTGATGGCACGCATTTCCGCCTCGTTCGGCGGGGGTATAGGGCGCATGAGGGAGACTTGCGGCACGGCATCGGGAATGTTTATGCTGGCAGGACTTGAAGTTGCGAGCGAGAAAGCGGACAAAGTGGTGAAGGCCAAGAACTATGAGGTGGTGCAAAGACTGGCCGCCGACTTCAAGAAAGAGACCGGAAGCATCATCTGCCGCGACCTGCTGAAAGGGTATGTAAGGGATATTAACACCAATCCCACGCCCGAAGAACGGACGGATGAGTACTACAAGAAACGGCCATGTGTACGCATGGTGGAGCTCGCCATACGCATATACATGAATTATCTGCGCGAAAAGGCGGCGGGAAAATAACGCATACGCGGCCTTTACAGCTCATCTTTCACGAAAAACTTGACACAAACTAACAAAATGACAGCAACAGAGCCACTTTTCTTTCATAACGCTTTGCTGTTTCATAACAAATGTGTAATTTTGCATAAGCAAACAAAACAGGGGATAACGGATTACATATCATAACGCTTCACATTGAATATTTAATTACAAAACAAGGAATAACAATTATGGCAGAAGAATTGGACATTAAGGAGTTGGAACAGGTTGTGGTTCGCTTCTCCGGTGACTCCGGCGACGGAATGCAGCTTGCCGGCAACATCTTCTCCACGGTATCCGCTACCGTGGGCAACAGTATCTCCACTTTTCCGGACTATCCGGCAGACATACGTGCCCCGCAAGGCTCGCTGACCGGCGTGTCAGGATTTCAGGTTCACATAGGTGCCGGACAGGTATTCACACCGGGTGACCAGTGTGACGTGCTCGTCGCAATGAACGCTGCCGCGCTGAAGACGCAGTATAAGTATGCGAAGCCGCAGGCTACCATCATCATCGACACCGACTCTTTCCAGCAGTCTGACCTTGACAAGGCGCAGTTCCAGACCGCGGACTACCTCGGAGAGATGGGCATAAACCCCGACCGCGTGATACAATGTCCTATCACGCAGATGGTGAAAGACGCCCTGTCAGACAGCGGAATGGACAACAAGGCGATGCTGAAATGCCGTAATATGTTTGCGCTCGGACTCGTTTGCTGGCTGTTCAGCCGTGACCTGAACCTCGTCTTCAACTTCCTTAGAGAGAAGTTCGCCAAGAAACCCGGAGTGGCGGAGGCCAACATAAAGGTTATACAGGCCGGCTACGACTACGGACACAACACTCATTCATCGGCAACCAACGTATATCGCATAGAGTCAAAGACCAAGACGCCGGGCAGATACATGGACATCACGGGCAACAAGGCCACCGCTTACGGTTTCATCGCCGCCGCCGAGAAGGCTGGACTGAAGCTGTATCTCGGCTCTTACCCCATCACTCCGGCGACAGACGTGCTGCATGAGCTGTCAAAACACAAGTCGCTCGGCGTGACAACAGTGCAGTGTGAGGACGAGATAGCGGGCTGCGCGTCTTCCGTAGGCGCCGCTTTCGCCGGTGCACTTGCCGTCACATCAACCTCCGGACCGGGCATCTGCCTGAAATCAGAGGCCATGAACCTCGCCGTGATAATGGAGCTTCCGCTCGTCGTTCTCGACGTACAGCGCGGCGGACCGGCCACCGGCCTGCCCACAAAGTCAGAGCAGACGGACCTTCTTCAGGTGCTCTTCGGCCGTAACGGCGAGTCACCCATGCCGGTACTTGCCGCCACCAGCCCCACAGACTGCTTCGACGCGGCCTATCAGGCGTCAAAGATCGCACTGGAACACATGACTCCCGTGGTGCTGCTGACAGACGCTTTCGTCGCAAACGGCTCCGGCGCGTTCCGTCTTCCGGACATAAACAAGATGGATTCCATCAATCCTCCATACGTTCCGGAGGAGCTTAAAGGCACATGGACACCGTATATGCGTGCGGAGAACGGCACACGTTACTGGGCCATCCCCGGCCGTGAGGGCTTCCAGCACATCCTCGGCGGACTGGAGAAGGACGACAAGACCGGCGCAATCTCAACCGCTCCGGAGAACCATGACCTCATGACACGCAAGCGTCAGGCAAAGATTGACAACATAGAAGTACCTGATCTCGAGGTAATCGGTGACGTTGACGACGCAGACTTGCTCATAGTAGGCTTCGGAGGCACATACGGTCACCTCCGTGCGGCAATGGAAGAGATGCGCGCACAGGGCAAGAAGGTTGCGCAGGCGCACTTCAAGTTCATCAACCCGCTGCCCAAGAACACGGCAGAGGTATTGAAGAAATATCCGAAGGTGGTCGTTGCCGAGCAGAATATGGGTCAGCTTGCGGCGTTCCTCCGCATGAAGGTTGACGGATTCGTGCCCGCACAGTTCAACCAAGTGAAGGGTCAGCCGTTCGTAGTAAACGAACTTGTAGCGGCATTCAGCAAACTATAACAGCCCCCACCCCAACCCTCCCCACAGGGGGAGGGAGGTGTTACCAACGAATCCTCAAACGCACCGCGCCGGAACATCACCCGGACGGCATGACGGCAAGAACCCGATTACACCACTATGTTCGACTACGAAACGGCTGATCCATACGCCTACTCCATGTTAAAGCAATTCGCCGCACACAACAGGAAGTTCCCCACAGAAGCGGAACACATAATGTGGCAGATGCTAAGGAGCAGCCAACTGGGTCTGCCTTTCAAGCGACAACATATAATAGGAGAGTACATAGTGGACTTTGTATGCCTTCCCGCCAACCTTGTAATAGAGATAGACGGAGGCTATCATGACCAGCCGGAACAACAACTTAGTGACGGACAACGCACGGAATGGCTGGAAGCGCATGGCTTCACGGTGCTAAGGTTCAGCAACGAAGAGGTAATCGGCGACACCGACAGGGTGCTTCAAGATATTGAACAATATCTGAACATTAAGTAAAAACAACAAAAAGACGAAAAAATATGGCAAATAACACTAATATTATCTCCCCCTCGGGGGAGAACAAGTGGGGGGCTTCAGATTATAAGAAAGGCCAGCCACGCTGGTGTCCGGGATGTGGTGACCACTTCTTCCTCGCTTCATTACACAAGGCTATGGCCGAGATCGGCGTAGAACCTTGGAACACCGCCGTCATCTCCGGCATCGGCTGCTCCAGCCGTCTGCCACACTATATGGCCACCTACGGCATGAACACCATACACGGCCGCGCCGCCGCCATCGCAACAGGCGCGAAGGTGACAAACCCGCAGCTCACGGTATGGCAGGTAAGTGGTGACGGTGACGGTCTCGCCATCGGCGGAAACCACTTCATACACGCCAACCGCCGCAACATAAACCTCAACATGATTCTGCTCAACAACCGCATCTACGGTCTGACAAAGGGCCAGTACTCCCCTACTTCACCGCGCGGCTTCGTCAGCAAGTCATCACCTTACGGCACGGTGGAAGACCCGTTCCGTCCGGCGGAGCTGTGCTTCGGCGCACGGGGACATTTCTTCGCACGCACCGTAGCCACTGACGGCCCGCACACCGTGGAGGTGCTGAAAGCGGCAAACGCACACAAGGGCGCAAGCGTGGTAGAGGTATTGCAGAACTGCGTGATATTCAACAACGGCTGCCATGACGCAGTGTATAACAAGGCCGGCCGTGCCGAGAACGCCATTTACGTTGAACACGGCAAGCCGCTGATATTCGGCAAGGACCGCGAATACGGCCTCATGCAGGAGGGTTTCGGCCTGAAAGTGGTAAAGCTGGGCGAGAACGGCATCACGGAAAAGGACATCCTCGTGCATGACGCGCACTGCCTTGACAACACTTTGCAGCTGAAGCTGGCCTTGATGGGCAACGGTGACGGCTTCCCGGTGGCTCTCGGAGTAATCCGTGACGTGGAGGCACCGACATACGACGATGCCGTAACGGCGCAGATAGAGGAAGTGAAGGCCGCGAAGAAGTACCACAACTTCACCGAACTCCTTGAGACCAACGACATCTGGGAGGTAAAGTAAACGACAGCAAGCACACATAATCAAGAAAGAGACAAGTAACTGTAATGGGTACTTGCCTCTTTTTGTTTGTATAATGCTATCTGTCAGCCCGGTACAGGCGGCATAGTACAGGATAGGTCATATCAGAAGAAATTGCCACCGGACATTGTAGGGACGTACCTTGGTGCGTCCGTGGATACGAGGGTGACGATGATTCGGACGCACCAAGGTACGTCCCTACAAAGAGGCGCAACCAAATCGGTATATGATATGCGTCAAAGACCGGGATGACACCATGCCCCGTATTACGTCTCTCGTATCAAGCTGATTTCCCGTCTATTACAAAAGTCTTTGTAAAAGGGGGCTGATTACATTGCAAAAGAGGCCTGATTACCGTGTAATCAGCGGCAGATTGCAGCGTAATCAGCACCCTTTTGCAAAGGCCATGCAGGCAACCCGCAACATGACCACTGCATCTGCCCGACTTGTAGAGACGATGAACCTCATCGTCTCAATAATAAAAGCGACATAATGCGGATGAGGAGACGATGTAATACATCGTCTCTACAACGGCGGCAATAAAGCAGGCACGGCAGAATGGTCATGTGGAAACAACACGGAAAAATGCTGTCTTACAACCAACAAACGGAAAAATAGAACAAAAATGTAATGTTTTAATCATATTTGCGGAAAACTTTGCGGTAATACGGAATAGTTTTCGTACCTTTGCAGAAGAATAATCCATACACAAAGAAAATGATAAAGAATCTGCACAAGGCGGCCATCATAGCCGGGGAGCGTGAGGTAAGCTACGACGAGATGTTCGGGCGCATCAACCTTTTCGCCCGGCACACTCCGAAGGAGAGGGGCAGCAAGACCGTAATACTCAGCGAGAACAGGGAGGGATGGATTTACGCCTTCTTCTCAATATGGCAGAACCGGGGCATCGCCGTGCCGGTAGATGCCTCGTCAACGGTGCATGACGTGGCCTACATACTCCGCGACTGCACGCCGGCCTGCATCTGGGCTTCAAGGGAAAGGGAGGAAGTGGCGCGGCAGGCGGTAGAGGAAGCCGGCGTCACGACAGACATCCTGCTGATTGACGACTACGAGCTGGCACCGTCAAAGGACGAAAAGGAGTGGTGCGGCACGGACAACATGAAGGAGATGGGCGACGAGTGCGCCATGATAATATACACGTCCGGCACCACAGGTTCGCCGAAAGGCGTGATGTTGTCATACAACAACATGATGGCGAACATACGCAGCGTGGCTGACGTGGTGCCTATATTCACGGAGGACAGGCGCGTGATGATACTGTTGCCGCTGCATCATGTGCTGCCGCTGATGGGCACCGTGGTGGGTCCCTTGACCCGCGGCGGAGGTGTGGCGATATGCCCTTCGATGTCAGGGCCTGACATTATGGACACGCTGTGCCGCGGAAAGGTGGCCATGTTCATAGGTGTGCCGAGGCTGTGGCAGACGCTTTACGCGGGAATAAAGAAGAAGATAGACGCGAATTTCATGACGCGGGCACTGTTCAACGTTTGCAGTGCCGTAGGCAGCCGCAGGCTGTCACGCTTCGTGTTCAAGTCCATCCACAAGAAGATGGGCGGACATCTGGACTATCTTGTCAGCGGCGGCGCGGCTCTCGACGCGGAAATAGGACGCGGACTGCGGACGCTGGGACTGGATGTGCTGGAGGGTTACGGCATGACCGAGACGGCGCCGATAATCACTTTCACCCGTCCGGACGACATAATACCGGGCTGTGTGGGTCTGCCCATGCCGTCCGTGGAGTGCAAGATAGTCAACGGCGAGCTGTGCGCGAAAGGGCCTAACGTGATGCTGGGCTACTACAACCGCCCGGAGGAGACGGCGGCGGTGATAGACAAGGACGGTTTCCTGCACACGGGTGACCTCGCCCGCTTTGACGAAAAGGGACGCGTTTACATCACGGGACGCTCAAAGGAGATAATAGTGTTATCCAACGGAAAGAACGTTCAGCCAAGCGAGATAGAGTACAAGATAGAGAAATATGACGACAAGGTGAAGGAAGCGGCCGTGGTGCAGCACGGGGATATGCTGCGGTGCATCATCGTCCCGCAGGAGGAATGGGCGCGTAGCCTGTCGGACAAGGAGGTGGAAGAGGCGTTGAAACGTGAGGTTATAGAGCCGTATAACCTGACCGTAAGCAACTACAAGAAGCTGATGAGCGTCTTTGTATATCGCGGTGAACTGCCGAGAACAAAGCTGGATAAGCTGCAAAGGTTCAAACTGAAAGAGCTGTGCGAGCGGAAACAGGATGCGGACGGCATGGAGACGGAGGTGCAGGGCACGGAAGAACTGACGGAGGAGTTCTGCATTCTGAGGGATTACATAGAGGAAGAGAAGAAGGTTCAGGTAAAGCCGGGACATCATCTGGAGACGGATCTGGCCTTTGACTCGCTGGATATGGTGGGCTTGCAGGGCTTTATAGAGCAGACATTCGGCATCACCATCAACGCCGACGCCATGGCATCGTTCCGCAACGTGCAGGAGATAGCCGACCGCATAGCGGCGTCATCCACCCGGAAAGAGCCTGAACGTGCGGACAGGCCAAGGCTGCTGAGCGAGAGCACAGAGCCGCTGGAACTGCCGGTGGCGGGCTTGTCACACCGTTTTTGCGCAAAGGCGTTCAAGACGTTCTTCACCGTTTACAACCGTCTTGGCATACATGGAGCGGAGAACATACCGTCGGACGGGCAGTTCATAATGGCCGCCAACCACCAGAGTTACATGGACGGGGCGATTGTCATGGCGGGAGTGCCGTGGAAGGTGATTGACAACTGCTATTTTTACGCTACGGAAGAGCACGTGAACAACTCTGCACTGCGCGCTCTTGCACGCCGGCATAACATCATATTGATGGAGCGCCGCAACCTGAAAAACTCTATCCTGAAACTGGCGGAGGTGCTGAAAATGGGCAAGAGCATCGTGATTTTCCCGGAGGGTACACGCTCACGCAACGGCGGCATGACGGGTTTCAAAAAGACTTTCGCCATATTGAGCAAGGAACTGGGCGTGCCGGTGCTGCCGGTTTGCATCAAAGGGGCTTACGATGCGTTGCCGCGTGGCACGCATTTCTATAAGCCTGCAAAGATAACCGTTGAGTATCTGCCCCTGATGTCACCCGAAGCCAACGAGGATGAGACGCTGTTCGCGGAACGGGTGAGGGAGGCTATCGGGGCGAAAGCGGAGTGATAGCGCCGGAAAACAAACCAATCGAGGCCGTGCAATGATTGCACGGCCTCGATTGGTTTACAGTCTTTGTGTCTATTCTAAATAGTCTTTTTAGTCAAACTATATGCTTAACAAGAAATCCCCCTTTATCACTTCACCGTCACGGCACGTGCTTTTCCGCCGTTGACACCCTTCACTATGTTGATGCCGGGGCGCAACGCAGACTGGCGAATGCCGTTGGTGCCGTAGATTTCCACCTCTGAAGCGGCGGCATTAGCGGCCGCTTCACTGACTGCTGTGGGGGCTGCAACAATGATTTTGCCTGTATATGCACCGTCTTGTGAGACGGTCTTGCCCAGACAAGACAGCTCTACCTGCTCCAGCCTTACCTCATAATTGCCATAGGCCAAGGTCTCTGCCGCTTCCAATGTGACGTTGAATATCTCGCCTTCATGGCCAACCAATGCTCCATACGACTTGGTGTTAAGGACAGACGCACGGTATTCGCCGGCAGGATGAGGACCTGAAACCATCAGACTGTGTGAGTCATCGCGGCCGGCATTCATTGCATATACCTTGCTTTCCCCCTCGCTCTTGGCTATGTTGAAGCCTTCCGGAAGATAGAAATGCAAGCCTACGGCCTCGACATCCGCACTGTTCTTCAACCGGAAAGAAAGCACAAACTGCCGGCCGGGGTTGGCTGTCGCATCGGAAGTGTATATGCTGTTGTCGGGAATCTCAGCGATGTTTTGCGCCAATGCCGGAACAATGCCCGACAGCATTGCAGCCAAGGTGAAAATAAACTTCTTCATATCATGTAGGTTAGGAGTATAAAACCAACCGTCATTCCCTGCTGTTTACGGACATGGCTGACGGTGATTATCATGTAAGTTGTATCTTTCTAAAAAACAAAAGGGGTATATGTGAAGAACAATTCCTCACATATACCCCTATATGCGTATCTATATCATGCCGGCAAACGAACCAAGTCGGGCACATTATGCCGGCCTGTCATCTGCTGTTACTCAGCCTTTTCCAGTCTGTTCTCTATCTTGCGGCCCATGGTAATGTACGCTACCGGAGCGGCGATGAAGATAGATGACAATGTGCCGAATACGACACCGAGTATCATTGCGAATGCAAATGAACGGATGCTGTCACCACCGAACAGGAAAATCGTAAGCAACACGAGGAGCGTTGAAGACGAGGTGTTGATGGTACGGGCAAGTGTCTGGTTGATGGAAACGTTGAATGTAGTCTGGAAATCCCACTTCGGATGGAGCGCAAGGTTCTCACGTATGCGGTCGAAGACTATCACCTTATCGTTGATTGAGTAACCTATCACTGTCAATATGGCGCCGATGAAGGTCTGGTCTATCTCCAGTGACATAGGCAACCAGCCCCAACAGATGGAGTATATGCCAAGCACAATAAGCGTATCAACAGCCAAGGCACATGTGGAACCTACCGAGAACGCCACATTGCGGAAGCGTATCATGATATAAATGAATATTGCCGCCAGCGCGAGAAGCACACTGTAAATGGCTCCGAACGTTATGTCCTTGGCGACAGAAGGCCCTACCTTGGTTGAAGAGATGATGGAGCCACCCTCGCGTATGTCCGGGTTCTTGAAGGCCGTAACGTCCTTCTGGTTCACAAGACCTGCCTTCTTGAGAGAGTTGTAGAGTATTGTCTCCGCCTCATCATCAACAGCCGGGTCGTTGGACTCTATCTTGTAGTTGGTCGATACACGTATGGTCTTGTTGTCAGTACCCAGTGCCAGCGCTGTGGTTGTGGCCTCGGGGAATGCCTGTCCCAGCACGATACGCACTTCCTCAGGCTGTACAGGCTTCTCGAACGCAACCACATAGTTGCGGCCTCCGGTGAAGTCGATGCTCTTGGAGAGCCCGCGGGTGATGAAACTTGCAATGAATATTACGATGAGAATGCCGACAATGGTGAACGTCTTGCGGTACATTGACATGAACTTGATGTCGGTGTTCTGCAACATATTGCGCGAGAAGCGTGTGGTGAAGTTCTGGTTCATCCACTTGTCCTTGGCTATACGGTTCTCATAGACGAGGCGTGTAAGGAACACTGCGGTGAAGAATGAGCAGATGATGCCTATAATCCACGTTGTGGCGAAGCCTCGTATCGGGCCTGTACCGAATGTATAAAGTATGACACCGGTTATGATTGACGTGAGGTTTGAGTCGAATATGGCCGAGAAAGCGTTGCTGTAACCGGCCGCAAGTGCCTGCTTCAATCCCAAGCCACGCTTCTGTTCCTCCTTTATACGTTCATAGATAAGCACGTTGGCATCAACCGCCGTACCCAATGACAGCACCATACCGGCGATACCGGACATGGTAAGGGCCGCCTGGAACGATGTAAGAATACCTACCGTGAAGAAGATATTGACGATAAGGGCGAGGTTAGCCATCATGCCGGGGATAAGGTCATACATGACAATCATGTAGATCATGAGCAGGACGAAGGCGATAACGAAGGATATAATGCCCTGTTGTATGGACTGAGCGCCAAGCGTCGGGCCTACGACCTCTTCCTGTACGATGCGTGCAGGAGCCGGCATACGTCCGGACTTGAGGGTATTCGCAAGGTCTTTGGTGTCCTCAATGGTGAAGTTACCGGTTATCTGTGAGTTGCCGCCGCTTATCTCTCCGTTCACGCGTGGCGCCGAATATACCACTCCGTCGAGCACAATGGCTATGGCCTTGCCCACATTCTGCTTTGTCAGCTGCGCCCAAAGACGTGCGCCCCTGTTGTTCATTGACATGGAGACACATGGGTTGCCGAACTGGTCGAACTCGTCTTTCGCGTCAACAATCACGTCACCCTCCAGCGGAGCGCGGCCTGATGCGGATGAAACTTTAAGTGCATGGAGCTCAAAGATGTTCTTCGTGCCCTCTACTGCCTTTGCGCTCCAAAGCAGCTTGATGTCAGACGGTATCACCTTTGCGGCGTCTTCACCATATATAAGTTTGTTGATTTCAGCGGTATCGCGCTCGTGAGCGTAGCCGACTGTTGACAGGCTCTGTCCCTGTACGGTCTGCAGTATGGCGAGCAACGGATGCTGTTTCTTTGCCTGTGCTATCTGCGCCTCGTTGTCCTTGGCAGCAGCCTTGGCGGCATCAGCGGTCTCGTTCTTTGTGTCTTTAAGCTCAAACTTCGGAGCAGCCTCCTTCTTTGCTGTGTCAGCGGCGGCGTTCTCCACAGCAGCCTCGGCGTTTACGTCAGCCTTTGCGGTGTCTGCCTTAGCCTCCTCAGCACCGGAACCGTTGTTGGCCAGACGTGAGTCGAGCTGTGCAAGGTACGGAAGAACGTCCGAAGCGTTGTATGTCTCCCAAAATTCGAGGTTCGCGGAACCTTGGAGGAGCTTGCGTACACGCTCCGGTTCACGCACGCCCGGCATCTCAACCATAAGTCTTCCTTCCTGGCCTTCAAGTTTCTGGATGTTAGGCTGTACCACACCGAACTTGTCGATACGGTTTCTTACGACGTTATATGAGTTGTCTATGGCCGACTGTACCTCCGCACGCAGTGCCTCTTCCACTTCCTTGTCGGTGCTCTGTGTGGTCACTTTGCCTTTAAGTTGCTGTGTCGCGAAAATCTCAGCGAGGCGATGTCCCGGCGCGTTAGTCTGGTAAGCCTTGATAAATAGTGATATAAAGTCAGACTGACTGGTCTCCTCCGCCTTCTTGGCCTCCTTCATTGATTTCACGAAAGCCGCGTCTGTCTTGTGGTCCGCGAGCACTTCCACCACGTCCGGCACAGAGATTTCAAGAATGACATTCATGCCTCCCTTGAGGTCAAGGCCCAATCCTATCTGCGTTTCCTGACATTTCTGGTAGGAATACACGCCAAGGTACTTCACGGAGTCCTTGTAGTTCTGCGCAGCAATAGGGTCGCTGATCTTGGCGGCCTGAGCGTCATAGTAGCTCGTGGCGACCGAGAACGACAAATAGAAGATGCTTGCAAGCGTCAACAGAATGGCGGTTACAATTACAATTCCTTTGTTTTGCATTTTTGTTTAAGTTGTTTTTTATTTGTTTTTTATTTTATCTTTATCGGATGCCCCGCCGCCCAAGCCGTGTGCATGGCTTGTCACTGTGGGCTTGTTCAGGCTTTCCGCATGCCTCAAACCACGTGTTGAAGGAACGCAATCCGGGCATACGAACACATAGAATGTGTGCAAAGTTACTAAAAATCTGTGAAAGAACGAAATATAAATACGACAAACTTGCATTTTTCTGTGAAAAAAATCAACATATTCATATAATACGGTGGTAATACAGCCGATTTTCTTCCGTCGCGGTGTTTGTGGCAAAGAAAAAGTGCCCTGCTGTCATATATTGACAACAGGGCACCGGTATTTTAAGTGGGTTTTGTTACTTTTTAAGACTAACGCCCCGCCGGAGCCTTAGCTTTTCGTGCTTTTTTAGCTGGCGTGATGGCCGTTCTTCAATGAAGTGAGTCCACAAACTGCTGAAACTACTACCATTGCGAGCATAAGCACTGTTGCAAAATTTGTTAACATCATAACTTTTTCCTTTCTCTGTTTTTTAGCGGAACTGCTTGACATCACTGCTTTACAGCCCCTTTGTTAAACTTGTTATCCTTTCTAATCTTTTTGTCCTTTTCCCCTCTTTTTCAGGGGTTCTTTCTGTTTTCTGATGCAAAGATAGACATAATTGTGTGCGCACACAATTATTTTTCCCTATTTTTTTCATTTTGCCACGTTTACTTGATAATAGTCAAAGCAAAGTCCCCGGAATGCGTATCCACAGCAATAACCGGAAGGATTTTATCATATACAGAAGCCATGGGCGGAAAAACATGGCATACGTCTAACCATTTATAACACAGAGCGTTGCGCAAAGATGCGGATTTTCGTGATTTCTTCCATTGTAAAAGGGTGCTGATTACACTACAATCAGCACCTGTTTGCAATGTAATCAGCACCTGTTTGCAATGTAATCAGCACCCTTTTGCCTTGCCCATGGCGGGTAACGAAAAAGAGGAAGCCTCCGCACTGACTGCGAAGGCTTCCTCTTATAGTTTCCTTATCAGGTAAAATCACGTAATATGACTACACCTTGATTTCCACCTCTACGCCTGAAGGCAGGTCGAGCTTCATCAAAGCGTCGATGGTTCTGGTCGTAGAACTGTAAATGTCAATCAGACGCTTATAGTCTGACAGCTGGAACTGCTCACGGCTCTTCTTGTTAACGAAGGTAGAGCGGTTTACCGTGTAGATGCGCTTGTGCGTGGGAAGAGGTATAGGACCGCTGACGATAGCGTCGGTAGCCTTCACCGCCTTCACAATCTTCTCTGCTGACTTATCTACGAGAGTGTGGTCGTAAGACTTCAGCTTGATACGAATTTTCTGACTCATGTGTTCTTGTTTTAATTAATAATGATGTATATTTTGAAAGAGGCTGGAAGCCCGTAAAGAGTCATTTACTCACGGGCTCCCAAAACTCTTGCATTCATTTATACGAGATCAGCGCGACCGTTGGACTCCTCAAGGATAGCCTTGGCGATAGAGCTTGATACCGGCTCGTGGTGATCATACTCCATAGAAGAAGTGGCACGGCCTGACGTGATGGTACGGAGAGCCGTTACGTAACCGAACATCTCGGCCAACGGCACCATAGCCTTCACGATACGTGCGCCGCTGCGGGCCTCTTCCATGCCCTGAACCATGCCACGGCGCTTGTTGAGGTCACCGATAACGTCACCCATGTTCTCCTCAGGAGTAACGACCTCTACCTTCATTATAGGCTCCATGAGAACCGGGCCTGCCTTAGGACAAGCGTTCTTGAAGGCGTTGCGGGCAGCGAGCTCGAATGACAACTGGTCAGAGTCAACCGGGTGGAAGCTACCGTCAATAAGCGTAACCTTCAAGCCTGTCACAGGATAACCGCCGAGAACACCGCTCTTCAGGCAATCTTGGAAGCCCTTTTCCACTGCCGGGATAAACTCCTTAGGCACGTTACCGCCCTTAACCTCGTTGATAAACTGAAGGTCACCGTCCTTGTAATCCTCGTCCTTAGGACCGACATTGACAATGATGTCGGCGAACTTACCACGGCCACCGGACTGCTTCTTATAGACCTCACGGAGGTTAACCTCGCGTGTGATGGCCTCCTTGTAGTTAACCTGCGGCTTACCTTGGTTACATTCTACCTTGAACTCACGCTTCAGACGGTCGATGATGATGTCGAGGTGAAGCTCACCCATACCGGAGATGACAGTCTGTCCGGACTGCTCGTCGGTGCGGACGGTGAACGTCGGGTCCTCTTCGGCGAGCTTGGCAAGGCCGTTATCCAGCTTCGCGATGTCCGCCTGTGACTTCGGCTCGACTGCGATTGAGATCACAGTGTCAGGGAATGTCATTGACTCAAGGACGATAGGATGCTCCTCGTCACACAGAGTGTCGCCGGTGCGAATATCCTTGAAGCCTACGCCTGAGCCTATATCACCTGCCGCAATAACCTCAACCGGGTTCTGTTTGTTAGAGTGCATCTGGAACAAACGGCTCACACGCTCCTTCTTTCCGGAGCGGGGGTTATAGACGTATGAACCTGCCTCCACCTTACCTGAATATACACGGAAGAACACAAGACGGCCGACGTACGGGTCAGTAGCAATCTTGAACGCAAGAGCCGATGTCGGTTCGTTCTCTGACGGCTTACGGTCCTCTTCCTCCTCTGTATCGGGGTTGGTGCCGACAATGTTCTCTGTATCCATCGGTGAGGGCAGAAGTGCACACACATAGTCAAGCATTGTCTGCACGCCCTTGTTCTTAAAGGAAGAGCCGCAGAGCATAGGCACACACTGAAGAGCAAGGGTTCCCTTACGTACAGCGGCTATAATCTCCTCCTCCGTGATGGTAGAAGGATCATCAAAGTACTTCTCCATGAGTGCTTCATCGAACTCGGCGGCAGACTCAAGGAGCTTGTCGCGCCATTCGTTGCACTCGTCTATCATGTCGGCCGGTATGTCCTCGATGTCGTAGTCGGCGCCCATTGTCTCGTCATGCCAGAAGATTGCCTTCATCTTAACGAGGTCAACGAGACCCTTGAAGTTCTCTTCCGCGCCGATAGGGCAGCAGAGGCTGATAGGATTAGCGCCGAGAACCTCCTTCATTTGCTTAACCACGTCATAGTAGTTAGCGCCTGAGCGGTCCATCTTGTTTACGTAGCCGATACGCGGAACGTTATACTTGTCAGCCTGACGCCATACGGTTTCAGACTGCGGTTCAACGCCGCCGACAGCGCAATACGTAGCCACCGCACCGTCAAGCACGCGCAGTGAGCGCTCCACCTCGGCGGTGAAGTCAACGTGTCCCGGGGTATCTATAAGGTTAATCTTGTACTGATTGCCGAGATAGTTCCAGAAACAAGTTGTCGCAGCGGACGTGATGGTGATACCACGCTCCTGCTCCTGCGCCATCCAGTCCATGGTAGCGCTGCCGTCGTGGGTCTCGCCTATCTTGTGAGTCTTACCTGTGTAGAACAGGATACGCTCGGAAGTAGTTGTCTTACCGGCGTCGATGTGAGCCATGATGCCGATATTACGTGTCAAATGCAAGTCGTGCTTAGCCATTTCTTTATTCCTCCTTACTTAACGATAATTAGAAACGGAAATGTGCGAACGCACGGTTAGCCTCTGCCATACGGTGCATATCCTCCTTACGCTTGAACGCGCCGCCCTGGTTGTTGTAGGCGTCCATTATCTCGGCGGCGAGTTTGTCGGCCATGCCCTTGCCGCCGCGCTTGCGTGCGAAAGCGATAAGGTTCTTCATGGACACTGACTCCTTACGGTCGGGACGGATTTCGGTAGGCACCTGGAATGTAGCTCCACCGATACGGCGGCTCTTCACCTCCACGTGCGGAGTGATGTTGTCAAGAGCCTGCTTCCATATCTCGAGGGCAGACTTCTCTTCGTTCTGCATCTTCTGACCCACCGTGTTCAGCGCAGCATAGAAAATTTCATAGGACGTGTTCTTTTTGCCATCATACATGAGATGGTTAACGAACTTAGACACCTTTGTGTCATTGTAAACGGGATCCGGCAGGATCACGCGCTTCTTTGGTTTTGCTTTTCTCATTTTACTTTTCAATAATCTTGCTGAGGTTGCCTTGTCTTTCTGTGTCTTCAACGCCCACACCTGGGCATTTACTCAACCTTCCGTCTTAACAATCAGCAAAACGTTACTTTGTTTTCTACTCTGTTTCCTTTTGTGTTTTAGGGCTTACTTCTTCGCAGCCTTAGGACGCTTGGCTCCATACTTTGAGCGACGCTGTGTACGGCTTGCCACGCCTGCGGTATCAAGTGTACCGCGAACGATGTGGTAACGCACACCCGGAAGGTCCTTGACACGACCGCCGCGGATGAGCACGATAGAGTGTTCCTGCAGGTTGTGTCCCTCACCCGGGATGTAGGAGTTCACCTCCTTTGAGTTTGTCAGACGTACACGGGCTACCTTACGCATAGCCGAATTAGGCTTCTTAGGGGTAGTTGTATAGACACGCACGCACACTCCGCGACGCTGTGGACATGAGTCCAGAGCCGGAGACTTGCTGGTGTCAACAAGTACCTTCCTGCCTTTTCTTACCAATTGTTGAATTGTAGGCATTTTGTTTTTTGTTTTTAATTTATATATTTATTTTATTTGTTTTCAGCGTTTTAAGCCGTCCACGCCACGAACGGCAAGGGCATTTTTAGCCTTTCGAGGTGCAAAGGTACAACTTTTTCTTGAATTTGCCTAACTTACGCGTGCATAATCACACGTCCTTATTATCTTTTTAATATTATTTAACTACTCTTCCGTTATTTTATCTGTATGTAATATATGTTTAATCCGCACCTTATTATTATATATAGGCGTGAGAAGCGCCGGCAGGGGGGTGTCAATGCAACGTCAAAACACGTTTCCACCTATCGTCATGAAATACAAGCCGTTACACATTTCAGTCTTGTCACCGTTGTAAAAGGGTGCTGATTACACTGTGAAAGAGTGCTGATCATATCGCAATCAGCACCTGTTTACAGTGTAATCAGCACCCTTTTACAACGGCGTAGGCAGTTTGCCGCCCGCAGGCGGGCGCACGGAGCCTTACGCCCGCCTGTTACTTGCCGCGCACAACAGAGTGGATGACCTCACCCTTGGCGTTCATCATGTGCAGAGCCAGCTGCCTCTTGTCCGCCGTTATCAGCGAGAAACCGGCCTCGCCGCTGCAGAACAGCGTCCCGTCAACGGGCTTTACGTCCTTGCGCGAGAGCGATGCGCTGCTGTTGACGACATAGTCTATCGGACAGCCCGCGGGCCGTATGTGCTGGAAGTTGTGTATGTGTCCGCACAGATACATGTCAACCTTGTCTTTGTGCCGAAGCAGTACAGTGTTCAGGTACTTCTGCATATCGTCTCGCTCGGAATTATTCTTCGGCGTATCCGCATATACCGGATGGTGTCCCACGACCATTACCCAGTCCTCTTTCGCCGCCGTCAGCACGGAATCGGCCCATGCCAGCTGCCTGTCCCTGTCCGAAAGGGCCGCGTCCGGGTACTTGCCGTCGTTGCGGTACTTGTCCATCAGCGGCGTGGTGTCAAGCATTACGACACGCAGGGTTATGTCGCCGTCGGCCTCAAGCACGAAGGTGTAGTAGCGGCCGGGCATATTCCACCGCGCGCTTACCTTGGCATAGTCAACGCAAGCCTGCGTATTGCCGCGGTATTCGTGGTTTCCCGCCACGGCATACCATGGTATCATGAGTTCCGGATGACTGTATATCAGCTCGTAGTTGGTCATCCACAGCGGATCCTGCGTGCTGCGCACACCCTCAAAATGGTGTATGTCGCCGGCGGCTACCACGCATTCCACGTCTATCGTCTCGGCCAGTTTACCCATCGTCTCAGCTATGGGTTTCTGCTCATAGTATCCGTTTCTTCCGAGATCATTGGCGAGAATGAAGTTCAAAGGCTTCTCTATGGCCTTCCAGTTTCCTCCTGCCTGCGCTGCCGCAAGGAGTGACACGGCGAGCAGGCAGACGGTGATTGTCAGTTGTCTTGTAGTTTTCATGATTGTCCTGGTGTTTTATACGGCACGGCATACCGGCCGTGTCATGTGTCCATGTTTTTACTTCATGCCGAAAGCGCCGAAGTGTTTTTCCGCCAATGAAGTCTTGTACAAACTGCCTCCCACGGCCAGCCCGGCAGTGCAGAAGTAGCCCTCCCTGTCGGTTCCGGCGTAAGCTCCGCCAAGAGCGGGCGACGATGCGATGAGGTGGAAGTCCCATGCGTCATCGTAAATGTATCCCGTGAGCGGCACATCGTTGACGGGGAAGTTGACAAAGAGCGGGTTCTTGCCGTCCGCCTCGGTGGCAATCACGCTGTTGGCGTCAACTACTCCCGTGTTATAGTTCTTGTTTTTACAGTTGTACCCCTCCCATGCGTAAGCCACGTTGCTCTCGTCAGGGAAGACGATGTCACTCTTCTGGCTGCCGCCCGCATAGTAGTTGTAGTCTATTACCGACGCACTTGCATAGCCGCCGGCAGGATTGTCGGGGTCGGAATACTTCGGAGTCTGCGCGCGGAACTTGCAGTTCACCATAAGATTGTTATACACATTGACCAGCGCGTTCTTCTCTGCATACACCGATCCGCCCTTCTCTCCGTCACGGCGCCAGCCCGCATTGATTATGGTGTTGTTGTAAGCCTGTATCCTTGCCTGCCCTCTTGTCTCGCTCTGCCCTGACGATGACAGTTTCAGGCCGTTGGTATTGGGCGAGAACATCACGTTCCCCACCACGTCAGCCTGCACGCCCGCCTTGCAGTTCACCGCCTCGGCGCCGTCATACCCGTTGGCGATGAAGGTGTTGCCCTCTATTATCGCCTTGCCGCCCATTAGGTATATGCCGTCGCTCCAGCCGTTACGTATGACGCTGTTCGTTATCACATACCGGCCGTTGATGTTGTTTGTCGTTATCTGCGGATAGGCATCGTCGCCCGCAGTATATACACCCGCCGTGGCGGCAGGGCTTCCCTCTATGACTTTTCCGCCGGTATATTCTATCACAGCGTGGTCTATCAGCATCTCGTCACACGTCTCGCCGGCCACGATACCGCCCCACAGACCCGCAAACACGTTGTCGGCGGTGCGCAATCTCTCCTCCGTGCTGAACAGGACGGGATTGCCATCCGCCCCTTTCACATACAGGTTGCCATCCACCGTAAACTCTATCGGCACATGATTCACGCCGACTCCCGCGGAGGCGAATATCACTTTCACGCCCTCCTCTATCACAAGGCTCTGCCCTTTGGGCACGGCTATGTGCCCGATGACATTGACAGTGGAGTTCTTTGTCCACGTCCCGCTCACCGGACCGGATACCGTCAATGTCTCAGCAGTGCTCCCCTGATTGCCGGAAGAGCCGCCATTGTCTGTCACTTCGCCGCCGTTGGCTTCATCATCACCGCTGCATGATGTTGTGGCAAGTGACAGGGAAAATGCCATTGCCATGAATAAAAGTTTCTTGTTCATAGTTTTTTGATTTTGAATTTTATGTTTTTATGTTTTGGAAATACTATAACCTCCACCTCACCCCGAGGCTGAAGCTCTGCCCGCGCCATTCTTTCCGCTCCACGACATTGCCGTCATTGTCACGCAGGCTGTCCACGTTGGCAGTGTGGGAACCTTGGTTCACGAACCTCACCACAGGCGTATCGAGCAGGTTCTTGGCCTTCGCGAAGACGGTAAGGTGCAGTTTCCCGAACGTCTTTTCCACCGAGGCGTCGAGCTGGTGGCAGCCGTCCTCCCATATATCATCGTCATACCAGCTGGAGACTTCGCTCAGGCGCTTTCCCGTATAGCAGTACGCAATCTGGCCTTCCCAGCCATGCCGCGTGTCCTTGAACAGCAGACTGACGTTAGCCACGTGCGCCGCCTGGCCGCAAAGCGGGCGGCTCTGGCTCTTGGTTACCACCTCACTGCCCTGCATCTCACGCTTGTTCGTGGTGATGCTGCTGTGGGTATAGGTGTAGTTCGCCTTGACCCCGAACCAGTTAAAGTACTTCATCGCGTCAATCTCAAAGCCCATGTTCGTGGCATTACCGAAGTTCATAGGCTTGAAATAGGTGTCCTGCCCCTCGCTGACAAGGCCGTATTCTATCGGATTACGCAGGTGTTTGTAGAACAATCCCGCCATTATCTGCTCACAACCCTTTGGGAAAAACTCATAGCGTAGGTCCACATTGTCCGCCACACAGTGCTCAAGCGCGGGATTACCCTTCTCCTTATAGTCCTCATTGATGATGCTGTACGGCACAATCTCAAAGAAACCGGGACGGTTCAGGGAGCGGTTGTAACTCAGGTGCAACGTGCCGTTCTTGTGAACAGCGTACTTTACGTGCGCCGACGGCAGCACATCCCAATATCGCTGCTCCCCTTCCGCATCCACGTCACGCGGAAACAGCAGCGTATATCCCTGCCTTGTGTGCTCCGCCCGCACCCCGGCGGTGACGTTCCAGCGGCCGATGGTGTACTTAGCCATGCCGTATAGCGCGCCGACCTGCTCCAAGGCATCATAGTTGAGAGGGTCGCCGATATTGCCATACATACGCGGTTTCAGCTGTATCTCACTGTAATTCCGCCAGTCTTCATGCCGGTATTGCGGACGGGCGGTGCCGGTTGTGCTGTCAAAAGTATATTCATTGAAGAAACTTTCGCGCCTCTTGTCGCGGTACATACCGCCCGCGGAGAAGTTCCAGCCATCCATCTTGTAGGCTATATCCATGTAACCCGCCCAGTCACGGTCGCTGTTATGCTCCCAACGGCGTGTCGCCGAGCCTGTGTTAGCGACGTGATTGCCGGTCATATTGAACAGAGCCTGATCCGGAGTCTCGCTGTATGCCTTGCTGTAAACGCCTTTCCAGTTTACGGACAGCGCGTTGCCGCCAAGGAAACGGTGCTCGCCCATAACGGTAGAGTTATATATACGCTGGTCGGTGAACTTCTCCCTGAGGCTTCCGGACTTCTCGTCCGCCACCTCGCGGACCTGCGTTTCCTGCATGACCATGTAGCCATTGTACCACGATAACTTATGATTGGCGGCCAAACGGTAGTCAAGTTTAAGGTGACCGCCGGCATTTGTCAGCGCAGTGCTGTACGTTCTCTCCTGCACTCCGCTCACGGAACTGCCGGGAAGGTAATACACTTCGCCTTCCTTTCCCCTGTTTTCGTGCCGGTAACCGGCAGCGAACATCACGCCAAGCCTTCTCTCCAGAAACCTGTCTCCATACGACAGCGACGCGTTCAGGTCGGGACGGCAGCGGTATTTGTCTATGTCGAGGTTGGAAGTGGTGAAGTCTTCCTTCCCGACACTGTAATTCTCAGGCTTGCCATAGGCCTCATACGGTGACTTCCTGTTTATTGCCGACGCTCCGAAAGTCTTGAAATCCCTTCCGAAATACATGGCGTTGAAACCGGAAGAGAGGCTTGCCGTAACCTGTCTTTCATTGGGAGCGTCCTTCATAACCATGTTCACCGCTCCGCCGATACCGTCACCCTCCATGCCGGCAGTGAGCGACTTGCTCACCTCCAGACGGTCAAGCATCTCGCAAGGAAACATATCCAACGGTACAAAACGGTTCTTGTTGTCGGGAGAAGGAATCTTCACGCCGTTAACAAGGGTGTAGTTGTAACGCTTGTCCATACCTCTCAGTATCGCGTACTGCCCCTCCCCGCTGCTGTTACGCTCCACGGCCACGCCGCTCATGCGCTGCAACACGCCGGCAACCGTAACGTCCGGACTCTGTTCCATGGCCTTCGCGCTCATCACATTCACCACGTTCATGGCGTTGCGCTCAATCAGTCTCGCACCGGCTTCCGTCCTTCCCGGGTTGCGGACGATAACGTTCACCTCGCCGAGCATGACCTCCGCCGGGCGCAATGCGACACTTACGTTGCCGGCATCGCCCACCGTTACCTCGCCGGTATGGTAGCCAAGGCACGAGCAGATGATTGTGCTCCGGGCGGAAGTCGCACTGATACGGAACGAGCCGTCAAGTCCCGTGACCGCCTTTTGCGTCGGATCATCCTTCAATGTCACCATCGCTCCCATTATCTCCTCGCCCGTTTCCGCATCCTTTATCACACCGCGGACATCATTGGCAGCGGCCGCCTGACACAGCAGTGCGGCCATTGCAGCAGCCGCCAGCCTGCCCGTCATGTTGTTCTCTACATTTGCCATTCTTCCGTTCATTAGTTATGCAACCTTTATTCACCTATACATTGTCATGTTTCACGCTGCAAAATTACGCCGGCCATTTTACGGATTTATGACACAGATGTTAAGAAAATGTAACTATTTCCATCCAAGGCACAAACCTTTCCGTGGCAGGCCGTAACGGGAAAAGGCAAAAAACGCCGCAAGTTTTTGCCCGTATAAGAAAAAAAACGTACCTTTGCAACATTATAACCTACTAACATCCAACAGACAAACGAAAACCGGAAATAACAGATGAACATATCGAAAGCATTGGCGACAGCCGCCTGCCTTGCCATAACCGCCACCATATCCGCTGCATCATACACGCGGAAAGGCAGTTCCATAACCGTCAATCCCCGCGAGGGAGCGGCACGCGCGGTGCGCATTCAGGTGATAAGCGACAATATAATCCGCGTGGAGCAGACCCCGGAAGCCGTCATACCGGCCAAAAGGCGCAGCCTTGTGGTGGTACCGCAGAAGGCTTACGGCAACTTCACCGTGGGCGAAGACGACAGCCTTGTGTATGTGAAAGCGCCGCGGATACAGTGCCACGCCAACAAGATAACGGGCAAGGTGACCATGACCGACGGCAAGGGGAAGACGCTTTTAAGCGAGCACGGCAAGTCCTTCACGCCCTTCCTGAGCAACCAGACGGAACTTCCGGCGGGCTACAAGCCATCCGCTCCGGGCGAGATAAACTGGGGAAAGAAGTCCGGCCTCAACATCATCTCCCCCGAAGACCGCAGCGGTTACACATGGAGCGTGTCCTTTGACCCGGCCGACGACAACGAGGCCATCTACGGACTGGGGCAGCACCAGAGCGAGGAAATGAACTACAAGGGCAGGGACGAGGAACTGTTCCAGTACAACACCAAGGTCAGCGTCCCCTTCGTCATGAGCACCGCGGGCTACGGTCTGCTGTGGGACAGTTACAGCCTCGGCCGCTGGGGCAACCCCAACGGCTACCGCCAGCTGGGCGATGTGTTTGACATATATAATAAGGAACGCGTGAAAGGCTCGCTGACGGGTACATATACCAACGCCAAAGGCTACCAGCTGGTGCGGCAGGAGGACTCGCTGTACTATGAAAACTCACAGGAGACGCCGAGACTGCCAAAGGGTTTCGCCCTCAACGGCAGTCATGTGACATACGAAGGGTATCTCTGCGCACCGCAGTCCGACAGCTACCGCTTCATACTCTACTACGCCGGCTACGTGAAAGTGTATATCGACGGGCACCTCGTAGTGCCCGAACGCTGGCGCACGGCATGGAACCCAAACGCCTACAAGTTCGACGTTGCGCTGCTGAAAGGCCGCATGACCCCCATACGCATCGTGTGGCAACCCGACGGAGCGGTCAGTTATTGCGGGTTGAGGGTGGCCGTCCCGCAGACGGAGGAGCAGCGGCGGCGCGTCAAACTGTGGGCGGAGATGGACAAAGACATGGACTATTACGTCATTGCCGCCGACAACATGGACGACATCATCAAGGGTTACCGCCTGCTTACGGGCAAGGCTCAGGTGATGCCCAAGTGGAGTCTGGGGTTCTGGCAAAGCCGTGAGAGATACAAGACACAGTCGGAGGTGGAGACGACTCTGGCCGAGTTCCGCCGCAGACGGATACCGGTCGATGTGATGGTACAGGACTGGAACTACTGGAAGGACGACCAATGGGGCAGCCACAGGTTTGACCCCGCACGCTATCCCGACCCGCAGCGTATGTACGACACCATACACCGGCAGGGCGCAAGGCTGATGATTTCATGCTGGCCGAAGTTCTACTGCAACACCGACAACTACAAGGAACTGGACAGGAACGGGTGGATGTACCGGCAAGCGGTGACGGACAGCATACGCGACTGGGTGGGGCCGGGCTACATAGGGTCGTTCTATGACGCGTATTCCGCCGGCGCGAGAAAGATGTTCTGGCGGCAGATGGACGAGAATCTCTACTCCAAATACGGCAAAGGCATGGACGCTTGGTGGATGGACGCATCCGAGCCGAACGTCAGGGACTGCACTCCCGTGGCCTACCGCAAGCTGCTTTGCGGCCCAACCGCCTTGGGAACGAGCGACGAATACTTCAATGCCTACTCCATAGTCAACGCCGACGCCATATACAACGGCCAGCGTTCCGCAGACAAGGACAAGCGTGTCTTCCTGCTCACACGCTCAGGCTTCGCGGGAGAACAGCGTTACGGCACCGCCACATGGAGCGGAGACATAGGCACAAGATGGGAGGATATGCGTGCGCAGATGACCGCAGGACTGAACTTCTCCATGTCGGGCGTGCCGTTCTGGGGCATGGACATCGGCGGCTTCTGCGTGGAGAACCGCTACGTAAAGGCGCAGAAAGCGTGGGAAAAGGACGGTGTCGAGACCGACGACATGAAGGAATGGCGGGAGTTACAGACGCGATGGCACCAGTTCGGGTGCTTCGTGCCGCTGTTCAGGACACACGGCCAGTGGCCGAAGAGGGAGGTATGGAACATCGCGCCCGACCACCATCCGGCCTACAAGAGCATCGTCTATTACGACAAGCTGCGCTACCGCCTCATGCCCTACCTCTATTCCATGGCGGGATGGGTGCACTTCAACGACTACACCATGCTGCGCGGACTGGCCATGGACTTCCCTACCGACACGCAGGTGCGTGACATTAAGGACCAATGGATGTTCGGGCCGGCACTCATGGCGTGTCCCGTAGGGGAATACAAGGCACGCAGCCGCGAGGTGTATTTCCCGAAAGGCTGCGGCTGGTACGACCTCTACACCGGGCGGTACTATGCCGGCGGGAAGGCTATGATGGTGGAAGCGCCATACGAGCGCATTCCCGTATTCGTGCGGGAGGGGGCGATCATTCCCTTCGGCCCGGAGTTACAGTACAGCGACGAGAAGCAGCCGGAAGTGATAACGCTTTACGTATATGGCGGTGCCGACGGCTCGTTCCGCCTGTATGAGGACGAGGGCACCAACTACAACTACGAGAAAGGCAGGTACGCCACCATCGACTTCTCCTTCGACAACGCCTCACGGACACTCACCATATCCGGCCGCAAGGGCTCGTTCAAGGGTATGTTGCAGTCAAGGCGGTTCAACATCGTGTTGAAAGACCGTGCTGCCAAGCTGACCAAAGACCTCGACCCGGACAGTCAGAAAGGCACGATGGTAGAATACAGCGGGAAGGCCGTGACGGTAAAATTATAGCATTGGTTTACAGTGTATTACAGGCCGTCCTGTAAAAGGGTGCAAATTACATTGTAATCAGCACCTGATTACAATGCGATTAGGTGCTGATTACACGGTAAACAGGTGCTGATTGCAACGGCAGTGGCACGGGACAACATTCGCCCACATTTGTAGAGACGATGAATCTCATCGTCTCATGATACAAATGCATGACATTAAACGGAGACGATGTGGTACATCGTCTCTACACAATGATTGCACATTACAACGACAAAACAACCAATCAACCATAAAAACCGATGAACAAACTACTGACAACACTGTGTCTCGGCATCGCAATGACGGCCTCGGCACAGACCTACCTCGACCCGAACGCACCGATAGAAGACAGGGTGAAAGACGCTCTCTCACGCATGACACTGCACGAGAAGGTGGCAATACTGCACGCGCAAAGCAAGTTTTCCTCAGCCGGAGTGCCGAGGCTGGGCATAAGACAGCTTAACTATTCCGACGGCCCGCACGGCGCACGCGAGGAGATAGACTGGAACTCATGGGACCCCGCACACTGGACCAACGACAGCTGCGTGGCATTCCCCACCCTCACCTGCCTCGCATCCACGTGGAACAGGGAACTGAGCGCGGAGTACGGCAACGCGGTCAGCGAGGAGTTCGCCTACCGCGGCAAGGACGTGATGCTGGGGCCGGGCGTGAACATAGCCCGTATGCCGCTCAACGGACGGGCGTTTGAGTACATGGGCGAAGACCCGTACCTCGCCGGCGAGATGGCGGTGCCGTACATAAAGGCGGCGCAGAAGAACGGGGTGGCCACCTGCCCGAAGCACTTTTTCCTCAACAATCAGGAGAAAGACCGCTGGACGGTGAACGTGAACGTCAGCGAACGGGCGGTGGAGGAAATCTATCTGCCGGCCTTCGAGAAAGTGATAAAGGAGGGAGGGGCGTGGACCATCATGGGCTCCTACAACAAATGGCTGGGCACTTGGTGCTGCGAGAACGACAGTTCGCTTAACGGCATCCTGAAAAAACGCTGGGGATTCGACGGCGCAGTGGTGAGCGACTGGGGAGGAACACACCATACCGACCTCGCCGCATGGGGCGGACTGGACGTGGAGATGGGCACCAACACCAACGGAAAGACCATCGACAAGTCGCTGGGCTACAACACATACTACCTCGCCGACGGCTTCGAGAGCCTGCTGAGGCAGGGCAAGATACCCGTGAGCGTGCTTGACGACAAGGCGGCAAGGGTGCTGAGGACGATATTCCGCACGGCGATGAACCCGAAGAAAGTGATAGGAAGCATGACGTCGGAGGCGCATTACGACGTGTGCCGGAGAATTGGCGAAGAGGGAATAGTGCTGCTGAAAAACAAGAAGGACATACTGCCCATAGAGCCGGGACGGTACAAAAGGATATTGGTGGTAGGCGACAACGCCACGAGGAACATGAGTTACGGAGGCGGTTCGTCTGAGCTGAAAACGAAATTTGACATTTCCCCGCTGCAAGGGCTGCTTGAGGTGTACGGCGATGCCATAGACTATGCGCCGGGTTACTATGCGGGCAAGGCGATGTACGGCAGGGTTGAGAAACTGGACGCCGACTCATTGCTGCGCCTGAAGAACGAGGCGCTGGCGAAGGCAAGGAACGCCGACCTCGTGATATTCATCGGGGGAATGAACAAGAACCACCGTCAGGACTGCGAGGACGGTGACCGTGAGGACTACAACCTGAGCTACGGACAGAACGAACTCATCGGGGAACTGGCCAAGATACAGAAGAACACGGTGGTGGTGACATTCGCCGGCAACGCTTTCGCCACCCCATGGCTGGACAATGTGCAGGCTCTGGTGCAGTGCTGGTATCTCGGCAGCATGAGCGGGACGACACTCGCCAACGTGATAAGCGGCAAGGTGAACCCCAGCGGCAAGCTGCCCGTGACGTTCGCGAAGCGGCAGGAGGACTACCCTTGCTTCCAGTACGGCGAGGAGGGATACCCCGGAGTAGGCAGGCAGGTGCATTACAAGGAGGGGATATACGTGGGTTACCGTCACTTCGACACCAGACAGGTGCAGCCGCAGTTCCCGTTCGGCTTCGGACTGAGCTACACCACCTTCAAGTACGGCAAGCCTTCACTGTCGTCCAAGTATATGTATGACAAGGGAACGATAACCGTCAGCGTGCCGGTGACAAACACCGGAAAGCGCGAAGGCAAGGAGACGGTGCAGCTATACATAGCCGACGAGGAGTGCAGCGTTGACCGTCCGGCAAAGGAACTGAAAGGCTTTGCGAAGCTGACGCTTGCTCCGGGCGAGACAAAGACCGCCACCATGGAGATTGATGTCGATGACCTGAAGTTCTACAACGAGGCCGCCCACAAGTGGCAAGTGGAGCCGGGACGCTTCAAGGCGATAATAGGAGCGAGTGAAACGGACGTGCGCGGCGTGGCGGAATTTGAATATCCGGCGAAGTAACGCTATGCGCAAACAAGGAAAACAATACCCATAAATTGAGAAACCGATGAATGCCAGGCACTTTGCATGTCATTCATCGGTTTCATCATTCAACCAAGTTCCGTTATTAGCGCAAACAGCAAATAGAGCGGGATATTAAGCAACGCACTGTCACTGTGGTCATACGGTTTCAGACTGGTACGTATTGAAAGTGAGGGAGCGTATTTATCACGATACGATTTCAGGCTTTTGGCATTCATCGTAAACCCTGCCTTGCATTCCATAGGAATAACATTCAGCCCGTCGGAGAGCAGGAAATCTATCTCAGCCCTTGACTGTGATGTCCAATAATAGCCGCTTTGCAGGCGGGGAACGGTATGGAGTTCCTGACAAACATACTGTTCTGTCAAAGCCCCTTTGAACTCCTCAAAGATACGGCTGCCGTCAAGAATCACTTTGGGAGACAAATTACAAAGACAGCGCAAGAGGCCAACATCGAGCAGATAGACCTTAAAAGCCTTCAAATCGGCATACGCCTTCAACGGGACATCAGGCTTTGTGACATTGTAGGTGCGTAATATCTCACCTGCATCACTAAGCCACATCAAAGCATCTTCATACTCACGTGCCCTTGCCCCCTCACGCACCAGACCGTAAACGAACTTTTTGTTTTCCTTGGCAAGCTGAGTTGGTATGCTGTCCCACACATATCTTATCTTCTCCACCAAACTCTTTGGGGCGTGCTTTGAAAAGTCATTCTGATAAGCGGAGATAAGATTCCTCTGAATATCATCCACAGCGAAATAGTCATGAGTGGCAATCCACGTATTTACAGCTGCCGGCATACCCCCCACTATGAAATACTGCTTGAGCATATTCGTCAACTTTTCTATGAAAGGTTCAAGGTCGCGTTTGCCTTTAAGAATATAGTCAACCAGCATTTCCTCACCACTTGCCATCAGGAACTCTTGAAAGGACAGGGGATAAAGGTCAAGGAAATCCACCTTGCCAACAGGAAAAGAGGTGCCCTCATGTAGTGCTACACCCAGCAGTGAACCTGCACAGCATATAGCATATTGTGGTGCTTCCTCGGCAAAATACTTCAAAGAGGTTAACGCGCGTGGTATCTCCTGCACCTCATCGAATATTATCAATGTCGTTTCGGGATTGATGCGCTTGCCACAATAGACTGACAGCTTGTCGATTATATCGTTTGTTGACAGGTCACCTTCAAATATTTTCGACAACTGTGCCTTCTGTTCAAAGTTAACATAGCATACATTTTTGAAACATGTCTTGCCAAATTCTTTCAGCAACCACGTTTTCCCAACCTGTCTGGCTCCACGCAGAATTAGCGGTTTACGCTCCTTCTTGTCACGCCATGTTTTGAGTTGCTCTATAACAAGTCTTTCCATCTGCGTCCTGTTTTTGCTGCAAATGTACTGAAAATAATTGATTTACGAATAAAAAATCACATTTCCGGCACGACTTTTAATACATTTTATCACATTTTTGATACGACTTTTAGCCCTATTCAGGGAGAATAAGGAGTAAGAATAGGTAATAATCACAAAAGAAGAGCAAGTCGGAACTGAAATGGCAATGACATTTTTTTGAAAATGCACCGGTACTTTTCTTTCTAAAATTCTTGCATTTCCGGAAAAATTTTATTACCTTTGCATATTGCAATAACGACATAAACGATATACATAATATATAATAAGGAGATGAAACCGACAATAACAAATGACATCATCTACATAGGACAGGATGACGCTGAGATACGCTTGTTTGAGTCACAGTACAACGTTCCGGAAGGAATGAGCTACAACTCATACATCATAAAGGACGAGAAAATCGCCGTGATGGACACTTCCGACCCCAGAACCTTGGAGGAATGGAAGAAGGATTTGGCAGCGGCTCTCGAAGGAAGGACACCGGATTATCTGATTATCCACCACATGGAGCCGGATCATGCAAGCGGCATTGCAGAGGCGGCGGAACTTTATCCCGGCATGAAGATAGTGTGTTCGGCGAAGGCTGCGCAGATGATGCCGCTGTTCTTCCCCGGCAAAGACCTGTCTGACAGGGTGCTGACCGTGAAGGAGAACGACACGCTCTCTTTGGGAGAGCACACCCTGACGTTCTTCATGGCGCCCATGGTTCACTGGCCGGAGGTTATGGTTTCCTACGACAAGAAGGACAAAGTGCTGTTCTCCGCGGACGGTTTCGGCAAGTTCGGAGTGATAGACGCCGACCCGGACGACTGGGCTTGCGAAGCCCGCAGGTACTATTTCAACATCTGCGGAAAGTACGGTGCGCCGGTGAAAGCGTTGCTTAAAAAGGCCGCCGCGCTGGAGATTGAACAGGTATTGCCCCTGCACGGTCCCATCCTCAAAGGCGAACTGCTGGCCGAAGCGCTGCGCCTTTACACTATATGGAGCAGCTATGGCGTGGAGAGCGAGGGTGTTTTCGTGGCATACGCGTCAATACACGGATGCACAAAGCAGGCTGTGGAGAAACTGGTTGACATCCTCAAAGAGAAGGGATGCGTGAAAGTAGCGGTGGCAGACCTTAGCCGTGACGATCAGGCGGAGGCCATAGAGGACGCCTTCAAGTACGGAAAGATAGTGCTGGCGGCATCAAGTTACGACGCAGGACTGTTCCCTCCGATGTACGACTTCATCCACCATTTGCAGACAAAGGCATGGCAGAACCGCGAGGTGGCAATCATAGAGAACGGCTCATGGGCACCTTCCGCAGGACGGGTAATGACCGAAATGCTCGGAAAAATGAAGGATGTGACCGTCAAAGGCGAGCTTGTGACACTGCGTGGACGCATGAAAGACAGCGACATCCCAGCCTTGGAAGCGCTGGCGGACGCTATACTCGCGTAGTTAAAAGATAAAAATTAAGAATTAAAAATTATGATTACGCAACGAAACGCTTGGCTATTCACGCCGCAAATAACTTTTAATTCTTAATTATAAACTTTTAATTTGACAACAATATGTCCCTCTCCAAGAACAAAATAAAATACATCCACTCGCTGGAACAAAAGAAATTCCGCCGGCAGGAGAACGTTTTTGTGGCGGAAGGGCATAAGAGTGTGGGTGACCTTCTGCTGTCCGGATGCCCCGCAAGGCTCATCATCGCCACGGAAGAATGGCGCAGTCCCGTGCCGATTGACGGCAGGACGGAGCGTATCACCGTAACGGACGAGGAACTGAGAAAGGCGAGCCTGCTGCTGCATCCGCAACAGGTGCTGGGCGTTTTCGCCCTTCCCGAGACGGATTCGCCGCCGGATGCCGGCACCATACGCGGCGAACTGTGCCTCTGTCTGGACGGAGTACAGGACCCGGGAAACCTCGGTACCATCATAAGGACAGCCGACTGGTTCGGCATAAGGCACATCATTTGCAGTCCGGCAACGGCCGACGCCTTCAACCCCAAGGTGGTTCAGGCGACCATGGGCAGCATAGCGAGGGTACGGATAAGTTACACCGACCTGCCGCAATGGCTGTCATCACTGCCCGAAGACACACCGATATACGGCACAATGCTCGACGGTGACAACCTGTATGACACGCAAACGGCACGCAACGGCATAATCATCATGGGCAACGAAGGCAACGGCATAAGCGAGGAAGTGGCGCGATTGCTCACCCACCGGCTGCTGATACCACCCTACCCCGCCGACAACCGCACGGCGGAAAGCCTCAATGTATCCATCGCAACAGCCATAATATGCGCGGAATTCAGGCGGAAAAGTTAATTAATATTAACCGGACAATAAATCCGGCACATACAAATCCGCAAAACAAAACTTTTTAGTATCTTTGCAAGAAGAACATGAAAAGGGCGCGACACAAGCCCTGCCAACAGACAAAGAACAACTGCCTATGACAAGAAGAATACTCACATCTCTGGCCATTATCACCGCACTGACCCTCACGCCGGCGTTGCAGACAACCGCGTCAGCACGCATTGAGCTGAGCGACATGGAGGTGCAGCAGATAAGAATAGAGCAGAAAGGCAGCTCAGTCATCATATATGGAGCGGCGGGAAAGACCGCAAACATATACAATCTCATTGGCGTAAAGGTAATGTCAGTGCAGATTGACAGTGCGGAGAAGCGCATAGACCTAAGCCGTCTGACCAAAGGCATATACCCGATAAAGGTTGACAACGTATCAAAGAAGGTACACATCAGCAACAGATAGCGCCGCATAACACACTGATGGATGAGCAGACACTCCTCAGAGACCTACAAAACACAGCGACGAGGCGCAAGGCTTTCGCCGCGATGGTGGAACAGTACAGCGAGAAACTGTACTGGACTATACGTCATATCGTAGGCCGTCACGAGGATGCCGACGACGCTCTGCAAAACACTTTCCTCAAAGTCTGGAACAAACTCGATGACTTCCGTGGCGACGCAAGGCTCAGTACATGGTTGCACCGCATCGCCGTCAACGAGGCACTCGACCTTTTAAGGCGCGAAAAGAAGCACAATGCCGGCAGCGACATGGACGCCGGCGAACTGCGGAACGCCTTTTCCGACGAATATTTTGACGGCGACGAGGCGGAGCAACTGCTGCGAGACGCAATAGAAACACTGCCGGAAGCACAGCGGGCTGTATTCTCCTTGAAATATTATGACAACAAACAGTACAAGGAGATAAGCGAGATTCTCGGTACGACCGAAGGCGGACTGAAAGCCAATTATCACCATGCCGTGGAGAAAATAAAACGGTTTCTGACAAGAAAAACATAAAACAAAGGACACCACATTAAACCTTCCACACCCACTTACCGTCTAATTGGTAAAAAGAAGTTCCACAAAAAGCGTACGAAAATGAGAAGAACCGATGAAATACTTGACAAGCCTTACCGCGACAATGGCGCATACCGGGTGCCGGAAGGGTATTTCAGCACTCTGAACAAACGCATCACCGATGCCCTGCCGGAGGACAAGCCGAAGCGCAAAGGAGCGCTCATCGCTTTCCTGCCACGCATGAAATATGCGGCCGCAGCATGCACAGCGGCAATCATTATGGGTGCAGGCACATGGGCTTTCCACCTGCATGACAGCGGGAAAGCCGCAAGAATGGCCGCCGCAGACACGCAACAAGAGGCGATAACGGACGAATATGTGACAGAATTCATGGACTACGCCATGGTTGACAACAACGATGTCTATCTTTATCTGGCTGAACAGCAATAACGACGAGCATCACTTCCTAACACACAAGAGACTATGAAGAAGTTACTTTGCATACTGCTGATGAGCATAATGGCACTCGCCGTCAGCGCGGAACAGGAGGAAAAGAAATTCAATCCGCAACAGTTCAGGCGCGACCAAGAGGCGTTCATGATAAAGGAGGCGAAGCTGTCACCGCAGGAAGCGGCAAAATTCTTCCCGCTGTTCCGTGAACTTCAGAACAAGCAGCGCGCGCTTTTCTCACAGCAGAGGAAGCTGGAGAGGAAGAAACCGGCATCCGACAAGGAAGCGGCAAGAATTATTTTAGACATGGATGACATAGAACTGAAGATAGCAAAGCTGCGCATCCAATACCACAACAAGTTCTGCAAAGCCATCCCGGCGATGAAAGTCAAGCTCTGCATAAGGGCGGAAGAGAAATTCAAACATAAAATGATGGACCGCATCATACGGTCTCCGAGACAAGGGGAAAGACGCCATTAGCGAACAATGGCTACTACACAAAAAAGTTGAAAATACCCATATACATTTCATGAACCAGCGGAGTTATAAGGTTCGTGCCACTCCTTATCACTGCGAGAGCAGACGATAAGGAGTTTTTTTGTACCCTTTCCTGTAAGCACATACACACAACCGCATGACAATCAGACATAACAGAAATGTCAAGAAAAAACCTTTCCCACACACTTTCCGCGCCTTTTGTTCGTCATCATGAATTTAATTCACTATCTTTGCAGCAGAAATCCGACATAAAAAACATTTACCACATGAAGAAACTCCATCTCATCCTCATGGCGGCACTTGTTGCCATCGCCGCCACCGCCGCCCCCCTGTCACCGCAGAAGGCGCTCAACAGACTGAAAGAAAGCAACGAAAACGCCGGTGCGAAGACCCACTCCATAACCATCAATCCGAAACTCTCACGCACCTTCACCACCAGTCATGGCCAGCCCGCCATCTACGTCTTCACCGACTTGGACGGCACTACCCTCTTCGTCGGCGGCGATGACGTCGCCATGCCGCTCATAGGCTACTCCAAAGACACCGCCTCTGACGTGCAGAACCTGCCGCCGGCTATGTTGGCATGGCTCAACAGCTGCGCGAAAGACATTGAGGCGGCATCGCACAGTGCGGTGAAAGCCGTGCCCCTCACCACCTCCGCGTCATACGACAAGGGCAAAGCCGTGGCACCACTAATCACCACGGCATGGGACCAGCGTGCCCCCTACTATGACCTGTGCCCGGAATACAAAGGGCAAACGTGCATCACCGGATGCGGCGCGACAGCCATGGCCCAAGTAATGAAGCACTTTCAGCACCCCAAAGAATACGGGACAGGCAGCATAGAATACCATCCTGCCAGTTGGGACAACGAAGAAACTCTCTCCATGGACTTCTCAACCGTGCGCTTCGACTGGGCCTCCATGAAGGACACCTACACCGGAGACTCTTACACTGAGGCCGAAGGCAAGGCCGTGGCGGAACTAATGAAGGCGTGCGGATACGCCATACAGATGGACTACACCCCCAACAGTTCCTCGTCTTCGATAACCGACATAGGCACAGCCCTCACCGAGAACTTCGGGTACAGCAGCAACCTCACATTCAAGGCAAGGAACTATTGCAGTACGGAAGACTGGTACGCCCTGCACTACAACAGCCTCGAGGCCGGCTCGCCGATAATATATCGCGCAGGCAATGCGGAAGGCGGACACATATTCATCTGCGACGGCAGCGACGGCGAGGGATACTTCCACTTCAACTGGGGATGGGGCGGCTATAAAGACACCTACTTCCTGCTCAACGCGCTCAATCCGGATTATATACAAGGCGGATGCGAAAACAGTTACAGCAGCGGCCAGATGGCCATCTTCAACATACGCCCCAAGGCGGAAGGGGAGGCACACGAGCCGCTAAGGCTGTCACTCAACAGTTTTCTCAGGCTTACGCAACAGGACGGAATGCTGACAATAACAGGGGAAGGGGACGATTTTCTAATAAACAGTAACCTCTCGGAACTATATGCGGACATCGCTATCGAGTTGCAGGCAGTTGACGAAAGCGGCGCCGACAAAGGCGAACCGGTTTATATGCCATTCTGGAAAAGCCTGCATTGCACGCCCAACTACGGCTACACCTTCTTCAACATCCCCACCGCCGCATTTGCAGACACACCGGCAGGCATATACAGGCTGCGCATGGTGACAATGGACCTGAACGCCGAATCGCCGTCATGGACAAGGCCGGAGCATAACGACTACACGACAGACTACGCCTACATGACAAAGAACGGGGACGGAACCATCAGCGTTTCACAGGCACCTATATTCAAGGACATAAACTTCAAGGCGTTCAGGGCACTCACACCGCTAATGTATTCAAGCCCGGTAAAACTGTATGCGGAGATAGAGAACACGGGCGACAAGACCGTGACCATCAGTCTCGCACCAAGCATCACAAACGCCACGATGCCCGGTGAAGGAAGCACGGCAGACGTTACATGGGCGGAACAGCCCGTAATCCTGACCTTAGAGCCGGGCGAGGTGAGGCAGCACGAGTGGATTACACAGTTCCACAGCAACAAGGAGATAACCGAACCGTCTGCCGCCATGTTGTCTCTTTACGAAGACGCGTGCAGCTATCCGCCGGAAATAATGTCAACGGAGACCACGCTCTACCCGCATGGTACGCCGAAAGTGACGGACTTCAAGATAGAAGGCTGCGCAATGAGGGACGGCAAATACATCGTCACCGACCCGTCCGAGATGGTCTTCACCGCAAACATCGGATGCGAGGAGAACGCCTATTCCGAGCAGATATATCTCTACCTTTATTGGAATCACTACGATTACTGTTTTGATTATATCCCCGCTCCAATGACATTCACAAAGGCTGGGGAGCCGCAAAAGTTCTCCGTCACGACATCAACCCCATCCTATTGGAACGGCTGCACATTCCATGCTGTCCTCACAAGGAATGTCAGAGGCGGATTCCTGCCGCTGTATTCCGCACCAGACAACCTGTCATCCGACCTATCGTTGGAGTTCACCATAGACACAACGACCGGCATCGGCAACGCTGTTGTCAACAATGCGCAGCCCTTCACGATATGCAACGCGCAGGGCATGACCATAAAGGCCAACGCCACACGCGCCGATCTCGACGCACTGCCGCAAGGCTTGTACATCATAAAGCAGGGCGACAAGGCCGCGGCATACCGCCGGTAGGCACGGAAGGAACATAAAATACGAGCCGCGCAAAGCCCGGGACGGACGACGAACCCCGAAGGGGTGACATAGCACAGCACAGGGGCTTGCCCCTGTGTATATGAATGGCACATAGGAAGAAAGTATTGGCACCCCATAGCCGGCAGGCGAGGAGTGCGAAGCACGACGAGGGGTGTTCACAAAATGACGCAGAAACTATGGAAATGGCCATACGGTAAAAAATGAGGGAAAGATGTCAACACCCCTCGTCACCCTCCGGGTTCCTCGCCTGCCGGCTACGGGGTGCCAACACGTTTTATCGCCAACGCAACAATACACAGGGGCAAGCCCCTGTGCTGTGCTATGTCACCCCTTCGGGGTTCTCCGCCATTGCGCCAAGTCTCCAGCAGGCGAGGGCAATAAAACCGTATGCGGACGGGCGCATCACATCTACCACCTTATACACGGAAAAACAACGCGGAAAAACACGGGAGGGCACTGAAAAGAGGTCTGCAAGGACATTTTCAGTGCCCTCTTTTGGCTGTTTGATATTTTTTTTGTAACTTTGTGCCATATTTACACTGAACCGGCCACACGGCAAAAGGGTGCCGATTACACGGTAAACAGGTGCCGTTTGCATGGTAAAAGGGTGCTGATTACACAGTAAACAGGCGCTGATTACAGAGCCATTTGCAACGCATTGATTTATAACACAATACAAACACGCCCGAAAACGCCCGTGAACGTAAAGGCCACACGGTGCCGGGACAGGCGGAAACGACAAGACTACAAACATAAAAATACATCACAATGGAAAGAGACCAAAAGATTTTCGACCTCATCGAAAGCGAGCATCAGCGCCAGCTCAAAGGCATTGAGCTCATCGCATCAGAGAACTTCGTAAGTGAGCAGGTGATGGAAGCCATGGGCTCCTACTGCACCAACAAGTATGCGGAAGGCTATCCCGGCCACCGTTATTACGGCGGTTGTCAGGTAGTCGATCAGATAGAGCAGCTCGCCATCGACCGCGCGTGCCAGCTCTTCGGCGCAGAATACGCCAACGTGCAGCCACACTCCGGCGCACAGGCCAACGCGGCAGTGCTGCTGGCAGTGCTCAAGCCCGGCGACTGCTTCATGGGTCTGAACCTCGACCACGGCGGCCACCTCTCCCACGGCTCCCTTGTCAACACGTCAGGAATACTCTACCGCCCCGTAGGCTACAACCTCAACCGCGAGACCGGACGCGTGGACTACGACGAGATGGAACAGCTCGCCAAGGAGAACAAGCCGAAACTCATCATAGGCGGCGGCTCGGCATACAGCCGTGAGTGGGACTACGCCCGCATGAGAGCCATCGCCGACGAGGTGGGCGCACTGCTGATGATTGACATGGCGCACCCCGCAGGACTCATAGCCGCAGGCCTTCTGGAGAACCCCGTGAAGTACGCGCACATCGTAACGACCACAACGCACAAGACACTGCGCGGCCCGCGCGGAGGACTTATACTCCTCGGCAAGGACTTCGACAACCCTTGGGGCTACAAGACACCGAAGGGAGTGGTGAAGAAGATGTCACAACTGCTCAACTCCGCAGTGTTCCCCGGACAGCAGGGCGGCCCGCTGGAGCACGTGATAGCAGCCAAGGCAGTGGCTTTCGGCGAGGCATTGAAGCCGGAGTTCAAGGAATACGCATTGCAGGTGAAGAAGAACGCCGCCGTGCTTGCAGAGGAACTGGTAAAGCGTGGCTTCACCATCGTCTCCGGCGGAACGGACAACCACTCCATGCTCGTTGACCTGCGCTCCAAGTATCCCGACCTCACAGGCAAGGTGGCGGAGAACGCTCTCGTGGCGGCAGACATCACCATCAACAAGAACATGGTGCCGTTTGACACACGCTCGGCATTCCAGACATCAGGATTCCGTCTCGGCACGCCCGCAATCACAACCCGCGGAGCCAAGGAAGACCTCATGATCAAGATAGCGGCGTGGATAGAAGAGGTGCTGAACGCACCGGAGGACGAGACGGTAATAGCCAAAGTACGCGGCGAGGTGAACGAAACGATGAAGAACTACCCGCTCTTCGCGTGGTAAGAAGAAAGGTGATTTGGTGGTTTGGCGCATTATCCTCATGCGCCAAACCACTAAAATACTAAACAACCAGGCAACAGCTATGCAAAAGAAAAGACGTTGGCACTGCCTTAGCGGACAAGAACCGACAGCCCTTGACAAACAGGTTATGTACTGGGAAAACAAGGGAAAGCTCGTGCCTACGCGCGAACTCATAAAGACACCGGAACAGATTGAGGGCATAAGGCGAGCCGGACTGATAAACACCGCGGTGCTCGATGCGGTGGCGGCAGCCATACATCCCGGCATGAACACACAGGAGATAGACGACATCTGCATGGAGGTCTGCCGGCAGAATGACGCCATACCCGCTTGCCTCAACTACGAAGGCTTCCCGAAAAGCGTGTGCACCAGCATCAACGAAGTGGTATGTCACGGCATACCGAAGACCACAGACGTGCTGGAAGAGGGCGACATCGTCAACGTAGATTTCACCACCATCAAGGACGGTTACTACGCTGACGCCTCGCGTATGTTCATCATCGGCGGAAAGACGACACCCGAAAAGGAACAGCTTGTGAGGGTGGCGAAGGAGTGTTTGGAGATAGGTATGGAGGCGGCAAAGCCCTTCGGCTTCGTCGGGGACATCGGGCACGCCATCGAAAAGCACTGCAAGAAATACCGTTACGGCGTGGTGCGCGACCTTTGCGGGCACGGAGTGGGACTCAAGTTCCATGAAGAACCGGAGGTATGCCACTACGGTCACCGCGGCACAGGAATGCTGCTCGTGCCGGGAATGGTGTTCACCATCGAGCCGATGATAAACATGGGCACGTGGAGAGTGTTCATAGACGAGGACGACAAGTACGGCTGGGAGGTGATAACAGAGGACGAACTGCCCTCCGCACAGTGGGAACATACCCTGCTGATGACCGACCATGGCGTGGAGATACTGACTTATTAGCAGATGGAAGAGAAATACATACTCGCGATAGAAAGCTCTTGTGACGACACGTCGGCGGCCGTATTGAAAGGCCGTGTGCTGCTGAGCAACGTCACGGCGTCACAGGATGTGCACAAGGCTTACGGCGGAGTGGTGCCGGAACTGGCCTCACGGGCGCACCAGCAGAACGTGGTGCCGGTGGTGGATCAGGCTATCAAGCGCGCGGGAATCACCAAAGAACAGCTGGCGGCGGTGGCTTTCACGCGCGGACCGGGGCTGATGGGCTCGCTGCTCGTAGGCGTCAGCTTCGCAAAAGGCTTCGCACGCTCACTCGGAATACCGCTGATCGACGTGAACCACCTGCAAGGTCACGTCATGGCACACTTCATAAAGGACAACGACAGCGACCGCCACGAGCCGCCACTGCCTTTCCTCTGCCTGCTCGTAAGCGGCGGAAACTCGCAGATAGTGAAGGTAAACGCATACAATGACATGGAGGTGCTGGGACAAACGATAGACGATGCCGCCGGAGAAGCCATCGACAAATGCTCCAAGGTGATGGGGCTGGGCTATCCCGGAGGACCCATTATCGACAGGCTCGCAAGGCAGGGAAACCCCAAGGCGTACCGGTTCTCGGAGCCACACATACCCGGACTGGATTACAGTTTCTCCGGATTGAAGACCTCTTTCCTGTACAGTATGCAGAAATGGGTAAAGGAAGACCCGGACTTCATAGCCCGCCACAAGGAGGATATAGCGGCAAGTCTGGAATGGACGATTGTCGATATACTGATGAAAAAGCTGAAAATGGCGGTCAAGCAGACCGGCATCAAACACGTGGCGGTAGCCGGCGGAGTGTCCGCCAACAACGGATTGCGCAACGCCTTCCACGACTATGCAAGGCGTTTCGGGTGGACTGTCTATATACCCAAGTTCTCCTACACCACCGACAACGCCGCGATGATAGGCTGCGTAGCCAGCTTCAAGCTGCACGACGGGGACTTCTGCCCCATCGATGCGCCGGCCTTCTCAAAGGTATCGTTCAATTAACGCCCCGCCATTACGGGCAAACATAAAAACAAACAACAAAACAACCAACTACTATGGGATTAGAAAGCAAAGTGTTAAGTAAGGAGATTCTTTACAAACTATATGAAAAAGGCAAGACCATAGCAACCGCCGAATCATGCACAAGCGGCCGGATAGGCGAGGTGATAACATCCGTTCCCGGCGCGTCAACATACTACAAGGGCGGCACCATCTGCTATTCCGACGAGGCGAAGACCAATGTTCTTGGCATCGACGCCGACCTTATAAAGGAGAAGAACGCCGTAAGCGAAGAGGTGGCAAAGGAAATGGTGAAGGGAGTAATAAACCTTCTCGGCACCGATTTCGCCATCGCCACGACAGGATATGCCGGTCCCGGCACGGAAGCCGGCATCCCGGTGGGCACCATCTGGATTGCCTGCGGCTCGGCAGACGACATCCGCACCATGAAACTTGACGAGGACAACGGACGCGAAGAGAACCTGCGCAACGCCACGACCAAGGCCCTTCACTTCTTCGTAGAGTACCTTACAGAGCTTTATCCGGAGCCGGAAGACATGGACCAAGTGCCGAAACCGGAGGCGAAATAAACCAAATCACAAGACCCATGACAACCTTTCGGACACACATCCGGCGGCCGTCATGGGTCTTCTTGTAAGCTATCGCCGGGCTATCAGCATGATATAACCAAACAATCCCCACCTTATTATGAATAGAAACATCACCATAGCCATCTTAGCATTCGCCTGTATTACCGGCATATCGGCACAACCTGTCGATACAATAAAGCCAAAAGAGGAGAAACTCATGTTCCCCGGTTCTGACTATCCAGCATGGTATCCCGGCGGAACACGCGCCATGGAGAAATTCTTCCGCGACAACATAAAGTACCCGAAGGTCGCAGGTAAGAAGAAAACAGAGGGCTGTGTCATCTGCACCTTTGTCGTAGGAACAGACGGTTACATAAGGAACATTAAAATAGTAAAATCCGTTCACCCCCTATTAGATGCGGAAACGGTACGCTTGGTCAAAGCCATGCCACGCTGGATTCCCGGCAGAGAGGACCAGAAACTAACCACAACAAATTACACATTGCCCGCCTATTTCCATTCAAAGTCTGTCGCCCTCGCATGGGACAGCCTATATGTATGGCAGGAACGACAGAAAAGACTTGCACCGCGAATGTAGAGACGATGTACCACATCGTCTCCCTTGCGATTTGATATGTACGTTTGAGGAGACGATGTAATACATCGTCTCTACATCCGCAGGAACATTTACCGGCAACATCTCCATAACCTAAGACAACAAAAACCTATTCCATTATGAAAAAGTACATAGCCATCGCCATGCTAATGGCAATAAACATCCCTGCAATATCCGCACAAACAGCTCCAAAAGAAAGCGGCAAGACGCCACAAGACACGACAGTTTATGCCGGTAAACCAGCTTCGAGAAGCGGTAAAACTTTTGATGTCGTTGAACAAATGCCCTCCTTCCCCGGCGGCTTTAAGGCCTTGAGAGAGTACTTGAATAATAATATGAGATACCCGGACGAGGCTGCCGCAAACAAGCAACAGGGTCGGGTGCTCTGTACTTTCACCGTAGAACCGGACGGATCTATAAACGATATAGGGATAACAAAATCCGTCTCACCCTCGTTGGACGCCGAAGCCATGCGCGTAGTCAGTGCCATGCCCCGCTGGATACCGGGCAAACAAGCAGGCAAGCCCGTCAGTACCAAATACACTTTGCCCATAACTTTCCGCCTGCAAGGTGACAATACGGCACAGAAAACAGCCGCCAATACAAGCCAACAGGCAAAAGACGGTATGGTTATGCCATCCTTTCCCGGCGGACTGGGGGCTCTGCTGCAATATCTCAAAAACAATATCAAATATCCAAAGATAGCTGAAAAGCAAGGAATACAAGGCAGGGTAGTCTGCGCTTTCGTCGTGGAAAGAGACGGTTCCATCACAGATATAGAAGTAAAAAAGTCCGTTTCCCCGGAATTGGACAAGGAGGCCGTAAGGGTAATCAAGGCCATGCCCCGCTGGATACCGGGCAAGAAGGACGGTGTTCCGACAAGAGTCAGATATTCCATGCCCATTACCTTCAACCTGAAATAAGGCCGGCGGCATTGCGATGCAGCACGGATTGAGACATAAACAGATACGATGAACCCCGAAGGGGGTGACAGAACATAGCACAGGGTGTAAACCCTGTGTATCATAATACCGGCCACTGCAACAGTATAAAAACCCCGAAGCCGGCAGGCGAGATGCCCGAAGGGCAGCGAGGGGTGACAAGAAAATCATCGCAGCAAGCACAAATATTATCGTGCTATGCGTATTAGGCTACGTATATTGCGCAATATTCTTGTCACCCCTCGCTGCCCTTCGGGCATCTCGCCTGCCGGCTTCGGGGTTTCCAATACTTCTTTTCCCAAACACATTGGTACACAGGGTTTACACCCTGTGCTATGTTCTGTCACCCCTTCGGGGTTCTCCCGCCGGCGGCATTTATGTCATACGACCGCCGGCTGAGCATACCCGCCGCCGTCACTACCTTACATCCGCCACCTTATACCAGTCCGGACGGTCAGCGTCTGCCAGCACCTTCTCTATCGTGTAGTCATCCGCACTGACCTGACGGCTCCACTTCACGCGCCTGCTCACATCCACCTTCTTTCCGTCAAGCGTCCTTGAACCGGCCTCGGCATAAAACGCCGTCTTCTCTTTCTCCACGCCCCAGTTGAACCAACCCGCAGGGTCTATGTGATCACCCATGGCGCATTCCACGAAGACAGTCTTGGCATACGGGCGCCAAGGGCGGCCGAGCATGGTGCGCTCCACACCCGGCGCGGCGGTGAGACGGCAGCGGTAAAGCACATATCCGTAGTCCGTGCCCTCGGGAGTAGATGCCGCCGTGAGGTAACCACGCCCCAGACTGTGTATCTCGCAGTTGTCGAAGAAGGCGGTGGAAGAACCGAATATGAAGTCCACCGTACCCTCTATGTAACAGTCCTTGTAGTATTGCCTTGACACCTTGCCGTAGGTGTAGAGCGTGTCCTGATAGCCAAGGAAGCGGCAACGCGTGAACACGGCGCGGTTGCCGGACACGAACACCGCCACGGCCTGTCCCACAGGGCCTGACGAATTGGCGAAGGTTATGTCGTAGGCATGGAAGTCCGGGCCGTAGATGTAGCACGAGGAAGAGCCGGAAGTGCCCTTGTTCTCGCCGAAGCGGTTAGGCTTTGACGCGTAGTCATCGTATGTAATGACGGTTCCCTCCACGCTCTCGCCTATCAGCGTGACGTTCAGTTTGCACTCCGCCAGCACCAGTTTCTCCTTATACACGCCGTTGCGTATATAGATGCGTGTCTCCTTTTCCTTGCGGAAGTCGGGCACGGCATTGATGGCTTCCTGCACGGTCTTGAAGTCACCGCTGCCGTCTTGCGCCACGATAAAGTCATAGTCTTTCGCCTGCATCGCCACAATGGCCGTGAGCAGCAGGACAAGTGTAAGATAGATTTTTTTCATTTTGTTGTTTTATTAGATTAAAGCTTTTATGAATATTGTTATCTTTTATCCGTATGCCCGCCCCTCACCCCTGTAAGGGGTTAATAGTAAAGGATAGGGGCTTGCCCCTATCGGCGGACATATTTCTTTACCGATGCCCCTGTAAGGGGCTCATAACAGCAACCGTCATTCCGCATTTTGGGTGATGATAATATGAGCCCCTTACAGGGGCATGGCGGGGAATATCCGTCGAAATGATAGGGGCAAGCCCCTACCCTATATTATCTGCCCCTTACAGGGGCGAACGCCTGTCCCGTAAAAGGGCGCTGATTACACGGTAAACAGGTGCTGATTGCAGTGTAAACAGGCCTCTTTTGCGAGGTAATCAGCACCTAATTGCAACCGAATTTGTAACAGTCTATGTTTCAGCGGTATGCAACGCCGTTGTAGGGACGCACCTTGGTGCGTCCGCATTATCGCATGAAACACGCCACATCGGACGCACCAAGGTGCGTCCCTACATGAGCCGTTGCCACGATTTGCCGCATACGCCGCCACGATTTGCCGTCATGCCGCCGTTGTTCTCAAAACAACCACAGCGGCCCGTTGCCTTTTCCTATACGCAGCGAACGGCCTTTCGCTATGGCACTGTCCATCACCGCCTTCGCCCCCCGCACGGCTTCGGGCAGCGGACGGCCTTCCGCCAACAGCGTGGCAACGGCGCTCGACATGGTGCATCCCGTGCCGTGGAGGTTGGTTGTGGCTATGCGCGGAGAACAATACTCATGCGTCTCGCCGCCGGTGCAGTAGAGCACGTCGCGCATCACGTCACCCTCCGCGTGCCCGCCTTTCAGCAAGAAGGACGTGCGGAAGGCGGAGACGAGCTGCCGCCCGACGGTGTTCATGTCGCCAGCACTTTGCACTCCCGCAAGACGCAGGGCCTCCGGAATGTTGGGAGTGACGAGGGTGCAAAGCGGGAACAGTTCCTTCGTGATGTAACCTATGCACTCGTCCGTCATCAGCTGCGTGCCGCTGGTGGAAATCATGACCGGGTCGCAGACCACGGGAACGGCCAGACGGCGGATGGCGGAGACTATGACGCGCGCCAAAGTCACATCGGGTATCATGCCAATCTTTATGGCCGACACGGCAATGTCGTCAAGAACGGAGTCCAACTGTGCACGCAGCATATCCTCCGGCACCGCCATCACCCTCTGCACCCCCACGGTGTTCTGCGCCGTAAGGGCTGTGGGCACGGTCACGGCATAGTGTCCGAGCGAGGTAATGGTCTTCAAGTCCTGCTGTATTCCCGCGCCGGCACTGGTGTCGCTGCCGGCTATTGTCAGTATCGTCTTCATCATATTATCCCAAATCGGCCATTAGACCGACATCTCCATGCGTCTCCAAGAATCATCGCCCCGCCGAATCCCATGGTCTCAACGGCGGCAAGAGCGGCGAAGGTGACGCCGCCGAGGGCATAGACCTTGGCGTCTATAATGCCGTCAAGCACCGCCTGCGCTATCTCTTCCCGGCTGAAAGCGGAGACGTAACCCGGCTTGGAGACGGAATCGAAGACGGGCGACAGCGACACGTAACGGCAGCGGTCTTTCCATTCGCGCACCTCGTCCAGCGAGTGACAGCTGCGGCTTACGCTGCCCGTCCAGCCCTCCGGCGGCAGCGGATTGCGTGAGTTGAGGTGTACGCCGTACAGTCCGTACCGCACGGCAAGGGCGAAATGGTCGTGCAACACGAGCCGGCGGCGGCAGTCGGCGGGTATCTCCCGCAGCAGCCTCTCCACCTCTTCCGCCGCAGAACCGGGTTTGCGGATATGCAAAAAGTCCGCTGTTCCCTGACGGAGAAGGGCCGTTATGCGGGCTGCCTCACCGTCAAAGAATGCGGACTTGGTTATTATTATGGTTGTAAACAAGTTTTTTTTGAGGTTGAAAGTTAGAGGTTTCAGGTTGAAGGTCTTACAGGAATGGGTGACCTAAAACCTATAACCCACAACCTAAAACCTACGATTTGAACATATCAAACGATGCGTCCCAGTCCTTCCATACAGGCTCGCGGCCGAGCTGTTTCAAGCGGCTGTTGATTTCAACCGCCGTCCGGTCGTCTGAAACCGTGAACTGCTCCAACGCCTGCGGGTAGGTGTAGTAACCGCCGGGATTGACCTTTGACTCGGCCGACATGGTCGTAACGCCCAGCGTACACATATTGTCCCTGATGAACTGCGGCTCGCGCGTGCTGTAAGAAATATCCACGTCGTGGTCGAATATGCGCATGGCAAACGTCACCTGAGCCAGTTCCCGGTCGGTAACATAGCAGTTGGGATGAAAGCCTTCGTTCTGGGCGGGACGCATACGGGGGAAGTTCACGGAGTACTTGGTTTTCCAATAGTGCTTTTGCAGGTAGCGAAGGTGGTGCGCCATCATCACAACATCGGTGCGCCAGTCCTTCTCCAAGCCTAACAACGCGCCCATGCCGATGGAATGGACGCCTGCCTGTCCCATGCGGTCAAAGCCGTTCACGCGCCACTCGAACTTGGATTTCATGCCCGCGGGATGGTAGATGTTGTAGTTCTCACGGTGGTATGTCTCCTGAAAACAGATGACACCGTTCAGCCCGTGCTTGGTAAGTTCACGGTATTCCTCCGCCGACAGCGGCATGACCTCTATCTTGATGTTGGAAAAATACTTCTTGGCTATGTCGATAGCCTTTGCCAGATAGGGCACGCCTGCCTTCGCGGGATTCTCTCCTGTGACAAGGAGTATGTTCTCGAATGGCGCGAGTTTCTTGATGGCCTTGTACTCATCCTCTATCTGTTCGGGCGTGAGGATGGTGCGGGGCATAGGGTTAGAGCGGTGGAAACCGCAATAGACGCACGAGTTGGAGCATGAGTTCGTGATGTAAAGCGGTATGAACATCGACATGGTCTTGCCGAAACGCTCCTCCGTATATTTCCTTGACAGCCTCGCCATCTGCTCCAAAAACGGCTCGGCGGCAGGCGAGACAAGCGCCATGAAGTCATTAACGTCGCAGCGTTCCTTAGCCAATGCGCGGCGAACATCCGTCTCGGTCATCTGAGCTATGCGCTCTGTGGTCTCGTCCCAACTTATCTTCAATAATTCGTCTGAAAACATATTCTTGTTTGGTTAAAGGTTGGAGGTTAAAGGTTTTGGGGCGGATTGTGGTGCGTAATGCGTTCATCGTGACCTACAACCCAAAACCTTTAACCTCCAAACCATGATTAAATATCAATGATGAACGACTGCATCGTGCGCAGATCGACAGTCCACAGACGGTCAATCAGCGGCTCTCCGTAACCGCATATCAGCTGCATCACCTGACCGGCCTCCACACTTCCCACCACGGCGGGTGTCACTCCCGCCACGGCCTTGCCCGGATGGGGCATAGAGAGCGTGCCCTCCTCGTCGGGATAGAGCGTGCGGTACGTCGCGTTGCCCTTGCAAAGCACCGCCACCTGACCGTCAAGTCCGCCGATGGCACCATAGACATACGGCCTGCCCAGTGCCTCGCAGGCGTCGCTGATGGCGTAACGCACGGCGAAATTGTCCGTCCCGTCCGCCACGATGTCGTACCGGCTTATCAGCTCACGGGCGTTGTCCGCGGTCAGCCTTGTATGGTGCGCCACCACGTTCACGCCGCTGTTGAGGGCTTCCAGACGCCGCTTCGCGCAAAGAACCTTCGGCTTTCCCGCCTGAGACTCGTCGTAAAGCACCTGCCGTTGCAGGTTGCTCACGCTGACAACATCATCATCTGCCAGCCCGACAGTGCCCACTCCGGCAGCGGAAAGGTACGCCGCCAAGGGGGAGCCAAGCCCTCCCACGCCGACAATCAGCACCTTCGCCGCAGCCAGTTTGCGCTGCCCCTCACTGCCAATCTCAGGCAATATCAGTTGTCTGTCGTACCTTGAAGACACTTTTTTAGTTTTGAGTTGTAAATTATCAGTTATGAATTGCAATATACGTTAGTTGTGAGTAATGAGTATCTGTTATGAGATGCGCCATTAACAACGCTGCACTAAGAACTTATAACTCACCACTCACAACTGAATCTCACAGTTTTCGCAGGTCATGTGTCAGCTTTGCGGCGCAGAAGTTGGGGCCGCACATGGTGCAATACTCACCATCCGTGTGTCCGGCTTCCTCAAAATACTGCAACGCACGCTCCGGGTCGAGGGAGAGATGGAACTGATCCCGCCAGCGGAAGTCAAAGCGTGCCTTGGACAAGGCGTTGTCCCTTATCTGCGCACCGGGATGTCCTTTGGCCAGATCCGCGGCGTGGGCGGCTATCTTATAGGTCACTACACCCACGCGGACGTCCTCCTTGTTGGGTAGGGCGAGGTGCTCCTTAGGCGTGACATAGCACAGCATCGCGGTGCCGAACCACGCTATCTGCGCTCCGCCTATGGCACTTGTGATGTGGTCATAGCCCGGCGCGATGTCGGTAACGATAGGCCCGAGCGTGTAGAACGGCGCCTCATGGCAGTGGTCAAGCTGCCTGTCCATGTTCTCGCGTATCTTCTGCATCGGCACGTGTCCGGGCCCTTCGATGAACGCCTGCACGTTCTTCTCCCATGCACGGAGCACAAGTTCTCCCATGGTATCAAGCTCCGCGAACTGCGCGGCGTCGTTAGCGTCGGCCGTACAGCCCGGTCTCAGACCGTCGCCGAGTGACAATGCCACGTCATACTGCGCCACGATGTCGCATATTTCGTCAAAGTGCTCATAGAGGAAAGACTCCTTGTCGTGTATAAGGCACCACTTGCTCATTATGGAACCGCCGCGGCTGACGATGCCGCAAAGGCGTGAATCCGCCAGATGCACGTTCTGACGGCGTATGCCGGCGTGTATGGTGAAGTAGTCAACGCCCTGCTCGCACTGTTCGATCAGCGTGTCCTTATACACCTCCCACGTCAGGTTCTCCACCTTACCGTCCACCTTTTCCAAGGCTTGGTATATCGGTACCGTTCCGACCGGCACCGGACAGTTGCGCACTATCCACTCCCTTGTCTCGTGGATGTTGGCTCCCGTAGATAAGTCCATCAGCGTGTCGCCGCCCCATTTGCACGACCACACGGCCTTATCGACCTCTTCCTCTATTGAGGATGTGGTGGCGGAGTTGCCTATGTTGGTATTGATCTTGACGAGGAAGTTACGCCCTATAATCATGGGTTCGGCCTCGGGATGGTTGATGTTGGCCGGCAATACGGCGCGCCCGCACGCTATCTCGCTGCGCACGAACTCCGGAGTGATGTGTGTCTTGATGCCCATCTCCTCGCAGTTCATGTTCTCCCTTATGGCCACATACTCCATCTCGGGCGTTATGATGCCCGCCTTGGCGTATGCCATCTGCGTGATGGCCTTGCCGCTGACGGCTCTTCGCGGCAGCTGTATGTGTTCAAAGCGCAGGGAGTCAAGCGACTTGTCGGCCAGTCTCTGCCTGCCGTAGTCGCTGGTGACCTCCTTCAGCTGCTCGGTGTCGTTGCGGTCAAGAATCCACTGCTCGCGTATTCTCGGCAAACCCTTCTTCAAATCCACCTCGATGGCGGGGTCGGAGAACGGCCCGCTGGTGTCATATATATATACAGGAGCGTTCTCCTCGGTGTGGGGCACGCCGTTCTTGTCTCTTGTAACGGTGGGTGTAAGGTTCACCTTGGTCATTCCCACCCTTACCGACGGGAACAGTTTGCCCGTCATATACGCCTTTTCTCTTTTGGCGTAGGCTTTATTGTCGTTTGGCATAAGTCTGTTGTTATGATATATACTCCATCAGTTCAGGAATGCGGTAAGCGGCGAACTGGCCTCGGCCGAGTCGCTCACGGCACCGAGACCGGCCTCGTAAGCCCTGCGTCCGGCTGTCACGGCCTCCTTGAAGGCAATGGCCATCTGCACCGGATCGCCCGCTACCGCTATGGCAGTGTTGACCAGACAGCAGTCGGCTCCCATCTCCATGGCCTCCGCGGCGTGGCTCGGCGCGCCGATACCGGCATCCACCACCACCGGGACGGTGGCCTGCTCGATGATAATCTGCAAAAAGTCCTTCATGCGCAGGCCCTTGTTAGTGCCGATAGGTGCGGCAAGCGGCATCACGGTAGCGGCCCCCGCCTCCTCCAAGTGCTTGCACAATGTAGGGTCGGCCTGACAATACGGCAGCACCACGAAGCCCAGCTTCACCAGCTGCTCCGTGGCTTTCAGCGTCTCGACAGAGTCGGGCAGCAAGTAGCGTGGGTCGGGATGTATCTCCAGTTTCAGCCAGTTTGTACCGAAAGCCTCGCGTGACATCTGCGCCGCAAACACCGCTTCCTCGGCGTTACGCACGCCGGACGTGTTGGGAAGCAGTTGTATTCCCGCGTTCTGCGTGATGTGGTTGAGCAGGTCATCATGCTTGTCCTCAAGCTCCACACGCTTCATCGCCACGGTAACCATCTCCGTCTCACTGGCCTTGATGGCCTCAGCCATCATGGCGTTGTTGTTGAATTTTCCTGTTCCGAGAAACAAACGGGAATTGAATTCCCTTCCCGCAATAACTAATTTGCTCATTGTCTTTATTATGTTTTATTTATTTCCGGGTAGTATGTAGAGACGATGTACCACATCGTCTCCTTGCCGTCAGTATGTATTTTCATTTATTGAGACGATGTGGTACATCGTCTCTACATGCGGTTTGTCAACTCCTTGATTCATGCAAGCGCACCAACGCCAGCAGCCTCTCCATCTCCTTGGCGGGGTTGTCGGCTCGCAGCACCGTGCCGCTCAGCGCAATGCCCGTCACGCCGGTCTGCATTATGCCGGGAATGTCATCCGCCGTTATGCCCCCTATGGCCACTATCGGCAAGCCGATACGCTCACGCCTCATGCCCTCAACGATGCTCCTGTAACCCTCAATGCCCAGCACCGGCGCAAGTCCCTGCTTCGTTGTGGTGAAGCGGAAAGGGCCGCAACCGATGTAGTCTGCCCCCGCCTTGTGGTGCGCACGGACGTCATCAAGCGTGTTTGCCGTGCCGCCGATGATGAAACCGGCACCGAGCAACGCCCTCGCCTCGGCTATCGGCATATCCTTCTTGCCCAGATGCACACCGTCGGCGTGCAGTTCCCTCACCAGTTCCACATGATCATCGATGACGAATGTGGCGCCGGCTTCACGGCACATACGCTGCGCCTCAACGGCCACAGGGCGCATCTCGTCGTCAGTGGCACCCTTCATGCGCAGCTGCACCCAGCGGCATCCGCCGGCAAGGGCCATGCGTATGGAGTCAAGATACGTATATCGGTCTGTATAATGTGAAATGAATTGAAGCATAAAAATATGGTTATAGCCCCCTCCCGACCTCCCCGAGGGGAGGAGTAAGGACAGGCATGGCGATTTAATGGCGTTTTCCATCCGTTGCAAATAAACAGGCATGGCGGTTTAATGCCGCATTCCCTCCCCCTCGGGGGAGACGGAGGGGGGCGTTATCCCCCGCACGCCGCCTTGATGATTATCACGCTGTCACCCTCTTTCAGCGCAGTCTCCGCCCACAGGGCGCGCTGCACCATCTGCGTGCCCAGAGCCATGGCCACGCCACGCCCGGGCAGGTTCATCTCCTGCGCAAGGCCATCCAGTGTCGTCGCCGCAGTCTCCGCAGGCTTGTTGTTGATATAAATCCTCATTCTTCCGCTGTTGGTTAAAGATTCGTTTCGCAGGGTTCCGGCAATAAACAAAAAACGGATAACGGCCGCAAAGCCGTCACCCGGAGTTATCATCCACGATAAAATCATTCTCATTTCCTACGGCAGCACTGTCTGCATCAGGTCAATGGGTATAATCTCAGCCCTGCGTCCGCACCGTCATCCGTATGTGTCCGCCAAGGCACCCCCGAGTATTTTGTTGAATGCAAAGGTACACAATAAATCCGCCATCACCAAATTTATTAACTAAAAATAACGCATCTGCGGCACTACACGCACCTGATGCCCAACGTTTTCCCCGCTTTTCCCTACGGACATCATCCGCCCGCAAGACAAAAATATGGCTCATGCGTTGTCATACCCGTGTTGTAGAGACGATGTACCACATCGTCTCCATGCTGTTATTTTATGTCTGTTTATTGAGACGATGTGGTACATCGTCTCTACAAAGTTTGCGGGTCTTAGTTTTCTGCACGGCAAGATGCCGTGCCTACAACGCGCTGCCATCCAATGCGTTACAACGGCCATTACAAAAGGGTGCTGATTACTGTGTAAAAGAGGCCTGATTGTAATGTAATCAGCACCTGTTTACACGGTAATCAGCACCCTTTTGCGGACATTATAATGTCTTGGTGCCCCCACGGCCAATAATATGCCACAGCAGAAATCACCAAAGAGTGACAGGAAGTATGTATCGCACACGAACGGTCTGACCGTCACTTCTTCCCGGATTCCATCTGGGCATGGACTTTATGGCGCGGCATACCTCCTCGTCAAGAGACGGCTCCAACGATTTATACACTTTTATGTCAGTGAGAGTGCCGTCACGCTCTACAATGAACGTACATACAACCCTGCCTTGTTCGCTTTCCTTTACCATCATTGCCGGGCATTTTATGTGCTCTATCAGATAGCGGTTCATCGCTTTCATGCCGCCGGGAAAGGAAGGCATCTGCTCCACAATATCGAACACCTTATCCTTATCATACTTGGAAGGTGACACCAAGTCTTCCGGCTGTATATATTCCAGACTGCCGGACAACGACGTGGTCTGTCCTCCACTGACGGTAACAGTATCCACCTCTGTTAAATACCCATCCTTACGCAGCTGCACCTCATGCGCCCCGACAGGGACATCTTTGAACACACCGGGGCTGGAGCCTACCGGCTTGCCGTCTATATACACCTCGCAATCAAAAGGCTCATAGCTAACGTCAAGCACACCGACATAATCATTCTGTGCCGCTAATATAGCGGGCGAATCATATTCTGTCACAATCCACATCCTATATGTACTGCCCGCATTGATTTCTACCGGGAAAACATAGTCGGACAACGAGCCTATCAGCGGATGGCGGATGCTCATTCTCTTTACGCCTGCCGGCACATACAGCCACACCTCACCATACTTGCTGTCATCAACTTTCCGGACGCCAAGCGAATCAACATCAAAGGCAAGCCCTTTCATGGTGGTCTGTATGCGTATCAACGCACACTTGCCACCGTTTTGATCAAGCACCATAGTACCATTCTGATTAGCAGTCTGGTCTGTCTCGTCAGGCACGAATAATGGCACCGATATGGATGGTGCATGAAAGCATGCGCAAAGAAGCAGCGTAGCAAAGAAAAACGATGTTATGGTTTTATACATTATCCCCCTCCTTTTTTACAAGCATTATCTACATCACTACAAATCATATCATAGATATGCGTCTGCTTTTTATATAAATTGCTATTCAGGTTTATTTTCCCCCCTTATGTATTTCAAATAATAATCCTTTGTCATAAAGTTATTACAGCCTGTCTTGTCTTTTCGATAATTAGTACAGCCAAGCACTACATCTTCCTTACCGTCCTTAACAATCAAATAACCATCACGACACTGGTTACATTTCATTATTGGGAGATTCCCACCCCTTAAATTGTTTGTCATGAAATCGCAAATCTCCGGTTCGTTAGAACAAATCCACAATTTCAACCCATAAGCCTTTTTGTAACGTAACAGTAAAGGATACCCGCAAACCGGACATTTCTTTGCCTCTGTCTGTCCGCCCTGCTTCTCATCTATTTTCCCACGCAGAGTAACATTCGGATAATCCTTTATAAGCTCACGAACAAAAGCCGATGGACGTTGCTGGGGAGTTACTATATATACTCTATTCTTTGTACGCGTCAATGCAACATAAAAAAGTCGCCTTTCTTCTGCATACTCAATAGCATGGTCACTATGAAGTACATATTTCAGCACAGGATCGTCCTGAACCTGTGAAGGAAAACCATACACAGAGTCGATGGCGTTAATGATAATCACATTGTCATATCCAAGTCCTTTTGCACGATGTACGGTCATAAACTCCATCTCTATATCGGAGAACGTTTTTGACGTGACATTTCCCGTTTTCTCTAAATAAATGAAATCAGCCGATTTTGTAAGATTGAACCCGTCAAAACCATATCTCCCAAGCAACAGGATTGAAGACTTCGGGTTCTCCGACAAAATCTCTTTCATTATTTTCTCTACCGTTTCTCCTACCAAGAAATACTTTCCACCTTTCCCCTCATATTTCTTTCTGTCCACATCTTCTGTATATGACTGAATAATAACAGGGTCTTTTATTTTCTTTGGTGAAATTAAAGCCTTACGTATCTGTGCTGTGTTCTTCTGTATGAATCCACCGGCTATATCTATCACTTCCTGTGCATTACGATAAGTTTTCGTAATTCTCAATTCCAAACCATACCCGAAAGTCTCCTTGAAATTTGTGAACAATGTAATATCAGAACCTGCATAGGCATAAATGGATTGCCAATCATCACCTACCGCTATAATCTTAGCATTACAAAGTTTACTCAGTTCTTTGGTCAGATTGAAACGTTGACGAGAAATATCCTGATATTCATCCACTATAATATATTTGAAGTCTAATTTCCTGCCTTTAATTTCTTCTTCGCGCAAAATGCGTGCAGAGTCATTAATCATATCCTCAAAATCGATAGCATTCTTTTCTTTCAAACGTTTGGTATATTCATGATAACATTGTTCACAAATCGCAAGAAACAACTTACTACGTTCATTCTTTGCCATTATATGAAAACGATAGAAATCATCCAATGTATAACCATTTGTTTTGAAGTTCTGTATAAAGGTACAAACAAGTTTTACTAATTTGGCAATATAACGGTTCTCTTCTGTATTGACAATCTTGTCAAACACCTCACGGGCAGAACGGGGGTGTAATTCAAAACCATGGCTTATAAGTTCTTCTTGCAGATGCACAAGTATATCACGCCCATCATTGTATGCAGAGAAAGTATAAATTAAATCAGTTCCATGATTACGATGCAATCTTATTTTATCATTCACAACATATTTATAACGTGCTAATTGCTCTGCTGTATATCGATTGCTGTGTCCATCTTGTGTAATGCCAAAATGTTCTATATATGCGACCTTGTCATCCTGAGTGATTGTAAAATCCGGTGTATATGGTTTATGAGAACGCAGAATGTGATAAGGATATGGCTTTTCATAAACATACTCTATCCCATTCATATATAAGAAATTGGCTATACGTACCTCTTGGGCAGAGCGCAATATCTCATGGGCAATACTTAAACATCTTCCTGTACGCTTGTCTATTATCTGTTCAGCATACTCTGCCATATTGCCACGCAACGTGGAGAAATCTGCCTTTGTTATATAGTTAAAGAAATCATTTAACCCATTTCCTTCATAAGGGGCTTCAAAATAACTGCCAAAAAACAATATTAGTTTATCAACCAGTTCAGGATTTTCAAGTATATTCCCTTTCAAATAGTTATTAACCACATTAAACATGAATCCTTGGTCAACAATAGATTTACGGTCGTTATCTTGACGGCGCAATATGGCATATCCTGTTTTATGGAAAGTAGTAATAGGACAATCTATCTTCAATGCCTTATTTATCTTACCACGCAGTTCTTCGACTGCCTTATTGGTAAAAGAGATAACTAAGATCTGGTCTGGCTGTATTCCTTTCTTTTCAATAAGATATTTTACCTTTGCCGCTACTGTCGTGGTTTTACCAGCACCGGCACCAGCTATCACAAGCATATAATCCTCATCGGACAAAACAACACGACGTTGTTCATCGTCAAGTTTTATAATAGGATCTACATTTTTCAATATATTATCCAAATATACTTTATCCGATTTAAGATGCCTATCAACAAACGCTTCATTATGTTTACTTACTATTGATGATTCCCCCTTATTCTGCAAGTCCTCATAGAAAGACAAAAAATGCTCAACACGTTCTATCGCTATCCCTCTGTCACGGCAAAAATATGATAATGTCTCCGTACTTTGAAGTAGTTTTAATTGTGCATAGAAATCTGCATATTCAACAATATTCTTATTAAAATCACTCTGTGCTATGAATACATCCTTAGACAATAATTCGTTCATTTGGTGTTCAAATTCCATCAAACGAGCCTGTTCATTGGATTCAATGTGGTCTGCATCAGAAACAGTTTTTTGCCGTTTTTTGAAAAGTTTACTGAATATCGACATATTAATTAAACGCCTTAACGTACAACACTTCCTACCTTTACCAACCGAGAGCATATTGCCCCTTCATTCCTTTCAAATATTTCCATCAATTCCTCAATGCTTTTGCCTTCAGAATAAAATTGTTTTAGACGATTATCATCATCATCTGTCCATGGAGTATATGCTTTTGCGTGAGATTGTTTTTGTTTAGCTATGTAAGACAATATATTTGCTCTTTTGTTCTTCGGAAGTTTCTCTTTCTGTGTATTCAAGACTTCTTTTTGGACATACTCCTTGATAACAGCAATAAACTGTTTACCATAAACATTACGTTTATGCTCACCTATACCAAAAATGTTCCCAATATCGTGAAGTGTAGTCGGACGTTCTCTGGTTAGTTCATGGAGCGATTTGTCAGACATTACAATATATGCAGGCCAATTGTTTGCATCAGCTATTTGCTTACGCAATTCACGCAAACGTTCAAAAAGTTTTTTATCCTCACTGGCATCATCACGATTGGGATTCGACTCTGTCAAAGTATCTCGTAGAGCAACTTTTCTACGCACTTTCACTCGCAAATCCTCACGCACAATTACTGCCAATTCAGCTTTCTTCCTACCATACAGGACATCTTTTCCCAATTCAGTAAGTTTCAAATGTCTGTCCTCATTATAAGCAATCTCTATAAATCCCATTTGCAACATCTGCAAAAGATAGTCCTGCCAATCACGAATAGAAAGATCGCGTCCTACGCCAAAGGTTTTCAAATTTTGATAACCTCTCAACGTTATATCACGAGACCAGACTCCCCGCAAAATATCTATTACCATAGTAAAACCTATCTGCTCTCCTGTCCGCATCATAGCTGACAATGCTTTTTGTACCAGAATAGTTCCATCAAAATGCTGAGAAGGAGTGCTGCACACATCACAATTACCACAATTACATTCGGTCATCTCACCAAAGTAATTTAATAAAATACGCCGACGACAGACTTGGGACTCTGCATATTCCTGTATGCGGTTCAGTTTTTCACGATTGATTTCTTGCTGACCACTTTCATCTGCAAATTTCCGAAGAGTAATCAAATCTTGTATATTGAAAAACAGTAGTGTTTCCGTTGGCAACCCGTCACGTCCTCCACGACCTATCTCCTGATAAAAATTCTCTATACTTTTTGGCAAATTGTAGTGAACAACGAAGCGCACATTACTTTTGTCTATTCCCATACCAAAAGCTATTGTCGCTACTACTACATCTATTTTGTCTGTGATAAAATTCTCTTGAACCCGGTGACGTTCCTCCATGTTCAACCCGGCATGATAAACACCGACAGGAACTCCATTCTTACGTAGTTTTTCGGCAAGTTGTTCCGTTGTCTTGCGTGCAAGACAGTATATAATACCACTCTCATGTGGATGACGCTCTATAATCTTTATTATAGCTCGCATCTTATCATTGGCGGAATAACCACACTTCACACTTAGGCTAAGATTTGGGCGATCGAACGAACTGATAAATACCTGCGGATCATGCAACCGCAATCGTTCCAATATATCTTCTTTTGTTATTTTATCAGCCGTTGCTGTTAATGCCATAATAGGAACATTGGGGAATTGGTCACGCAATGTTCCCAATTGGGTATATTCTGGTCGAAAATCATGCCCCCACTGTGAAATACAATGCGCCTCATCAATAGCAAAGAGTGACACCCGTAAACATTGCGAAATCCAATGTATTTCTGTCATAAGACGTTCCGGCGATATATACAACAGTTTTAATTCTCCTCGCAAACATTTGTCTTGTATAATACGATTTTCTGACTCTGCATTACCACTATTCAATGCCTCTGCAGGAATTCCATTTGCACGCAAAGTTTCTACCTGATCTCTCATTAAAGATATAAGTGGCGAAACTACGATAGCTGTGCCTTCCATCATTAATGCCGGTATCTGAAAACATATAGATTTACCGCCGCCAGTAGGCATTAATACAAGAGAATCTTTGCACTGAAGCACATTTTGGATAATCTCTTCCTGCATGGGACGGAAGGAATCATATCCGTAATATGATTTAAGCGTTTGCCTTAGTGTTTTCATTCTTCTACATGCTGTTTATTTGGTATTACCCAACAGATTTATCGAACTAGTCGTACATATCCTTGTTCTGTCGCTTTCATCCGAATGGCATTTTTATCTGCTATTCTATTGTTTAAGTCTTTGTTTCGTTGCAAATATAGTGATTTATTTTTAATTAGAACTATATCTTACAAAGTTTTTCACTGTGGATTGAAAATTATTACTGCTACAAAACAAAAAGGGACACAGGTATTAATCCTGTGTCCCTTTGACTGTTATTCTAATGAGCATATAGCTTAGCTGCGATACTCAAAGACGTTCTGACGGCTCATCTGACGGCGATCCATGTCCTCACGGCTGCCGACGATAATCTTCTCAAATTCACGCTGACCTGTGCCAGCCGGTATGAGGTGACCGCAGATTACGTTTTCCTTCATGCCTTGGAGCGCATCGCTCTTGCGACGGATGGCTGCCTCGTTGAGTACCTTCGTGGTTTCCTGGAAGGATGCGGCAGACATGAAGCTCTTGGTATGAAGAGCCGCACGGGTGATACCCTGCAATATCTGTGTGGATGTGGCAGGGACTGCATCGCGTACTTCAACGAGTTTTTGGTCACGACGTTTGAGGAGCGAGTTCTCGTCACGCAACTTGCGGGCTGTAACAATCTGACCTTTGTGGAGGTTCTCTGAATCGCCTGCATCGGTAACGACTTTCTTTCCCCAAATGCGGTCGTTCTCTTCCGCAAAGTCGAGCTTGTCAACTACATCGCTTTCAAGGAAACTGGTGTCGCCCGGATCATTGATCTGCACCTTACGCATCATCTGGCGGACGATAATCTCGAAGTGCTTATCGTTAATCTTCACACCTTGCAGGCGGTAAACGTCCTGTACTTCGTTGACGATGTACTCCTGCACAGCGGTGAGACCCTTGATGGCAAGAATATCGTTAGGTGTGATGACACCGGCAGAAAGTGGTGTGCCTGCACGTACAGCATCGTGTTCCTGCACAAGCAATTGCTTTGACAGTGGCACGAGGTATTTGCGTTGCTCACCGGTCTTTGACGTGATGGTGATTTCACGGTTACCGCGCTTGAGTGCTCCCATCGTCACCTCACCGTCTATCTCGGAGACAACGGCCGGGTTACTTGGGTTACGGGCCTCAAAGAGCTCTGTCACACGCGGCAGACCACCGGTGATGTCACCTGCACGGCCTACGGTACGTGGTATCTTGACAAGCGTCACACCTGACGGGATTGACGCTCCGTCCTCGACTACTACGTGACCATCTACCGGAAGGTTGTAGGTTGCGATGATCTCGCCGTTCTCGTCACAGATGTTACATGTCGGAACCATTGAACGGTCCTTGCTCTCTATGATGATGCGTTCGGTCATACCCGTGGTTTCGTCGGTCTCGGCCTTATAGGTTGCGCCTTCAACAAAGTCATTGAGGCGTATCTTACCTGCAAATTCCGAAACGATGACGGCATTGAACGGGTCCCAACGTGCTATGACGTCACCTTTCTTGACATGATCACCGGTCTTGAAGAAGAGTGATGAACCATAAGGTACTGGTACGTTGGAAAGGGTGATGCCCGTTGTAGGATCAACGAAACGGCACTCGGTAAGACGGCTGACTACCATCTCGCAGTTGACTTCGCTACCCTCGCTGTTATCAACGTACGGTACGGCACGAAGCTCGTCAAACTCTACTACTGCCTCCGCAGCCTTACAGGTAACGCTGGCATTGGCAGCCGCACCGCCGGCAATACCTCCGGCGTGGAAGGTACGAAGCGTAAGCTGTGTACCCGGCTCACCGATGGCTTGCGCCGCAATGACGCCGACAGCCTCGCCTTTCTGCACCATGCGCTGGGTGGCAAGGTTACGGCCGTAACACTTCTTGCAGACACCATGCTTGGATTCGCAGGTGAGTACAGAGCGTATCTCGACAGTTTCGATGCCTGCGTCCTCTATGGCCTTGGCACGTGCCTCGTTTATTTCCTCTCCGGCGGGGCAAAGCACCTCGTTGGTATGTGGATTGATAACGTCATGCACGCTTACACGGCCGAGAATACGGTCGTAGAGGCTGGAGATGACATCATCGCCGTTCTTCAACGCCGAGCAGACAAGACCGCGCAATGTTCCGCAGTCGTCCTCTGTGATAATCACATCATGTGACACATCCACAAGACGACGTGTGAGGTAACCGGCATCGGCTGTCTTCATGGCCGTATCGGCAAGTCCCTTACGGGCACCGTGGGAGGCGATGAAGTATTCAAGTACCGACATACCTTCCTTGAAGTTGGAAAGGATAGGGTTCTCAATGGTAGGACGTTCATCAGCACCTGCCTTCTGGGGTTTTGACATAAGGCCGCGGATACCGGAGAGCTGCTTAATCTGATCCTTAGAACCACGGGCACCGGAGTCAAGCATCATGAAGACAGCGTTAAAGCCCTGATCCGCTTCTGTCATTTCCTTCAACAGGATATTACCTATATCATTGTTAACGTGGGTCCATGTGTCGATTACCTGGTTGTAACGCTCGGTATCGGTGATGAAGCCCATGTTGTAGTTATCGGTAATCTGGCGTACTTCCTCGTTACCCTTATTGATAAGTTCTTCCTTCTCCGGCGGAATAATGATGTCGTCAAGGTTGAATGACAGACCTGCAAGGTATGCCATGCGGTAGCCAAGGTTCTTGATTCCGTCAAGGAACTCACAAGCACGTGCAAAACCGACCACGTTTATCACATTCTGTATGATGTCGCGCAGGGACTTCTTGGAAATGATGGTGTTGACATAACCCATCTCATCCGGCACAAGGTCATTCACGATGACACGGCCTACGGAGGTCTCCACCATACGCTTCTGCTTCTCGCCATCAACTATGTCATCAACGACTACCTTCACGATGGCATGGAGGTCGCAACGCTTCTCATTGTAAGCGATGATAGCTTCTTCCGGGCCATAGAACGTAAGGCCTTCGCCTTTCGCTCCCGGGCGTAACTTGGTGATATAGTAAAGACCCAACACCATATCCTGTGAAGGCACGGTGATAGGTGCGCCATTGGCAGGATTAAGGATATTGTGGCTTTGAAGCATCAGTAACTGTGCTTCAAGGATTGCCTCGTTTGAGAGCGGGAGGTGTACGGCCATCTGGTCACCGTCGAAGTCGGCGTTGAAAGCCGTACATGCCAATGGGTGAAGCTGGATAGCCTTGCCTTCTATGAGTTTCGGCTGGAAGGCCTGAATGCCAAGACGGTGCAGTGTAGGAGCACGGTTGAGTAGCACGGGGTGTCCCTTCATGACATTTTCAAGGATGTCCCAAATGATTGGCTCACGACGATCTACAATGCGCTTAGCACTCTTTACGGTCTTGACTATGCCACGCTCTATGAGCTTGCGGATAATGAACGGTTTGTAAAGTTCCGCAGCCATCAGCTTCGGCAGACCGCACTCGCCCATGTTCAACTCCGGACCAACGACAATAACGGAACGTGCCGAATAGTCCACACGCTTACCGAGAAGATTCTGACGGAAGCGGCCGGCCTTACCTTTCAGAGAATCGGAAAGGGATTTCAAAGGACGGTTGCCCTCACTCTTTACCGCACTGCTCTTACGGGAATTGTCGAAAAGGGAGTCAACAGCCTCTTGGAGCATACGTTTCTCGTTACGGAGGATTACCTCCGGAGCGTGAATCTCCATAAGGCGCTTCAGACGGTTGTTTCTTATTATGACACGACGGTAAAGGTCGTTGAGGTCTGATGTGGCGAAGCGTCCTCCATCCAGAGGAACCAGCGGACGAAGCTCCGGCGGAGTGACTGGAAGAATCTTCATTATCATCCACTCCGGACGGTTCTCTGTGCCTTCCGGCCCACGACTGTTACGGAATGCCTCTACCACCTGCAAACGTTTCAGAGCCTCAGTCTTACGCTGTACAGAACCTTCTGTGCTGGCCTGGTCGCGCAACTCGTATGAGAGCGTGTCAAGGTCAAGGTTCTGAAGAAGGATATAAACAGCCTCAGCACCCATTTTGGCAATGAACTTGTTAGGGTCACTGTCGTCAAGGTAATCGTTGTTCGCGTCAAGACGGTTGTCAACAATGTCGATATATTCCTCTTCTGTAATGAAGTCCAACTTGTGCGAGCCATTAAGGTCTGTACCATCATCGGCCTTCGCTCCCTCGAGAATACCGGGCTGTATTACGACATACTTTTCATAGTATATGACAGACTCCAGCTTTTTCGTAGGAATGCCGAGAAGATAGCCTATCTTGTTAGGCAGTGAACGGAAATACCAGATATGTGCAACCGGAACAACGAGTTCTATATGTCCGGAACGCTCACGGCGCACTTTCTTCTCTGTAACCTCCACGCCGCAGCGGTCGCAGACGATACCCTTGTAGCGGATACGCTTATACTTGCCGCAGGCGCACTCAAAGTCTTTGGTAGGACCGAAGATACGCTCACAGAAGAGACCGTCACGCTCAGGCTTGTAAGTGCGATAGTTGATAGTCTCCGGCTTTGTAACCTCACCATAAGAATGTTCGAGTATGTCTTCCGGCGATGCCAGGCCGACTGTAATCTTCGTGAAGTTATTTTTTATCTTGTTGTCTTTCTTGAAAGCCATAGTTTTCGTTATTTATGATTAATCAAGCTTTATGCTGAGACCCAAACCACGAAGCTCGTGCAGCAGCACATTGAGAGATTCCGGTATGCCCGGTGTAGGCATGGAGTCGCCTTTGACGATTGCCTCGTAACTCTTGGAACGTCCCGTAACATCGTCAGACTTGACGGTAAGGATTTCCTGAAGCACGTGGCTGGCACCGAATGCCTCGATGGCCCACACCTCCATCTCTCCGAAACGCTGACCGCCAAACTGTGCTTTACCACCAAGCGGCTGCTGCGTAATGAGAGAGTAAGGACCGATGGAACGAGCGTGCATCTTGTCCTCTACCATGTGGCCGAGTTTCAAGAAGTATGTGACACCCACCGTTGCAGGCTGGTCAAAACGCTCACCGGTCTCACCATCATAAAGGTGTGTGGAGCACAGGCGCGGCAAACCGGCCTTGTCCGTCCACTCCGAGAGGTCTTCAAGTTTAGCGCCATCAAAGATTGGCGTGGAGAACTTAACACCCAACTTACGTCCGGCAGCACCGAGGATGGCCTCGAATATCTGGCCAAGGTTCATACGTGAAGGCACGCCAAGAGGGTTAAGCACCAAATCCACGGGACGGCCATCTTCAAGGAACGGCATGTCTTCCTGACGAACAACCTTTGACACAATGCCCTTGTTACCGTGACGGCCGGCAAGTTTATCACCTACACCGATCTTACGTTTCTTGGCGATATATACCTTTGCCATCTGCAATACGCCGGAAGGAAGGTCGTCACCGATTGTGATGGCGAACTTACGGCGCTTCAGCTCTGCGTCAAGCAGCTTGTACTTGCGGATATAATTCATGATAAGCATCTTGATAAGCTTATCCGTATGCTCGTCACCGGTCCAATTGCCTGACTGTACTCCGTCATATTCGAGGTTTGCAAGCATGGCGGCGGTGAACTTGCTGCCTTTCGTTATTACCTCCGCTCCTGTATAGTCCGTAACGCCGGCACATGTCTTGCCCTCGGTAAGGGTAAGGAGCTTGTCAACAAGGATTTCTTTCAGATCCTTGCCTTTTGCCTCGTATTCCTCGTCTATCTTTGCAAGGATTACCTTGTCCTGTTTCTTTGACTCACGTGTCTTGACGGCACGGGCAAAGAGTTTCTTGTCTATCACGACACCGGACAAAGAAGGATTGGCTTTCAAGGAAGAGTCTTTCACGTCACCGGCCTTGTCGCCGAATATGGCACGCAGCAACTTCTCTTCCGGTGAAGGATCGCTCTCACCCTTTGGCGAAATCTTGCCTATCATTATGTCACCCGGCTCAACGCGGGCACCGAGACGTATTATACCGTTTTCGTCCAAATCCCTTGTGGCATCCTCCGATACATTCGGTATGTCAGATGTCAGTTCCTCCATGCCACGCTTTGTCTCGCGGACATCAAGGGAGTACTCATCCACATGAACTGACGTGAGAACGTCATCACGGACAATGCGCTCTGACAATACGATAGCGTCCTCATAGTTGTAGCCCTTCCATGGCATATAAGCCACAAGGAGGTTACGGCCGAGAGCCAACTCGCCATTCTCCGTGGCATAACCTTCCGTGAGAATATCACCGGCCTTAACACGCTGGCCTTTGTCGCAAATCGGACGGAGGTCAATGGTCATGTTCTGGTTGGTACGACGGAACTTGGGAATACGGTATTCCTTTATGGCAGGCTCAAAACTTACGAACTCCTCATCCTCTGTGCGGTCATAGAGAATACGGATGGTCGTAGCGTCAACATATTCTATGATACCGTCACCTTCCGCCGTTATCATAGTACGTGAGTCCTCACATACCTGACGCTCCAAGCCTGTACCGACAATAGGCGCGTCATTGTGAAGCAGCGGTACTGCCTGACGCATCATGTTACATCCCATCAACGCACGGTGACCGTCATCATGCTCAAGGAACGGAATAAGACCGGCGGAAACAGAAGCTATCTGCTGCGGAGAGACGTCCATAAGATCCACTTCTGACGGTGGAACAACAGGGAAGTCTGCCTTCTCGCGGCACTTAACCACATCGCGAACAAACTTGCCGTCATCCTGCAACGGCGCATTGCCTTGGCCTATAATATGCGTCTCCTCCTCTTCCGCCGTGAGATATACAACATGATCATTGTCAAGATCCACAACACCATCATTCACCTTACGGTATGGTGTTTCAATGAAACCAAGATCATTAATCTGGGCGAACATACAGAGAGAGGATATCAATCCGATGTTTGGTCCTTCCGGTGACTCGATAGGACAAAGACGGCCATAATGGGTGTAGTGTACGTCACGCACCTCAAAACCTGCACGCTCACGTGAAAGTCCGCCGGGACCCAATGCCGAAAGACGACGCTTGTGTGTCACCTCCGCCAACGGGTTGGTCTGGTCCATGAACTGTGAGAGAGGATTGGTACCGAAGAATGAGTTGATTACACTCGAAATGGTCTTGGCATTGATAAGGTCCGTAGGTGTGAACACCTCATTGTCACGCACGTTCATACGCTCACGGATAGTGCGGCTCATACGTGAGAGACCTATCGAGAACTGGTTAGCCAGTTGCTCGCCGACTGTACGCACACGACGGTTTGACAAGTGGTCAATATCATCTACCGTAGCATTGCTGTTAATGAGCTGTATGAGATACTTGATAATCTCAATGATGTCCTCCTTTGTCAGGATACGCACATCCATGCCCGTGTCAAGACCAAGTTTCTTGTTGATGCGATAGCGGCCGACCTCACCCAAGTCATAACGCTTGTCGGAGAAGAAAAGGTTTTGTATCACCTCACGTGCACTTGCCTCGTCCGCCGGGTCAGCATTACGAAGCTGACGGTATATATAATACACAGCCTCTTTCTCTGAGTTTGACGTATCCTTGGCCAGCGTATTGAAAATAATTCCATATTTGGAGGCACTGTCCTCATTCTTGTGAAGAAGGATGGTTGACTGCTCACTATCAAGAATATCCTGTATGTTATCCTCGGTTATCACAGTCTCGCGCTGCATGAGAATCTCGTTGCGCTCCAGAGAAACGACCTCACCCGTATCTTCATCAACAAAGTCCTCAGACCATGTCTTCATTATGTGTGCGGCAAGTGTGCGGCCGATAGCTTCTTTAAGATTCTTCTTTGTGACTTTCAACTCTTCCGCAAGGTCAAAAATCTGAAGAATGTCTTTATCTTTCTCGAAACCGATAGCACGCAACAGCGTAGTCACGGGCAATTTCTTCTTACGGTCAATGTAAGCATACATCACATTGTTGATGTCCGTGGCAAATTCTATCCATGAGCCCTTGAAAGGAATAATGCGCGCACTGTAAAGCACAGAGCCATTAGCATGGATGCCTTGTCCGAAGAACACACCCGGTGAACGGTGCAACTGTGACACGACGACACGCTCGGCACCATTTATGATAAAGGTACCATTATTTGTCATGTATGGAATAGTCCCCAAGAACACATCAGAAATGATTGTCTCAAAATCGGTGTGATCCTCATCGGTACAATACAATTTCATCTTTGCCTTCATCGGAACACTGTAAGTAAGGCCACGCTCAAGGCACTCCTCTATCGAATAACGGGGAGGGTCAATGAAATAGTCCAAAAACTCAAGGACAAAATGATTACGTGTGTCCGCAATAGGGAAGTTCTCGGCGAATACCCTATACAGGCCATCATTCTTGCGTTCCTCCGGAGGTGTGTCCAACTGGAGAAAATCACGGAACGACTTCAACTGCACGTCAAGAAAATCCGGATAAGGCATCGGATTCTTCACGTGTGCGAAGTTTATTCTGTTTTCAACATTTTTAGATGTCATGCTTTATAATAATAAGTATGATAGTTTTAGTATCTTTTCCCTTTCTAACTCTTGCCTTTACCGGATTCCCCCGGTTTCATAATGCTGCAACATAACCACAGAAAAATATTTTCTTAATAATGGCAGCATAATAGACACAATAAGGTTAGGACCTGCCTACTTGGTAGATCCTAACCATTTTGTTTCATTTCTAACGTCAGGCCCGAGAACATTATCGAGCCCTCATGCCCGGAAAGTACTTCATCGTCTTTCCGCGGCCAAGCGTCATCAAGCCGGAATTACTTGAGCTCAACAACAGCTCCAGCCTCCTCGATAGCCTTCTTCAAGTTCTCAGCCTCTGCCTTAGAGAGACCCTCCTTGATAGTAGAAGGTGCACCGTCAACGAGTTCCTTAGCTTCCTTCAGACCAAGGCCACAAGCCTCCTTAACGGCCTTTACAACCTGAAGCTTTGCAGCGCCTGCCTCTTTCAGGACTACATCGAAAGAGTCCTTCTCAGCAGCAGCCTCTGCACCTGCAGCAGCAGGAGCGGCAGCAACAGCAACAGCTGCGGCAGCTGGCTCAATACCATACTCGTCCTTGAGGACCTGAGCGAGTTCATTTACTTCCTTTACGGTGAGGTTCACGAGTTCCTCTGCGATAGCTTTAATATCTGCCATTTTTATATAAAAATTTAATTTTGTTTATACTTTTGTTTATAAATTATTTTATAGGCGTAATCTTCAACAAGCCAACCAATCAGGCCGCTTGCTCAACATCACTTTTACTCAGCACGCTCTCCAAGTGTCTGGAGAAGGCCGTGGATTGTACCAGAACCAGACTGCAGTGCAGAAACAACGTTCTTTGCCGGAGACTGGAGCAGTGCGATAACGTCTGCAATAAGCTCGTTCTTGCTCTTGAGGGCAGCGAGTTCCGCAAGTTTGTCAGCACCGATGAAAATGCTTTCCTCAGCATAGGCTGCTTTAAGAGAAGGATTGGCATCCTTATACTCCTTCAACAACTTCGCAGGCTGATTCGCAGTCTGCGTGAACATTACAGCAGTATTGCCTTTGAGGCAATCGTAAAGCGCAGTGTAATCTTTCTCTGCGGCATCCAAAGCCTTTATCAGCAGTTTGTTCTTCACTACAACTGCCTTTATTTCGCTTTGGAAAGCTTTGCGGCGGAAGTCACTGGTAGCCTTAGCGTCCATACCTGTCACATCTACGAGATAGAAGTGCGGGTACTGGCTGATAAGTTCACCAAGCTTGGAGATGATAGTATCTTTTACTTCTTTTTTCATTTTACAAAACTTTTAGAGTTAATCGGCTGATTTAGGATCAATCTTGATACCCTTACTCATTGTGCTTGAAATAAAGATACTCTTGATGTATGTACCCTTAGCAGCAGCTGGTTTCAGTTTGATAACTGTCGCGATAAACTCCTTCACGTTTCCGGCGATAGCCTTTGCATCCATGGAGACTTTGCCAACAGAAGTGTGGATAATACCGGTCTTGTCAACCTTGAAATCTATCTTACCCTGCTTAACTTCCTTGACAGCCTTTGCGACATCCATTGTCACTGTGCCACTCTTCGGGTTTGGCATAAGTCCGCGAGGACCGAGTATGCGGCCGATAGGACCAATCTTACCCATGCAAGAAGGCATTGTAATAATGACATCAACATCTGTCCAACCACCCTTGATCTTCTCGATATACTCGTCAAGACCAACATAGTCGGCACCAGCTTCTTTTGCAGCAGCTTCCTGATCAGGAGTACAGAGTGCAAGCACGCGTGTAACCTTACCGGTACCGTTAGGAAGGCTCACAACGCCACGAACCATCTGGTTTGCCTTACGGGGGTCAACACCAAGACGAACGTCAACATCGACAGAAGCGTCAAACTTTGTTGTTGTGATTTCCTTCACAAGAGTAGCAGCCTCATCAATAGTATAAAGCTTACCCTGCTCAACCTTGTCGGCTACTGCTTTTTGATTTTTTGTCAGTTTACTCATTTGTTTTTGAAGTTTTTCGGTACAAGCGGTGTTATAACTGTCTCATGTAAATGAACAAACAATTTTCCACCTCCCGGAAATGTTAAATAATCAGCGGACAATATTCGCCTTACCGCTTACTATTCGGGGAAATCACCTTTCACGGTGATACCCATGCTGCGTGCCGTACCGGCGATCTGCTTCATGGCAGACTCGATAGTAAAGCAATTCAGATCTTTCAACTTATCCTCTGCAATAGCACGAACCTGATCCCATGTAATCTCGGCAACCTTGTTACGGTTAGGAGATGCGGAACCGGACTTGATCTTTGCTACTTCCTTAAGCTGCACGGCAGCAGGAGAAGTCTTGATTATAAAATCAAAAGATTTGTCAGCATAGTAAGTTATAACAACAGGAAGGACCTTGCCAGCCTTATCCTGGGTACGAGCATTAAACTCCTTGCAGAAGCCCATAATGTTGATACCCTTAGAACCCAATGCAGGTCCTACCGGAGGAGAAGGATTGGCAGCGCCACCCTTAATTTGTAATTTGAGTTGTCCAACAACTTCTTTAGCCATCTTTGTTGTTAATAATTATAAAGTTAATTATAGGAAAAGGGGTTAATGGAAGCATTATTTTTGTTAACCCGCAATTCTTTCTTTGGCTGTAAACAACTGCAAGAATCCCCAAAAGGTTTCCCACAGTTGCATATCTTTATACCTTTTATATTATATAAGGTAACACTTTCTAAATTAAAAGACTTACCCCTCTTTTTCCACTTGCATGAAGTTCAATTCCAAAGGAGTGTTTCTACCGAAAATCTTAACAACGACTTTCAATGTTCGCTTTTCATTGTTAATAGCCTCTATCACTCCACTGAATCCGGAGAACGGGCCATCGGTAACCTTAACCGTCTCGTCAACCATAAACGGTATCTCCATCTCCTCCACAAGTTCCGTATCCTCCGCAGCACCAATCATACGATTAATATCCTGCTGACGTACAGGCGTAGGATCATCAAGTCCGCCAAGAAAACCCAAACAGTTAGGCATAAAACGTAAGGTATGCGCGGTATCACCAATAAGGTTCGCCTCCACGAAGAGATACCCCGGAAGAGCAACCTTTTCCTTAACAACACGCTTGCCATTACGCAAAGCGGCATGTTTCTCCATCGGCAAAAGCACCTGGGACACATTCTGCGCCAACTGCGGATTGTGACTGCATTCAGTCTCGATATACTCTTTCAGCTTTGCTTCCTTTCCGCTCACGGAACGCATAGCATACCATTTCATTCCTTTCTCTGCCATGTTTTCGATTAGTTAGGATAAATCGAGCTCATTACGAATTTGAAGACAGAGTCCATACAAAAGACTATTATCGCTATAACAAGCGAAGCACACAACACTACCATAGCGGAGTGTGTGAGCTGTGCGCGAGTAGGCCAGGTAGTCTTATGTGCAAGCTCCTCATAGCAAGCCTTGCAATAATTTACTATCTTGTTCATATTGATTTTTCTTTTAGCACGGGATGAGCGGCTCGAACGCCCGACACCTGGTTTTGGAGACCAGTGCTCTACCGACTGAGCTAATCCCGTATAAAAGTGCCGGGCGAAAGTTTAGTTTCACAGCCGCCCGGCACTATATGTATATCCAAGGAATTAATCCTCGTAAACCTCTGTAATCTGGCCAGAGCCTACGGTACGGCCACCCTCACGGATAGCGAAGCGGAGACCCACGTTAAGAGCAACAGCATAGATAAGCTCAACTGTTATCTCTACGTTATCGCCAGGCATTACCATCTCAACACCTGCCGGGAGAGAAATCTCACCTGTGCAGTCCATAGTGCGGAGATAGAACTGTGGACGATACTTATTTCCGAATGGAGTGTGACGGCCACCCTCTTCCTTCTTCAGTACATAGATAGAAGCCTTGAACTTCTTGAACGGCTTAACCTGTCCCGGATGGCAGAGAACCATACCACGCTTGATTTCAGACTTGTCAACGCCACGGAGGAGAAGACCGACATTGTCACCTGCCTGACCCTCGTCAAGAATCTTACGGAACATCTCAACGCCTGTCACAACAGACTTCTTATCCTCACCAAGACCGAGGATTTCAACCTCGTCACCTACATGGATACGACCTGTCTCGATACGGCCGGTAGCAACAGTACCACGACCTGTAATAGAGAACACGTCCTCTACCGGCATAAGGAATGGTTTGTCAAGGTCACGCGGAGGATCCTGAATCCATGTATCACAAGCATCCATAAGTTCCATAACCTTATCCTCCCACTTCTCTACGCCGTTAAGAGCACCGAGTGCAGAACCGCGGATGATAGGAGTGTTGTCGCCATCAAACTCGTACTGGTCAAGAAGCTCACGCATCTCCATCTCAACGAGTTCAAGCATTTCCTCATCATCAACCATATCACACTTATTGAGGAATACAACAAGGCGAGGAACGTTCACCTGACGAGCGAGAAGTACGTGCTCACGTGTCTGAGGCATAGGACCGTCAGTAGCGGCAACCACGATAATAGCACCATCCATCTGAGCGGCACCTGTCACCATGTTCTTCACATAGTCGGCGTGTCCCGGACAGTCAACGTGAGCATAGTGACGGTTAGCCGTCTGATACTCTACGTGCGCAGTGTTAATTGTAATACCGCGCTCTTTCTCTTCTGGAGCATTATCAATCTGATCGAAAGACTTAATCTCTGAGAGACCTTTCTTTGCGAGAACGGTCGTGATAGCAGCTGTCAGAGTAGTCTTACCGTGGTCAACGTGACCAATGGTACCAATGTTTACGTGCACCTTGTCACGTACGAAATTCTCTTTTGCCATTGTTTTTCTTTTTTATAGTTGTGATTTTTACTTTTGAAATATTATTAGAAGTAAACCTTCATAATAAAGAATTGCCTGAGCTGTATCTGAGAGTTGAACTCAGGACCTCTTCCTTACCAAGGAAGTGCTCTACCACTGAGCTAATACAGCATCGACATTTCCTAATGGAGCGGAAAACGGGGCTCAAACCCGCGACCCCCAGCTTGGAAGGCTAGTGCTCTATCAACTGAGCTATTTCCGCAGAAAAATTTTGCGAAGACGTTGCTTCTTTGCTTTCTCAAAAACATCATGGGAATACCATAAAAACAAGCGTTTCCGCAAACTATCGATTTGTATAGGTGGGTAGTGATGGATTCGAACCACCGAAGTCGAAAGACAGCAGATTTACAGTCTGCCCCATTTGGCCACTCTGGTAACTACCCTTCAATTATGCGTCCCTTCACTTACAAGAGATTTCCCTTTTCGTAACTTCCGCTCGTCTTCCGAGGGAGCCTCTTGTCGGATTCGAACCAACGACCCCGAGATTACAAATCACGTGCTCTGGCCAACTGAGCTAAAGAGGCATGCCGTTTTGCATTCGAAAGACATCGCTTGGGACATCATTTTTGATTTCGGTTGCAAAGGTACGCATAATTTCTCAAACCACCAAATATTTTGGAAAGTTTTTTTAATAATTCCTCGATTTTTCTTTCAATTTCGTCACCTTAACCTTCAAAGCGTCCACGCAAAGATCTATTGCCTCTTCAAAAGTGTCGCAGGTTTTCTCCACGAACTGCGTTCCGCCGGGTACTACCGCCGTAAGACTTGCTGTCTTGTTCATGGCGGTCTGAGGTTTGACGACTTTAAGTTGCACCTCTACTTTCTGTATATCTTCGTAAGACTTGGCGAGCTTTTCCACCTTTTTAGTGATAAACTCTTGTAATTTTTCCGTTGCGTCAAAGCGTAGCGCCTGAATTTTGATTTCCATAGTTATCTAAGATTTAGTTAATCGTTTGTCTTCCGCCCTCGGATGGGCATCAGAATATGTCCGCTTTAATTCCTCGAAGGTGACATGCGTGTATATCTGCGTTGTATCGAGGCTCTCATGCCCCAGCAGTTTCTGTACGCTGCCCAACTTTGCCCCATTGTTAAGCAAGGCCGTAGCAAACGAGTGGCGCAATACGTGCGGAGAGCGTTTCTTTTGCGATGTCACAAGCGACAGGCTCTTCTTCACGGCGGAATAGACCTGGGCGGCCGTCATAGGCGTCCCCTTAGCGTTGCGGAAGAGCGCCCCTGTATCGTCAGCGGCGGGAGTTGCCATGTCACGCATCTCCATATACACATTCAATGCGTCCGCAATTTCCGCGCCCAACGGCACTACACGCTGCTTACGGCGTTTTCCGGTAACCTTCACATACCCGCCCGCAAAATCAATGTCCTTGTCACGCAGACCTATCACTTCCGCCCGTCTCATCCCCGTGCTATATAATAATAATAATAAGGTACGTGTACGTACATCATTAATATCATCATAATCCCACGGTATAGAGTCAAACAGTCTGTCCGCCTCCTGTTCTTTCAGGAACACCGGCAGGTTTTTCTGTTTCTTCGGACCGTTAACGCCGTGCGCCGGATCCCGCTTTATCACGCCTTTCCTCAAGGCATACTTATACAGCGACCTCACCGCGCTGAGTTTCTTACACGTGTTAGTGGCTTTGTACCCCCTATCCATCATGTCCTCCACCCAGTCTCTAATGATGTCACTGTCGGCATCTTCGGGAGCAAGACTGTCATCAATCTTCCCGAGGAAAGCGATGTAATCGGCAAGTGCCGCACGATATGTCACAACAGTCTGCGGTGACGCATCTTTCTCCGCTTCCATATATCTCAGGAAGTCTTCAACAATCATGTTGCGAATTTACGAAAACAAATTCAGACTACCAAACTTTTTAGCGAGTTTTAACACTCCTCGCTCTGGCGCAGCTTCTGCACATAGATAGCGTGCTCCATCTTGAGTCTCTTCAGTACAGAGGGCTTGTTAAACTGCTGACGTGCGCGAAGTTCCTTAACGACACCAGTCTTCTCAAACTTTCTCTTAAACTTCTTGAGAGCTCTTTCGATGTTCTCGCCTTCCTTAACAGGTACAATAATCATTGCTTTGTCTTTAATTATTAGTTAATAAATAGTGTCACGGTACTTTTACCGTAAGTTGGGTGCAAAATTACTACATTTTCCCGACATGACCAAACTTTTTGCGGAAAATATTAACTCATAGCACGTTAATTGGTATTCAGCCACCCCATGGAACAAGCATAAAATCTTGTAACGAACAATGAGCCACCAACGTTGTAGAGACGATGAACCTCATCGTCTCAAGAAACAAGGCATTAAGCGATTGCAGGGAGACGATGAGGTTCATCGTCTCTACATACGGAAGCGTTAATGCCGTTCTTCCATTACGTAGCAATGACATTTGTAACGTTTTTGAATCGCAATATCTTGTAAGGACGTGCCTTCTTGCCTGTGCAAGCGGCAAGAAGGTGCGTCCCTACAACGCGGATATAAAAACGCAGAAGCATACACGGATGTGGGATATTGTAAAAAATAGTTCTATTATTTCTTATTTATTCTATATTCCGCGAAAACACCGGAATACACATAGTCCCGTGTATATTGTTTCTTCAATTTGTTATAAGAGGCAAACTTTGTATAACTTATTTTTTCAGGGAACAAGAACAAAGATTCACTGTCATAAACAACCTGATAATCACTAAAAAGTAATTGTAAGTCTTCTGAAAGGTCAGACTCCTCTAAAACCACATGCAATGTATTATATATATTTGCATCATTCACCGTTTCCAGTAAACTATCATACTTCTCTGACATCTGCACAGCGAGGTCTCCCATTCCATCATAACATGCGCAAATATGAACAAAGTCTTTTACACCGTATTTGTTTTTACAAATATCCGTTACTTTCAATAACATGGCTATCTGCTCATCGTATGACAAAACATAACCATTTGACATATTAGGGGTCTTCTCCAAATCCTTTATGTTGCGTTCTATAACATATTCAAATGGCGAGATAGTTATGGCACAAGCAGAATCTCTATATATCGTGGCAACGATTCTGACCTTGGAAGTGTCATTGCCTGAGACACCGCTGAATTCAATAACCCTTGCATAATATCTATCGTTAAACGGCAGGTCCCTTACTGTTATATTCATGTTGATGTTCTCCAAAGTTCTCAACCTTTCCGTATCTTGTCCGCTGCATGATACAATAAGGAAGAAAAAACAAAGAAGAAAAGGTTTGGCGTGTTTCATAATGACAGAGTATGAATAGGCTGCTTACGTTTGTCTGTTTTTTATTGTTCGGCAAAGATATATATAAAAATACGGCTGACAAAATAAAGAGACATGAAATGATAATATATGGTATATGGATGAAATATTATGTTACATAAACACAAATCAGCCATCGCAAAGACTATGTAACGACTTAGTCTTGTAACAGCTGATTTGTGTCCTACTCTAATTATCGGGTGTTTCCACTTAGATTTATTTTATCTCTTCCTGATAATCCTCTTTGTCGTATTCCGGATAACAAATACCCTTTCCCGTCAACAAATAGCCGTCCTTATAGTCTGACTCCGGTACTATGGGCGCAGCAAATTTGTATGCGCCTATCTCATCAAACAATCCTACGATCTCCTCGGGAGTACAGAAGGTCAATAACGAGACCATTGCCGTGAAATCACTCACAACCACATCTCCATTATTACGCAACAATATAGACACCCAATTCAACGTATTTTTCTTTTTCAAGAAAGCATCTTTACCCTTAGACAAGAAATAATAAAGAGTAATTGATTTCACGCGGTTTATATCATCTCTATACTTCATGTAATCATTATAACGAGGGCCTGTATAGTGTGGAAGATTGTAATACATCCTCTCTGTCGTATTCCTTATGTGCGATATACTGTCGTTCAAATCTGCAATAGAGTACTTATAATATTTATATTCTATAACATGCTCTTCTATCAGCACCCTTTTACCTACAACGCTTTTACGGATTATAATATCGTTATCTTCTGCAAAAGCGGTCATGGTTCCAGCTATAAATAGGAGCACTATACTCAGCCATGTTATTACCATCCGATGTGGATGTATGTTGTCACTTGTATGTTTCATCTGTAAATATCAGTCATTATGAATACAGTGTGTATTCCTGTCCTCTAATAACAAGTTACACATCACAGGATGTTACTATCTACTCATATTCCAGTTTCATCCTTGTATATGTAACAGTCATGTCTGCACCTCCTATATATCCGTCTTTCTGTTCATAGAAAAGAATCAGCTTATTATCATCCAATGCCTTTATCTCACAATACTCCAACTCATGCACTCTATCATTGTAGTCAATAAGATATTTTCCCTGAGACGGTTTCCCTACTTTCGTGAAATCAAAGGACGTTGGAATATTATCGGACAGATAGTATGGTTTGGAATACCTTACAGTTTTGTTAATTAGAGAATATTTACTGGTATCAATAATAGAATCCCTACTAAACTCTAAAATATTAGTTTCATAACGTTCTTTTTTTATCCACTTTTTACCCATAAGAGAACTCTGGGAGTTTTGCATTTGTGAATAACAGCAAACACTAATACAAATCAAGGTTAACAATAATATTAATTTCCTATTCATCTTATATGACTATTTTTTCTATATACATATATACATAAGCGGTCAACCTTTCCACTTATTTCTATTCTTTCTTCTTTATTCTATATTCCGCGAAAACACCGGAATACACATAGTCCCGTGTATATTGCTTCTTCAATTTGTTACAAGAGGCAAACCGGGCGTAATTTATCTGTTTTGGATTAACGTATGGAGATTCAATATCATGAACAACATTATAATCCTTAAAAACCAATTTAAGGTCTTCTGATAAACAAGAATGCTCTAAAACTGTATGCAATAATTCATATTTATCTAATTCCTTTGTCTTGGTCAAACTGTCATATTGTTCAGTAAAATACACATTGAAATCCCCCATGGTTTCCAAATATGCACGGCAAAAGACAAAGTCTTTTACTCTGTATTTGCCTTTACAAGCATCAATCACTTTCAATAACATGGCTATCTGCTCATCGTATGACAAAGCATAACCGGACAATTGTTCTGGAATCATTCTAAATGTTTGTATTGTTTGTTTGGTAACATATCCAAATGGCGAGATAGTTATGGCACAAGCAGAATCCCTATATATCGTGACAACGATTCTGACCTTAGAAGTGTCATTGCCCGAGACACCGCTGAATTCAATAGCCCTTGCATAATATCTATCGTTAAACGGCAAATCCCTTGCTGTTATATTCATGTTGATGTTCTCCAAAGTTCTCAACCTTTCCGTATCTTGCCCACTGCATGATGCAAGAAGAAAGAGACAACAAAGAAGAAAAGGTTTGGCGTGTTTCATAATGACAGATTATGAATAGGTCGCTTACGTTTGTCTGTTTTTTATTGTTCGGCAAAGATATATATAAAAATACGGCTGACAAAATTAAGAGATTACATAGTCTTCGCAATGGCTGATCAGCCTAATCCGTTTTTTATACTCAATCGCTTTCCTCCGTTATCCAAATTTTATTATTGCCAAACGTCATGTTTGACAGAGACGGAATCATATTTCCAGCAGAATCGTAATCCACCTTTTGGATTTTCAATATCATCTCATTACCTTCATTATGAATCTCATTTATCTCAACGTCTTGATTATACACCAATCTCACGTCACCTTTATAAAGCACAAAAACCATTAATTCCGGTGGAGTGACAGAATCTCTGACCCCACGTAAAATTATAGCATGGCATTCTTCCGACAATTTAACGACACGACACATTACATCTGTCGAATCCCGCCATGGCTTGTCTGTGTAATTAGCAAAACCCCAATAATTAAATTTGAACCAGTGATTGTCATTATCAAAGATAAAAACTTTTTCCGGTGTCCCATTCAACATATCACAAGTATTATCGTCTTGCAAATGAGAATAATAATTTACCGTAAGCCTACAAAAGAACACATCACCGTAGAGATTATAGTCCTCCTCATTCAAGTGGCGATAGCCTAATATCTCATAAGTTCCGGCCTGTGTTTTTATGCTCATCTTATTATTCAAGACATAGGCATTTGCATCATGACTTTCATCGTTTGCGACATACAGGTCTTTCACATATTCTGATTTTAACGACATACTGTCTCCATTTATTGAAAACACCACATCTTCTGCTGACATGTTAAGAATGGAACATATCAATAATATAAATAAATAAAACTGTTTCATTGAACAATGATTAATAACCTTTATAAACATTTGAAGTTCTTACCGATATATTGAAAGCATGGAAATTAATTTTTATATATACAAGACTTCATAACTTGCCTATATATTTTATTGACTACAAAGGTATCTACATTTTTAACATCCGGCAAATTATACTTTACCAAATACGTGTCTGAACGTGCATCCTGTTACATGACAAAAAGAAAATGGTACACAAGGTAATATCTGATAATCAACAGTTCCAAAGTACAAACGCAATCAGGTGCTGTTCACAATGTGAACAGCACCTGATTGCAGTATTATTAGCACCTGATTACGGGGTAATCAGCACCCTTTTGCAACACCCTTTGTAACGCATTGGATGGCAACGCGTTGTAGGGACGTACCTCGGTGCGTCCGAATTACAGCATCGGCACGCACGGATTGTTGCATTTCCCCACATCGGCGGACGCACCAAGGTGCGTCCCTACAACGCGGATGGGGACAGCAGGCACGGCATCCTTGCCGTGCAGCAAACGAAGACCCGCCAACTTTGTAGAGACGATGTACCACATCGTCTCAATAAACAGACATGAAATAACAGTATGGAGACGATGAGGTTCATCGTCTCTACACCGCGGATATGATTACACACAAGCATACGCGGCAGTTGCAAGGCAAGGATGCCGTGCCTGCTTTCGCGGCTGTGCAAACGGCGAAAGGATGCTGATTGCGGCCTTACCCGGTCAAATGTCGTCAAGCATCACAAAGGCGGCCCAATAGCACGGGTTGCCGAATCCCTGCGCCCTGACGGATGCCTGCGCCTTGTTGAACGCCTCCCGCTTTGTCAGTCCGGAGGTCAAGGCGGAGTAAAATTCCTCCATCATCATCATCGTAGCCCTGTCATCTACATTCCAAAGGCTCATGATCAGAGTGCCGGCACCGGCTTTCTTGAAGCCGCGCTGCAGTCCGAACACGCCGTCGTCCTTCACTTCTCCGGCACCGGTACGGCACGCCGACAGTACCACAAGCTCTGCACCGCTAAGGTCCATCAGCGAGATTTCGCGCGCCGTGAGTATTCCGTCCTCTATGCCCTGCGGCAGTTTCTTGCCTGACAGCGCATAGCTCGCGCCCGACAACAGCAGTCCCGAACGGCTCAGAGGGTTGCTGCCGGCGTTCTCCTGCAACAGGAACTTGAAGGCGTTACCTCCGCCTGCCGTCCCCTCTGCAAAGGAAAAGCCGTGGGTGGCCACATGGATGAGGTTCAGTCCCCTGCCATCGAGTGACTTGAAGGCTTCCTCTGTGCCTTGCTTTTGCAGGAACATATTTGTCGGGACATCACGCTGCATGAGCAGTTTTCCGATGTTTTCGGCCTCTACCAGCGTGCCGGGCAGTTCGCCAAGCACTACGTCTCCGGCACGGGTGTCGGCGAAATCTATGGCGGCCACGTCATATATGGAGACGCTGTCGGCGATGAAATCGTCGGCTTTCTCGAACACATAGTCCTTGAAGCTCTCGTGTTCCTCCATTATCTCCTCCTTGTTCATGTCATAAACCAGTCCGCCGAAAATGGCGGTGGTGTACGCCTTGGCCGCCTTTGCCTTTACACCCGCTATGAGTTTCGTTGAAGACAGGCGGTGACACAGGAATCTGTCGCTCATCGTGACGCCGGAGTCTATGGGCAGATACTCCACACCCAGCTGGTAGAGTTGCCCGGCAGGGGCGAAATAAACGGTTTTCACTCCGTCCAGTTCCGGCAGCAGCTTGCCCCATACCGCCTGCCCGAGACGTCCGTTGCGGTATAAGGCGTCAATCTTGTCGCGCGTGTTTCTCGCGCCGGAGTAACTGAGGTTGGTCACGCCTATCTCCTCAAGGTCGGACGTGTTGAACAATATCCGGCACTTGGGGGAGGTCCAGCCTTTCTTCAAGTAGAGGGCGATGTACGTGTCTCCCATTCCCTTCACGTCAAGGTTCATGAACTCCACGGCCATCTCATCATCCTTCAAGGCGTCGGCAACCTCGTGGAAGTCGCCGGTAAGGTTCTCCATAAAGTCACCGAACGCCTTGCAACCCCTCACCAACTGCTTCTCGAGTTCGGCGGCCTCAGCCGTATATTCCTCAACCTGCGCCGTCCTTTCCTCCGGGGCGAGACTGTAAGCGGCGTCGATGTCGTGCCTCAGCATCTCCAGACGGTCATACTTCGCAAGCAACACCGAGTCGCCGGTGTTGAGCAGAAAGTTTCTGAAATTTATCTCAGAGTTAAGCAGCAGGCCCTTGGTGAACAGCAGGGCGTTATACGCGTCGGTAAGTATGGAGTCGTTGTCATGGTGCGTATAGACAAAGGCCGGAGCCGCCTTGAAGATGTAACTCTTCATGTTCCAGAACATTTCACGCTCCGATGACGTGAGATGCGAGAAGTTGTCGCGCACCGTACGCATCTGTAATTGCAGCGCACGGTGGTAATAGTGCTGCGTCTTCACGCTGTCCGCATCATTGTAGTAGCGCGCCATATTGTAGAGCAGGGACGCGTTGTCGGGGTGCTCCGCACCCAATACGGCGGCAAGTATGCCCTTGGATTTCTCTGCCATGGCCGTTGCCCTCACCGTGTCGCCGCAGGTAAAGTTGTATAATGCGAGGTTGGCCAGCGCTTTCGCGTATATGGAACTGAGCGTGTCGCCCTGCTCCCTGTATAGATTTATGGCCGTCTCGCTGTATGTCCGTGCCGTGTCGGGATGCGCCATGTAGTAATACGCCATGGCCACGGTGTTGTTTATGTCCGCCAGCAATACGCCCTTGGCATCCTTGCCTAATGCCTCCACCGCGCTCTTGGCGCTGTCTGCCGCCGCAGTATAGTCGCCGGAATGTATGTATATGTCCGCCAACTTGTTCAGAGCCGTTGCCAGATTCTCCTTGTTTCCCAACACACGGAAAATCTTTAAGGCGGCAGACTGCGTCTCCATGGCCTGCCGGTAGTTGCCGGCCGCAGTCTGTAAATCCGCCTGTTTGCTGAGAGCATGGGCGTATTTCGCATTGTTCGCCCCCTCGGTCACTACCTGCCGGGAAATCAGGTTGCTGTATTCCTCGGCCTTTTCCAAGTCGCCTTTCTTCCTGTAAACGAGTGACAGCTCGCTCACACACCTTATATAATCGGGGTGCGTGGTGCCGACTATCGTCTGAAGCAGCGGCAGAGCCTCGTCAAGCAGGCTTATGCTGTTGTCGTATTTCTCCTGTACCGTGTAGATGACACCGCGGTTGACAAGCAACTTTGCGAATGCCAGCGTATTGGAATGCCCCTCACTGCGGAACAGTTCCATGGCCTCGTCAGCGTACTGGGCGGCCTGAGAGTTGGCTCTCATGTTGGCAAGACGGGAGGAATAGTTGGCCAGCATCACCGCATACGCATACTTATTGTTGGCGTATATCTTCTTGCCGGCCTTCAACGCCGCCTTGCTCATCACGTCCGCCTTTGCCATGTTGTTGCTCTTGGCATAGCATACGGCAAGGTTGTTCATGGTGTTGACATACTCCATGGTGCCCTTCTCCATCTTGTCAAGGGCACTCTCACACATTTTCGTGGCCTGTATCTCGTCACCGGGATTTCCCCTTTGCGAGAGGAACACGCCCATATTGGCCATCACCACCGCATACTGCGGGTCTTTCTTGTAGGCCGCCTTCTGGAATATCTTTACGGCATTCCCGCACAACTCCACCGCTTTGTCATACTCACCGGTTCTGGAATAATATACCGCAAGGGCGTTCATGGCGTTCGCCACATGACGTTCCTCGCAGAAATTCTTTTGGCTTCTCAGGTCTATCACGCGCTGTCCCAGCTCTATCGCCTTGGCGTTGTTGCCACGATGGGCGGCATATTCCGCCCGGTAGGCAAGCATCCTTGTGTAGTCAAAGGACGGATTCTCCCCGCCGGCAAGGCTGCAATACAGTCCCGCAATGCTGTCGGCCTCCTGCAAACGGCCTTTCTTCACCGCCTTTTCCGCATTCTCCATCCATTCCGCAAGCCGTGAAGCCTGCTTGTCATCCGCGGCAAAACTTATGCAACAAAGGGCGAGAAGGATAATTATTGCATACTTTCTCATCTCCAGAACCTTTTATTCCGCCTTGCCTGCTACCGGCTCGCATGACACGGCAACAGTGTCGCAAGGGACGGAAATGGTATCACAAGGGGCGGAAATAGAATCCTGTCCCTCCGGTTTCCCCGCCTGCAAGATGTCTTCAAGGTCACGGTATGTTGCAAAACCTATCACTCCCTTTGTGGAATGTGCGTCCGAACCACTGAGCATTTTCTTGAACAAATGTATAATATATCTCTTGCTTAACTCTTCTACCGTAACCTTGCCGGTCCCGATAAGTTTATTAAGCACACCGCTGCAACTCGTCTTTATCTCGTAAGATTTACGTGGTTCCTTGCTAAGAAGCATTATACGCCCGTTCTGCGGAACCACTATCTTTGTGTCTCCTGTCAATACTTGCCGCCTTGCCACCGGTGTCTTTGCCTTCTTGTTCATAGTGACGACATTGCCGCTGACATCATACACATAATATTTCTGCGCCGACAGGCTGCCGCATGGGGCCAATACTGCTATAATAAATAATGTGAATGCGAATATTACTCTCTGCATAATAATTTTTATAATGAATTGTTTGCTGTTATAACTACTTACTAATTGTATAATGAATTTTCGAATATTCCCCCGGGCATTGTTCTTGAATACGCCTTCACTACTGACGCATACAGGTTTCGTCCCTCCGCCACGAGCACCACGGGGGCGAGAATCATCGCCATGGGGATGTTGTAGTCGTACTTTTCATACACCACATACGTAATCCAGGCTATCAACGCAAGCCAGATGAATGTGAGGAAACTGCTGAACAGTGTGGAGTTGCTCAACAGCACACCCATGAAACTTTTGCGGCTGCCTATGAAGCGAATCCAATAGAACTGCCACAACACGGTGATGAAACATATTATCACCGACAGAGCCATGAGACTGCCATCGTCTATCGTCTTTATATTCTTCTTTTCCAGCACGGTCTGTATGGAGTAGGCAAGTATCTTCAGTCCGGGGATCTTCCCCAACGGCGTAAGGTGCATATCGCTCTCTTCCGACATCATGCCTATCAGCACCAGCTTGTCTTTCAGCAGTTCCCTGTTTTCATACACATCGTCGCAACCAATGACGCTGAATTCCAGACGGCGGTAGTTTATCCTGTAATTCAGCGTCTTGTCCTCTACCGTTGCCGTGCTGTCATACAGTTCTGCCACCTGTGACACAAGCGAATACTGAGGCACGTTATCCAAGGTTTCCATCAGACGGAACTCGCGTACGCACTTCGTTGACATATCACCAGCGGCGTTGGTGAACCCATCCTTCACGCCGTCAGAAACGAAGAAAGACCGCACCTGGCTGTTAAAGGTGTCGTTATGATAGTCTGTCAGTTTCTTGGCAAACACCGCCCCGGAGCTATCCGCCACCTCCATAAGCAACGCGTCGGCTGCCTCGTCATAACTCTTTTTCTCGAATATCACGTCCACACCTATGGCTTTCGGAGAACAATCCTTCACCATATCTACGACATTGGCTATTTCGTCCCTGTCATACAGTTTTGTTATGTCAACAATGACCACGTCACTGCTGTATTCCATCGGGCGGTCGCTGTCCCAGTCTATCTGATAGTACATATCCGAAAGCGAGAAATCACGCACGGCATGGGCAATAGGGCTGAGGAACTTGATGTTGAACGAGAGCCACAGAAGCACTCCGAGCAGCAGCATTGTCAAGGCCGTCACGATGATATGGTCAAAAAATCTTATCTTCATGGCTAATATATTACACGCCGTCCCAATCGCAGAGGACAGCGGACTGATACCAGAAATTAAGCTCCCGGAATATTCCGGGAGCCCACATTACTATTTTATTACTTGTCGTTATCTCCTAAGGAGGTACCGATAACAACCCTGTTCTTGTCGTTGTCCTTGAACGGCTGCTCGCTGTCGCCCTTGAAATCTATGGAGATACGCTCCTTGGCAATGCCATACTGCCCTGTCAATATCTCCGATATGCTGTTGGCGCGCTTCTCTGATATTGCGCGGTTGATAGTCTTCGTACCAGTGCCTGCGTCAGCATAACCGGTCAGTACCACTTTCGCTTCCGGGTGTTGCTTCATCCAGTCGGCTATGTTCTTCACCGCCGGCTTGTACTGTTCCTTCACCTTTGAGGAGTTTATGTCGAAGAACACCTCCTCGCGCAGCGGCTTAACCTTCTCCACAACAGGCTTCACAACCTCCGGCTTGGGTTTCTTCTCGTCAGCCACCACCATGTCAGACTTTGCCAACGAGCCGGCATTGCGCGCATCATTGTAATCCATACCCGCCAATGCACTGCCTGTATCGCTCTCCCTCTTCTTCTTGAATCCGAACTTGTAGGCCACGCCAAGCAGAGCCGTAGCCTGCCAGTCAGAAGAGTTGCTGCTCTTCATGTTGAAGCGGTCAGGCATATTGTTGGCGGCCAGCTCAAGGTTTACGCCTATGTGCTTGGTCACGTTGTACTCCAACTGCACTCCCGCCCTTAAATTATACACGAAGCAGTTGTCGCGCCATGTCTTGAAAGAAGAGAGATACTCGGCCTTGCCTTCGCGGTCCCAAGTGTAGCCTACTCCGAGTCCTGCCACAAGGATTACATTGAGCGGGTGTACCCGTTTCGGTGATATGATGTTGGAAAGGTTGACCAACAAGTCAATGTCCGTCGTGATGTACTTGAAATCAGACATTACGTCATCGCGGTTAATGTCCTTGTATCCCGCCTTGCTCTTGAAACCCTGCACGTTCAGGCGAGTACCTATTACAGGAGAAAAGAAACGGCCTACCGACACAGCTCCTATCGGGGTCACAAGGTTGTTGAACGAATTGTTAGAGAATGTGACCTGAGCACCTCCGGCCAGTCCGACAAATGTGTAGGGATATGGCTCATAGTCCCTCCCGTTTTCTTGTGCGGCCGCTATCTGCATAAACATCGCCGACAAAAGAAACAATAAACACTTTTTCATAATTTCCATTGAATTAAGACATAATTTCCATTAAATTAGAATCTGTTTGCAAAGTTAGCAAAAAAATATCACGCCCGCAATTCAAAAAAAAAAAAAAAATAGACTAATTTTTGTTAACGCACTATTGACGGTGCCACAACATGGACATTAACCATCAATTCACCATAGAAAAGTAGGCAAAGTATCACATCGTCTCAATAAACATACATGAGACTATGACAGGGAGACGATGAGGTTCATCGTCTCTACACGGCGGATATGATGACGCATAAGCATACATGGCAGTTGCAAGGCAAGGATGCCGTGCCTGCTTTCGCGGCTGTGAAAGCGGCGAAGAGTGACATTATCTTCACGACCGGTATCAAGACAAACGGTAAAAGGGTGCTGATTACAGTGTAATATGGTGCAGATTACGTTACAATCAGCACCATATTACACTGTAATCAGCACCCTTTTGCAACGCCCTTTGTAACGCATTGGATGGCAACGCTTTGTAGGGACGCACCTTGGTGCGTCCGGATTACAGCATCGGCACGTCCGGATTGTTGCATTTCCCCACAACGGCGGACGCACCAAGGTGCGTCCCTACAACGCGGATGGGGACAACCGGCACCAATAAAAACAGCAGAAGGTCGCAGATTACAGTGTAATCTGCGACCTTCTGTCATTGGCGGACGCACCAAGGTGCGCCCCTACATTTCCGTTAACTGCCTTTCCGATGGCTATCCCTCTATCGTCTGTATCGTGCCGTCGGCATTGTAATGCAGCTCACATACCTTGAGGGAACGGAGCCATGTCTTGCCGGAAGGTACGGAATCGTGGTGGAACAGATACCATTTTCCCTTGAACTCCACGATGCAGTGGTGCGTGGTCCAGCCGGCCTTGACGGGTGTCAGTATCACTCCCTTATAGGTAAATGGACCGTATGGGTTGTCACTCACGGCGTAGCAGATGAGGTGCGTGTCGCCGGTGGAGTATGAAAGATAGTACTTGCCGTTGTACTTATGCACCCAGCTTGCCTCGAAGAAGCGGTGCGGGTCGTTGGCTTTCAGCGGCTCGCCGTTCTCGTCAACCACATAGACGGGTTTCGGTTCCTCGGCAAAGCCTAACATATCGTCTGACAGGCGTACCACTCTTGAGGGCAACGCCTGTGCTTCTCCCTCGGGAAGGCAGGCGTTTTCCAGCGCCTTGTTGTCGCGGTAACGCTGCAGCTGACCGCCCCAGAGACCGCCGAAGTAGAAGTAATAGGCCGGTTTTCCGTTGTCATCGGCCGGCACGTCGTCTTTCAATACGGCCACGTCGATGGAGTATGAGCCGCGAATCGGGTCGGGCTGCGGTATGAACGGCCCTTCCGGAGTGTCGCTTACGGCCACGCCGAAGCGGAAGATGTCGTTTCTGTCCTTCAGCGGGAAGTAGAGATAGTACTTGCCGTCCTTCTCCTGCACGTCGCAGTCCCACAGCTGTCGGCCTGCCCACGGTATGTCGCTGACACGCAATATCACGCCGTGGTCTTCCAGTTGTTTCTCTCCACGCACTACGGCTTCAAGGTCATCGGTGGAGAAGACATGATAGTCGTTCATGTCGAAGTGGTCGCCGTTGTCGTTTTCGGCTATTCCTGACTCCCTGTCGTGTGACGGATAGATGTATAGTCTGCCGTTCCAGACGTGAACGGACGGGTCTGCCATGTAGTCATTCGGCACGAGATAATGTTTTCCTGTCATAAATTATAAGTTATTAGTGATTTATTATCTGTTATTTACAAGCTCCACAAGTTTCTTCACCGTGGGCTTAGGCGTGTTGTCGCGGCTGAACAATGTGGCGTAATCGGTGCGTCCGCGCACGGGGAAGTCGTTGCGCCAGCTGTTCGCGTCGTTGAAACACCAGAAGCCTACACGCAGCACGTTCTCCTTGTTGCGCATGAGCATACGGAAGAAGTCCACCCAGAAGTCGTCGGCCTTCTTCTGCACTGACGCCGGAAGGGCTTTCTTGTATGGGTTCATCTTCTCGTCATACTGGAACTTGTCGGATATGTTTGCGCCGGAGAATCCGTATGGATTGGGCAGCACAGACAAGTCAAGTTCGGTGAATTGTGAAGGCAGTCCCAGCTCACGCTTGATGGTCTGCATGGTGGTTTCGTACTGGCTCACATAGTCGGCTTCACCAAGTATGAGGTGACCTTGCAGTCCTATGGCGGTAATCGGCATTCCTTTGGCTATCAAAGGCTTGAAGAAATCCACGACACCTTTGACCTTTGACGCCTTGTTCATGGAGTAGTCGTTGTAGTAAAGCTCTACCGTCGGGTCGGCCTCATGGGCATACTGGAAGGCAAGCGGTATGAAGTCCTCGCCGAGTATCTTGTAGAACTTGCTCTTGCGCAGCGTGCCGTCATCCTCAAAGGCTTCGTTTACCACGTCCCATGCCTCCACCTTGCCACGGAAATGTCCGAGGATGGTGAAGATATGCTCCCTGATTCTCTTTTTCAGCAACTCGGGAGAAGCCTGCTTACCGTCCTTGTCCACGAAGAACCAGTCCGGGCATTGCGAGTGCCATATAAGGCAATGCCCCACCACGTGCAGCCCGTTGGCAAGGGCTTTGTCCACGAACTGGTCGGCAAGCGTAAAGTCATACACGCCTTCCTTGGGGTGCACCACTTCGCTTTTCATGCAGTTTTCCGCCACGACCCAGTTGTACTGGCTGGCGATTATAGGGAAGTTCTCGGTCTGGTCCCTGCCTGTAAAGCCCGTAATGTCGAACTTACTGCGTTTCTGTTCTTCCGTTCCCACTTCCCATTGATTGACACTTACTCCCATACGCCAATAGTCTTTGTACGCCTCTTTCAGCGTCTGCGCCTGACAGGCGGGGAGTCCTGACCACAAAGCCAGCATGCAAATAGCCAATGTTTTCAATTTCATAATTTTTCTTTTTGTTTTGTTTTCGGTTATAGTCTGTTGGTCATTGTTATCCGGGCATCAGCCGTTTCTTTCCTCTATCTCCTTGTTTATCTCGTCGATACGCTCGTCCGTGAGCTCGTATTTGGATATAATGAACATGGCAAGGCCAAGGAGTATCGCCGGAATGACACACACCAGCCAGCGTATTCCCTCCTGCGCCATTACAGGCTGCGCCTCCAAGTCATTCATGAAATACGCTCCCGCGGCATTGCCTACGGACATCATGGCGAAGGCGGTGATGAAGAACAACGCCACGACACGCAGCGGACGGTTGTGGAAGAACTCCATCCACAGGTCGCTGATCTTGACGTTTTTCGTGTCACTCTCGTCCATAACGACACGCTCCTTGGTCTGCGTGAAGCAGAAAACGAGCAGCGCGAAGCCTACAAGGGCATAGATAAGCATGGCGTAGAACCATGCGTTCGGGTCGTTGGGCAATGTGCTCTCGCCCTGAGCGGTAGGCTGATAGCCCGTGAAAGCGAGCACTGCGCCGGGCACTACGCCGCCAAGCGCCATGCCGGCCTTGTAGAATATGCCTGTAAGGGCGTTCACTATGCCGGCGATTCGCTTGCCGGAGGTATATTCGGAATAGGAGATTACCTCGGGAATGAGCGCCCACATATATCCGGTCGCCACGATTACGCCGGTCGATTTGATGAACTGCGCGATATACACAAGCGTGATGTTCTCCGCAACTGTGCCCACCTTGCTTATTATATACAGCATCGCCATGCCTATTATGGCAACGGAAAGGAAGATGTAGAACATATTTTTCTTGCCCACCTTACGCTTTATGGCAGGCACAAGAGGCATGAATATGAAGGAAGGAAGCGAGCCCAATCCCATGAACAGCGCCATCTCGATAGGCAGGTTGCCGGCCGGAGCGGCGAGAATGGCCACGAGTATCGGCACGCCTGCACTGACAGCGAGGCCTCCGCAGTTAGCCATGAACATACGGACGGACGTCAGTATCGTTATCTCGTCGGTGTCACGGGTGAGTGATGAGTTAAGCGCGCCGTATGGAACATTAATGAGTGTGTAGAGCATTGACAGCCCGACGTACGTCACGTATGCGTAGATAAGCGACCCGGAGAAACCGTCCCAGAAGCAAAGTATGGCAAGTCCGGTGAGGGGGATGCCCGCCAGCACGAGGTAAGAGCGGTATTTGCCCCAGCGGGGATTGTGTTTGTCAACGTAAGTTCCCACGAGCGGGTCCCACAATACATCGACAAGGCGGACCACAAGGAACATGGTTGCGGCGGAACCGGCATCAAGTCCGTAAATGTCCGTGTAGAAAAAGAGGAGGTACATACAGATGGTCTGATAGATAAGGTTCTGCGCAAGGTCGCCTGAACCAAAGCCAATGCGTTGTAACCATGTCAGCTTATAAAAGCCTTTGGATTGGGATGTTGTTTGCATAGAATTAAGTTTAAGTCCCCTCCCTGTCCCTCCCCGAGGGGAAGGAGATGGTATGCGGGGGATGGTTTGGTTTATTTGTTATTGTATTTATTCTGTCGATAGGCCGTTACATATCACAAAGCTCTCTTTCCCTATTACCGCCCTCCCCTCGGGGAGGGACGAGGAGGGGGCTACGGCAGCCTGTCAATGTCCGCCGTCGAGTAGTTGTCCATGTCGAGATGATAGCGCATCAGGCTGTCAAGAGAGTGGCGCGGCAACGGCGAATCAAGGGGAAGCGGCAGGCGTGAGAACTGCTGGAAATACAGCAGGCAGGCATCCCGCCACCACCATGCGTCCTTTGCCTGACGGTCAAAGAGACGTTGCTGCGCACCGTGGCGATTGCTTTCCACGTAAGGCCTCATGCCTTTCCAGATCTTGGCGAACGCTTCCGCCTCCCTAACCCCTTGGTCATACTGGTGGCAAAGGGCGTCCCACAGAGTCTCGCCGGAGTGCATACGGTATGTCCACGGCAGGTGATGGAACCATAACAGGAACTGTTCGGGACAGTTCTCCACATTATTATATATATTATACAAGTTGTCGGGATATTGCCGTGTGTTGCCAGAGCCGCCGTTGGTGGTGCGGTTGAAACCTATTCCCTCCTCCGAAGCCTGATGGTAGTAACGCGGTTTCCAATCCTCGCGCCATCCCTCCGGATTGCACCACGGCTCCGGGCCGTAATGGTGTCCGCCCGCAAATATGTGGTGCAGGCCAAGGGGCATCATGTATCTCACCACCGCATCGTGGCTCAACATCAGCACCCTTGTCATGGGATTCACAAATGCCGTGTCCGCGGTGAACGTCTTGCCGAGCCACTCACGGGCTACGGTCTCCTTGGAAACAGACGGTTCCGCCGCCATTCTTCCAAAGGCATACCAGTTGGCCTGCGCCATTTCCGAGCCGCACCAGTCACGGCTGTCGCCGATGTTGGCCACTCCGGCGATGCCGATGATACCGCCCCCCTCTTGCTCCCCCGAGGGGGATGAAGCCGCAGCGATGGTCCTCCCCCTCGGGGGAGACAGCAGGGGGCTGAAAGGAGCAAAGCAGGTATGTATGCTCTCGCCGGTATATTCCTGCGTAATCTGCACCTCCACCATCATCTTTGTCTTCTTCATGGCAAAGAAAAGGGGTGACAACGGTTCGCGGGGCTGGAAGTCTATCGGGCCGTTCTTTATCTGTATTATGACGTTGTCACGGAACTTTCCGTCCAGCGGCATGAACTCATCGTAAGCCTGCGAGGCCCTGTCTCCGCCGGAGGGGTTATAGACAAAGGCGCGCCACATGACTATTCCGCCGTATGGCCGCAACGCGTCGGCCAGCATATTGGCGCCGTCCGCATGAGTCCTGCCATAATCCATCGGGCCGGGTTCGCCCTCCGAGTTGGCCTTTACGAGGAAACCGCCGAAGTCGGGGATAAGCCTGTAAATCTCCTTCACCTTGCGTTTCCACCACTCCCCCACTCTTCTGTCAAGGGGATCAGCCGTCGGCAACCCTCCGAGAGCCTTGGGAGAGGCGAAGTTCACGGATAGATACACCTTTATGCCGTACGGTCTCAGTGCGTCGGCAATGCGCTTTGTCTCTTTCAGCTTCGCCTTGGAAAGCATCAACGGCTTGGCGTTGACGTTGTTGAGCACCGTGCCGTTGATGCCTATCGAGGCATTGGCACGGCCGTACTCCCTCACGATGTCGAGGTCAGCCACGCCGTCCGGTTTCCAGAAGATGCTGCGTCCGGCATATCCCCGCTCTACTGTCCCGTCGGGATTGTCCCAATGGTTGAGCAGACGCAGCGTGTAGGGACTGTCCTTTCCCGCCGTTCCGGCCTCCACCTTGTCCGTGGGTTTCAGCCAGAGGTCATGCCCGCCCTGCGCCATGCAGGAGAGGGCGGAAAGGGCAAAAGCCAGAAGTATGGAATGTATTTTCTTCATATTGATTTTCAGTTTGTTACAAAAGTATTCGCAAAAGGGTGCCGATTACCTTGTGAAAGAGGCCTGATTACAGTGCAAACAGGTGCTGATTACACGGTAAACAGGTGCTGATTGCACGGCAGGGTGTATAGCCCTACTTTACCGTCAGTTCTTTTACAAACGGTTTGTCAAACCCTTCCACACGCACTATGACGCGTGCCGTACCCCGTTCGGGTGTGGATTGCAGCCTCACCAGTCCCTCGCCGAAGTATGTCATGAGGCTTGTGGTGCGCCAAGAGTCCTCCCTGCGCATATCTCCCGTCTCCACTCCGAGCAGGCGTATTGGGCCTTCCGTGGTCACGGAGAACCTCTTTGGCTGCATCTGCTGCACCCGTCCGTCCTTGTCTGTCAGCGTCAGGCGTATGTGTGACACCTGCGGCAACGCCGCCTTACCGTCCGTCATGTCGGCGGGAGTGGCGGCAAGCGTGGTGTAGTCGGCATCAAGCCTTACATCGGCCACATCGCCGTGGCTCATCAGCGAGTCGCGCATCACGGGCCGGCCGTCCTTGTAACCCACGGCAAGCACCTTGCCCTTGCGTGCCGGCAACTGCACCGTTATGCAGTTATCGGGATAATCCGCCGTCACACGTGTCTTGAGCGGCAGCTGCGGATTGCTCCATATAGGGAAGAAGAACTGCACGGAGTCGCAGGTGGTGTAACACCTCACCTCCACGCAACGGCCGTCTGCGTAAGGCAAGTCCCACGTGTCGGCCATGGCGGGATACTGCCAGTGGTCGGTGCCGGCGGGCTGGTTGAAGCAGTTGTCGCGCACAACCAGTTTCAGATAGTCTTTCTCCGGTTGCCATGCGGGATGGTAGAAGGCGGCTTGCGGACGTTCTTTCAGCGTCATGTCAAACGGACATGAGCACCAGCCCTTGGCCGGCCACGGCGACGATTCGCCCAGATAATCGACGCCCGCCCATGCGAACGAGCCGGCGATGAAGTCGTTTTCCTCCACGAAGTGCCACGGATTGTGCTCCACAAAGTCGCGGACGATGTCGCCACGCAAGCCGGAATAATACACAAAGGCCTCAGATACCAGCATGATGCGCCCCGGATGGCGCTTGTGGTCGTCTATCATGCGGGGCTCAAGGTAATTATACCCCACGATGTCCGTGACCTCACCGAACTTGTCCTGAAATCCTTGCTGGCAGGCCACCATGGTGGGACGTGTGGGATCAGTGCGCTTCACCACGGCGTTGAGCATACGGCTGCGCTCCACTCCCTCGTCGGTGTCGAGCCATGCCTCCGTAACCTCGTTGCCGATGCTCCATACTATCACCGAGGGATGGTTGCGGTCACGCAGTATCATGTCCATGATGTCCTGTACGGCGCACTCGTCAAAGAACGCTTCATAGTACCCGGACTTCCACTTGTCGAAGGCTTCGTCTATCACCATCAGCCCCAACGTGTCGCAGATAGTGAGGAACTCGGGCGACGGAGGGTTGTGGGAACAGCGCACGGCGTTGCATCCTATCTCCTTCAAAGCCCGCAGACGGCGCTCCCATACGCCGTCGGGCACGGCCACTCCGAGGCTTCCCGCATCCTGATGCAGGCACATTCCGCGCAGTTTCATGCTTTTGCCGTTGAGGAAAAAGCCCTTGTCGGCGTCGAAACGCACGTCGCGGATGCCGAAAGGCGTGTCCGTCTGGTCGATAACCTTACCCTTGGCGTTGCGCAACTGCGTGCGCAGCGTATATATACAAGGTGTGTCCGTTGACCACAACCGCGGGTTGGCAACGGTTATCCGGCCATTCTGCTGTCTGGACTTCACGCCCAGTATGGTGTGCGTGACGGTGAACTTGCCGCCCTTGTCGGCAGCGGCGGTGTCTATCTCGGCCGTCACCTTAACCGTGGCCGACGACCTGTCGGGCGACAGAGTGGTCTGCACGCATACGCCGTTGGTTCTTAGGTGCGTGGCATTGACCACCCTAAGCCATACATGGCGGTATATTCCCGAACCAGTGTACCACCGTGACTGCTCCTCACGGTTTACGTGTACCACCATCCGATTGCTCTTCCCGGCATTGAGATACGGCGTGATGTCGAACTCGAAGCCGGTGTAGCCATAGACATGATGACCCAGTCTGTGACCGTTTATCCACACCGTGGCACGATGATACACACCGTCAAACTGCACGATGCACTTGCTGTTCTTGCCCATAACGCCCTTGGGCAGGACGAAATCCTTTACATACACCCCCTGTCCGCCGGGCAGATAGCCGGCGGCTCCGCCCACCTTGGGGACAAATGGCAACTCACTGCTCCAGTCATGGGGAACAGTGACGGAGGTAAAGCCCGATGACGAGGTGACATCCGTGGCCTGACTGTTGACGCTTTGCAGCGTCCGCATCATGTCGGCGGAGTCTTTGCACAGACGGAAACGCCACCCTTGGTCAAACGTAAGCTGCCTTGCGCCTGCGGTAAGAATGGCTGATGAGAGAGCGAAAAGAATGAATAAACGTTTCATCTTATGATGGTTAGTAGTAGTTACTGATGCTGTTGGCAAGAGTTACTGTCGGAATTGGCGGGAGTTACGGGGAGTTAGCGGACATTACCCTAATCTTATAAAAACACTTGTCCGTTAACTTCGAGGACGGCATCAGACCGTCCTGACTCCCCTTTAACTCCGGCTAACTCCCCCTTTTAACTCCCTCTCACTCAGTTGTTGCTCGTGGCATACAGGCCGATGCAGGCTCCTATGAAACCGCCGCTCCTGTTGGTGGTGAGGTTCGTGGCGTCAACACCCTTGGCCATGAGATGCCAGTTGCCGTCAGAGAGGGCGTAATAGAAGTCGTAAAGGCCGCCGTCACCGCTGATTTTCAGCCGTACAGGCTGCTGTGCCTCGCCGTTTTTCAACACTACGGTTGACACCGCCACCGGTGTTTTCTCCGTCCTTGTCAGGACAATGGCAACGGAGCCGTCCTTCAACTTTGTCTTGCCGAAGGTGAAATTGTAGCTCTCGTTCTGCAACAGCGCAAAGCCCGCAAAATCCTTTTGCGACGCGGGAGCGAAGTCCAGACACGTCTCCGCCGTGAAGGTGGTATGCTGTTGCGGCGTGAATAGTGCCGAGAGGTTCTCCCTTTGGGTGATATTCACCGGCAAAGGCTTTATCTTCAAGCCGTTGGCAGACAGCGTATAGAAGTCTGTCTTGGGGTTGCGCAGGGCGAGCCAACGCACATTCAGCTTGTCACCCCCGAACCTGTCGGTATAGGAGAAGTTGCCGGTACGGTATGCCGTCTCCGGTGTCTGCGGTGCTATGGTGCCGCCTTTGTAGTCCACTACGGTGGGTATGGCCTTGCCTTTTTCAAGTATCACCGGCCAACCATCTTTCCATGTAACGGGCAGCATATAGGTATCGCGGCCTGTATTGTAGTATTTGTCCTTGTCATACGGACGGCAGGCAAGGAACACCGCCCACCAGTCACCCTTCGGTGTCTGCACTATGTCGGCGTGGCCGGCGCTTGACACATAGTCGTCACGCTGCGGGTCAAGTCCCGTGCGCTGTGTGAGAATGGGGTTGCCGGAATATTCCTCAAACGGCCCCATAGGGCTTTTGGAGCGCAATATCACCTCGCTGTGCCACTCTCCCGTACCGCCCTCGGCGCACATGAGATAGTAGTACTTGCCCACCCTGAACAGGTGCGGCCCCTCTATCCATATCGGCTTCTCCTGAACGTGGGTGCCTCCGCGGAGTATCTCCACCTGATCGCCTATCACGCTGTCGCCCTCCACGCTGAACCTGTGGCACATTATGCTGCGCTGTCCCTCGTAGTCATGGCCGCCGACAGGCTCGTCGTTGTTCACGATGTAACCCTTTCCGTCCTTGTCGAAGAAGAACGACGGGTCTATTCCGCCTACCTTTCTTAAATATATGGGGTCACTCCATCCCTTCTCCGGGTCCTTGCTCTTCACATAGAAGTTACCCGCACCGACGTTGGTGGTTATCATGTAGAACGTCTTGTTCTTCTCGTTATACGTTATTGCCGGCGCGAATATCCCGCCGCTCACGTTCTGCCTTGCCAGCGGCAGCTGGCTTTCGCGGTTCAGCACATGACCGATGCTCTGCCAGTTCACCAGATCCTTACTCTTATATATAGGTACGCCCGGGAAGAAGGAGAACGAGGAGTTCACCAGATAATACGTGTCTCCCTTGCGGCAGATGGACGGATCCGGAGCGAAGCCCGCTATAATGGGATTGAGATACTGGCCGGCCGGATTGTAGTCCTTGGCGAAACGCACGTCATCGCCCTTGTAGCTGAAATAAGAAAACGTGGCGTCGCCCTGCGCGTATGAGGCAAGGGTCACCGCCGTCGCAAAAAGTGTGGATAATATTCTTTTCATATCGGTTAGTTGTTTTTCGTTTATTCGGTTTTATATCAGCTTGCAGTACCGTTAGTTTAGCAAGCAACCCGACAAAGTACAACCGCTGTTGTCCTTTCGTCGGGGCCTACTAATCATAAGTTGCAATCACAGCAACACTAACTAACTAATACTAACTTTATATCTAAAACTGATGCAAAGATAATGTATTTTGAAAAAAATCCCTTTCTTTTTCGTACCATTTTTCCACAATCATGTATCTTACAGCCATTTTTAGCGCATTATGTTACATGAGAGAAAGTATTTCGTACAAACGGAAAAATCCTTTTGATACATTATATATAACTTTGCAAGCACAAGAAACGTGAAACCTATTTTAACTTCTATTTACTAAAACCATTTTAGTTATGAAAACAAAAAAGTTACTAAACCTTGGGATGATGCTGGCCTGCGGCCTAAGCATTCAGGCCCAGACCCCCATCTTCCATGAGGGCTTTGACGCTGAGCAGTCAAAGCAACCCACGGACGTGGCGTATTATGAGTACATCAATACGATTGATGGGGACGAGAGGAACTTGAACACAACCGATGCCTTTGCGGGTGCAGGCTGTCTCAATTTCTTCAACGTTGAGCAAAACGGCAACTGGTGGCAGCGTGCGGTCAAGTTCCGCAACCTTCCGTTGGAAGAAGGCAAGAGCTACCGCCTCACATTCCGTTTCAAAGGATCAAACACTTGGATGGACATTGAAAACAATGCCGAAACCAAGAGTAAGATGAGTGTAGCCCTGATGCAGGGCGGTGAGGATGCAGACATTCCACTGCTCGACGCACAAGGCAACGAGTTCAGGTATGAGCTTTCACTCTTCAACCCGGATCAGTACGAGAAGTACACAAGGATGTTCTACTTCGCAAGCGCACAGCTGCAGAAGGACACCTACGCCGAGAAGAACCCTGACAAGGAGCCTTTGGCTGACAAGTGGTTCGCCACATTCAACGTCTATAACCCCGGCGACTACTATCTCGATGAGGTTGACCTGTCAGAAAGCCCGATTGCCGCAGTAAACTTCGCTTACGAAGCAATCCGTGTGGATTTCGGTTACGCCACAAACATCAAGGACCTTGTAAAGCAGAACCCTCTCGGCCGTGTGATAATGCCGGAAGGTTGCGCTTCTGTCAAACTCAACGGCGAGGACGTTGCAGTAGCGGCCGTAGAGCTTCAGAGCGACGGTTTCATGTACATCTTCCTTGACGGAGTATCTATCGAGAACGCGGAGACCGACAAAGTGGAGATTGCTTTCAAGAACCCTGCCGACGAATCATATCAGGTTAAGTACGCAGGCACACTCGCTCCGGAAGGCGCAGTACCTGACTTCACTGATAATTCAGGTGAATACCTTGAAGAAGTTGGCGAAGCCACATCATGGGCTTACAGCGAACCGGCATTGGTTTCAACCCTTCCTGTCGATGGTTCTTTTGCTCTTGACGAGACTCTCGACGAGGTTTCATTCACATTCGACAAGCCTGTAAAGACCACAACCGCATACGGCGATCCTCTTAAGGTGAAGCTGAACGGATCGGAAGACCTTGTCCTTAAGACAACGGACGAAAGCGGCGAGGGTGTTACCACACTGACATTCGGCCGCCAAGACGGCAAGGCCTTCACAAAGGGCAACTACAGCATAACCCTTGAAGGCATCGCTTCTACAAAAGACATAGAAGCATACAAGACTTTCGCTCTCAACTTCGAGACCGGCACTGTAAATCTTTCAGAAACTATATATACCTTAGAGTCTGACCAAAAGACCCAACTTGATGCTGATGGTGGCATTCCGACAGGTTGGACACTGACCTTAAACGGTGAGGTACATGGCGGAGGCTCTGGCTCACGCGGTTTCCTCTATTCCAACTCAAATGTCCAGTCTGCTGTTTACATGAGAGACTGGGAAGGCAAGCCGGTAGTTCTCACATCTTCTCCTGTAACAATTCCGGCAGGAAATATGGAACTCCGCGCATTCACAGCAGGTTGGGGGAGCACTGGTGCATTAAAGATGACTTTGAAGAATTCAAATGGAGAAACTGTCCTTTCCGAGGATATTTCTGTATCTACATCACTTGAAAAGAACAAACAAGGAAAATTCCAGGTTAACCCATACCGTTTCACATCTGACGGCGGTGAATATACATACGCCATAGAGCTTGCAGAAGGTTCAAACGAACTGCTCGCAGCAGGATTCGAAGTTTATTCTTACACAGAGACAGAAGGTGACAAGGCTGAAACTGAGGTTATCGCCAAAGGTGATTTCGCTTCCACAGGTAATGACTGTGCACCTGCACACGGCACAGGCTGGAAGATTTACCGTGCCGACGGAAGAATGCGTGATCCTGGCGCAAACTGCTCATGGGGCGGTGATGACTGGACAGGTGGCGGTGGTCCGCGTGTCAAGACACTGGGTAACAAGAACCTGAACGGTGCCGGCATCTATCTTGGTGGCGGATGCTATGCCACTTACGGCGAATACCTCGTACAGACAAATCATGATGGCGAAGTTCTCACAGAGGGAGCTACCACTCCTGAAAAGACACTGGATCTCAAGAACGCCAGATATCAGATTACCTATCACATAATCGGCTGGAAGATTCCGACCAACACTTATAACGTAACGCTGGACATCTTCAAACAAGAAGATGGCATCGCTGGTTCTCCTGTTTACACACGTGTTGACAACGTATCCGGAACAGTGGATTCCGGCAACAGTTCTACTGACGAAGCCAAGAAGATACAGTTCCTGTGGAACGCACCTGCAGAAGGAAAGTATATACTTAAGTTCACAGCAGGCGGTGAAGGTGAAGGCGAGGCTGTAGTAGGTAATGTAACAGTAGAGTCAACAGCTTCACTTGCAATCCAGTACGCTCAGCTGATGTCAAAGGCTTTGGAGCCTGCGAAGGAGGAGCTTGCGTTGGCAAACGAGAAGGACGAGTACAAAGGCGCAACACGCGAAGAACTCGCACAGACCATTCAGGACTACACCAAGCCTGCATTCCACACTGTTGCCGAGTATGACGCGGCATTCGCTAATCTGGAAGCGCTCATCAAGAAATCCCAGACCCGCCGTTCCAACATTGACGCTTACCCGACAAGCCTTCAGGCTCTTGTAGATGGTCTTGAAGCAGCAAGAGGAACAAAGTATGAGAATCTCGAACTCTTCACAACAGTAGAGAACACATACAACCAGTATAAGGATGCTGACTACATCGCAATGAACGATGAAGAACTTGGCAAGGCTGTCAGCGAGATGGGCAACAGCGGTGAATTGCTTAAAAACATGGTAAATACATGCGTGCCTCTGCTCACACAGCAGGTAGCCGACCTTGCAGCCGCTATCGTAGCACTTGATCCTAACATGGAAACGAACGAGCAGGTTATCGCTGCCGGCAATGCCCTGAGCGACGATCAGGAACTCGTTTCTAAGTTGAAGATGCGCTATGCAGCAAATCTCTATAACATCATCGCAAATGGTGGAGATCCGTTCCACACGATTTACGACGGAGATTTGGAAGAGGTAGAGACCCCGATTGCAGCTTCGTTCCTGATTCAGAACCCTAAGTTCTATACCACAGCCCAAGTTATCAATGGCAAGACCGCCGCTAAGGTAACAGACTTCCCGGGTTGGACTATCGAACAGACCAAGGGACAAATCACATCTGTATTCGCTACCACATGGGGTGAGAAATTCGCGACAGAGGTTAAGCCTATCGAAGACTGTGCCGTGAAGACCGGTTGGGGTGAACACGAGTATGACGTTAAGCAGGTTATAACTCAGCTTCCGGTATTCAACTATTCTGCATCTATAAAGATAGGTGAGGACGGCGGCGACCCGCACGGATGCTACGCTTACTGCGGTGAGAGCCAGCTCGTTTACGAAGGCGAGGACGGTACATACTCACGTGACAATAATAAGCCGGCCAACCTCAAGGAGTTCACAGGAGTAGCACCTGTATATGAGGAGGGCGCAACGCTCGGTAGCATCACTCTCGGTGCCCACATGACTATATACGGCGGATTTGGTAATGTAGATGACGCTACACTCACCATCACTGGTATATTGGAAGGCTTCGACTATGCAGCCGCAGCCCAGAAGCTTGAAGGGGAAATCACAGCCGTTGACAACGTACAGATGCCGGAGGGTGAGCCTGTAAGCGTAAGCTACTATGACCTCGCAGGCAAGAAGGTAAGCCAGCCAAACGGTATCACCATCAAGGTTGACACTTACAAGAATGGCTTTATGAAGGTATCAAAGGTATTGGTTAAGTAAACCTTTCCCAAACCGATAACATTCAACGGGCGCATCATTACGATGCGCCCGTTTTTTTGTTTGCACGGCATCCCGCCGCCATATATGCACCGGGAATGTAGAGACGATGTGGTACATCGTCTCATGAAACAGTCGGCGGTGTAGGCGGGGAGACGATGTAATACATCGTCTCTACAAAGGCGGGTAATATCCCATTGCAACGATATTTGCACCGCGTTTGTTTCGCGATGTTTGTAGGGACACACCTTGGTGTGTCCGTGTTCCCGAATTTTCTCGCGTTGGCGGGTGTGGGTTGTCATGTATTTTCGGACGCACCAAGGTGCGTCCCTACATCATCGTTTGTAATTATCGTGTTGAAATCACCGCGATTTATCACCATTTTGTAGAGACGATGTACCACATCGTCTCATGAAACGATTGGCGGTGCAGGCGGGGAGACGATGTAGTACATCGTCTCTACATATTTCCCACACAACGAAACAAACAAACACCCGCCGCGCAATCAGCACCTGATTACCCTGCAATCAGGTGCTGATTACCGTGTAATCGGCACCAAATCACGATGTAATCGGCACTCTTTTACAATGCCATTTGTAAACCATTGATTTTCCAAACATTACATAACCGCCAAACAAGGCCTGCAAATGCCGTGGTTGCCCATATATGTAACAACTGAAAAACTGTATGTAACATTTCAAAAACTACATTAAAATTCTTTTCACTAACTTTGCAACAGATAAACCTAAACTTACGCAACAAAACGACATGAACAAATCAAAACGACTTGTCCTATTACTCATCACGGCTGCGGTGTGCCTGCTTAACGTCACCGCCGCCGACACTTTCGTCTCCTTCGGCAAAGGCGACGTGAAACTGTGTACCGCCAACGAGGCTTTCAGCATCGGCGTCAGTGACAACGACAACATCGGCGTCAAGCTGGCGGCGAAGAATCTCTGCACCGACTTCGGCATGGTGTGCGGCGCCAAGGTCAGCGTGACGGCAGACCCGGCGCAGTGCCGCATCGTCATCGGCACCGTCGGTTCGTCCATGATAGACGCCTTGGCCAAGGCCGGGAAGATTGACACCAAGGAGCTGAAAGGCAAGAGGGAGAAATACATCATCGGCACCACGGAGGGCGACAACAGCGTGCTCTACATAGCGGGCAGTGACCGCCGCGGCACCATCTACGGCATCTACGAGCTGTCAAGGCAGATGGGCGTGTCGCCATGGTACTACTGGATGGACGTGCCGGTGAAGAGGCAGCAGAGCGTCTATGTGCAGCGCGGACGATATACCGACGGCGAGCCGGCGGTGAGATACCGCGGCATCTTCCTCAACGACGAGGCCCCCTGCCTCACCTCATGGGTGAAAAACACGTTCGGAACGAAGTATGGCGACCACCGTTTCTACGCAAAGGTGTTCGAGCTGCTGCTGCGCCTGAAAGGCAACTATATATGGCCGGCGATGTGGGGATGGGCCTTTTACGCCGACGACCCGCTCAATTCAAAGACCGCCGACGACATGGGCATAATGGTTGGAACGAGCCATCACGAGCCGATGAGCCGCTCGCAGAAGGAATGGCACGGCCATTCGGACAACCCGAACGTGGAGCCGCAGGACCTGAAAAGCCGTCAGGAGGCCGGGGGAAAGTGGGACTACGCCACCAACAAGGAGAACCTTGACCGCTTCTGGCTGGGCGGAGTGGAGCGCAACAAGCACACCGAGGACATCATAACGATAGGAATGCGCGGCGACGGCGACATGGCCATGAGCGAGGAGCGCAACGTGAAGCTGCTGGAGACGGTGGTGAAGAACCAGCGCAAGCTCATCAGCAAGGCGCACGGCAAGCCCGCAAAGGACGTTCCGCAGCTGTGGGCGCTGTACAAAGAGGTGCAGGACTACTACGACGACGGTATGCGCGTGCCGGAGGATGTGACCATGCTGCTGTGCGATGACAACTGGGGCAACGTGAGAAGGGTGCCCACGGCAAAGGAGAGACAGCGCAAAGGCGGATGGGGACTGTACTACCACGTAGATTATGTGGGTGCGCCGCGTAACTCGAAACTCATCAACGCCACACCCACACAGAATATGTGGGAGCAGCTGACGCTGGCCTACGACTACGGCATCGACCGTCTCTGGATTCTCAACGTGGGTGACCTGAAACCCATGGAGTACCAAATACAGCTGTTCCTCGACATGGCGTGGAACCCGAAAGCACCGGAGTTCATTGTCGGAGAGGACAACGTAATGTCGGCACTGACACAACATACAAGGCAATTCTGCGCACAGCAGTTCGGCGACAGACAGGCTGACGAGGCGGCAAGAATACTGGACCTCTGCTGCAAGATGAACGGCCGCTGCACGGCGGAGATGCTGGACGCCACGACATACGACCTCGCTTCCGGCGAATGGCAGCGCGTGGTGGATGAATACAAGGACCTTGAGATAGCGGCGCTGCGCCAGTATGCCACGCTGGAGGATGACGCTAAGGACGCGTATTTCCAGCTGATACTGTTCCCCGTGCAGCTGATGGCCAACCTGCACCAGATGTATCATGCGCAGGCGATGAACCTCGACCTGCACAGAAAGGGGGACTGCGCCATGAACAAATGGGCGGACAAGTGCGAGGAGTTCTTCAACAGGGACGCACGGCTGATGGCACAATATAATAAGAAGATAGCCGGAGGCAAGTGGAACGGCATGATGACGCAGAAGCACATCGGCTACACCTCATGGAACGACAGCTTCAAGAAGGACATCCTTCCCAAGCTGTTCCGCGCGGAAGGCACGGGCAACGTGTTCTCCGACGGCGGCAAGGGCTACATCGCCATGGAGGCGGAGCACTTCCAGTCAAAGGCTGACGGTGCCGGAGCCAAGTGGACACTGATACCGCAGATGGGCAGGACATTAGGCGCGATGACGCTGATGCCGCAGACGGGCAAGGTGGATGGAGCGTCGCTGACGTACAGTTTCACGGCTCCGGAGAACGCCAAGGGCACGGCAAAGGTGCACATCGTGACCAAGTCAACGCTGGACTTCCTCAACAAGGGGGGCATGACCTACTCCGTTTCCATGGATGGTTCGGAGGCAAAGACGGTGAACTTCAACAGCAACCTGAACGAGAACCCGGAGAACATATACAACGTTTACTATCCCACGATAGCGCGCCGCGTGATAGAAAAGACCGTGGAACTGCCCTTGGGCAACGCCGCCGGCGGGACGCACAGGCTGACGTTCACCCCCAACGACCCCGGCATCGTGCTGGAAAAGATAGTGATAGACTTCGGAGGATACACCAAACAGTATCTCTTCGGGGAAGAGAGCCCGAGGAAATAGGCCCCCACCCCGACCCTCCCCGAGGGGAGGGAGCATGATACCGACAAACATTTCGGCTTCATCACAGACGAGGTTTCACTAAAAAAACAACGTAATTACACTGTAATACCGATTATTTACTTACAACAAGTAACAGAAATCATAATAAACAACCAACAAACCCGCTACCCCATACCTTCCCCCTCCCCCCGGGGAGGGACGGGGAGGGGGCAAAACCTTTTAATTATGAAACATCTTATCTTACTCCTACTGACCGTTGTCTGCAACGTCTCCGCATTCGCGGACGCACCGCTGCGCAGACCTATCAGCGTCAACCAACCGGCGTGGTTCGTGCACATCGATAACTGGAACGATGCCGATCCGCAGAAAATCATCGACCTTATACCGGAAGACATCAAGCCTTACGTGGTGTTCAACATCTCCATGTCCATCTCACACAACGAGACTACGGGCGAGTTTGACCGCGTACCGGACGGTTACAGCACCGCACGCTCATGGCTGCGCACCTGTGCCGAGAACAACGTATGGGCCATGGTACAGTGCGCAAGCGGCGGTTTCAGCCACTTCTCGGAAACTGACCTGCGCTTCTACGAGGAACTTTACCGCGACTATCCCAACTTCATCGGCTGGAACTACGCCGAGCAGTTCTGGGGATTCGACGACAAGTTCTCCTGCTCTTTCGACGAACGCCTGAGCCATTTTGCCGACCTTATGAAGCTGGCACGCAAGTATGGCGGCTACACCTGCATCAGTTTCTGCGGCAATATATGGAGTCTTCCGCTCAGCCCGCTTGCCATGATGAAGAGAAGCGCGGCCTTCGCGGAACAGGCTGCGGCCGCTCCGCAGAACCTGATAATATGCGACAAATACACGATGTCGTCCATGTTCTACGAGTATGAGAGCATGAGCTTCGGCTCTTTCATAGCCGGTTACACCACAAACTTCGGCATCCGCTTCGACCAATGCGGCTGGAACGCGGAGCTGGAGAGCGAGAAAGAGAACATGCCGGCCGCTGCCGGCGCGGCGCCGGTGCTCAATAACTGGCTCATTAACGGCGGAACGGTGAACGACGGGCCTGAGCTGATATGGCAGCAGGACTTCAAGACCGAGGGCAAGAAGGCGCTGGCCAACGGATACTACGGCCGTTCCTTCTCACGCTTCCCGCAGTTTGACAACGTGAGCATAGACCTCTACCGCAAGATTCTGGACGGCACAATACGCATACCGACACGTGAAGAAGTGATAGAACGCAACAAGCTGGTGCTCATAAACGACGTCAACACCGGCGACAACGAGGTCGTATATGGCGCGCCACGCACCCTTTACGACGGGTTATACAACATGAAGGACGGGGAATTTCACCACGAACAGAAGAACTGGTTTAAGAAAACGGGACGCTATCCGACCATTCCCATCGTGCCGACACTTGTCGATAACCTCGCACAGTCAATCAACACGCAGGTGCTTCGCTCCGAATACGACACGAGATGGAGCACCATCGCGAAGAAAAAGGCGGAGTTCAACAGCCTGTTCCCGGAGGAATACACAGGCAATGCCTTTGCAGGCAGAGTGGGAAACCGCTGGCTTATCTACAATCCCTTGAAGTCAGGAGCGAGCGCGAAAGCCCTCATCCCGCTGCAATACAACACCTGTAAGGACATAACACTGAGCATGTCGCAATATACAACGTGCCTGATGAAGGAGAAGACGGACGGCATCAGCCTCTATCTGACCAACTACCGCACCGACGTGACGGCCTTGAAGAACGACACCATCGTGATAACAGGCGCGACAGCACAGCCCGCATACACATGGAAAGACCGCTCCAGCCACAGCGCAAGCAATATAGTGAAGGAGCAATGGGATAACGGTGTGTTCACACTTATCATCGCACACAACGGTCCTTTGGACGTGGATATACAGTGCGCAGGCGGCGAGACAGGCAGGAAAGAGCCCGTTGCGGATCATGTACTGGTAGTTCCTGAGAAGCCGGCACCGTATGACGGCCCTCTGACCCACGAGTGCGAGGACTTCGATTTCAAGAGCACCAACGAGTATAAGCTGGCACCTTACGCCCTGAACTCAATGAAAGGCTTCCACGCTTTGGGCTATCACGACATGGGAACACAAAGCGCCGCCATGATACGCGACACGTTCAACGTGAGCAAAGCGGGCAAATATGACGTGACAATACGTTACTCCGCCCCTAACGGCAGCACCCAGATGAGGATCTATGTGGGCGGACAATTCAAACAGATAGCACTGGCCAAGACCGCCAAGAACGAATGGAGGGAACTGACAGTGAAGGGTATGACATTCGCGGAAGGCAAGAACCAGCTGGCGATAAGGAACTACAACACCACCAGCAACGTGTATCTTGACCAAGTAACGGTAACGAGTCAGGACTACAAGCCGGCCAAGGCGTTCAACGTTGACCGTATGTCACTGTCCTACAACGCTTACGTCAACGAGGCAGGCGTGGATAGCCTGTACCTCAATGCGCAGAGCCTGACAGGTGCGGTAAGCATCGTTACAAACGGAGACTTCGCCATTTCCACCAGCCGTGACGGCAGTTACAGCGCGTCACTGACCGTTGAAGGCGACGAGAACGGCAACATCTCAGACAGTATTATATATGTACGCATGAACGCCATGGAAGCTACCGGCACATACAACGGCAGCGTCACATTCTCCGCCGAGGGTTGCATGGATCATGTAACGGAGCTGACAGGAGCGGTAAGCCCGCACCCCGTGACCATAATCTATGACTTCACGGACGACAAGGCGGGCAGTTACGCCACCACACCGCCGGCAAAGGACGTGACAAAGCCAACCTACGGACAGGTCACAGCCGGCGTGGTGTCATACAAAGGCAGCAATATGCTCAAGATATATACCACGTCAGGACGCCACAGTTCCGGCGCGCTTGACCTCAACAAGTTCACAAGCAAGGCCACGGATTACAGCGTAACGTGGAAGCAGTACTACGGGGCATCCAGCAGCTACAAGGTAGGCATGATGCTGAGAGCCGGCAAGGTGGTCGGAAACAGCACGGCCGGATACGCACAGGGGTTCCGCAGCGGCTACCTGTTCATAGCCAACAACGACCCGTCAGGGGGCAACACAACGTTCCGTATATACAAGTCAACCGAGAGCACGAACCTGAACAGCCTTGTAACACAAGGCGCTGCCCTGCAAACTTCACAGGGAACGCCGGTATGGTACAGGGTCAGCGTAAGCGGCTATCCTATCGTTAACCTCACGTTTGAGTACTCCACCGACGGCGAGAACTGGACAATCGGCGCACAGACGGTAGATGCAAGCGGTTCGTTCCAGTCCGGAAGCACACAGATAGCATGGGGACTTGACGCGACAGCAAGCAACTTCTTCCTTGACGACATAACGTTTGACGGCGTCACATTCGACCCGACAGCCGTGAAAGGCGTAATGTCCGAAGCAGGGAACGACGGCGGAACGGCCGACATCTACAACCTGCAAGGCCAGAAGGTGCGCGACATGAAAGACGGTAACATATACATAACCAACGGCAAAAAGATACTGAAATGATGAAAAGACTCGGATTATTACTGTTCATCTGCATCTTCATGCAGAAGGCCACTATATCCGCATGGGTAGGAATGCCAATGCCGAAGCTGCACATCGAGGGCAGGAACCTTGTGGATGAGGACGGCAACAAAGTGTTGCTCCACGGCTTCGGGCAGACTTACAGCCCGTGGTTCAACGAGCAAGGCAAGTACTGGAGCAACTACAACGTGAGCAAATGCCTGTACTATAACAAGTCAAAGATAAGCGGACTGCTCAACAAAGGCTGGAAGGTAAACTGGCTCCGCCTGCACATGGACCCCTACTGGAGCAACACCCCGGGTGTCTCCACCACGGGAGAGGAAGACATCTCCGCCTTCAGCATGGAGCGTTTCAAGACGTATTTCGAGTCCGTCTTCCTCAAGATGGCCGCCTACGCCGAGGGCAAGGGGCTATATGTGGTAATGCGTCCGCCCGGTGTCTGCCCCAAGAACATCACCCGCGGCGACGATTACCAGAAGTACCTGATACAGGTATGGACGCACGTCGCGCAGCGAATGGTGGAGATGGGCAACACGTCCTATATGTTCGAGCTTGCCAACGAGCCGGTGAACGTGACTGGAAGCATCACCGAATACTTCCAGGACATCGTCGATGCGATACGCGCCACGGGCTGCAACAACATACTGTGGGTACCCGGTTCCGGCTACCAGAGCGACTACCGTGCATACGCCGCCAACCCCATCAGGGGCGAGAACATAGGCTATGCCGTACACTGCTACCCCGGATGGTACGGCAGTGACGCCGAGGTAGATAGCGCAGAAGACACCGGCGACGTGGCGGGAGGCGGCTACAAAGGCTTCCTCAACGGATGGAACGATAAGGTAAGGTGCGTTGCCGACTTCGCCCCCATCCTCGTGACGGAGATGGACTGGGCGCCGAAGAAGTACGGCAATTCATGGGGCAAGTCAGTGACCGGCACCCGCGGCGGAAGCGGTTTCGGCGCAAACTTCAAGTATATGTGCGACCTTACGGGCAACGTCAGCTGGATGCTCTTCACCGGACCGGAACTGCTGGCGAAGTATGATGACGCCGCCGAGGACGGGGATGACTTCCTTACCTCCCCCGAGGCCTGCGCACGACCCATCTACCGGTGGTATAACGACTATGCGGCTGAATGGCCTGCCGGTGCCACCGAGGCCTCAAAGCGCATCGTTTCGCTGGAGGTGGGATGCGATGAAAACATCACCGCACTGTCGGGAGGCATCGTCTCCGTGCCGGTTGACGCCATATACGAGGACGGCCACCGCTCCTGCGTGACGCACACGGCGCAATATTCTTTCAGCAACCCTGACGTTGCCGTGTTCGACAAGGGCGTGATAAGCGTCAACAAGGACGGCTTCACAAACGTGACAATATCCGTTACCGACGCCTTCGGCACCACAAAGGAATGCACCGTGTCACTGACCGCAACGTCATTCCCGCTCACCAATGCAGACTTCAACCCCTGCATCTGGGAGAACGGCACCTTCGACGAGCAGACAGGCACGCTGATTACGGGACAATACGGCTTCGGCGGCTGGCAGTACGGCAAGGGGCTGGACATCAGCGCATGGAAATACATCATCATTGAGCTGCATGAACAGCAGTCGGCAGGGGCTTCCTTCCGCCTGTTCGACGAGAACAACTACTGGACAAAGCCCGCCATGGTAAGCATGGGGACATCCACCCGCAAAGTGATAACGCTCTCATCGCTGAAGAAAGACGGCACCACAACCGCCCTGAACCTCAGGCATATCTACATAGCCGGCTTCTGGTCAAACGGCGGAAAGCCCATACGCATCAAGAGCGTGTTCCTCTCCAACGACGCCAACGCCACCGGAGTGCAGGACCTCCAACCCGCAACCTCCGGCCTACAACCTATAACCTACAACCTGTTCGGCCAGAAGGTGCGCAACTTGAAGAATGGCAACATATACATAATGAACGGTAAAAAGATAATGAAACAGGCGCGGTGAAACGGCGACAATATCACCGCCCGCCGCAAAAGGGTGCTAATCACATCGCAATCAGGTGCTGATTACAGTGTGATTAGCACCTGATTACAATGCAATCGGCACCTGATTGCGGCGGCACTGAATCGCAATGCCGTGCAGGAAGGTATGCCGAAATGAAGTAAACAGGAGTTATCGCTCCGCTTAGGAGTTACAGGGAGTTAACGGACAAATGATTTTACCTTGACATTCAGGCTATTGTCTGTTAACTTCATGCGGCACAAGCCGCATAACTTCCGTTAACTCCAGCTAACTTCCACATTTTGACACACCCTCGGGACACCGCCCCTTCCGTATTGGCGGACGCACCAAGGTACGTCCCTACAACGGCAGGATGCCGTGCCTACTGCCCCGCAAAGCCGCATAACAAAGATACATTCTGAACATACTACCAAATAACTTAAACCATCAACAACATCATGAAGATTCGTTACATTCTGCCTATCATCGCCATATTACTGGCCATAGCCACGGCATCAGCACAGAAAACCATCACCGTTGACGGCAAGACACGCAACTATCTGGAATACATACCGGCCAACTTGGGCACAAACCGCCCGCTGCTCATTTCCTGTCACGGCATGAACCAGGACGCGGCATACCAGAAAAGCATGCTGAAAATAGAAAGCGTGGCCGATACTGCCAAGTTCGTCACCGTCTTTCCAAACGGCATCAACAAGGCATGGGACATCTCCGGAGACCAAGACATCAACTTCGTCAAGGCACTCATTGACCGTATGGTGAGCGACTACGGCATCGACCGCAACCGTGTCTATCTGTCAGGATTCTCCATGGGCGGAATGTTCACATACCACGCCATGACCAAGATAGCCGACAAGATAGCGGCCTTCGCGCCCATCAGCGGCTACCCCATATACGGAATGTCGTTCACCAGCAGCCGTGCCGTGCCGATAATACACACCCACGGCACAGGAGACGACGTGTGTGTGTTCAGCAAGGTACAAGGCATACTCGACGGATGGATAAAGCGCAACAACTGTTCCGCCACCGCCACCGTAACAAAGAACTACAAAGGCTACAGCCATGTGACCCGGCACGTATGGAGCGGAGGGACAAACGGCGTGCAGGTAGTGCTCATGGAACTTGCGAACAAAGGGCACTGGATCAGCAACGACGGCCTGTTGACCGGTGACGAGATATGGAAATTCTGCAAGAAATACTCTCTCGTACAGAAAGGCCCGAAGGTGTCTTTCGTATATCCGGCCGCCGACGGTGCCACCACCGCCGACACATTCACGGCGGAAGTGAACGCCACTGACACCGACGGAGACATCACCACCGTCTCATTCTATGTTGACAATATGCTGCGTGGACGAGCTACCACGCCGCCATACAAATGTGAAATAAAGTCGCTGACCGGCGGAAAACACACCATTTCCGCACTGGCGGCGGATGACAAGGGTTACAAAGGCATCACGAAAATCACCATAAACGTGGACAAGAACCTGCCGCCGCAGACGGAACCGGAAGACCCTGTCACGAAGGCCGACCCCAACTTCCACATCTATCTGTGCTTCGGACAGTCCAACATGGAGGGCAACGCGGCCGTGGAAGCCATCGACAAGACCGGCGTCTCCGACCGCTTCAAGATGATGGCCGCAGTGGATTTCTCCAGTCCCGCACGCAAGAAAGGCGAGTGGTACACCGCCGTTCCGCCGTTGTGCCGCGAGAATACGGGACTGACACCGGCCGACTATTTCGGCCGCACCATGGTGAAATACCTGCCTGAGGACGTCACCGTAGGCGTAATAAACGTAGCGGTGGGCGGTGCAAGGATAGAGCTCTTCATGGAAGACACCAAGGATGAGTACATCGCGGGCGAGGCAGACTGGTTCAAGAACATCTGCGCCGCATACGGCAACGACCCGCTCGGGCGCCTGATAGAGATGGGAAAGAAGGCTCAGGAGGCAGGAGTGATAAAGGGAATATTGCTCCATCAGGGCGAGTCCAACAACGGAGACTCAAAGTGGGCGGCCAATGTGGCGAAGGTATATACACGCATCTGCACCGAACTCGGACTGAAACCGCAGGACGTTCCGCTGCTTGCCGGCGAGACACTGTACGAGAATCAGGGCGGAGGATGCTACTGGCACAACATCGCCGCACTGCCGATGCTGAAAGACGCGATACCCAACTCCTACGTCATCTCCGCCGAAGACATACCCGGAAACGGCAAAGACCCGTGGCATTTCTCCGCCGAAGGTTACAGAACCATCGGCAAACGGTACGCCGGGAAAATGCTCTCCATACTCGGAATAGAGACTTCCGTCAGCGGAGTGACGGCGCAGCAGCCCGCAACCAACCCCACATACATCTATAACTTGCAGGGACAGCGCGTGACAAGGATGAACAAAGGACAGGTGTATATCACCAACGGAAAGAAGATTATAAGGTAAATCCCGCAGCCGACAATGCAGGTGTGAAAACACATCCGCTACCGGCCGCCCGGCAAAAGGGTGCTGATTACCATGTAAACAGGTGCTAATCACCTTGTAATCAGGTGCTGATTACAAGGTAAAAGGCACCCTTTTACAAGAGTGCCACGCATCTTTCTGACTGCCAAATGATTAATAACACAATAAAAATACAAACAACTATCCTATGAAACTAAGAACCATAAAAGGACTGTCCGCCGCCGTAGCCGCGGCGATATTCCCGCTTCTGTCACACGCGCAGAACCCTATCGTACAGACCTGTTACACCACCGACCCGGCACCCATGGTAAGCGGAGACAGACTTTATGTCTTCACAGGCCACGACGAGGACAAGGCCGACTTCTTCTGGATGAACGAATGGAGGCTCTACTCCACCGCCGACATGGTGAACTGGCAGGACCACGGCAGCCCGCTCGCCCTGTGCGACTTCAAATGGGCGGACGACCGGGCATGGGCGCCGCAGTGCATCGAGCGCAACGGGAAGTTCTATTTCTACGTGCCGGCGCACTCACGCATCAGCGGAGGCATGGCGATAGGCGTGGCCGTGGCCGACAAGATTGAGGGGCCATACCATGACCCCTTGGGGAAACCGCTCTACGAGGACGGCAAATGGGACCACATAGACCCGACGGTCATGATTGACGACGACGGACAGGCGTACATATACTGGGGCAACCCGCGCCTGTACTCGGCGAAACTGAATGAGGACATGGTGAGCCTCGCATCGGAAGTGAAGTGCGACACCACCGTGGCCAGATACACCGAAGGCCCGTGGATATACAAGAAAGGAAAGGGAAGATACTTCATGATATACGCCGCGGGAGGCATACCTGAGTGCATCGCTTACAGCGAGAGCAAGAAGCCGCAGGGCCCGTGGAAGTACAAGGGCGAGGTGATGGCACAGGACAACTTCACCAACTCCTTCACCAACCACTCCGGCATAGTGGAGTTCAAGGGACACAACTACTTCTTCTACCACACCGGATGGCTGCCCGGAGGAGGCGGTTTCGGCCGCAGCGTGAGCGTGGAGGAGTTTAACTGGGACAAGGACGGCAACCTGCCGCTGATAAAACCGACCAAAGAGGGCGTCAATCCCATCGCCACGCTGTCGCCATATACCCGCGTCGAGGGCGAGACCATGGCATTCAGCAAGGGTGTGAGGACTGACCAGAACAAGAAACAATCCCGCGTCTGGGCAAGCGACATACACAACGGCGACTGGATCAAGCTGCGCGAGGTGGATTTCTCCAAGGGAGCCACGGCCATAGAGGCGTGCGCAGCCAGCGCATTGCAGGGCGGAACGATGGAGGTTCACCTTGACAAGGAGGACGGAACGGTCATCGCCACCGTAGCCGTCGCACCCACAGGGGGATGGGAAGAGTGGCAGACGTTCACCGCACCCGTCACCGCGTCCGTCAGCGGAAAGCACGACATATACCTCGTGTTCAAGGGACTGAAAGGCAGCAGGCTGTTCAACCTCGACTGGTGGAGGGTGAAGTAAAAAAGAAAACAGTGCCCTCCCAACCTCCTAACGCGCCCTCCGCACCCGCTTGTAGAGACGATGTACCACATCGTCTCAGCAAAGAAAAGCGCATAATATCATTAAGGATATGTGTGTCAAAAGCGCCGAAGAACCCCGAAGGGGTGACATAACTTAGCCCAGGGTGCAAACCCTGGGAATGGGAAAGATACATACAAGAAACAGTATTGGCACCCCAAAGCCGGCAGGTGAGGAGGCCAAAGGCCGACGAGGGGTGAAAAAGAAAACAATGAAAAAAGAATATCCATACAACGAAAATAAGGCTATGACATATTGGGATGTAACACCCCTCGTCGTACTTCGTACTCCTCGCCTGCCGGCTTTGGGGTGCCAATACGTGTCATCGCCCCATGGTACAATCCCCAGGGTTTGCACCCTGGGCTAAGTTCTGTCACCCCTTCGGGGTTCGCCGCCTATAAATTCCATTCTTGACACACCCGCCCACAAGCGGTGTATCGGCTATTGATACAACAAACCATATATAATAAACAAACGCTATGACCTATTCAATAATGTCATCACTATCTGTCAAAACCATAATCAAGGGCGGGGCACTTGCGCTCCTTGCCCTCTTTTCCGCGAACAGCGCGGCACAAAACGTGTCTGACTTCTACGAACAGAACACCGTACTCAATTACAGCGACGGCGACAAGGCCGCCGGGGAAATACCGCAGCCGACACGGTTCGACCCTAATTTCCACATATATCTCTGCTTCGGACAGTCCAACATGGAGGGCAACGCGAAGATAGAGCCACAGGACCGCAAGGGCATCAGCACACGGTTCCGCATGATGGCCGCCGTGGATATGCCCAACACCGGACGCAAACAGGGGCAGTGGTACGCGGCGGTACCGCCACTTTGCCGCGCATGGACGGGGCTTACGCCGGCCGACTACTTCGGAAGGACACTCGTGGAGGAACTGCCTGACAGCATAAAGGTGGGCGTGATAAACGTCGCCGTGGGCGGTTGCAGCATAGACCTCTTTGACGAGGACAAGACGGAAGGCGTGATAGCCAAGTCCGCCGACTGGTTCAAGGGCTTCTGCAAGGACTACGACAACAAGCCTTTCCGCCGCCTCATGGACATGGCGAAGAAGGCTCAGAAGGTGGGAGTGATAAAGGGTATCCTGCTGCATCAGGGCTGCACCGACAACGGACAGAAGGACTGGCCGCAGAGGGTGAAGCTCGTATATGACCGTATGCTGAACGAACTGGGTCTCAACGCGGCTGACGTGCCGCTGCTCGTGGGTGAGCTTATGACCAAGGAGGACGGCGGATGCTGCTATGCGCACAACTCCGTCATAGCGGGAATAAGGCAGACCATACCCACCGCCCACGTCATTCCGTCGCTCGGATGTCCCGGAGCGAAGGACAAACTGCACTTCACGGCAGAGGGATACCGCATACTCGGTCGTCGATATGCTGCCACCATGCTCGACATCCTGCGTGGCGTGAGGACGGCGGAGACCACCATCGACGGGGCGGAATATCCAAAGGTAGATAACGAGGGAAGGGCTTACTTCCGCGTTGTGGCGCCACACGTGTGGCGTTTGCAGGCTGACGTCTGCGGAAAGAAGTACGAGATGAACCGCGACAGAAACGGTGTGTGGACGGTAACGACCGACCCGCTGCCAGTGGGATTTCATTACTATTTCCTCCTCGTTGACGGGCTTTCAGTGGTTGACCCCAACACAACAACCTACTTCGGGTGCTGCCGGCTGGCGGGAGGCATAGAGATACCGGAGGGAAAGGAAGGCGACTACTACCGCGCACAGCAGGGAACGGCAAAGGGTCAGGTGCGCTCATGCCAGTATTACGCGGCCTCGACGGGAGAGTGGAGGCACGCAATGGTTTATACTCCGGCCGAATACGAGAAGAGCGGAAAGAAGAAATACCCCGTGCTCTACCTGCAACACGGCATGGGTGAGGACGAGACCGGATGGTCAACACAGGGCAGAATGCAGAACATCCTCGACAACCTGATAGCGCAGAAGAAGTGCGTGCCGATGATAGTGGTAATGGAGAGCGGCGACGTGAAGGCCGGATTCAGCCCGCGCAAGGGACGGGACGTGGAGGCGGAGAGAAGCCTCTACGGCGCGACTTTCCAGCAGGTGCTGTTCAATGACCTCATACCTTACGTGCAGGCAACGTTCCGCTGCCACACAGACCGTGCGAACCGGGCCATGGCCGGCCTGTCATGGGGAGGCAAGCAGACGTTCGACGCCACATTGCAGCACCTCGATATGTTCTCATACATAGGCGCATTCAGCGGGGCGTTGTTCAACGTTGACCTGAAAACGTGCTACAACGGCGTGTTCAACGATGCCGGCAAGTTCAACAAACAGGTGCGTTACCTCTTCCTCGGATGCGGTTCCGAAGAGAACTTCGGCACGAAGAAGATGTACGACGGACTGAAAGAGATGGGCATCAACGCCCACTATTATGTATCACCCGGCACAGCTCACGAGTGGCTTACATGGAGACGCTGCCTCAACGAGTTCCTGCCTAACGTGTTCAAATAAACCATGAAGAAAGTTCTTTTCAGCATATTCATCGCCTTGGCGGCCATGACCGCCGGGGCGCAGACATCCACACAGTGTAAAAACCCGGTTATATGGGCGGACGTTCCTGACCCCGACGTGATACGTGTGGGCAGTGACTACTACATGGTCAGCACCACCATGCACCTCATGCCGGGCGTGCCGGTGATGCACTCGAGAGACCTTGTGCACTGGGAGACCGTGGGTTACGTCTATGACAAGCTGTCCGACACACCGCTATACGACCTTGAAGGCGGAACGGTGTATGGAAGAGGGCAGTGGGCTACAAGCATACGGTACCACAAAGGCACGTATTACCTGTTGTTTTCGCCTAACGACAGGCCGTACCGCAGCTTCATCTACACCGCAAAAGACCCCACTGGACCGTGGACTTTGCAGTGCCGCACAAACCATTTCCATGACGCTTCGCTGTTCATTGACGATGACGACAGGGTTTATGTGTTCTACGGGACGGGACAGGTGGCCGAGCTTAACAAGGACTTCAGCGGCCTGAAAGAGGGCGGACTGCGTGCAACCGTGCTGAAACGGGACGCTGACGAGACGGGACTGCTTGAAGGAAGCCGCGTAATAAAGAAGGACGGGAAATACTATCTGCTCATGATTTCATGGCCGAACGGACAGAAACGCCGGCAGGTATGCTACCGTGCCGACCGCATAGAGGGCCCATACGAGAAGGAAGTGATACTGACCGACAACTTCAAGGGCTTCCCTTACGTGGGACAGGGCACCATTGTCGATGACATAAACGGCAACTGGTACGGCATAATCTTCCAAGACCGCGGCGGCGTAGGGCGTGTGCTGACGCTCGAACCATGCACATGGAAGGAGGGATGGCCTATGCTTGGCGACGAGAACGGCCGCATACCGGAGACGTTCAACGTGCCGCTCGCCACGTACAAGCCACAGAACGGCATAACGGGCAGCGATGATTTCAGCTCTGCGGCAATCGGAAAGCAGTGGCAGTGGAACCATAACCCCATCAACTCCATGTGGTCTCTCACCGAAAGGGAGGGATGGCTGAGACTGAAAACGTCGCGGATAACGGACAATGTGTTCCTCGCCCCCAACACAATCACGCAAAGAATGTTCGGCCCGGAGAGCGAAGCGACAGTCTGTGTAGATCTGAACGGAATGAAAGACGGTGACGTTTGCGGCATGGGAGCGTTCAACGGAGACTCCGGACTGCTCTCGGTGGTGCAGGATGGCAAGCGCCGCACGCTGCAACTGACCTTTGAATCCGTTGATCTTCAGGACCCCGGAAAGCGGGTTGTGGGTGTGAAGAAGGAGGTGATAGAGGCTGTTCCCGTAAAGAACGGAACGATATGGCTCCGCGTACACGGCGACTTCAACCTCGGCAAGGACCTCGCCACATTCTCATACAGCACTGACGGCAAGACATTCAGGACGATAGGCAAGCCGTTCAAGATGAGATTCGACTACAAAAGGATGTTCATGGGAACCAAGTTCGCACTCTACTGCTACGCCACAAAGCAGTGCGGAGGATGGGCGGACTTCGATAATTTCACCATAAAACAATAATAATTACATTAACAACGCAATGAATAAAATAAAGAACTACACCGTTATTGCGGCGGCATTGGCCGCCACTGTTGCCGCCGATGCGGCCGCACTGACAAGCCCCGACGGCAAGACCGCCGTCACGGTAGCGTGTGACAATGGTATGCCGACATACACAGTGGAGTACAACGGCACCACGGTCATCATGCCGTCGGCATTAGGTCTGAACACAAACGTGGGCGACTTCACCAAGAACCTGACCCTGTCAAAGACGGAAGAGGTAAGGAAAGTGACCGACAGCTACCGCCTCTACAACACAAAGCACAGCGAAATGAACTACGAAGCCAACGCACAGACGTTCACCTTCGCACAGGACGGCAAGGATGTGATGGCCGTAACGTTCCAGACAAGCAACGACAACGTGGCCTTCCGCTATGTGCTGCTGCCGCAAAAGGAAACACTTTGCTGCGTCATCAACTCCGAAGCGACGGCTTTCCGTATGCCCCAAGGCACCACAACATTCCTCTGTCCGCAGATGGGGACAATGAGCGGCTTCGCCCGCACGGCCCCAAGCTACGAGACTCACTATGAGGCTGACGGGCAAACGGGCAAAAACGGCTGGGGGAACGGCTACACATTCCCCTGCCTCTTCAAGGTGAAAGGCGGGGAAGGCAGCACTACCCCACTCTACTGGGCACTCATCTCCGAGACCGGACTGGACGGATCATACTGCGCCACACGCCTCGAAGGAAAGGAAAACGGACTGTACCGCATCGCTTTCCCGAGCGAAAAGGAGAACAACGGCTACGGCTCCGCAACCGTGCAGGCCGCACTGCCGTCCGCAACACCATGGAGAACCATCACCATAGGCAGCACACTGAAACCCATTGTGGAGACAACCATAACGTGGGACGTGCTGGGCAACGACGCAAGCCACCATCATACGGACAAGGAATACAAGGACGCAGCGGAGAAATACGGCCGTGGCAGCTGGTCATGGATTATCAAAATGGATGCAAGCTGCAACTTCGACACACAGAAGGAATACATCGATTTCAGCGCGGCGATGGGCTGGGAATCCCTCCTTATAGACGCAAAATGGGACGTACAGATAGGCCGTGACCGCATAGCCGAACTGGCACGCTACGGCAAAAGCAAGGGAGTAAGCCTCTACCTGTGGTACAACTCCAACGGCAAGTGGAACGACGCGCCGCAGAGTCCGCGCAACTGCATGGACACATCACACCGCCGCCGCGCCGAGATGGCATGGATGAAGAGCGTCGGAATACGCGGCATCAAGGTCGATTTCTTCGGCGGTGACAAGCAATGCACCATGCAACTGTACGAAGACATACTGCGTGACGCACAGGACTTCGGCCTCATGGTCATCTTCCACGGCTGCACACTGCCAAGAGGATGGGAGCGCATGTACCCCAACTTCGTGGCAAGCGAGGCCGTAAGGGCAAGCGAGAACCTGCACTTCGGACAATATGAATGCGACAGGGAAGCAATGGACGCCACCTTCCTTCCATTCCTGCGCAACACCGTAGGCAGCATGGACTTCGGAGGAAGCACACTCAACCGCTACTACAACTCCAACAACTCCGCCGACAAGGGAGGCACACACCGCGTGACATCCGACGTCTTCGCCCTCGCCACCGCGATACTCTTCCAAAGCCCGGTGCAGCACTTCGCCATGGCACCCAACAACCTTACCGACGCTCCCGCATGGGCTGTTGACTTCATGAAGAACGTGCCCACCACATGGGACGAGACACGTTTCATCGACGGTTACCCCGGACGCTACGTCATACTCGCACGCCGCACCGGCACAAAGTGGTACGTTACCGGTGTCAACGCAGACAAAACGCCATTGAAGATGAAACTCTCCCTGCCCATGTTCGCCCCCGGAGATACCGTCACCGTATATAGCGACGACGCCAAACTGAACGGAAGCGTAAGGCAAACCAAGCTGAACCGCAAGCAGGAAATAAACATAACCATCCCGTATAACGGAGGAATTGTCATACAAACACAACAAAATAATTAATCTTTCTAACAAACAAACCAATGAAACAAAAAGTATTTTTTCTTTTAACCTTGCTGATATGGGGGGGCATTTCCGTATCAGCAAGGAACATTAACGCCGACCTTTCAAAGGGCGAAGTAAAAGGAGACGGCGCAACATGGACCGCCGGCAGCGATGGCAGTTACACCTTAACATGGACTGCCGCAGACCAATATGTATCACTCTTCAAAGCCTTTGGTGGTAAAGAAGGCGGCGAATTGGACTGGTCTGACGGCACAAACTTTAACATCAACACCGCAAACAATACAGGAATAACAAGCGGTCAACTGTTCTCTGTTTCCATTGTAGCCAATGGAAAGACTTTCATACGCACCATGTATAGCGCAGGAGAGAAAAACCTTATAGTAACAGGGACAGATGAGCAAGGCAATGGTTTCAGAAAAGATGGCTGGAGTGATGTCATGACAGCGGAGGATGCGAAGCATATTACAGACGTAAAAGTCGTTGGATGCGAAACTTCCACTAACGCTACCATTGACGTTTCTGCCTCATATATAACCATTTCCTCCAAGGCTACACTTGCATTCGGTGCTGACGGCAAGGCCACAATAGACCTCAGCAAGATTGAAGCATACGGTGGAGCGACGTATGACTATGCCACTCAAACCATAACAAGCGATGGTACGGCCGGCTCATACATAGAGGTAGTGTTTGACAAAGCCTACGACTTCACAAATATGGATAAAGGAGCAATCAACATCTCCGGCACAGATATAGGTAATAATCTTGAATTCACAGGTAGCGGACATAATGGTGGTTTTTATAGTTCAAAATATAATCCAACATTTGCCGGTGAAATAGCAAAAGGCAACTACACCACAGTAACAGGCTTCAAACTTTATCTGAACAACACAGCCGGAGAGATGACCATAACCGACATATCCCTCACGGCAACAAATCCGATGACCATAACGGATGCACACAGCACACTAATAGAAACCCTTCCCAACTATGCTGTGGACAATGTAACAGGAGAAGTTAAAGAAGACGGCAAGCTGCCGACACAATATAATATAGAAACAGACTTGTTCTTCGGTAACGGCAATGGTGAAATGAAAAACTTTGTGGACATAGAAGCATACGATGAATTGCGCATTTATTCTGAAGCTAATGCCCTTCGTGTGTTCTTGTTCAACCAAGATCCCAAAGCCGGACTATCCGGCACACCAGGAAATCTGTACACGATAAGCAAAAACGCAACAAATGACTACTTCAAATATAACACCGAGAGAAAATATTATTATGCAACAATAAGCGATATAAAAGCGAACAACAACAATCACGCAAAGATTATAAGCGTAAAGAGCTCAGGCTGGGGAGTCAAAGCCAAAGTCTCCAAAATCACCCTTTACAACGAAGAGACAACATCCGAATACGACTACACCGTGTCCGGCCAATACAGCGATGCCGTTTCACTTGACGATATTGCCAACTCTGACGCATGCACCATCGACTGCACAGGACTTACAGGTGCCGACGTAAAGATAGGCAGCAAGAACCCCAACTGCATCATTGCGGTGAAGAAAGAGGGTGTGGTCAGCGCAACGAAGAACCTTGCCGTCAACGGAAAAATCGCCAACCTTGAACTCACTGACGGCCACTCCGTGAAAATACCGGCAGGCATGACCGCCGGCAACGTGAAATATACACGCACCATGACAAACACTTACGGCACGATAGTTCTGCCGTTCGATGCCGCTTCCGACGACAACGTGGAGTTCTACACCATCAGCGCAATGGACGAAAACAGCATCACCATAGAGAGAGCCGATAAACTCTCTGCCGGCACTCCCGCCATCATCAAGAAACTCGTAAGCGATGACATTACCATCACCGGAAACGGCTCAACACTCAACGGGAATATCAACAACACCACAGGCGCTGTAAATATGTTCGGCTCTTACACGCAGGACGAGAAGATAGCGGACGAGAACGCCTACTACATCCTTGACAACAAGTTCTGGCAGTGCAACGAATACTTCTACTGCGATGCGTTCCGTGCCTACTTCACGCCTGCCGCCGGCGCACCGGCAGCCAACTGCCTGTCACTGAAAGAGAGCTTCGGCAACCCTACCCTCGTGAACATCGTGACCGGCAACACCGCAAACGGCATACAGGGTGTGTATAACACCGCCGGTGTCAAGATGCAGGGCTTGCAGAAAGGCATCAACATCGTACGTCTCGCAAGCGGTGAGACAAAGACCGTAATCATAAAATAACAGACGGAGTAAACGGAAGTTATCGCTTCGCACGGAAGTTATCAGGAGTTAACAGACAAATGATTCTCTCCTTATATGCAGGCTATTGTCCGTTAACTTCATACGGCGCAAGGCGTATAACTACCGTTTACTCCCCATAACTCCTTATTTATTGAATATAAAAAAAACAACGACATAACTATGAAAAAGATTTATTCAACCCCGGTATTGAATGTAGTAGAGATTAATAATTCCATCATTTGCAGCAGCATAACCAACGGCGGCTTAGGAGACAAAGGTGCCCACGGCAACAACATCGAGCTTGACTTCTTGGAAGATGACGAGTTTGGCGACGATAATCTTTTCTAATCTTCGTATCATATAGATTGGTTATTTCCACGATCAGCCCCCGCCGGTGTCATGCCGGCGGGGGCTTTGCATTGTCATCCGTTGCCGTTCACGGTGAGTTTTACCGTTTGCCGCACGTTTACCGTTATCCGTTTTAGTTTTCACCCCTCGCTGCCCTGCGGGCATCTCGCCTGCCGGCTTTGGGGTTCCAATAGGATTTTAGGACCACAACCCGTTACACAGGGTTGACACCCTGTGCTGTACTATTCCGCCCTTTCAGGGCTTTTGCGTTGCTGTGAATCGCATATCAAACCGATATATGGGCGAAATTTGTAGAGACGATGAACCTCATCGTCTCAATGCCGTTTGTCTTTCCGGCGGTTACCATATACCAGTGCTGAGACGATGTGGTACATCGTCTCTACAAGCGGGTGCGGTACCTTAAAACAATCGGGGGCTTTTGCTTCGGTGCAGATAATCTGAAAGAACGATATACGGGCGAAATTTGTAGAGACGATGAACCTCATCGTCTCAATGCCGTTTGTCTTTCCGGCGGTTACCATATACAGGCGCTGAGACGATGTGGTACATCGTCTCTACAAGCGGGTGCAGTGTCTTAAAAACAAAAAGGTGCTGATTACAATGTAATCAGCACCTAATCACGCTGTAATCAGCACCTGTTTACCGGGTAATCAGCCCCCTTTTACACGGAGCGTGTCATCGTGCCTCCATTTGGAACGGTGACGCCGGCAGGTTGTTCTTGCCGTAAAGGTTGAGACGCGCGGGATTATTCTTCCATGCGTGGCGCACTGTCACGCTGCCGGCAGGCAGGGACTGCCGCGGCGTCACCACGACCTTGTCGCCGTCGGTGCGTGCCGTGGCGTTGTGGAACTTACCGTCCGCTCCCTTCACCTCAAACTCCTTGAGGTCGTCGCAGGGTCGCAGGGGCTGGTCCATGGTTATCACCACGGTGCCATCTACACGCCGTGCGGCGACGGGTTCGGGAGAGAGCTTGTTCTTCTTGCCGAACACCGCATTCTGAAACGCGAGCACACAACGCTCCGTCACCTCCCGCTTACGCAGCGGATGTATGTCCGACGCCTCTCCAAGGTCTATCGCCACGGCGAGGGATGTGTAAGGGTCGGCATCGGCCGTGAGACGCTGCTGCTCACGCAGGGCCGCCCATCCGCTCTCCTGCGGGTTGTCCGTGGGAGCCATGTGGTTGGCCAGCTGCACTACGCAGAAGGGCATATCGGGACGCTGCCATAGCGTGCGCCAGCAGCCGGTGAGTTTGTTGAGCAGTGCGCCGTACTCGTCGGGACGGCCTGTGTTTGACTCGCCCTGATACCATATCACGCCCTGCATGGCGTAAGGGGCGAGGGGATGTATCATGCCGTTGTAGAGCACGGAGGCCTGGTTGTTGGTGTTCAGCTTGCCGCCGAGCGGTCCCTGCATGATGAGCGAGCCTTTCTGCGTGCGCCACTGCGTGGAGATGGGCTGCCGTGTGCCGTCGGCAAAGACTATCTCGTGCGGCTTGTCCTTGTAGAAATTGGCCATGCCGCTCTTGCAGACGATGCGCACCGCTATCACGTTGTCGCCCTCTCGCAGCAGTCCGGTGGGTATGGTGTAGCGGCGCGGAGGGTACTGGTAGTATGTCACGCCCACCTGCTTGCCGTTGACGTAGGTGTAGTCCATGTCGTGCAGCGTGCCGAGGAGCAGCGTGGCGGGCTTGCCGGCGTGCGCCGCGTCGATGGTGACGTGCTGGCGCAGCCACATCGAGCCGATGATGGGACGACCGTTGTGCTTTGCCCATGCGTTGTTGTCGTACTGGTCATGAACAGGCCACGCCGTGTCGTCGAAGTCCGCCTTCTCATACTTTCCGTAGCCCGGATCGGTCTGGTTCATGACGTCTGACCACACATCATTGGCTCGCTGGTTGGCCTTGGACTGGTAATCCACATACTCCTTGTCCGTGTAGAGCATATAATCGGTGTAATAGTCTGCCGGGAAGTGGCGCAGGGAGTCGATGTCTATCCACGCCTGTATGGGGCTTCCGCCGAGGCTTGACTGTATGATGCCCTGCGGAACGCCCGTCTCGGCGTGCATCTTCTGCCCGAGGAAGTAGCCAATCGCCGAGAAATGCCATGCGTTCTCCTTCGTGAGGGGCTTCCATGAGGTGGGCAGTATGTCGTCCTTGCGCTCGGTGGAGGGGTCTGTGTTCACGCGGAACAGGCGTATGTCGGCGTTGCTGTACGCGTCGATGTCGGCGGCATACTGCGGATATACGCGCTCGATGTTGGTGTCGATGTTAGACTGTCCGGACACCATCCACACGTCACCCACCATCACGTCGGTGAGCGTCTGGTCGCCTATCTGCATGATGAAGGGGCCTCCGGGCTTCTGCTTGGGCAGCGTGAGCATCCATTTTCCGTCGCCATCGGCGGTGGCGGTGTATGTCTTGCCACGGAAAGTGACTGTTACCGTCTCGCCGGCAGATGCCGTTCCCCAAACGGGGAGTGGCTGCTGGCGCTGCAATACCATGCCCGACCGGAACAGGCGGGGCAGGGTTACCGCTCCGCACGACAGTGACATTAGCAGCAGGGTTATGGTAATAAGAATGTTGTGCATTGTTGGTTGGGGATTAAGGGTTGTTGAGACGATGTACCACATCGTCTAAATAAGGATATGTTTTGTGCGGCATTGGGACGTTGTGGTACATCGTCTCAACAATCGCGGGCGTATCATCACTCGTTCGGGGTCACCACTTTTCTGCCGCCTGCGACGTATATCCGTCCCGGTATCATCTGCGTTACGCGCTGGCCTTGGAGGTTATAGACGGTCTGTGCGGCCTTTTCGGCTGTCCCGGCGGTGACGGGCTGCACGGCTGTCGGCGCGCCCTGCATCTTGAAGATGAAGGTGTTGACGCTGTGGCCGCTGATGGTCACGGTGAGTTTCTTCGTAGGCTCGGCGATGGCCAGCTCCGTCTCGTTGCAGAGACTGGTGAGCGACGTGCTGCTGATGTGCTTTCCCGACGTCACGGCGTATGGCAGGCTGAGCCTGATGTCGATGTTCTTCGCCACGGTGTCGATGGCGATGACGATGAGGCTGTCGCCCTTCATATATGCCGAACGCTCGAAGGCTCCGGTGTCGGACTTATAGCTGCTGCTCTTGGTATTGACGCGCCATGCGCCCGGCACGTGCTTGGCGAAGTGGGACATGACGTATCCGCGCGGGAGTATCTCGTCCTTCTTGTTGCCGCCGGAGGGCACGCTCTCACCGTCGCCTATCATGCCGAAACGCTGGTAGAGATACCAGTAGATGTAGCCGCTGATGCCGGCGAGCATGGATTCGTTGAGTTCTTCGGCGAAGACCAGCTCGTCCTGCCAGCGCGGCACGTCGTAGATTTTCTTCTCGTCGCCAAGCGGATCGACGGTGTGCTCGGTCATCCATGTCTCCTTGCCGTATTGTGTGGCCTTGGCGCAGGCGGTCTTCATGTTTCCGAGCGGTTTGCTGCCGTAGATGTGTCCGCCGACGAGGTCGATGATGTTGCGCGTCTTCTCGTCGTCAAGCAGTTTGTCGGTGTATTCCGGGTTGAAGTAGAATGACTCTCCGCCAAGCAGCCTTACGCCGCTTGACTTGTTGAAACGGCTGCCGTAGTTGGCCACAAGGTCGTGCATTTCGTCGGGGGTGTAGAGGCAACCGCTATATCCTACCCACCAGTCCGGCTCGTTCTGTATGGCCACTACGTCAACGGGCGCACCTTGGTTCTTCATGTATGTGACGAAGTTGTTGAGCCAGCTGAAGAACATCTTGTAGCCGGTGGCGTTGAGTTTGCCGCGCACTGACTTGGAGTCATCTTCGTCATTCTTGCCGCCTGAGGCGTCGTTGTTGGTCTTGTATGCCGCCGGCGGCGACCACGGCGTGCCGAGGATGATGGCTCCCTTGCTGCGCGCCATCTTAACGGCCTTTACATATCCCTGCCAGTCATAGACGGGATCCCAGTAGTCATACTTTACATCGCCCACGAGGTTTGGCGACACTTCCATGCGGAGGATGTTGAGACCGACGGGGGAGTCGGCTCCGTAGGCCATGTCGATGAGGCGGTCATCGGTGATGGGACACATCAGCGTACCCATTGCCGCGGCGCCGAAACCGGTGACTTTTTGGCAGGAGTCGGTGGTGACAGTGACGTCAATGATGGTGTTTGCCGCCCTCAGCGCAAAGGGGAGAATGGCGAGGAGGGCGAGAATGGGGTATCTTAATGTTTTCATACGGTTATGGTTGGGTTACTGAACAGTCTGTAAAAGAAAAAAAGTTAAGAGCCGGAAGCCTTGGCTTGTGACCCGTGACGCTGCCCTTGGCGTGATGAAAAGGGACTGGCGCACAGTCGGGTAACCGCGACTTCTGATTCTTAACTTTCCGTTCTTACTATTGTTTTGCCTTGCTCAATATTGTCATCTCCGTTACGCTTACTTTAACGGCAGATACCAGTTTTTATTGTCAAGGAGCTGGTTATACACCTCCTCGTCTTTCGTGCCGGTACGCATTGAGATCGGCGTGGCGAGGTATGAGTTGTCGTTTCTGCGCATTGCCACACGCATGAGGTCGTAGTAGCGGCGGCCTTCAAAGGCGAGTTCCAGCACCCTTTCCTGCATTATAAGGTCCTCAACGCGCGGTATCATGTACTGTACGCTGTCCTCGTATGACGTTTCCTCTGGCGGAACGGGCAGGACGTAGTAGTCGTTATCTACCTTTGTGGTGCCGTCCGGGCCGTTGATTTTCTCCTCCGCTACGCCGCCACAGCCGATGGCGTGTACGCCTTGGGTAGTGAGTTTCGGGAATATCTCGTCGTCAAAGCTGAGCAGGATGCCCGCACGCTCACGCTCTTTCTCGCAGATGTACTTCTTGATGTTGGTGGCACGCAGGCCGTATCGCAGTATGCAGAAGGCTGACTCGGGGTAACCGGCCCGGCAAAGAGCCTCGGCGAAGAGGAGATACACTTCCTGCCGTCTGTATATGGTGACGTAATAGGCATACTCGAACTTGCGGATTGTCTGCACTTCACTGCTGTATTGTGATGTCTCCGAGCGGTTCTCTGTGCGCTTTTCATAAACGTCAAACAGCCTGAGGTCGCCCTTTTGCAGTTCATCACGCAAGCCTTCCTTTGGTGCCGCCCATGCCGCCACCACTTCATTGTTCTGCCATCTTGTGCTGATGTGGGTCTGTGCGGCGGAGATTTCGCGTATGGTGGCGGAGGGAGTAATCTGGAAATAGTAATCGTTGTTGATGGTTGAGTTGTAAACATCGGCCAGACGGCTCGCTATTCCGTCAAACTCTGAGGTCTCCATCGGTATGTAGGAGAATATCTCTGACGTGGAGGGACCGTTGAAAAGAAGAGAGAATGAGGGCATAATGCCGGCTGAGCCGTAGTCGTCATTCTGGCTATTGACAGCCCATTCCACCTTATTTATGCCGGTTATTACCGGCGCGCCCTTCATGGTCAGGTACTGGCTGAGGTATGTTGCGGCCTCCTGATAGCGGCCGGTCCACAGGCACATCTCGCCCATAAGCACCCTTACGGGGATGAAGATGCATTGTGACACGCCTTCATACTGCGGGAACTCCGTGTCAATGTATTTCCGGAGATCGTCGATGAAGTAGTTACAGATGCCGGTGATGTCGGTTTTTTCGGCGCTCATGGCCAGCTCTGCCTCGTTCTCTGTCAGCACGGGTGTCGTCACAAGGGGCACCGCTCCGTATATCTTCGCCATCTGAAGGTATGTCCACGCACGGTAGGCCTTGACGGCGGCGTACTCCTTTTCAAACACTTTCTTGCCCAGACGCACCAGCGTGGTGTCGGCATTGGCGAGGTAATAGTTGCAACTGTTGATGACAGCGTAGAAGTCACTGATCTTATTATAGGGGTTGTCCTCCGTGAAGTCGCCGGCCGCCATGTTCTTAATGGCCGTTGTCGCCTTTGGAGTCGGCACCATAAGGTCGGCGCGTACCTCACCGAGCAGCACTGTCCTGTCGGCTATCACCTGCATCTGGCGTACTATACCCATGAGGCTGTACTGCAAATCCTGCGGCGTTGACAGTGTGTTGTCATCTACAAACTCCACCATGTCCGACGTGGTGTCGAGCATATCGGAGCAGCTTGCCATCGTACTCAGGCAGAAGAGTGCCGCTATAGCTTGCTTATATCTATATATTTTCATAGTTATAATGGTTGTTTTTCGGTTTTGTTACAGATTAATCTTGACACCCATGGCGAATGACCTGCCCAGTCCGAGCAGACCTCTGTCGATGCCCTGTGCCAGCACATTGCCGGAGAGTGCGCAGTCGGGGTTGCTGCCGAGGTATTTGGTTATGGTGAAAAGGTTCATCGCTGAGCCCCATACGGTGATGCCTTGCAGGAACGTGCTGTTGACGGGCAGAGCGTAACTGAGGGTCACGTTGCTCAGGCGCAGGTAGCTGCCATCCTCTATCCAGCGGTCGCTGAAGCGTGCGTTGCCGTGAGGGTCCTGATAGCTTATGCGCGGAATGTCCGTCTGCTGGCCGTCTGTTGTCCAGCGTCCGTTCATCGCCTTGGTCTGATTGTAGAAGTACTTGCCGCTTTCGAGTATGCTGCGCTCATAGTTGAAGATGTCGTTGCCGAGGCAGTAGGTCATGGTAACGTCGAGTGACCAGCGCTTCCAGTTGAGGCGGCTGTATATGTTTCCATATACCGACGGGTTCGGATCGCCTATCACCACACGGTCATTGTCGTCTATGCAGCCGTTGCCGTCGGTGTCAACAAACCTCATGTCGCCTGCTTGGAAATATACTTTGTCGCCACTTGCGTCAACTTGGTAGAGGCCGGCAGCCTTGGCTTCCGCCGTAGAGGCATAGACTCCGTTTGTCTGGTAGCCGTAGAACAGGCCGACAGGGTTGTTGACTGACGTGAGGACAGTGGCTCCGTAGATTTTTGTCTCAATGCTCTTGTCGTCTGTTCCGATGGCTGTGACCTTGTTGGAGTAATGTCCTGCGGTCGCGCCAACCTCCCAACGCCAGTCCTTTGTGTTGAGAGCCTTCACTCCGACGTTGATGTCAAAGCCGGCGTTCTGCAGCTTGCCGGAGTTGCACCATGCCTCGTTCATGCCGCTGGTCCATGCCAGTTGGCGCATGGTGAGCAGGTTGTTGGTCCATGACTTGAAGAAGTTGAAGCCGAAGTGAATCTTGTTGTCGAAGAAGTTTCCTTCCACTCCTGCCGTGATGCGGCGTGTAGTCTCCCACTTCAAGGAGCTGTTTCCGACGTTGCCGAGCAGCTTTCCGTCCAGAGTCTGCCCCATCATGCTCTTCGCCACGAAGTAAGTGCGTGACGCGGTGTTGTCGATGTCGTCGTTACCTGTTACGTCGTAGCCGAGGTTCAGGCGCAGATAGTCTATCCCCTTGATGTCAGCCAGCCAGCTTTCATTGCTCATTACCCATGAAGCCTGTATGCTCGGGAACAAGCCCCACACCACTCCGAATGCCTTAAGGCCGTCGGCATCCTTGCCGAAGCGTGACGATGCCTGTGCGGACAAGCCTGCGGTGAGGTAGTATTTCTCCGCATAGTTATAGTCAGCGTTGGCATACCATGTTATGTCCGAGTACTCATCATCCACGCCATCGGTTGACTTGTAAGAGAGGGAGCTTGATATGTTCGGCGTCTTGTCGTTAGGAGTGTTGTACGCTTTCTGCGTGTTCAGCTTGTAAGTGTTGCTTATGTACCTCACGCCTCCGTATGCCTTGACAGAATGCGCGTCGTAACGGTTCTGCCAGTTCACCCTTGTGTCGCTCTGTATCGAGTTCTGCCTTGCGGCCATAGAGGCCACCATGTTCTTGACATACACACGGTCCGTGATTCCGGGAACGCGGAAACTCGGCATTCCTGTTTCCGGTATAAAGTAGTTCTCGTTGGTGTTCACCAAGGTGAAGTTGAACGCTTCCTGTACTGACCAGTTCTTGTTTATCTGGTATTTCGGCGTTACTGAGAATGTAACGAGACGGTTGCCGAAGTCGTTGCGGTTGCGTCCGTCACCGAGGTCCAGTATCGTAACGGGGTTGGCAAGGCTTCTGTCGGCAGTGTCTATGTACCCTTCGAGGTAATCATCGGCCTCTGAATGGAATGAGCTGAGGTTGCCGTTGAAGTCGTATGCGTATGGTGAGAGGAACGGTGCCTTTATAAGTGCGAGCACGTTGGGCGCTGTTATGGTGCTGCTCTCCACGTCCGCCGCCATGCCTATGTCCCTAAGGTCGCGGCTTACATCGCTGAACGACGCGTCGAAACGCACGTCAAGGTTCTCGATGATGCAGATGTCGGTGTTCATGCGCATATCGAAGCGTGAGAAGTCATTGCCTTTCAGCGTGCTGTTGGCGCTGGTGTAACCCACGCTAAGGTTATAGTTCGCCACCGCATCGCCGCCTTGCACGTTGATGCCGTATGACTGTGCGAAGGCTTCACGGTACGCCTCTTTCTTCCAGTCCGTGTTGTTGTGGTATGTGGGATAATAGTAATAGTTCGGGTCTGACACGAGGAATTTCAGGCCGGACACGTCTGTCATCTTCGCCGACAGCATCTCCGTGGCGTATGTCCTGTACTCGTCCGCGTCGAGCATGGATGCCGTCCGTGGCTGCAACTGGTACTTTCCGCCTATCGTCACGTCAATCTTCGTGGCCATGCTGCGGTTGCGTTTCGTGGTGATGAGCACCACGCCGTTCGCGCCTTTCGCGCCGTAGATGGCCGTACCGTTCTTCAACACCTCCACCTTGTCGATGTCATTCACGTTGAGGTTGGCCAGTATGTTGTTGTAATATCCGTCGTGCAACATACTGCGGTTGTACTGCATATCCATCAGCACGCCGTCGATTACGATGAGCGGCTGCGCGTTTGCGCTGAGGCTGTTAAGTCCGTTGATGAACATAACGTTGCCCACTCCCTCGTTTCCTCCACGGCTTACCGTCCTTACATCGGCCGCAAGACGCTGCTGTATCAGCGGGTCTATGCTCTGCTCGGCGTTGTTCCCGAAACCGGAAGCGGCTGACAGGCGGGTGGCCGTGGTCTGCTGGCCGTATGTCCCGCTGAAAACGTCGGAGTACATCCTTGCGTTCACGCCGTTAAGGTCAGAGCCTATGGCCACCTGCTGGCCCAACTGGCCGTCAAGGGTCATGTAAACACTCGTGACATAGTCGGGCAATGAGAGCGAGTATTCACCCTCCGCGTTGCTCATGGCACTGTACTTGTCGTTGCCGTAAGCCTGTATGCGCACTCCGGCAAGCGGCTCTCCCGTGGCAGCGTCAACCACCTTTCCTTTGATGTCCTTAGCCATTGTTCCACAGGGCAGCATGGAGAGGCCGAGGGTGGAAAGCAGGGCAAGAGCCTTTATGGATTGTCTATATCTATACTTCATAGTTGTATTTTTTTAGGTTTAGTTGTCAGTAGGGCGCAGGAATATGCAGTCAAGGAGCATTTCCCTGACGAATTTCGTGTTGTCAGCTCCGCTGGCACGCGCGTTCTGCTTTATGGTAATGGTCACGTTGTTGTTGTCCTGCGCATAGTTGCAGGTCGGGAACTCGAACGCTTTCGCCACCACTATGGTGTCGATGCGGGCATAGTCTTCGGACTCAAACGCCGTTCCGCCGTTGCAGTTGTAGGTCTGCGCCTTTCCGCTTGCATCGACATACTGTACCGAGGTTGTGAACTTATAGCGTTTCTTTGAGTTCTTCTGTATGATGGTATGCGGCAGCGTCACCACGCAGATGTCATACTTTCCTGAGAGTGTGTTGCTCAGCTTGTAGGTCAATGTCCAGTTCGCAACCTGCGGGCGGACATAAAGGTATGCACCCTTTGACACTGAGTCGGCGTCTATGCTGGTTGCCGCAAAGCTGCATCCGCTGTTGCTTGTGATGTTCCATGTGTTCTCGCCTTCCTGCTCTATCTTCCTGAAATAGGTCTGCTGCGGGGTGAACGGCCACTCGTCATAGTAATAGAAATATCCGTTGCTGCACTTCTTCACGCCCTGTGCCTTGCCGAAAAGGCCGTCGCTGTCGAACGGACGGAAGAACACGTGGTACTCGGGATATTGCGCGTCATAGCGGTAGTTCCTTATGCGGGCGTTCATGTCGGGCTGTATTGTCTTGCTGAACACCGCGTAGTCGAAGATGGCGCGGCTTGCATAATAGTGCTGCAAGGAGTCGCCTTTCTCCACGTTGGCGGCGTACTTGAAGTGTCCGGTCACCTTCTCCCACGCCTTTTGCCATCCGTTGTTGGACGGTATGGCGACATAGTATGTGGAGTCCTCGTTGTTGAACAGGCCCACGCTGCTCATCAGGTCGTTGGTCTCATAGACGACGGAATCTACATATACGGGCACGCCGTCCACGTATCCGCTGCTGATGCTGGCGTTCTCGTCAAACACGTCCTTGTTGTATTTCTTGACCACATCGCCCACGGAGGAGAACTCCGGCACCTGCGTCATGGTCTCATATATGGTGAGCATATACGGCAGCTGTGACTGCATGACGTGCATCACGCCGTTCTTTGTGCGCACGTTGCTGTCCTCGAAGGAGACATCGCCGGCATTGTCGCTCTTCATGGTGATGAACTTGCCGTTGAGCAGGCGGAACGTGGTGGTGGTGTCAGCCGCCGAGCGCAGCGTGCTTGCGAGATGGTTCTTCACGAAACACCTCTCCACGGCAGAGTCGCCTTCCGCGGTCTCGGTGAGGGCTATGAGCGAATCCTTGTTGAAGGTGCCGTTGACCGGCGCGAAGACGGTGTAGGTCTGTCCGCCGTTCAGCAGGTCGCCGTATGACACGGATGTCTTCTTGTGCTGGCGGAAGACCTTGGTGCTGTTCAGTACCTCCACGAAGTCCGACAGTTCCGGACGTGCGGCCATCTCCTGCCACAGCGTTACATTGTTGCCCTCCACTTGTGTGTTGTCATAGTGGTCATCCCACTCCGAGCAGCCGGAGAGAAGCCCTGCAAGGACGGCAAGCAGCGTGGCGCCATGCCGCAGCCCCTTTCCCGCCCTCACGTGACGGGAGGGAGAGAAGGAGAGTATGTTTTTCTTGATTACGTTCATAATATTCTTTTGTTTTATGGTTTCGTTGTTCGGTTTTGGATTTTCATGCCGTTGACGGTGAGCGGGTTACGGCCCGTGCTGTAAAAGGGTGCCTTTTACGGTGCAATCAGCACCTGATTACGGTGTGATCAGCACCATTTTACCGAGTGATCAGCACCCTTTTGCCGGGTTGTCCGGATTCTCCGGAGTTTCCGGGACTTCCGGATTACCCGCACACCCCGACAGACTAATGCCTGTCTTCTCCGTCAGGATTGGCATATACACTCTTAGGACACAGCTCGATATAGTCAAAAGACCATTCGGCGTCACCTTCCATCACCTGACGGAAGCGCAGCCAGTAGTCCTCGCCTTCCCTTATCTGCACCGTGGTAAGTATGCGGCGCAGGTGCTCGGCGGCATCCTTGCGGAAGTGTGTCGCGCCCGGCTTGCCGTATGAGTCCATACCCTTCATGTAGCCGCGGTTGCGCAAAGCCTTGTCATTGGCGAGGTCTGTCTCTTCATCGCCGGTGTCGGCTATACTGCCTATTATAGGATCCCATGAGCCTACACGGAGATCTACGGGGATGCCGCACGGCTCGTTGTTGAGATATACCTGAACGACACCGCGCTCTTCGCCGGCCACATAGCCGAGACGTATCTCATACAGTCCGGGAGGAGGTGTTGGCAGTTTGAACTGGACGTCGTACTGGCCCTTGACGCAGACGGCATTTCCAAGGTATGAACTCCACCATGGGTCGTCGTTATGCACGGCCACGAAGGTTTCCTTGGTGGTCTTCCAGCCTGTCATGTAGCCGTTCTTCATGCCGGTGAACGTCTCCACGCCGTAGTGGCCGCGCGCGTTCTGGTTCATGAAGTCGGCGCAGAGCGTGGTAGCGTCAATCCTCATGCGGCAGTTGAGTGCCTTGTCCCTGACGTTGACATCATAGACAAGTATGTCCTCAAGATAGTGGTATGTGCCGTTTATGGCGTCACGCTTCTTGCTGTACTTGGTGCTTTCCAGTGCCTTAAGCACTCTCACGCCCTTGCATCCGTCAATGACCGTTCTCTTGTGTCCCTTACGGTTGGCGTAGAGTTCGTCGTTGGCGCGGCAGAACCTTATCATGGCTCCGGGGCACATGGTCTGCCAGAAGTCCTCGGCATCGGCTATGTCGGGACGGCAGCATTGCGTAAGGATGTCACCGTATGGCGCCCAGTCGCCGTAGCTGCCGATGCGGTCCATGAGGTGATAGCTGACAAAGCGGTTGAGAGGGTTCTTGCGGTTGGTGAAATCATCGTCGTAAAGGCCGGCGTCGCCCGGGAAAGACGCGTCATAGACACTCTTGGCGTAAGCGATGAGATCGTCTATGGTGTTGATGTTACGCTTGCGGAACACGTCGTCGGTCTCCACGAAGGCGGTGTATTTGAAGTAACGCTTCTCCGGATACTTGGCCGTTCTGTCCTGTCCGCCGTAACGCTTCGGTATGCCGTCATACACTGAGTCGTCGCCGCAACGGTATGTCTCGTCAATGTACTTGCGGAGCGAGTCGCACATGCCTGTCAGCACCAGTGCCTTTGAGAAGAGCGTGGTGGTGGTGTCCTCGGCTATGAGGTCCGGCAGTGTGACGCTGCTGGCGGTGATGACACGGTCGATGGTGTGTACAACGCCGTTGGTCACCGAGTCGTCCTTCTGTATGAGACGTGCGTCACCGTTGACACGGAGTATCATGCGGTTGTTGTTGGTAACGTCGCTGTCGCTGGTGATTTCGATGAAGCGGTCGTTCATGTTCAGCTCGGGCAACACGTTGTTGTCGCCTTCCTGGTCGGTGGTGAAGAACGCGCCCTTGGAGATGATGTGTGTGCGCACTATGGTGTCACATATTTCCAACGGTATCTCATCGACACTGCCGTAGCCGTTCTCTGAGAGGTAAAGGTTGAAGGCGTCGTTGGTCGGAGCGAACACGGTGAACGTGCCGTAGGTGGTCAGCAGACTGTAATAGTTTGCGCGCTTAAGGGTGGCCTGGAACTGGCTGTAACGCTCAGGGGCGGCATCGAGGAACTGGGCCGCGGTGCGCTTGGTGGCAGTATAGAAGTTGGAGTTTGCGGCGTCGTCCTCAAAATCATTGTCAACACACGCCACCAGACCGGACAAGCTAATGACTGCCAGGATGAAGAGAGCCGGCAGCTTCTTCATTGCGGACTTGCATATATTATTAGTCATGGTTTTTCTTTTTTGCTTTTGGGTTGTTGTTGTTTGGAATATCCCGTATATGGCGGAGGGGGAGTAACCTGTCAGGGGTGCCGCCCCCGCCGCCCCTTACGGATGTCACTTGCTGAAGTCTTCTGTATTACTGTAAGCGCTGTTCTGCTGCAAGTAAGGGTTGAGGTCAAGCTCATCCTTGTGGTAAGGCAGGAAGATGGCGTTGATGTCGCTGAGTTTTACCTTTACGGCATTCTGTCCGGACTGTTGCTTCTCGCTGGCCTTCGACGCAAGCTGCTTGGTATTGCCGGTGCGCAAGGACAGGCGCACGAGGTCGTACCACCTCTTGCCCTCAAACATGAGTTCCCTCTGGCGCTCGTCTATCACCAGCTGTTCCATCTTCTCGCGGCTGGTGCCGTAGTTGTTATATACGAGCGTGTCGCCCTTGTTGTCGGAACTGAGGAGGCGGGATCTCTTGTTGACGGCGTTGATAAGATTAAAAGCTTCGCGGAAGTTACCGTCACCCTGCATAATCTTCGCCTCAGCCTTCATGAGTATGACTTCGGTAAGGCGGTAGATGATCCAGTTGGCGAACTCGTTACTGGTGCGTGGCGAGCCAAACAGACCGGAGCCGATGCTGGTCAAGCCACGGATGATGCTCTGCATATTGGAATTGGAGTAGCTTGTGCACGCATACTTGAGAATCCTTGTGCCGTCGGCTTGCAGCGTACCATATACGCGGCTGTCGTTATATGCGAACAGCATTGTTGTGCCTTTGTTGCTCTTGTCATACACCTTATTGCCCAGTTCGCTGTAAGCGGCGAAGTGACCCTGTGAACTGCTGTTGTTCTCTATCCTGTAATAGTATGGGTCGGTATATTCGTTTTTGTTGCCGCGGTTGTTCTCGTAATAGAGTTCAAACAGGCTTTCGAAGCTGTTTCCACGACCGAAGATAGCGGTGAAGGCATCGCCGCTGGTGGTGCTTCCGTCCTGGTAGTCACGGATGAGCGGTATGCCGTAGAACTCCTGAAGGTCTTTTATATTGTTGCTTGAGAGGTTCGCCTTCTTCAAGCGGTACTGTTCCTTCTTGAAGTCGATGACAAGGTCGCAGTACTCGATGCACTTTTCCCAGTTGCCGCGCCAGAGGTTGAGGTCGGCAAGCAGCGCGTAGATGGCCACGCGGGTCACGCGGCTGCTGTTCTCACGTGCCACTGAGTATGCTTGTAGGTTGGTATATTTGCTGTCATCGAAGTAACGGCGCACGGCTTTGTCCTTGACGCTCTCAAGGTCGGCTATCAGTAAGTCAAGAGCCTCGTTCATGGGAGTCGGGGGAATCTTGAAGTCCTTGGTGTCGTCGATGCTCGGCTCGAAGGAGACGGGCACGTCCCTGAACGTGCGGATGAGGTAGAAATAGCAGAGGTCGCGGATGAACGTGGCTTCGGCTATGTTGGCGTTCATCTCATCCACGGTATAGTTAGGGTCTTTCTCCTGTACCATGGGCGCATAGTGGCACACGGTGTTGCAGCGGTTGATGGTCTGGTACATCACCGCCCACTTTACTATGCCGTAGGTGGGGAGTATCTTCTCCTTGAGCATCTCGGAGTACTCGTATGGCGTGGCGCTTCCCGCAATGATGTTGTCGGAACGCATCTCACCCCACATTCCCATACGGATGATGCTCTCTTTGGAACCCAATGACTCGTAACAGCTGTTGAGTACGCTTGTGACATCGGACTTCTGGGTCCAGAAGTTCTCAAGTACCACATCGTTAAGCGGCAGCGTATCGAGGAAGTCATTGCATCCTGTCAGCATGAGGGAGGATGCAGGGAGGGCAACGGACAGGGCTATTGTCCTCGCCATACGCTTGTATTTTGATATAATGGTATTCATAGTTATATGATGATTGTTGAAATTCATTATTCCATTATTGTTAGAACTGAACGGTGATACCGCCTGTCACTGACTTTGACCTTGGGGTCTGCGCATTGTCATACACAATGCCGTAGCCGCCGTAGTTAACCTCCGGGTCTGCGCCGGAATACTTGGTAAGACAGAACAGGTTGTTGGCCGAAACGTAGAAGTTAAGCTGGTTGAGGCCGAGTTTCTTTATCATCTTGGCCGGGAACGAATAGCTTATCTGAGAGTAGTTCAGACGGATGAACGAGCCGTCTTCCACGAAACGGTCGCTGCCAAGATAGTTGTAACCTGCCTGATGAAGGGCTCTCGGCACGCTAACAATGTCACCCTCGACACGCCAACGGTGGTTGACGGCGCGGCTCTGGTTGTTGTTGTTATACATGCTCTCGGCGTTCATGCGGTTGGCATTGATGATCTTGTTGCCGTAACGGAAGTTGAACTGGTTGTTCCAAGACCAGTTGCCCCACTTGAACTTGAAGCCGAAACCGCCGGTTATCTTAGGCAGTGACGAGCCGAGATATACAATGTCCAGCTCGTTGATGTTACCGTCGTGGTTTACATCCTCATACATTGCGTCGCCACCCTTGAACTCATACTCGGCGTTGGTGCCTGCACAGAACATCATTGGCTTGGTACGGTTCTTGTTGTCCTTGATTACCGCACCGTTCTCGTCACGCACTACCGGCGCGTTGGGGCCGCTTACGCCTGCCACCTCGTTGTCACTGTACTCGCTGTACTGATAAACGCCTTTGTACTTGAAGCCGTAGATACTTCCGAAAGGCTTGTCTATTTCCACACGGGTAAGGTAAGAACCGTTCTTGTGGTCGAAGTCCTTGTTCATGGACTTGAGGCAGGTCTCGTCCATCTCGGTTATGACGTTCTTGTTGTTTGCGAAGGTAACGTTGATGTCTATGCCGAGCTTTCCGAACTTGATAAGGTTGTTACTGTTGATGTTGAACTCCCAACCGGTGTTCTCCATCTTGCCCACGTTGTCGTAAGCGAGCTGTGTGTAACCGGCTGATGACGGTATCGCACGGTTCAGCATAAGCAGGTCTGAGGTGTACTGCTTGTATATTTCAAGGTTACCGTTAATCTTGTCGTTGAAGAAACCGAAGTCAAAACCAAGGTTATAGGTTTCCTTCTGTTCCCATTTCAACTTCTTCAGCTGCACGTTGTCAGGGTGGATTGAGCCGTTACCCATATAGGCTGCGCCGCTCTTGTACTTGCTGTAATAAAGGTATTCGGCGTTAGGCTGCTGGCCTACGATACCCCATCCCGGACGGATTGACAGCATTGACAGCCATTTCTCTGTTCTCTGCATCCACGGTTCCCTGTTGACGTTCCAGCGCATTGACACGGCCGGGAACGTTCCCCACCTGTTGTCAGGACCGAACTTGGTGCTGCCATCCTGACGGACAGAGAAGTCGAACATATACCTTCCCTTGTAGGCGTAGTGGATGGAGTATGTGAAGTAAAGGCTGCGCCACTGTCCTGCCGAGCTGGAGAACGTGTTGCCGTTGGCTATCACACCTTCCGCTCCCGTATTGGTGATGCTGCCTGTCGGCAGTCCGTAAACCTCTGTCTCCTGCGTGGTACTGCTGCCGTCGGTGAGCTGTCCGCGCGCCATCATCATCATGCTGTGGTCCTCATTCTTGAAGTGAGGGATGAAGGTAAGGGTGTGAGTGGTGGTTATACCAAGGCTCTTGTAGCTTTTGGCAAAGCTATTGTTCACCAGTTTCTTCTGGTCTCCGTCCTTTTTCTCGTTGAGAGAGCTTGGAAGGTATTTGTCAACATAGTTGTTGAAGATGTCGAACACAATCTTTCCCTCATACTTGAGCTGTGACTTGCCCTCTTCTGTACCGAGAAGGTTATACACAAGCTGGAACTCCGGAGACACCTTGTAGCTCGTCTCGTCATTGGTAGCGAGGTTCGCCAACCCTACCGGGTTCATCTGAAGAACCAGATCATCCTCGCCTTTTCTCAGTTTTTCGGAGATTGTAGTAGGGATATTATGGTAATATCCGGTGCTGTTGCCATCGTTGTCACGCTCGAATATAGGCAGGTTAGGCATACGCTTGTACGCTATGCCGAGCAGGTCGGAGTAGTTCTTGCGGTTCTTGGTGTAAGTGAACGAGAGGTTGGTGACAATCTTTATGCGGTCGCTGACAAAGTAGTCCAGCGCCACACGTGAGGAGAGACGATCCAGCTTCTGCTGTATGATGGAGCCGGTCTCGCTGTCATATCCCGCACCGATACGGAAGTTGGCCTTCTCGCCACCGCCTGTAAGTGACACGTAATGGTTGTGCCTGTAACCTGTCTGCTTAACGGCGTCAACCCAGTCGGTGTTGTTGTTGAAGTTATACCATCCGTTAGGGTTGCTCGGATCATAGTTGAACTCTATGATGTCCGCATCCGCACTGCTGAGCCTTGGGTTGAAGTAAGCCTCCTTCTGCAACATGGTGTATTCGTCACCCGTCAGCATCTTGTATCCGTCAGGCTGCCATGTGCCGGTGATACGGTAGCTGTAGCTGACGCGTGTCTTGCCTCTCGTACCGCGCTTGGTCTTGATTTCCACGACACCGTTTGCGCCCTGCGAGCCCCAGATGGCCGTCGCAGCGGCATCCTTGAGCACGCTGATGCTCTCGATGTCCTCCGGGTTGACGTTCAGCAGCTCCGCGAATTTCTCATCATTGGCTGACGAGAAGTCGATGTTGTTGTTGAGGTCGCTCTCCCATACGTTGCCATCTACCACGATAAGCGGCTCGGCGCTGGAGTTGATTGAGCTGACACCACGCAGACGCATTGACGTTCCCGAACCGAGGTTACCGCTGTTCGCCACGATGTCAAGACCTGCTATACGTCCTTGCAGCGCCTCATCGATGGTGGTGATGGCGAGTCCCTCGAACTCCTTGGTGCTGATTGTCTGGTTGGAGATGGACAGCTCGTCCTTTGGAATGGCGAGTCCTGAGCCGCCTCCACGGCGCTTGCTCACCACCGTAACCTCCTTCAACGAGGTCTGGTCTTCGAGCATTATATTATAAGAGGTGGAATTGATGGGTACTATCTTTGTCGTATATCCCACATAACTGAACTTCAGTTTGTTCTTCGGATCCTTAATCTTGAACGAGAAGTTACCGTTCATGTCCGTCTGTGTGGAGCTCACGATACGGTTAGACTTGTCCACCTCCACTACGTTGGCCATCATGATTGGGCCGATAGCGTCAGACACGGTGCCTGATACCACGTCTCCCGCGTTCTGCGCGAAGGCAGTGCCGCATGACAGCGAAAGCTGGAGAGTGAGAAGCAAGGCAAAACGCCGCACGCCTCCGTTTATATCTGTTAATGATGTGTTCATAACATTCTTGGGTTTATTATTGTTTAGTTTGTCGCAAACCTTTCGTCAAGGTTCTGTTTGCGGCTGTCCGCTTCTATTTATAAATCAATGGTCCGTCAATAAGGTGTACCACCGCCGTTGACGTGGTATAGACCCTCGTCGCCGTCAAAAGATCGGTTCCTTCAAGCTGGTATTCCCTTGCCATGAGGTTATAAAGTCCCGGTGTCTTCACCACCTTGCGCGGTGTCTTGTCGTTCAATGAGGTTTTAATCGTGAGGTCCGAGCTGGAAAGTTTGGCTCTCACTCTCGCGAACTTTCCGTTTGAACCTATCAAAGCGGTCTCGTATTCCTCCTCAGCCATCGGCTCAGCGCCAACGAAGATGGAGCCGTCCTGTATGTGGTATCTCAGGAACTTCTCTATCGCGAGAGAGTCACGGGTCTTGTCGCCGTAGCGGCCTTCCTGCTCGGCAAGCTCCACGTCTTCCCATGTGGGCAACTGGCCGTTCTCACGCAATTTCTTTATCGACTCGTTTGTCGGAACATACACGGTGTAGTTGTAAGTGTTGAACACGCTGAGGTTGTTGCTTACACAGGCGTATTTCTTGTCATGTATCTGCTCTATCATTCCCGAGCCTTCAAGGAGAGCCCGCATTTCGCTCATCTCGTCATGCTCGCCAAGCAAGTCGAGCACGCTCTTCCTTGTGGTCTGTATCGGCTCGTCGTTGAGAACGTAGCACTTACCGTTCTTCTGCGTATATACCTGGCTTACTCGCAGCGGACGGTTTCCGTTGCCTTCGTTCAGCTGCATACTGCCTTCCACGGTCATGCCGTTAGCGCCCATCGAGGCGTTGAGCACCTTCAGCTCCTGTCCGCCCTTTGTCTTATAATAGGTGTTGCCGTCCTCCACATTGCCTACCACGATGTGGTTGTCCAGCACGTCACGCAGTTTGGATTTCAGGTTGTTCACGTCTCTCTCCTCACGCAGCAGTTCGCCCGTCTCTCCTGTCTCCATATCATATTCGTAGATTTCCGCCCAGACAGGGTTACTGAGGGAGGCATCGTAATGGAAGAGGTACATTTCCTGCGGCTCTCTGCCGAATGATGCCGGGTCAATGTATTTCAGCAGGGCATCGTTTGTGGGTATGAAGAAGCTGTAATAAGAGTTCAGCGAGTTGAGATAGACGTCATACTGCCACTGCGTCACCGCCCAGTCTATCACCGCCATGGTCTGGTTCACCGTCGCGGGATACAGCACGCTGACGAACGATGTGGGCGAGAACACCTCGTTGGTGAGATATACCGCGCCGTTACATCCGAGCCATACGCTGTCTATGCTCTCCTTCTTCACGCCCATAGGGTCATTGGCGTCGTTGAGGATGGAGTTGAACTTGCTCGGTACGCCGTTGTCGATGAACGATGTCAGCATGTTGTTGTTCAGCAGCTTCACCACCACCTTCATAGGCACGTTGTCCCATGAGCCGTACTGTTCCTTAAGCACCTTGCCCGGTCCTTCGTTCCAGTAAGTCTCCATGGCGGCGTTGCTCGGCACGAGCATGAAGCCCATGTTCTTCTCCAATGCGGAGTTGCCGCCCAGCACACCCTCGTAGTATGTGTTCCACTCAGGGTCGAACTTCAGCAGCGACTGCACTATTGTCCCGTTGTCATCGTAGTTCAGGCGAGCTCCGCCCTGCGACTTCTCCGAGAAAAAGCGTTTCTGGAACACCGAGTCCACATTTTTATTGTAATACAGGTTGTACTGCTCCACCACGTCCTTCGGCAGCGCGAACGGCGCGCAGAACCTCTCAAGCAGCTTGTTGTAGATAGACGTCTGCGGTTTCTTGGCCACAATCTCCGCCATGTTGTCCAGCGGCATGATGACGTTCTCCATCTTGTGTATGAAGCCGTTGCTGCACCTTATGTTGCTTCCGGTAATCTTTACGCCGTTTACGCTGGCGTCACCCGGCTGGCGGTCGGTGGTGTAGTTGTAGAGGAAGTTGTAGTCGTCGTTGGTTATCTTGTTGTTGGTCATCTGCGCTTCGATGAAGTGCAGCATCGGCGGCGTGGTCTCGTCCCTCATCAGTACAATCTCGCTTCTGTCGTTAAACTTCTTCCACGTCTGGTTCCAACGCCAGTCCTCCGGCGACATATTCGGCAGGTCCTGCGTCTTCACCACAGAGATGGTGTCATACATCGTCTGCGAGCTGTAACGCCTCATGCACTGTCCGTCAACCGGATCACTCGACCCTTGCGGAGCCTCGAGGCTTGAAAGGTCGTCAACCTGATAGCTGCTGTTGATCATGGAGCCCATGAGCAGCATCTTCTTCTGGCTTGTCGTCAGCTGTTCATAGCTGCGCACACCCCACTCGTTGTTCGCGTAAAAGCGTGCATAAGCGTCATCGTCGGCCACGAACATGGTTTTGGAGCCGGTCTTTGACAGGACTTCCCTCATGCCGAGGTCGTCTATCAGCCGGACCGTGTTCGTGTAGTGACCATCTTCAGCAAGATAACTGTAGATGCTCGCGCCCCATCCCTCGGGGTCGTTAACATCCAAATCATACTTGTTGCACGCCGTAAAGTTCACGAGACACGCAGACAACGCGACGGCAGCGGCTGCACCGCGCCATCCCGATTTAAGCATTTCTTTGTTTGTCTTCATTTTGGTCAGTTTATAATTTTGTTTTTAGGTTTCATCATGTTCGCCGCGATTCCGGTCAGGAAAAAGAACCGCGTTTGTCTGTTTGCAAAATTAATATAATATTTATTTACAAATACGTAAAAAAGTTCCGTGTACTTTTTCGTTTGTTACAATATTGCCCCCGCGCCGCCGAAACAAGGCGGGCATATCACGGCTTTGTGCCAAAAACTTTCGAAAATATAACATTTCACCGTTTTTGCACCCCAAAAGCGTAAAATGACGCAAAATTACGAATGGCATCGTTGGGACGCACTTCGGCGGGTACGCCAATGCGGAGAAACGGTCACTCTGACTCACCAAGGTGCGTCCCTACATGGCATTGCGATTTAGCGTAACGCCAAAGCCAAAACAATCTGCCGCTGATTACAGTACAATCAGCACCTGATTGCAGTGTAATCAGCACCATATTACACTGTAATCGGCACCCTTTTACACGGCACACGTCGGCACTGTCGAAAAAAAACGCAAAAAAAATAACGCTTTTTCGAAAATAATTACTAAATTTGCAACATACTTACAGTATGACATAACCAACTAACTATGACTTATCGTAACTTTTATCTACCATTTATAATCACCCTCTTACTGTTATCGCAAGCGGTTAGGCTCAACGCCCAGAAGGGAATTTTCTTCAACGCCAACGAACAGCTTAGCTCCAGCCTTGTGCACCAAGTGTATCAGGACAGGGAGGGACTGGTCTGGGTATGCACGGAAAACGGGCTGAACAGATATGACGGTTACAACTTCCAGGTCTATACCTCTGCCGACGGACTGTGCAGCGACAACGTGAACTGCGTGGCGCAGGACAGCAAGAACAACCTGTACATAGGCACCGTAAGCGGTATGTCCGTACTCACAAACAACCGCATCCACCCCGTATTCCATGAAGGAAGCAACGACCAAACCGTCTTTGACGCCTACGTGACCTGCTTCTGCACCGCTCCTGACGGCACACTGTACTTCGGCACGTCGGGGCGCGGCATCTGGAAAGTGACGGGAGAACGGACGGCGAAAAAGATGTACGACAACATCGACGGCATACTTTTCGCGCAGAAAATGGCTTTCGACCGCAGCGGGACGCTATGGGTCGTCACCAACATCAACGGCGTATTCGCCATCAACGGCAACCATGCAAGGAAATATAACATCAACGAGACCATCAACCACGCAAACATAGTGGTGGACGGCAACAACGACATTTACATAGGAATCATAAACGGAGGCGTATATAAGGCCGACCGCTCAAGGCGAGGCTTCAAGCTGATACCGTCCACCGCCAACGTGCCCGTCACCGCACTGATGCTGAGAAAAGACCATAACCTCCTTGTAGGAACAAACGGCTCGGGACTGAAGCTGCTCGACACAAGGACCGGCGCGCTGATGCCCAGCCACATATACAGCAACGAAGTGGACCTCAGCAAGGTAAAGGTATATTCCATCACCGAGGACAGGACGGGGAACCTGTGGCTGGGACTGCTGCAAAAAGGCGTGTATATGCAGTCGCCGCACCCCAACTCCATCTATTACGTCGGCCGCGACCAAGGCCCGCTGAACCCGATAGGGCCGTCATGCGTCATGGGAGTCTTCAAGCAACGCAACGGCACACTGTGGGTGGCATCAGACCAAGACGGACTGTACGCACTGAACGACAAGGGCGAGCTATTAAGACACTACACGCCGGACTCCTCGTCGCCGAAAAGCGTTCCGAGCACGGTACTCACCATGACAGAGGACGAAACGGGACGGCTGTGGATAGGATCGTTCACCAACGGATACGGATGGCTCGATACACAGACGGGGGAATACCACCGCGCGGCGTTCAGCTACGGAAAGAGCCAGAGCGTGTTTGACCTGCGGATGGGCAAGGGAGGCAACCTGTGGGTGGGAACACTGGGCAACGGCCTGCAAAGATTCAACATCATGACAGGCAAGATGAAGGAGTACAAGACGGACGACAGCGGGCGGAGCAAGACCAACTGTCTTGGCAACGACTTCATAATGCAGATGGAAACAGACAGCGAGGGACGGTATCTCTTCGTGGGAACCACCACCGGACTGTCATGCCTTGACCTGCGCACGGGCAGGTGGGACAACGTGTTGGGAACGAACCAACTGCTGAAAGGCAGCGCGATACGGGCCATAAGATACCGCAAGGACATGGGGCTATGGGTGGGAACACCGCTCGGACTGTACCACATCACGCTCACGCCGGGACAGAAGAGCAAATACACGATGAAGCACTACACCGCCGCCAACGGGCTGACGGACAACCACGTGTCGGCGATAGAGTTCGACAATACCAAGCAAGTGTGGATAAGTACCAGCAAGGGACTGTGCAGCCTCAACCCCGCAACGGGGCAGTTCACAAGCTACTACGAATCCGACGGGCTGCAAGCCAACGAGTATTCCGAGGGTGCGTCGTTCCATGACACGGAAGGAAAAATGTACTTCGGCGGAACCATGGGACTGTCCTTCTTCAACCCGAGGCAGGTATCACACAGGCATCAGAAACTGAATGTCACGCTGTCGCAGCTCCTTGTGGGAGGAGAGATGATAAAGGCGGGCGACAAGTCGGGCATCTTCGAGATATGCGACACCGCCATCACGGCGGCCTCACGCTTTGACTTCGGGCACGACGACAACACCATCACCCTGCGGTTCTCCACTCTTACATACTCCGGACTGAAATACATCACCTACCGTTACAGCATCAACGGCGGAGAATGGATAACGCTTCCCCCGGGAAAGAACGAGCTGACACTGAGCCGTATGCCGCCGGGAGACTACGATTTCCGCATAGAGGCGCTGGACAACGGGGTGCCTTCCACCGCCAAAGAGTTCCTCATCGTGATACACAACCCGTGGTATTTCACCCCAATCGCCAAGTTTGTCTATTTCCTTATAGTGCTGGCACTGGTCTTCTGGTACCTCAGTTCCGTGAAGACACGTAACCTTGAGCGCCTGAAATTGCAGGCTCACATACACGCCGAGGAGCTGAACGAGCAGAAACTGCGTTCCTTCATCAACCTCAGCCATGAGATACGCACGCCGATGACGCTGATAATGACGCCGCTCATGCAGCTTATAAAGGAAGACACGGACTCTCACCGTCAGGCTACATACGACATAATACGCCGCAACGCGGAGCGGATTCTGCACCTTGTGAACCAAATCATGGACATAAGGAAAATCGACAAGGGGCAGATGACCATGCAGATGCGGGAGACGGATATCATAGACTTCATGAAGGACGTGATGAATATGTTCCGGATGCAGGCCACGAACAAGCAGATACAGATGCAGTTCCTGCACGAAGGCATGGAGACATTGCCGGTGTGGATAGACCGGGCACAGTTTGACAAGGTGCTCATAAACCTCATGTCAAACGCCGTGAAATACACTCCGGCAGGCGGTAACATAAGGGCAAGCATCACTACAAACACGGAACCTGCCCCCCCCATATTCTGACGGGAAGCGCACCTCCACCGTCACGCTGACACTCTTCAACAGCGGCGACAAGATACCGGAGGAGAGCCTTACGCGCATATTCGAGCGCTTCTACCAGACACCTTCCGCATCCGCACAGTACAAGACAGGAACCGGTGTGGGGCTTGACTTGGCACGCTCGCTTGTCCTTCTGCACCACGGAAGCATCTCCGCGCGCAACGTTGACGGCGGAGTGGAGTTCATCGTGACGCTGCCGCTGGGCAAAGACCATCTGCCGCAGGAGGAACTGGCCACATGGAGCGACGAGGAACAGAACGAGAAGACGCTGCAGACGGAGCTGTCGGAACCGGAAGAGGACCTGCAACCGGCGGCGATAATACGCCAGCAACCGGCCAACAACAGTTCACGCAAGGCGACGGTGGTCATTGTGGAAGACGACGACGAGATAAGAAACTATCTCATGACGGAGCTGGCCACCACATACAGGACACTCAGTTTCACCAACGGAGCGGACGCATTGCCGGTCATACTGCGCGAGATACCGCACCTGGTGATAAGCGACGTGATGATGCCGAACATGGACGGCAACACACTCTGCGCCAAGATAAAGTCCAACATCAACACGAACCACATACCCGTAATACTCGTCACGGCCAACAGCCGCGACGAGGACAAGCTGGAAGGACTGGAGACAGGAGCGGACCTGTACGTCACAAAGCCGTTCAACCTTGACATACTGCGCCGCAACATAGCCAACCTCATAGCGTCAAGAAAACTCATGCAGAACAAGTTTACAGGCCGTGAGGACAGGAGCGACACGATAGAAGAGATAGAGATAGAGGACGCCGACGAGAAACTGCTGGGCAGAATAATGGATGTCATCAACGCAAACATATACAACTCCGACCTCAACATCGAGATGATATGCGGCGAGGTGGGCATCAGCCGTGTGCACCTGCACCGCAAGATGAAGGAGATGACCAACCAGACGCCGCACGACTTCATCAAGAACCTGCGCCTGAAACAGGCCGCGCGCCTGCTGACGAAGAAAGGGGTAAGCGTCACGGAGGTGATGTACCGCTGCGGATTCAACAGTTCCACGTCGTTCTCCACCATGTTCAAGCGTATGTATGGCCTGACTCCCCGCGATTACAAGAAAGAACACGAGGAGGCATAGGCAGGGGAAGACCGCACGCGGCAAACCTTGTAGGGACGCACCTTGGTGCGTCCGCCCATACGGTCAATGCGCCGATTCGGACGCACCAAGGTGCGTCCCTACAATGTACCGCAATTCAAGGGTTCACCAATGGGTTTGCAAAAGGGTGCTGATTACCCGGTAAACAGGTGCTGATTGCAATGTAATCAGGCCTCTTTTACCGGGTAATCAGCACCCTTTTGTTTTGGGACGCCGCACACGTTTGTTTTGGAATACCACGCACGCTTGTAGAGACGATGTACCACATCGTCTCAGCACCGGTATATGGTAACCGCCGGAAAGGTAAAAGTTATTGAGACGATGAGGTTCATCGTCTCTACAAATTGCGCCCATATATCGTTCTTTTAGATTATCTGCACCGAAGCAAAAGCCCTGAAAGGGCGGAATAATACAGCACAGGGTGTCAACCCTGTGTAACACGTTACGACCATAAAATACTATTAAAACCCCGAAGCCGGCAGGCGAGGAGGCCATAGGCCGACGAGGGGTGAAAACAAAAACGGATAACGGTAAATGCCCTGCAAACGGCAAAAATCGCCGTAAACGGAACGCGGATGTATCACCCCTCGTCGCACTTCGTGCTCCTCGCCTGCCGGCTTCGGGGTGCCGATACCTTTTCCTCCATGCACAATCAATTCACAGGGTTGACACCCTGTGCTGTACTCTGCCGCCCTTTCAGGGCTTTTTCTATGCCTATTGTTTGTAGGGACGCACCTTGGTGCGTCCGCCATACGTGTCGGTTCGCACGCATATCCCGCATTATCCGGACGGCGAACGCACCAAGGTGCGTCCCTACAAACAACACAAAATAACGCAAAATAACGCGCAACAATCGCGCAAACGCCACCGCTATGCCCCCGGCAACGAGGCTATCCACCCGATACACTGGTTCTGAAAACGCACCACGATGGTGAGGAGGGCGGCGCATAGCGACGTGAAAGGGGCAAGGAACGGGAGGACGGGCAGCAGAACGCCGGACAGGAGAAGGGCGAACGAAAGGAAGATAATGGCAAAGGAGCACGGCGAGACAATGAAACTGCTGAGCACGGAGTATGTGGCGAAACGCCCGAAATAATGCGCCGCAAGCAGCATCACGCCCACATTGGCCGACAAGGACAGCACGAAGACGCTCCACACCCACCCCGCGAACATGACAACGGCATCGCCGGTGCGGCGCCTTACCGTTTCCTTGCCGAAAGGAGGGGACGGTTCCGAAGGCGTGGGACGGAAGAGACCGTCACGCCGGGGGCGCAGACCGGCAAGACGGACGTGCGGCTTATGGAACACGACTATCGAGAGTACGGCCATGAAGGACATCTGGAAACCGACATCGAAAAGCCACGAGGGACGCAGGACAAGCAGCAGGAAGGCGGTGGCGGAGAGTGACTCCAGACCGCCGGAGTGCCGTCCTGAAAGGGTGAGGAGGCTGTAAAGGCTGAGCATGACGGCGGCACGGACAACGGAGGGACGGCCGCCTACCAGCGCGACATACGCCCACATCAGCAGCAGGAGCGCGGACAGGGCGGACTTGGGGAAACGCCGGCGTGGCAGCAACAGCGACAGGATGAGGTATATCATGCCCAGATGCAGGCCGGAAAGGGCGAACACATGAGACGCTCCACTGACGATATAGTCCTCACGCAGGGCGCCGCTGATATGCTGCCTGTCACCCAACGTCATGGCCGACACCACCGAATACTCGTCGCCGGACAGCCCCTCCCTTGCATAAACGGCCGCCAGTTCGGCGCGTTTCCCGGCCATGAAGTCGGACAGGACGGGCGGAACGGGAGCGTCGGAGGGGACTACTCCGGCAGCAGTCCCGTTGTTGCGGGCGAGGAATATGCCAAGGAAAAAGACCGAAGCGAGAACCGCCGGCACAGCCATCCGACCGTGGCGGTTCAGCAGCAACGCCGCCATTGACAGGACGACAGCCGCCGCACCCGTCACGGAAGGACACAAAAGCCATTCCGTGACGGATGCGGCGGAAATGGAAGACGCACCCGACGCATCTCCCGACACTATGCCGGCGACAAGCAATGCCAGCGCCGCAAGAGAGGAAGGAATGCGTGGGTGCGTCCTCATTATACGTTGTTACGGTAGCGCCCTACCTCGTATATTTCTTCTTGTTGATGATATACATCCCGTCTTTCGGTATGCTTCCGAGACGTATGCCCTGCATATTGTATATGGCATTGTCGCCTTTCTCCGCCTGACTGTCGGTGATGCGCTCCGTGATGCCGGTCGGCTCGGACGGGTTCCACCATGGGCCGAGGACGTAAGAGTCATGCAGCGGCGCAGATGCTGTGCCCGTGAGATAGACGAAACCGGTGCCGCCCTCGATGGTCTTGCCGTCCGCAAGGTAGAAGCCGAGGCCGCGGTTGCCGTTGCGGAACTCATAGTAGCCCTTGGTATCGGTATGCTCCACGAGGGTGGAGTCGCAGTAGCTGCCCTTTATTGTGGATAGGGACATGGTGTTGCCGGTACGTGCCGTCGGCACGAAAGTAACCTCCGGAGTGGTAGAGTTGTAGATAATGCCGGTGTTGGCCTCCATTATCGTGCCTGCCGCGAGCTTCGTCATCTTCATCGTATCCACACCGTTCGTATAGGTGCGTGACGTGACTTTCCATGCCGTCACGCCTTCCGGAACCTTCACCGGATATGTGGTGTAGAAGCAATCCCAGTACTTTCCGAGTGCCGTTCCGCCGTTGTCAAGGCCTGAGACAGGCTCAACCTCGAAGCAGCGGCGCGTTATCTTCTTGGAGTTACGCAGGTTATAGCTCAGATGCGGCGGCTGGTTGTAGCAGCAGTTCTGGTTAATCACCTGTGCACGGTAGTTCAAGTCGTCCATGAGATGCGGCACGGTGTAAGGCGTTTCGTAGTTGGTGGCGTTGATGATAAGGTTATACACCCCGTCAACCTCAGTCCATGTGACTATCTCCTCACGCCAGTCGCCAAGCAGGTCACCAAGCACACAGGGGTTATACTTAGTATAGTTGTTCAGCGTTCCGATGGTGTAGTTGCCGCCGTTGACCTGCATTCGCCCGAAAGAGTTGGTCGAAGCGTTGTACTCTTCCAGCACGGACTTGTCGAAGAAGTCATCCGCCAGCGTGCCGTTCCAATATACACGGTTGTTGAGTGAGGCTCCTCCGCCGTGCGAAACGGTCTCGTTCACCGTGGCACCGGTCCAGTCATACAGCGCGGACGATGCGCTGTGCTGGAAGTATGCGCCCTCCGCCTCAGGGTTAAAGTGCGCCATCAGTCCCCTGCCCGTGTCGCTTCCGGCAGTTTGGCGCACAAGGAACTTGCCCGTCTTGGCGTCTCTCAGGTCTGCACCATACGGTTTATGCTCATGCGCCATGAATACTTCCAGACCGGGATTCTCTGGCACGAAGTCGCCGAGATGCAGCGCATCGCCGTGTCCGAGGCCTGTCCTGTAAAGCAGGGTACCGTCACTTTTCAGCGCGGCGGAGCCATAGACGATGTCCTGTTTGCCGTCACCGTCGCAGTCGCCGACGCTTAACCAGTGCGCTCCCTCACCCCACAGGCCTTTCCCAGAGGTAGTGTTACGGCTCACCCAACGCTCTTTCAGCGTCTCGCCATCCCAGTCATACGCACCTACAAAGGCACCGCTGTAATAGCCGCGGGCGAATATCGGCGACGGATTCCCTTCCGGTCCGTCAAGCCATGCGATGCCGGCGAGGTAGCGTTCGGAGCGGTTCTGCTTGTCGTCTCCCCAGTAATTCAGTCCTGTCTTATAGTCAGTGTGGTAAGGAATGGTGGCCAGTTCCGCGCCGGTCATGCCGTCAAAGACGGTGATGTACTCCGAACCGTGGTCCTGCTTGCCCCTTCCGCTTTTCAGGTTCGCCGTAGGGTCGTCATCGCCAAGTATCACATAGTTGCCCTGTCCGTCAACGGTTCCGGGGGCGGTCTTTACCATAAACTCGCCGTAACCGTCGCCGTCAAAGTCCCATGCGATGAACTGTATGGTGTGGGCGGAGGCAAAAAAGTTCTGCCCCATGTCTATGCGCCACAGGCGTGTGCCGTCCATCTTGTAGCAATCGAAGAACACATTTGACGTGGCACCGCTGCTTGCGGCGTCCTTTTCGTTTGAAGGCGACCATTTAAGTATTATCTCATACTCTCCGTCGCCGTCCATGTCGCAGTATGAAGCATCGTTCGGGGTGTATGTGGCGCCATTGCCTGACGGGTCAGTCGGCGCTCCGCCCTTCAATGGTATGTAGAAGGTCTGGTTGTCCCATGTCTTCTTGCTCACCTCCGTCTCTATGACATTGCCGCCGGCATCAATCACTTCCAGCTTGTAATAAGCCGTCGCCGTCGCTCCCTTGTCAAGGAAATTGGTCTTTCCGGAGATAAAGTTCCCGCTGTTGACCTTAATGTTCTGCGCCGTGGCCGACGTGCCTCTCCACAGTCGGAAGCGCAGGTTACGGTCATCGTTGGCGCGCGCTCTCCACGATACGAGGTTGCCCGAAGACTGGTGAAGAGCCATAAGTCCGCGCTTCAGCGGCACCGCCGCCGGCTTCACCGGCCTTGTTGAGACGGTGAATATGACGGAGAACTTCATCTTCTCCACGCCGTTCTGCATTACCGTCACCGTGGCCGTGTGGTCAGAGTAATCGACGCTTGCGGTGCATCCGGCAGTCATTCCGCCCGTGAGCAGCACGGAGAAGTCAGTCGGTTCGGCCGACAGCTTGGTGGTGTAACGCACGGAACCGCCGTTTTTCAGTCCCTCCACCAGACTGAACAGCGACACTTTCTCCGCCGTTCCGCCGCTTGTCGTGGCAAGGAAGGTGAAGTCTGACAGGTAATCCGCCACTGTCATCTCCTTGGAGTCCATCTCTCCCTCTATGCAGATGTTGCGCAGCGCCATGTCCTTTGTCGTGCCTATGTCGGTGATGTAGAGCATCAGCAGGAAGGCCTTGCCCTCAACGTTGTAGTCGTTGACATAGAACTCATGGTGGCTGAAGCCCGTGCTGTTGCCCGACATTATCTTGTTGCGCAGCGGGGTGACGCTCTCCAGCGTCTTCTCCGTGCCTCCGCTCTCTTTCACCCTTACTGTTATTCCGCCCTTGTCCGTGCCTACCTTGCAGGCGTCGAACGACACCTTGGTGGGCTTGAACTTGTGGCCTGCCGCCGGAGTGACGCCGAACGCCACGTTATGCCCGGAGGTAGCGGACGCCACCTGCGCCGACGGCCGGAGCGAGGTGAATGCCGGGGTGTATGTAACAGCCGTGTAACCGGCGTCGGCATTGCTTGCGGTAAGCGTACCGTTAGCCGTGAGAGACGAGCCAAGGGCATAGCTGCCGCTGACCAGAGAGACGCCTGCGGCATCGCCGCTGACGGTTGCCGCGGCAAGGTTTGCCTTGTCACTGAACTCCCATGTCACCTTCACGCTTTGCGCAAAGGCGGCAAGAACCGTGACGAACGCCACGATGGTGGAAAGTAGTCTTTTATTCATATTCTTACGGTTAGTTAGTTATCTGTCGTTGTTTAGCGGTGGTTCTGAACACCTTAGGTTTATGATATTCCGTTGCAAAGATACGAATATTTTTTCTAAAAGCCAACATTCCGAGGGCAATTTCTCACAAATAAGCCATTCCGCAGCGGCTTTTAACGCCGTGCATCACCGCCGCACGCCGTCATGCGGGTTATTAACGCCGCCGCAAAAGGGTGCTGATTACATTGTAAACAGGTGCTGATTACACGGTAATTTGGTGCTGATTGCAGTGTAATCAGCACCTGTTTGTTTTTAAGACACCGCACACGCTTGTAGAGACGATGTGCCACATCGTCTCAGTGCCGGTATATTTTAGCCACAGAAAAGACGAACGGCATTGAGACGATGAGGTTCATCGTCTCTACAAATTTCGCTCATATATCGGTTTGATATGCGATTCACAACAATGCAAAAGCCCTGAAAGGGCGGCAGAACAAAGCGCCTTTTGTTTTGGGAAACCGTGCACGCTTGTAGAGACGATGTACCACATCGTCTCAGCACCGGTATATTTTAGCCACAGAAAAGACGAACGGCATTGAGACGATGAGGTTCATCGTCTCTACAAATTTCGCCCATGTATCGTTCTTTCAGGGCTTTTCCTTATGTCTTTCCGTAATTTCGGACGCACCAAGGTGCGTCCCTACACCATCCGTTTGTAACGCTATTGGTGCATGAGATCATGTAGGGACGCACCTTGGTGCGTCCGATTTCACGTGCCGGCGTGCCCGAAGCAAAAGGAAACGGGCAATGCCTGCCCCTCTCATGTAGAGACGATGAACCTCATCGTCTCAATAAACAGACGCTTGATAACGACGTGGAGACGATGTGGTACATCGTCTCTACAAAGGCAGGCGACAGACAACCATATCCCGGAAAATGTGGATAACCGTATGGTAAATCTTCCCTACAAAGGCGGGCGACAAACAACCACGGTGGCTGATATACAAAAAAGTTCCGCAAACCATTGGCTTGCGGAACCTGTATATCCATTACATAATACCGTACTGACACCCCCTTATCCGAAGAATCCGGGCTGTTTGTACTCTATCCCCAATTCCTTATCGACGGCGGCGATGATGCCCTGCACCTGTGCCAGTCCGAACATACGGCCGAGGAAGGAATAACCGGCGTTGTAACCCTTGCTCTCATCGCCGAGCATGGTCATTCCGTGATCCACGCGCATGGGAAGTTTCTGCGTCGTAGGCTTGCGTGTGGTCATGCGGCGCTGCTCCTCCTTCTCGAAGATATGCGCCAGTTCCACGAGGTCGGCACGGCCTCCGAGGTGTGAAGCCTCGGTGAAGTCGCCGTTGGGGAAGATGTGGCAGGAGCGCAGATGCACGAAATGCGTGCGCTCATGGTATTTCTCCGCCAGCTTGGTGATGTCGTTATGCCCGCCTGCCGAGAGCGAGCCTGCACAGAAGGTGAGGCCGTTATGCTCGTTGGGCACGGCGTCAAGGAAGTGCTGTATGTCCTCGTCGCAGTTCACGATGCGCGGCAGTCCGAGTATCGGGAACGGCGGATCGTCCGGATGCACGCACATATCGATGTCGTACTCGTCGCATATCGGCATGATGGCTTCCAGCCATGTCTTCATGTTGTCCTGCAACTGTTCCTTCGTAACGCCGTCATACAGGGCGAGAAGCTGCCGGAACAGTTCCACGGGCTTGTCGTCTCCCTCCTTGAAGTTGCCGCTCACGAAGCCCTGCGTCTTTATCACTATCGTCTCCACGAGGTCGTGGTCATACTCCGGTGTGGCCTTCGCCTTTATCTCGCTTACCTCCGCGAGTATGTCGCGGTGCCATTCCTTGTGCGCCTCGTTAAAGGCCTTCCACTGCTCTTCGGCGCCCTCGCGTTTAAGTATGTGTATGTCAAAATACGCGAACTCCGCCCAGTTGAAGTACAGGTTGCTCGTGCCGTTGGGGTTATCGTGCAGGAGGTCGGTGCGCGCCCAGTCCAGTACGGGCATGAAGTTGTAGCACACGCAGTGTATTCCCTCCTTGCCGAGGTTGGCGAGCGACTCCTTATATACCTCTATCTGCTGGTCACGGTCGGGGCCACCGTACTTGATGGTCTCGGTGACGGGCAGTGACTCCACCACCGACCACCGCATTCCGTATGACTCTATATACTCTTTCAGGTCACGTATCTTCTCGCGTGTCCATACTTCTCCGAGCGGGACGTCGTGCAATGCGGTCACGATGCCCTCCACTCCTATCTGTTTCAGCATGGCAAGGGTAATCTTGTCGTTCTTGCCAAACCATCTCCATGTTCTTTCCATAAAAACAATTTTAGTTATAAGTTATGAGTTATTAATTATCAGTTACGCCTTTATTTATACAGCCAGAAGGACAGGATTAGAGATAATTTACAAATCACAAGTTGACCGTTACATCTTGCGTTGCGCCTCTTCCCGTTCCTGTTTCCCTTTGCAAGATTTTATTATACTTGTCAATATTTTTGACAATTCTTCATGATCCGCCTTTATCGACGAGAACTCTTCATCTGTCAGATAGCCTGTGCGCAACAATAGCCTCAGCCAATACAGCGTTTCCATGCACTCTTTTTGGGCAATAGCCAATTTGTTTATGAAGTCTCTGTTACTTGAACCACACAACGCTTCGGCTATATTCGCCCCGATACTGGTGCCGGACCTTTTCAGTTGCAAGCTCATGTCGTATTCGTTTTTTGTTTTGAGATATTTCCAAAGGTTAACGATACGCACCGCAAAGTCCTCTGCCTTTTCGTATATTATGCTGTTACTCACTTGAAAGCGGTATTGATAAAGGTGCAAACTTATAACTCATAACTATCAATTAATAACTGTCACACTACATCGCCGTCACGTTAAATCCGCCGTCAACCACGGCCACCGTGCCGGTAACGAACTTGGCGGCGTCGGACATGAGGTAGTGGATTGTACCGCAAAGCTCTTCCGGCTCACCCATGCGCGAGAACGGTGTCTGGCGTATCACGGCCTCACCGCGGGCGGTGAACGAACCGTCAGGGTTGGTAAGGAGCGAGCGGTTCTGCTCTGTTATGAAGAAACCGGGGGCTATGGCGTTGACGCGTATGCCCTCGCCGAACTTGCGGGCGGCCTCCTGAGCCATCCAGCCTGTGAAGCTGTTGATGCCGGACTTGGCCGCACTGTAACCGCATACGCGTGTGATAGGACGGAAAGCGGACATTGACGAGAAGTTGATGATGCTGCCCTTGCCCTGCTTCACCATCGGCTTGAGGAATATCTGCGTGGGTATCACCGTGCCGGTGAGGTTGAGGTTGAGCACTGTCTGGAACTGCTCCGGCGCAAGATCGAAGAATGTCTGGTCGGGAGAGATGGTCGCTCCGGGCATATTTCCGCCTGCGGCGTTGAGCAGGGTATCTACCTTTCCGTATTTGGAGACGATGTAGTCACACGCCTGCTGCATCTGCTCCACGTTCATGACGTCCATCTTCACGAACTCGCACTCGCCGCCTGCGGCCTGTATGTCGCTGACGATTTCCGCCCCGACGTTCTCCTTACGTCCGCCGATGATTACTTTCGCTCCTTCAAGGGCGAGATACTTTGCGATGCACCTGCCAAGGATTCCGGTGCCGCCGGTGACGACTACAACGTAGTCTTTGATGTCGAATAAGTTGTTCATAGTTTATTTTTGTTATTTGTTTGTTTAGTGGTTAGTATTGAACAAAACCTTGAATGCAAAGGTAACAAAAAACTTCCGAAGGGCAAGCGCCTGCGGAAGAAAATGTAATATATGCGGACATAATTGGTATATATGCACAAATAACAGTGAGGGGAGTATGGGGGAAACATAAACGGCGAACCCCGTCGGGATTCGCCGTTTATTCAAACATCTACCGTACTTTCAGCACCTTTCTCACTTTATCGCCGACTTCGATATACACACCGGTGCCGTAAGGCTTGCTTACCCTTACGCCCCCCGCGTTATACATACCCGTTTTGCGGCGACGCTGATCCGCTTCCATGCTTCCGCCGATGACAAGGGAGAAGCGGGAAGGGGAATCTGAGGGACTGACAGATGTAGTATAGTCACCTGACAGCAGATTGGTAACCGTACCGGACGCCTTGTCCTTGATGCACACATTAGCGTAAGCGGCGTACACTGTCTTGTCGGTGAGGGAGAAGGTGTATGCGGATTCGCCCTTTACCGCTACCGTCAGCGGTATCTCTGTACCGACAGGAGCATGGGACAGGAGTGACAGACCTACGCCGTCTGTGCCGCATACGGAAATCTGCGGCAGCGTATCGTTGAGCGAAGCAAACTTCACTCCGTCCACACCGAAGCGGTAATCCAGACCATTTGCCGCACGGCCGCTTCCCGTTTCATCCGCGGTTTCATCCCCGTAAGGGAGGATTATGACCTCATCCGTGCCATATCCTTCCGCAGACATTGCAAGTGCCGGCATTCTGTATGCCACTGTTCCGGAAGTGTTATCGGCATAATACAGTTTGGAGAAACGCAGGTTCTCTGTCTTCCCGTCACCTATCACGGCCGTCTGCGTGAAGAAGGCGTCACCCGGAGAGAGTGTGGCAGAAGCGGTTTCGTCCCACTTCCATGAGTACTTCGTTTCATACTTGCCCTCAACATTCATGGTATAGAGCACATGAGGCACGAACATTGTCTCCCTGCCGTCATCGCCTGTCACACCTGTATCATATCCGCTAATCAGGTAAGGCACACCTTTCAGGTTCCAGCCCATGTTGTATTCGGAGGTGAACCGGAAAGAAGAGCCGCCGGCGTCAACGTCACTTTGGTCATGCTGCACCAGCGTAACAATCTTGTCCGCGGCGCCTTCCTGATAAGGATAAAGGCTGGAGGCATTGCCGAAAGACGTGAAACGCAGCACTTCTCCACCTGTATTGTCTCCCCTGTCCAGCAGGATACCGTCATTGGCGGCTATGACGCCATCCACGGCGAATGTCTCGTCCACAGGCTTCCAGCAAGGGGAATTGTCAGCCTTGTACTCATAATTCCATCCGCTTCGTTCCCTGCCGTCATACCAATATTTCCCATAACCGTCGCCCGCAACCTCTTCCGCCATTGAGATTACCTTACCGTCTTCCTCTGCGTATGTGGTGCAGGTGATATGGTTGTCATCATTCTTCATGTCGAAAGGCATCGCCACCATGGCGTAACGGCCGGCCACCTTACGCTCGGCGGCCACATACTGCAAGCGTATCTCATTGCCCTGGCCGTAGAGTGAGCCTCCCTCCATCGCCAACAGGTAACCGGGTCTCAGCGGGTTCTCCGCCGTGAAGTAAGGTGACCCGATACCGGGGGCAAGTTCACACACGAGATTTCCCTTGTCCTGCAAATAGACCACAGAGCCTTCATGCGGGTAATGGTTTCCGGCGTATGAGCCTTCCTTCCTGTTTGCGAACAATGTCTCCGGTGTCATCGCTGCGGAAGAAAGCGACTCATAAGAGCCTGTTGACCACGTCTCGTAACATCCGAGGTCTATCTTGTTGCCCAACACACGGGGATTGCCCAGCAGGTCGCGGTCAACGGTAAAGTCAACATATTCCCGCAATGCGGCGTTTGACAGGAGCTGCTTTCCGGTAACGTCGTCATTGTTACTGCCTGTTCCTATATACCGTGCCTTCTCATGCAGCTGATACCACAGGTTCCTGTTGTCGCTATCGGGTACGTCACCGGCATGATAAGCCACATCCGACGGACGGAAATACGGGGCGAAAGGCTTTACTCTGTCACCGTCCCTATATACTATATTATTTATGGAGCGGCTGTTATCCGGAGACAACAGGCTTTCCCAACTGCCGGTTTCTCCCGCAAGGGTGCAGTTCAACATATATCCGTCTGCCCCAAGATTTACATCTGCCTTGCCGTTGTCACGCACAAGGACGTTATACAACAGGCCGGAATGGTTCTCTATCAGTTTCGCGTCACCCGTCACCTTATTATTATTAATGACCGAATTGACGAGAGCCACGGTGCTGTTCTGTCCTAACGACACCACCGGTTCCGTTGTTTCGGCAGGCTCATTGCCGTCTCCACTGCCTATTTCCAGTCCGTCAAAGAGGCAGAAGTCCACATTGTCACCCGCTTTCACGCTTCCCACAACGGTATGTTCGCTCATGGCCATGCCTTCGCGGTCGGCTTTCATCAGGGTCAGGTACGCGTCTATGTTTTCGTTGGAGTAGGTAACGTTGGTCTCGCCCTCTTTCACTTCACCATCCACCTGTTTGATATAGGTAGGGTCGATGCTTCCGTATAGCGACACGCCATTCCTCATTATCAGCGCCTCGTCTGTATGTTTGTTTTCCAGTCCCTTTACAAAGACGTATGCCCTTCTTTCCGCTTCCGTCCCGCCATCACTGACATCGTAATATACGGAAGCGGCATCGATGGCCGTCTGTATCTGTCCCTTGCCGTATGCGTTCTCCCATGATATGCCATTGCCAAGGATTGCCTTCTTGGGATCTACATAGAGCACGCGGTTCAGAGCCACGACACACTCGTAGGCTCCACGTTCCAGACCGCTGCCGTAGAAGCGTGTGATGTCCGCCAAGTCCTTGTCTTGTCTTACCCTTTCAATGTTTGAATCCGCCGTATATGGGTACTCTCCCGTCAGGTTCTTTACCAGCTTTACATAAATATCTACATCGCCCTTGCTCAAAATCTTTGAACTCGGATTGACATGAAAGTCACGCGGACTGACGGTAACCGTCAGGTCAGCGGCGGAAGTCCCGTCGGGCACTTCCATCGGGGCAAAGAAGTTCGGGCCGTTGATAACGTCTGTGTTATTGGCGGAGAGCGGGACATTGTTATAGTGTTCCCTGTTGAGATAAGACATCGCGTTGGAAGTCATCACCGGCTTGTCTTCCGTATTTGCCGCAAGCCCCGTGACATCCGGGTTGGTCTCACTGCTTACGCCGCCCTTCAAGGCATTGCGCCAGAGTATGGAGTTGTGCAGTTCCGACACGTCATCACCGGTATTGGTGAACACTATCGGGCTGTCGTTCAGCGCGAATGTGCAGTTCACCACCTTGGTGTTGTCGGCTATGAGCGCGTTACCCTTGTTGCTGTGGAAAAGGGAGTTGCAGATAAGCGCATTGCCGCCACCCTTGCCGATGGTGACGGAAGGCATGGACTCTTCTTCCGGCGAGCCGTTGTTGAAGAAAGAGCACTGCGACATGACAAACTTGTAGAGTTCCTTACCGTCTGTTCCCGCCTCACCGCTTATGTCATCATAGGTATATTCAACTTTCGTATTATAATCCTGAGCCGTCTTCTTTACCGCATAAGTTTTTTTCTTGGCGTCTGTATCTTTGTAATACACGGCCACACCGCCACCACTCAAGTCGTCATTGGCTTTCGTGTTGGAGATATTTAGTCCCTTAAACACCACGGGCACCACATACTCTTGCAGTTCACGCTTGTCGTCCTTGCCGGAAAGACGCTGTCTCATGTCCTCTATCACGAAGACATGACCACGGTTCAGGTTTCCGCCCATGCGTTCGGACGCATAAATATAGACAGGGTTATTCTCTATATTCTCACGCCCTTCCAGCTCATTGCTGTACCCGCCGCGTATGGTCAGGGACTTCACGCCCTGCATACCACGTTCCGTTTCTGTCTTTTCGTCAGGAGGCGTAATGCCTGTCTGCAAGTTGGTGGTTACCGTGAAAGCAAGATTACCGTTGATGGTATATACAGGCTGGTATCTGCCTGCAAGCATACGTATCTCCTTGTCGTGACCGTTGCGCGAAGCGAGAAGAGTCTCTATGGCACGCTGCAAGTCGCTTGTCGCTGTCGCCCATGTCTTGCCGTCAGATATATTTCCTCCCGTCCTTTCTTTTTCCGTCACCCAAAGTATATCGGTGTGTCCCTCGGTATTCGGAGAAAGTTTCACGTGCTGATACTCATACACGCCGATGTCAATGAATGTCTGGTTGTGGGTGGGGTTAGGGTCTGTTGACACACGCAGGAAGGGTTTTGCTTCCGCATCACTGTATGACATATACAGGTCGTCACCTATCGGTATCGCTGTCCTTTCCTCACTCAACTTTCCATAGTCGTATGAGGCGCTGTGATAGATACCGGCACCCACGACATTGCATTGGTTGGCTTCATCCTCATACACGAACTTGGGATCCTCACCGCTCAAGTCCTGTTGCAGGTAAGTCCAGCCGTTATCGACGAGATTGTTGATACGCCCTATCATCCAGTCGGCGGAAACATAGAATCCGGACTTGCCCGCCTTGGGGGACGGTGAGATAAAGTTAGGGCCGTCGATGGCGTCATTGTCACTGTTGATTATGATGTTGTTGGTTACAGGGTTAAGGCCGTCAACAACATCAGGATTTGAAGTGCCGCCATCTATAAGATGCACATTGTCATCAGCGAGTTTTGTGTACTGCCCCTTCCAAAGATAAGGGATGTAAGTGCCATTGCCTGTAAATCTGTCGTCAGGGTTGTTGTCCTCCGGTGTGAGGATATAGCCTTTATAGTCCTGCAAACGATAGTCAATGTCATTAGATGAATAGACAGGCTCATTGCCTTTGCCTTCCTCATAAGCACAGAACCATAAAGCCTCCGGGGAATCAGACATAGTGCCGCCTGCATCTATTGTGCCGTCTGCATTGTACTTCTTAAAGTTTATAACCTTGTCCATATCCTCATTTACAGACTCGTTTCCCCAGAAGATGGAGTTTATCACCTTATGAAGGTTGTCTGCCTTGAGCTGTTCCTCGTCTCCCTTCGTGGCGGCGGTGAATCCCTTGTTAGGCTGATAGCAGTATATGGCCGGGTAGCCGTACGCCTTGTTGCGCACGAAGTTACAGTTGACGGCATGCAGCTTTGAATGCTCGCCCATGAGCAATGCTCCGCCCACACCGGACATATCGCCGGTGTTACCATTCTCCACCTCCGCCTCATTATTGGCAAAGAGACTGTTCACGATGATGGTTTCATAAGTGGCGTTGACGGCACCTCCGCGTCCTGCGTATGATATTGTCACGTCATTGTCACCGTCCCTGAACGTGTCAGAGCCCACTTGCGCATAGTTCTGCGCGAAGTTGCAGGCAAAGACCTTCAACGCGCCATCGGTAAAGATTGCGCCGCCACGTCCGCCACTGTTATTCATGAAAGAACAGTTACGCACTTCCAGCGGTATGTTCCTGTAACCTACCGGACGCGCATCGAGTCCGCCTTCATTCACGAAACCATCATTAGTCCAGTTGCCCTCAACACATATCGCACCGCCTTTGTAATACGTATATTTACTGTTGACGGCACCTTCCACATACTTCAAGGCCATTCCGTCTTCAAGGTTTATGCCGTCAATGACAATCGGCACGCCCCTGTATTTCGGCATACGTCCTGTTCCCGCGCCATCTATTGTATATGTATAAGTAGGGTCAGGCATACCACCTACACAACTTTCATCCGCAATACACGCCATCACGTGATACACGTTGTAGGAAGAGGTAGAGTTGATAACCTGTCCGGACAGTATGGTCTGAATCTCCATCTCCCATGGTTCGGCTATGTTGTTGTGATTGATGTCATGCAGCTTACGTCTTTTGATTATACTCTCTATATTCGCATGATCGATGACAACGGACATTCCGCTTTCCGCATCGGTAAACGTCGTAGTTGCAGTATTCTCCGCTATGCCCCCGACCGCAGGGACATTACCGTAATACTTGCCGTCGTTCTCAACACTCACGCCACCCACAAGGGTCACTCCTTCCGGGACGAGGAAGGTACATCCGCGGCTGTTGATGTACTCTCCCTTGATGTTACGCCTCGGATAGAATGTACCGCCGCCGAGCACAATCTCAAACGGTATGTTCTTGTTTATATATTCGCCCTTTTCATTTTTCTTCTTACGCGCACTCCTCACATACTCAAGAGCGTCGCCCAGATAACGCATGGGGTATGCGAACGATGAACCCTCCTGACTGTAATAAGTGTTGTCGGTCTGGTTACGCATGACGTTCACGGCGTCCATCGACACCTCATATTCATTCTTGGCGACAAAGATACGGGTCATCAGGTTGTTCTCGTCAATCTCCGGCAATACACGTCCCGGATATGCACGTGCACCTATATCGATGAACTCGTTATCATATCCTGTTCTATCTACTCCCGCAAGGTCCACCTTCAATAAGTCTTTGTTATTCTTGAGCAGGTTATTGTATTCGGAATATTCCATGCCGCTGCGCACAATAAGACTGTACTTCTCCAGCTTATAGAACTCATGGTCATTGTGCATCACCTTCACCGGCGTTCCGTCCGAAGCGATATAGTCATGGTTGTAACTCTCGTCATCAAAGCGCACGCCCTTGTTCATGTCCGTATTGACGGCGATATTGTTGATGCCCGGCTCGCGTGTAGTTTCCGTTGCGCAGAAAGAGACGGGATAGTCATTGATGCCGAGTTCCCTGTCACCGGCATCGGTAGGCATGGTCTCTCCCGCCACATTAGCCAACTCGCCGCTTGCGTTCTGCCAGAAGAGGGAACTGTTGGCACGCAGGTTGGTATAGAAATAGATGCCTCCACCGGCACGGCTTGCCGTATTGTAGATAACGTCCGACGTATAGATACGGGCATAGTTACCCGTTGCCTCCTCCGGTTCTTCCACATACACGCCGCCGCCATCGCCACCGGTGACGGCGTTATACTGTATGATTGAGCCGCTGACAAGAGCGCCGGGCTTCAGGTATAGGCCGCCACCCATATCCGCCGCCGTGTTGTTCTGCACTATGCAGTTGCGGATATGCGCATAGCCTGTCACGATTGCCGCCCCGCCCACACGCGTCTCAGCCAGTTCTCCCGTACTCATCCGCTCACCGTCAGCCATTCCGTTCTCTATAAAAATACCGTCAAGCACCGCACGCTCCTGTATATTCGCAAGAGCATCTTCCACCAGTAATTCGCCATCGGCATCATACGTGTTGTCGGTGAACGTCACCACATTATACGCCTGCACATCCACATCGTCCTGCCGGAATATCCCGCTGAATGACGTGCGGTATTCAAGTATGTCCCTCGTCTTGAAATCCTCGCTGTAACCTCCCCACACTTCCACGCCATGCGGCACTATGAGCGAGTACGTTCTCGGATTCTCCTCTTCGCCGGGCGATGTCACCGTGTTGGAACGTCTCGGACGATAAGTGAAGCCCTCATAACCGTTTACAGTATTCCCGGCTACCGTCCTATCCTTCTTCGAGTCACCCGCCAGCTTTATCACTACCGTCCTCCTGCCGGCATCATCCTTATGTGCATAGACATACCGTCCTGCCGCGTCAAGAATCTTCTGCAACTTCCGCCAGCAGGCCGCATTCTCCGGAGAATCGGCGGAGGCGTTACCCGTACCGTGAGGAATGACATAGTAGAAAGCATATCCGTCAGTCTTCGTGTCAGGCATTATGTCCTTGGCACCGTTATACTCGTATGCACCAATATCCACGATACAGTCCTTCACACGGTCGGTATAGTCCATGTCGAAATCGGGCAATACTGCTCCTTCCATTTCTTCTCGACCGGCATTAACACAGACATTATTGCCCAAACGGTAATCATTCTTTGCGTTGGCCTCAGTCAACGACAATGCAAAAGGATGATAACTGTCCGCACTATAATCCTTGCCCAAATATAGAATATTACCATTTGCTGCCGTGTATGCGTTGGCTTCATTGTTAGAAGTTTCATAACTCGTACCCTGAAGATAACAGTTATAGAAGTTCACCTGTGTATCCCATCCCTGCTTTTTCAGAGGAGCAGAACTCCCACCTATTACAATGGTATTGTAAACCGTCAAGCTTGCACTTGCACCGGATGCAGTCCATACATGTATAGCCGCGCCACCGGTATTATTCACTATTGTATTATTATAGAATTTCGCAAATTCAAGGAACGCGCCGCATCCATAAGGGAAAGTAGTGCCGCTGTTGTCATTCTGTGAGATAACCGAATTATATATATGTCCGTCAATGGCATAGATACCGGCTCCATACATCTCATATCCGTCGGTCATGTCATTATTGTAAATATAGCAGTTCTCTATTGTACCGCCATCACAATAGACACCTCCGCCTCTTCCTGTACCATAGCCTGCCATTTTGTTGTCCCTGACAACGCAGTTACTCAATGTTACATTCTCAAACAGGTTCACGCCCGCTCCGCCATTGCGTCCTCCTTTCACGCCTATTCTTCCATGCCTTATCGTAAAGCCGTCCCACCTTACGTTATCATATATTATATGGTCTCTCGGAACATCACTTCCGTCACCTTCGGTCGTCCGGCAGTCATCTTCTTTATGTGTCAATACCCTTGCGCCATCATCTGACGGTATCGAAGCCGCAGTCTGAAGAATTGTCTCATAATCGGAAACTTCATAATTATCTCCTTCCTGTTGGGCTATACCATCTGTCAACAAAGGATGCCTTTCATTCATTCCCGGATTGCCCGTTGCAGGGAACGAGCCATATACGGAAACATTGTTTTTCATCGTATATCCGCTGCTCCTCGTGTATGTTCCTGCCGCAACCCAAACCTGCACCAATGGTTTGGTCGTTTTGCTACGGGTAATCTTCACATCCTTTGTCTTTCTTTTAGAGTTATCACTCCAATCCGTATATTCCCGTGACTCTTCTGTAACGGTTGTCTGCACGTATGACGCGTCTCCCATCATCGTCTGGTATGCCGCATCCACCGCATCCTGAACATCTCCCATTGCCTTAGCCCAGGAAGAACCGTCTCCTGTTCCTCCTTGCCTGACATAAACCACACGTCCGAACGCCGGCTGGTACGTGTTCTCCAATGCGCCGATGTCGGCTGCGCCACCGTAGTCGCGTGTGGTGTTGCCGGTCAGGTCATACCCTTTCATGCCGTCGTCCGTCGCCGCGTTGACCATAGGGTTGGTGTTCGTGGGCATCCAGTCCGGGTCGCTGCCATACACGGTGACGTCACCGTCCATGTTCACGCCGATGTTGCTTGTGGCGTTTACGAAGTTCGGGTTCTCGTTGGTATATGTCGAATGGTATCTCAATATAGGGTCGGCAACATCGGTGAAGTCCGTCAGGCCTATATCCATCATGTTGTTGTTGCCCGTCAGCGTGCCGCCGTTCAATACGTTGAATGTACGCACACGCCCGTCGGCCTTGTCCGCCGTGGCGGTCAGGTCAGCCACTTTCAGGTTTGCATCCGCAGGCGCACTGTCAAAACCGATGTTCGCATGCAGCGCGGTATTCGTCATTGTTATCCCTGCATTGTTCATTGCCTGCACAGCATATCCCACGTTTCCCCGGACAAGGCAGTGGTTGAGCTCCAGCCGCGTGTTCTCGCCCGACGCCGCCACGATGGCTGAATCGGCGGCAAGCACGGCGTTGTTATGGAAGATGCAGTTCTCCACTTTCAGTTCCATCGTCCTGCCGGAATAGTTGCCCATATACAGCGCCGCACCCTGCGGGGCGGTACAGTTGGCCACGATGCAGTTGCGTATTATGTTGCCCGTCATGGCGGGAGTGGGTTTTCCCGTGCTCGGATAGGTCGGGGCATTCAGCACCGCTATTCCCGCCCCGCTCCTGAATCCCAACTCTTTCAACACCTCATTGGGCTGTGTGTTGGCGAAATACAGCTGGAATCCATCCACCACGGCGTGGCTCGTGCCATGTCCTATGACTATGATATGCGTACCGTTGTCCTTGTAGCTTCCGCCGGTTATGTTGGCGGTGATGCGTGTGGGATGGTTCTTCGGGTCGCGCCGTGATATGTCCGTGCCGGTGAGCGATTCGGGGAATCCGCCGTAGAGGTGCACATTACTGGGTACTGTGATGGTTGATGCGCGGAGGTGTGACAGGTCTGCGTTGCCTGCCGTGGTGGTTGTTCCCTCCTTCACCACTATCTGTATCGGCGAGTCCGGTGACGGTGCATCCGCCAGCCCGTTGACGTAGTACAGGGCATCGTTGATGTTGTAGAAGGGTGTTTCCCATGATGAGCCTACCTTTGTCTCGTCGGACGTGTCCAAGGACTTGCTTTTTTCCACCTTCGGATCCACGAAGACGGTGCGTACGGTCTTGCCGCTGTTCTCAAGGTCAGGCAGTTCCGCGGCGTTTGTGCCTTGTATGGGATAGGGCACCAGTGCACCTATTACACAGCGTGGGGCGAAAGCGTCGCCGCCGTAGTCGCAGCTTATGCGTCCATGATATATGTTGCCGTTGTCCGGGTAGTTGTCTATCTGTACCCCCTTGTGTCGCAGGTATGAGAAGAATCGCGGTGTCCAGTCAGACTTATCGTATTCATAATCCATATTGTCATTCCCGTCTGACGCTATTACTCCTGCCGTGGAGGTGGGTTTCACGAACTCGGGATAAAATGAAGCCACAGCCGTGTTGGTGTTGTCATCGCTCAGGTAATATACGCCGTTGGTCTTCTTTATGGTTCCGCCCCAGTCTGAGTAGTTGCCGTGCGACAGCGCCACGTATGCTAAGGTGGTCTTGGTGGTGGCGGCGGATTCACGGTATGTGGCATACTGCACATTGTTGTTTGCCGCCACCTCGTTGCCCCAGATGACGCTGTTGACAACTAACGCTCCGCCGTCAACGTACAGTCCTCCGCTCCGTGCATAGCGGCGGTTGTTATATACCACGTTCACGCCCACGCACTTGTTTCTTGCTATCGTCACGTGGTTGAGCATACCGCCGTTGCGCATATACACGCCTCCCGCCTCGGCGGTGGAGGTATTGTTGTTTATCACGGTGCCCACCACTGCCGTGGCGTAACGCCGCTTGTCGTCCTCCGGCACTTTGGAGTACAGCAGCGCCAGTCCTCCTCCGCCGCGGGCCACGTTGTTCTCTATGACGCAGTTGCGCACCATGCCGCCGTCATCCATGGCCACACCGCCGCCGTAGCCGTCTGTCACGCCCACGCCGGCCGACTGGTTGCGGATGACGTAACACTGCTCCAGCAGTCCGCCGCCGTCCATATACACACCTCCTCCGCGCAGGGTCGAGGCGTTCTGGGTGATGAAGCAGTTGCGCACCTCGCTGCCGGCCACCATATAGACTCCTCCGCCGTAGCTGTTGTGGTAGGCGTGGCTGCCGTCGTTGGCGGCGGGTGTGATGCGGTTGGAGGATTGTCCGTCGCGTATGGTGAATCCGTCCAGTACGGCGGTCTCGCCGAGAGCCTTGGCGCGGTTGGTGGCATCGTCAAAGCCCGCGCTGGCGAACCACACCACATGATATGAGTTGCCGGTGAACGTCTCGGTGTACTGGTTTTTGCCGGAGTCCCATGTGAGGGGATTGCCGGTGGTGGAGGTGTGGTTGCCGCTCAGTATGGTCTCGTGTTTCAGCAACCATGTCTCGCCTTTTGCCGTGCCGACGGTGGAGCCGTTTGTCAACACCCTGTCCCCGGGCTTGTCCTCGGGGGTGTCGGGGTTGAAGCCTCCATAGACGCTGATGCCGTCATACAGTATGAACGAGGTGTAGAGTGTACCGTCGCCGCCGGGTGTGGCGGTGGTGGGGGTGTATCTGCCGGCGGACACATAGACGTGTCCCTTGGTCAGGTTGTTCTCGTCCATATATTTCCTCAGGTCCTCTATGGCATCCTGCAAGTTGTTCTTGGCCGTTGCCCACGACCTGCCGTCGTTGGTGTAGTTGCCTTTGGACTTGCTGACATAGCGCACGGGCACCTCTGCCGGTGTCTGCGCGGATGAAGTGACGGCAAAGAACAGCATTGCCATTATGATGTGTAAGCCCTGAAAGGGCAATAAGCGCATGACATGACTTACGGAAAGTGATCTTATGCCGTTGATGCTTACGCCCTGAAAGGGCAATGGGCACTTAGCCCGGGGCAACACCCCGGGGATAATACGCCGATATGGCAATCGCCCTGAAAGGGCAAAAGCGTTAATCAACAAACACATATTTCTCATCATATTCAACATCGTATAATTTCAAGAAGTCGATATATTCGTCTCTGAATGTGCGCTTCTCATGATGCGCACGCTGATTCTTTATGTATTGTAATGTTTTGTCAACCACCGACCGGCTTACGGAGAATGCGCCGTAACCGCTCTGCCACTCAAATGTCCGGTAACATGGGGCAATGTTTTTTATCCATCTGCTGCTATTGCGTTTCACCTCCTCCACCACATGGGACAAACTCTCGTTCTTTGAGAGCAGGAACAGTATGTGGACATGATTGCCTATGCCGCCTACCTGTATCACATGACTTCCGGTCGTGTTTACCAGTTGGCCTATATATGAGTGCACACGTTCCAATTCCCCGTCACGGATTTCCGGACTTGTTGTTTTTATGTGGAATATCAGATGAATGTATATTTTACTTAATGACTGTGACATTTGTTTCTTTGTTCTCCGGGGTGTTGCCCCGGACTGTACGCTTTTGCCCTTTCAGGGCGATTAGTAATTTATCGCATTTCGTTTTCCCGGGGTGTTACCCCGGGCTAAGTGCCCATTGCCCTTTCAGGGCGAAGACGTTTGTTGCATCAACGGACGGGTGAAACCGTTGCATTGCGAATCCATTGCGTTATCAACGGATGGGTGAAACCGTTGCATTGCGAATCCATTGCGTTATCAACGGACGGGTGAAACCGTTACATTGCGAATCCATTGCGTTATCAACGGACGGGTGAAACCGTTACATTGCGAATCCATTGCGTTATCAACGGATGGGTGAAACCGTTGCATTGCGAATCCATTGCGTTATCAACGGACGGGTGAAACCGTTACATTGCGAATCCATTGCGTTATCGGCGGACGGGTGAAACCGTTGCACCGATGGCGGGCTGAAAGCCCAACCTGCTCTTAGCCCGGGGCAACACCCCGGGAAACAAGATGCCATTTGTTTGATGCCGCCCTGAAAGGGCAAAAGCGCTCATTGTCATGTCACGGCATCCTGCCGTGCAATCACCTCTGCGGCCGGGCTTTATCGTTTCCTTGACATTTACCCGCGCAATCGGGTGCCGATTACCGTGCAATCAGGTGCTGATTACACTGTAAAAGGGTGCTGATTGCACCCATATCTCCTTACTCCTGATTTCCAACCGGTTACGTCCGCCTTTCTTCACGGCATTGCGGAGTAATCCGCCTCCTTGTTGAATTTCACCAACTTTCCCACGTTGTCTTTCGTGACATGTATGAAAGCTCTCACCCACGGTGTGAACACGGGACTGCCGTCTGACGTGGCAAGGTCCTCATCCTTTATCCTTATATAGGCGTGATGCCCCGCCGTGGCGTGGTCTTCCTGTCTCAGCAGCACCTTGTAGCCGGCGTCGGTGCTTTTGGGTGACGACGCGGTGGTGTAGTTGTTTACCAGCAGCCTGAGAGTGAGGAAATAGTCTCCGCTATTAGTGTATCTCTGCGGTATGGCGTATATCACGCTGCGGCCGTTGTATTGCTGCCCCTTGCTGTCCTTGGGCATCACCTGACAGTAGTCTGTCCTCTCCTTATTTTCGTTGTCTATATGCGTTCCTCCTGTCGCCACCTCTTTGCCGTGGAGCGCCAAGCCGAAAGTGCCGGTTCCTGCCGTGAAGTTCATCGGCATGAACAGCGGACACCCGTCTTTCGGTATATTGCACGCCTCGATATATGAGAAGAACACCTTGTCGCCCTCCTCCGAGCACATATTGTCCGAGTCGCCGTTATTGTCTTTGGCCACCTGCACCCATTCCTTCACTCCCTGGCAGTCCTCGTCTATCTGCCACTGCACGTCGAACTTGGTGGCGGTGTGGTAAAGCACTATGTCAAGATGCGGCACATTGCCGGCGAAGTCCTCTATCGTGCCGTAGTAGTCGCCGTTCTTGTTCTTGAGGTTGTAGGGGGTGGAATAGAGGTTCTTCATGTTGTTGCGCAGCTCGCCGTCGCAAGTGAAGGTGACTTCTTCCGGTATTTTGTCGGCGGAAGTGACATTGGTGTTCAGACTATATGCCTCCAGATCCACGTTGCACGCCGCCACATACACCCGGCCTTTCTCACGCTCTCTCGGCACGAACAGTGACAGGTGGCCCTGATAGACATACAGTCCGTCGCGCGCCTCGGCGCTGAAATGGTCGTTTTCGTTGTCGGCCGACGTGCTGAGTTTCCACTCCTGCGGGTTTATGCCGAACTTTCTGTATGTGACCTCGGACGTGCCTTGGTTCTCGGTCACGAGAAAGAGGTATATGTATCGCGGCAGTTCAAACGTCTCGACGGTGCCGGGATCGCCCGGCACGGCGGCACGCGTGAGGCCGCCTTCCGCCGGTTCGCCGTTCATGCCGACATCCACCGGGGAGGAGAAGCCGTCGGACGGGATGGCGATGTTCACCGGCATCTCTATCATCTCCACCTCCTCCGGAGTGTCGTCATGACCGGAACACGCCGCCATCACCAACGCCATCGCCACGTATAATGTATATCGTATGTATGTAAACATCGTTCTTTTTATGGAATTATCGGAAGTTAACGGGAGTTATGCTGAGTTATCGTCTTCATCGCGGCGTTTGTCGCTTTGCGGCGATTGCACGGCAGGGATGCCGTGCCTGCTCTCCTCCCCTCGGGGAGGACGGGAGGGGGCTACAACTCCGGCTCATAAACGCCTCCCTGCTTCCAGTTCAGCGTGACGCTCACGCCCACGTCATTGGTCTGCGGAACGAGCGAGCCGTCATCTTTCATTCTCATCTTCACCACCTTCAGATGCGCGGGCAACAAGGGCTTTTCTATGGAGATGATGTTCTCCGTGACGCTCCCGTCGGCCACTGTCACGTAGGCTATGAAACGCCAGTATTCCGCCGTCGCCCTCGAAACAGGACGTTGGAACGACGGGAAGTTCACCGTATAGTGGCAGACGTGGTGTCCGCCGCTCATGCCGACCGGCACCGAGCGCACTATGGGGTTACGGTTATATGTGTATAAGCTGTCACGCACAACAAAGCTGTTGGCGAATCCGCTTGAGTATATTCTTATGTCTTGTATGCCTGCAACGCCCGCGGTATCTATCACGAGGGCGGCGGCGGAGTTGGCCATATACAGGTCAACCTTGAATGTCTGGCTCTCCTCCTCGGTCACACGCATCGGCAGACGCGCGGAGAAAAGGCCTGTGGTGTGTGAGGCAACGGTATCACCGTCCGCCTGAAGCAGGCGGGAGTGCTGTGCCTTGTTGTCGTCAGAGACGCTGACATTGGCGGCGTCCGCAACGTTGGCTAACGCCAAGTGCATATATTCACGCACCGGCAGGTAGATGGTATAGGATGTCTGCGAGGCATCCATGATATGCGTTTCGTGCTTGGCACGGACGGAATCGGTGCCGTAGAATGAAAGGCTTACATCGTGCGCCGTCTCCGTGAAGATGCCTGACAGGGCGGCTTTCAGAGCCTCCGCAACGTGCTGTTCCTCCGCTGAATGCAGCTGGTCGTCCAGCTCGGCCTGTATGTTGGTGATAAGCCGGAGCCGGTAGTCTATCCTGTTGTCACGCCCGCAGTCGGACAGGTCCTCGTCTATTACGGAACAAGACCACATAAGGAAAGGCAACGTCAATAACGACACGATGATTCTGTTCATTCTCATTCTGATGGATGTTTTTCCTGATTGGTAGGGAAACAAGGGAGTGTGTCAAAAAGGAGTTAATGAAAGTCAACGGGAGTTAGTGCTGCGCTCAGGAGTTACCGGAAGTTAACGGACAAATGGTTTGCCCTGACATACAGGCTATTGTCCGCTAACTCCTTACGGCGTAAGACGTATAACTCCCGTTAACTTCTGATAAATTCCATATTTTAACACACCCTCTTGTGCAATATTCTTTATCTTATGAACGTTTATTCTATCTCGACATTGAACATCAAGCCGCTCTGCCATTGGAGGTCAACGGAAAGACCAAGCTGGAGAAGTGTGGCGCGGAGGTCAGGAATTGTCACATACGCGTTCTTCAGACTGCTGATGGTGAAGTTGGCTTCCGTTGTGTAGTCTTGGATGAAGATACGCTTTCCGTCTGCCGTTCCGGCTGTTCCCGCCTTGACAGGATAACGGCCTTCGTATGAAGTGTTAAGTCCGTCCGTACCGTATGCAGGCCACTTGAATGCGCCCTCTGGCGTAAGGGAAGCGTTATCCAATTTCAGTTCGCCTATCAGATAAAACTTCTGGCCTTCTTTGATAATGCCTTGTTGACCGTAAAACTCTTTGTTAGTGTTTTTAAGTTCTATTACAACCTTTACGTCTTCTTGGTTCACTGCATTCTTATAGTTGTCGAATACAAGTGTGTATATAGGCGCACTTATTGCGTTATATTCGGCTTTTGCTCCATTCATCTCCTTGTCATACACTACATAGTCACGAACCTCTGCATCGTCTTTGACCATCTGCCAACCTACTTTCGACGGTTGTCCGCCAATAAGAATACCGGTAACTTCAAACGGGTTGGTCACAGAGATGGACTGATTCTCTTCCGTAGGATAATAGGCTTTCTTATTGTCTTCCAGTGTGTTTGTCTTACACGTTATTGTAGTCTTCAATCCCGCAACACCGTAATTGATGTTGTTTTGCAGGGCGATAGAACGGGTTGTCGCCTTAACTGCGTCATACCAACCGTTGGCGGTTGACCAGCCACCGGCGTAAGCATCCCAATCTCCTACTGTACTTGGCCACATTCCGTTTGCTATTTCATTGTCACTTGCACGTGCGGGAGTATTGTCGAAATATACAATCGGAAGAGGATAGGTAATCTTGGTGATGTCAATTATGTCATCACCACCTGCGCCAATGGCCGATGTATTCTTATAAGAGAAATTCGTACCGTCGTATGTCAGGATCTGAGTACCGTCCGGCAGCCCTTGCTCTATCGGGAAGTTATAGTATGCGGCTTGGCTGTTGGCAGTGTCATAAGACAGGACACCGTCCGTTACTTTTATGGCGAACAGTGTGGTTTCACCCTGTTTCACTTCTTCAACAATGGCGTCCATGATAGCCTTCGCTTCGGCTTTTGTTGCATCAGTGGAGCCGGTATTGCTGTAAACCTCTCCTGCTTTGCCGTAAAGGTCCTGCACCTGTCTTAATATAGCGTCGGCGGAACCTGCGCGATGTGCATCAGTGAAGTCTTTGAGGAACTCGTCTTTCACAGCCACCAGCGTTCCGTTCGTAGCAGCCTTTAATGCCGTTACAATGTCATTAAGGTATTTTGTGAATGCCTCTTGCGGTGCGGCACACGGATTACCTGTCAAGATTGGCTCTCCCGCAAATGTTATATTGACCAAATCTGTGATTGATGTAGCATTGTCAAACATTTTAATGGCGCCTGTCTGGAACTTGCTTGTCATGTCTGTACCCAAGCCGGCTCTTGTGGAATAGAACAAGAAGTCCGTTGTCCCTTCTTTAATCTCCACGTTGGAATAGATATGGCTGCTACGGGAAGTTGTTACATTGGTAGGGTCAGCAAGAGCGATGTCTGATGTCAAGGTGGTTGTTTCGCCTGTTCCTGTACCCGGTACTCCCGCCATCGTAAACAGGCGAACGTTGGTCATCTCCAAGTAGTTACCAGCGTTCTGCGTATTCTCGTCGCTCATACGTGTGGTGTTTTTGTTTGCGCCTGCCACGTTAATGGCGAACTGGGTCTTAACGCTGACTCCGTCATACGTCGGGTTTACGGGAGCTTCCGCCGCTTCATCGGATGAAGAGCAGGCCACCATTCCGGTTGCGGCACAAAGTGCTAATGCGCACTTTATTGCCTTGTCTTGAAACTTTTTCATAATACTTATTGTTTTTAGAATTAATAATCCTTGTTATATCGGGTCATCTTGTCAGCTGCGTCAGGTTGTCCTTTGCCTGCTTGTCGCCGAGTTCCGCTCCGCGCCTGAAGCAGTTTAGGGCCTCTTCCTTGCGCCCTGTCATATACAGTGCCACGCCTTGCGCGTTGAGACTGCGTGTGTCGTGCCTTACGGGTTCAAGCGTATCGAGTGCCTCTTGGTACTTCTCGCGGCGCAGAAGTGCGGATGCCTTGTTGATGACTGCCGCCGCACTGTCGGGCACATAGTCATAGTATATGCGTATATAGCCGGAGTTTCGCTGGTCGCTGAGCACGTTGTCTTTCAGGTAGCGGTATGTCCTTCCCCCGTTGAGCCGCTTCATCTTGCGCTCCCTCACGTCGGGGTCGGGCTCGTTGTCGATGATGCCCAGAAGCAGGTCACGCCCTTCCATGTCAAGTTCTTCCACCTGCGACCGCAGTTCCGTCCATGCCTCCCCGCCGTTGCAGAGTTCAAACGCGGTGTCAGGCACGCTGACTCTTGACTGTATGTAGTTCCTCAGCGCAACGGCACGGTTCTGTCCCAAGAGGTTGTTGCGGGCCACAGAGCCTTCCGGAGAGGCAAGGCCGACAATCTGTATCACCTTTACGCTGGACGTGGTGTCGGCCATAATCTGGCGCGTGATGCTGACAATGGTGTCGAGCGTGGCGGCATTCCCGCGGTAGTCATGGCGCAATGTCCACTTGTCAAGCGGGAAGAACACGTAGAGCGCGCCTTCCTCCTTGCGCAGAATGCGTGTGGAATTGTATGGCTTGTACTGTGATATGTGGCGCAAGACGGGGTTGTTGCGCTCAAGCAGTCCGGCCTTTCCGGTGTTGTCGGGCACGTCGGCAACGGAGGGAACAAACGGTATCGGGCAGCGGAAAGAGTCTCCGCACACGTATCTTGTCTCCAATATTTCGCAGCATCCCTCGCCCTCTATGCGTGTGCAGAGCGTGAGATTCCCGCCCTTTATCCACGGATATTCCGCCGCACTGACGGTGATTACCCTCCGCACCACGCTGTCTTCGCCCGCCTTTATGTACGGAGGCATGGGGGCTTCGGCATCACCGAGCACCGTCGCCCGCCTCAACTTCTTGGCGTTCAGCCGTCCCCTCACGGTGACGGGAGTGTCCGTCAGCGAGTCGTTGCCATGCCGGAAAACCGGCGTTACGGTGTATGAGTAATCGCTCTTGGGCTGCGGGAGACTGATTTCATAGCTCACCTCATAGGTGGCACCGCCATCTCTTGCGGCGGCACCGTCGCCTGTCAGGCGCACTCCGGTTACGGTCTGCGCCATTGCCAAGGGCGCTGCCAGCAGCAGCAAATATGTTATATACCGTCTCATTTCACATTATATATTATGTTAACACCTACCTTCGGCAGCACCACGAGGTGGTTTTCGTTGCCGATGAACATTCCGCAGTGGTGGTACTTGTATCTCTTTGACCATGCGTAGCCCACATCCGCTCCCGCTTCGGCTTCCAGACTCCAACGCGGGGACAATATCCATGAGTAGCCGTAGGATGCTCCCACCGCCACAAGGTCGCCCTGCCTGCGCTCCTTATCGACGCCCTTGAACAGCCCAAAGGGGAACTTCTTATTGCTGACGTTATAGTGTACGTATGCCACGTTACAGCTGACAAAGTGTCCCGCAAAGGCTTCGCAGAACCAGTATCTCCACATCGGAGCCACCAACAAATGCCTCATTTTCTTGTTATCCCCATCATACGAGAACTCGTCTTTCAACGGGAAGGGGTTGAAACCCAAGATAAGTCCGGCCGTCTGTCGTTGGCCTATCTTCACTTCCGCCTCCAGATTCGGCGTAAGAGTGGCGTCATAAAGCAGGTTATTCTTTATCACTATACTTTGCGAATATGCTTTCGAAGCCGCCAACGCCCCAATAAGAAGCATACAGAAGATTAATAATGTATGTCTTACCACTTTCATAATAATTTTATAATCAACGGTATGTTAGTATTACCTTTATCTTGTTATCTGATGTTCCACTACTCTTTCCATGTTTCCTATGTTTTTATATCCTGACAACATAGTTCCTTACATTATTGATATATTTCCATATTTTCACTCCCTTTTTACAGAAATGATGTGCAAAATAAGTAAAAAAATCTCAACTTAACAAATAAATACAATAGTAATGTCTTCCCCCCCCCCCCGCATTTAACTAACATTAACGCTTCTGGGGGGGGATTAACAGTTCCGCAACACATCAACACACAGAAACAAGTGCGTATGTGCTCCTGAAGCACTCATATAACATCCCTGTGTGAAAGGGTGCTGATTACCTTGTAAACAGGTGCCGATTACACAGTAAAAGGGTGCTGATTGCAATGCAATCAGCACCCTTTTGTTTTAAGACACCGCACCCGCTTGTAGAGACGATGTAGTACATCGTCTCAGCACCGGTATATGGTAACCATCGGAAAGGCAAACGGCATTGAGACGATGAGGTTCATCGTCTCTACAAATTTCGCCCATGTATCATTCTGTCAGATTATCTACAACAACACAAAAGCCCTGAAAGGGCGCAAAGGCTCACACTACCTCTCCGAAGAGCGTGGCCGAGGTGCTTCCCGTTATGCGCACCCTTACGGTGTCGCCTATGTAGTGGTCACCCTTGTCGAACACCACCATCTTGTTCTGCGAGGTGCGTCCGCAGAGCTGCTCACGGCTGCGCTTGCTGAAATTCTCCACCAGCACGTCAAACTCCTTGCCCTCGTCCATACGGTAGTTGGCGGCGGACAGTTCCGTCTGCAACTGTATCATCTCGTTCAGGCGGCGTATCTTCACCTCCTCCGGCACATCGTCCGGCAGGTGCTTTGAGGCGTATGTACCCGGCCGCTCGCTGTACTTGAACATGAACGCGCTTGCATATCCCACTTCCTTCATCAGCGACAGCGACATCCGGTGGTCCTCCTCCGTCTCCGAGTGGTAGCCCACGAAGATGTCGGTGGTTATGGCGCAGTCGGGAATGATGCGCCTTATGGCCTCCACACGCCCCATGTACCACTCGCGGGTGTAGCGGCGGTTCATCAGTTGCAGTATCCTGTCCGAGCCGGACTGCACCGGCAGGTGTATGTGGCGGCACAGATTCGGATGGCGGGCAATGGTCTCCAGCGTCTCGTCGCTCATGTCCTTCGGGTGCGAGGTGGTGAACCTCACCCTCATCTGCGGCACTTCCTCGGCCACCATGCGCAGCAGTTCGGGGAACGTCACGACGGCGTTTCCCTCTCCCGTCACGCACCGGTAGCTGTTCACATTCTGCCCGAGCAGCGTCACCTCCTTATAGTTTCTCTCCGCAAGGTCACGCACCTCACGCAGTATGCTCTCCACATCCCGCGAGCGTTCCCTGCCCCTTGTGTATGGCACTATGCAGTAATGGCAGAAGTTGTTGCAGCCACGCATGATGCTGACGAACCCCGAAAGGCGCGCGCCATGGCTGCGCCGCGGCATCACGTCACGGTAAGTCTCGGTGGTGGAGAGGTCGGTGTCTATCGCCTTCTGCCCCATCTCGCACTGGGCGATGAGGCCGGGCAGGGAGAGATAGGCGTCCGGTCCCGCCACGAGGTCGGCGTGATGCTTGTCCAGCAGCTCCCCCTTCACGCGCTCGGCCATGCAGCCTAATACGCCGATGATGCGCCGTCCGCACAGTCCGCGCTTCACGTTCTCGGCGTGAAGAGCCTCCAGACGGTGGAGAATCTTGTTCTCCGCATTCTCCCTTACGGAGCAGGTGTTGAGGAAAACGGCGTCCGCCGTGTCTATGTCATCACCGGGTTCGTAGCCCGCCATCTGCATGATTGCGGCCACAACCTCCGAGTCCGCCACGTTCATCTGGCATCCGTATGTCTCTATAAACAGTTTCTTCATTCCTTGTAATCACTCAGTTTCTTCATATAATACTCCCTCACGTCCGCCCATTTGTAGTAAGGTCCGGTGACAGGGCTGAGGGATTGCGGCAGAGTGGCCTCCTCCTCGTTCAGCAACACCTTCACCAGCGGGTCGCGGTCGGCGGCATTGCGGCGGTAGAACACGAACTGCACGTTGCTTGCCATCATGAAAATCTTATAGTCGCGCCAGCCGTTTTTCTCTATGTCGGCAAGGTCACGGTACTGCGTTCCGTAGCCGTTGAGGTCGAGAAGGCACACCAAGGGCAGCACGCACACCTCGTGGCCGTAGCGCAAGGTGGCGCCGGGCACGGGCAGGGCAAGTGCGGAATCCGCCTCTTCCACTATCTTTCTCAGCAGGTTGCGCTGCGAATAGACCTGCGTTCCGCCGTTGAGCGGCGAGGGGCCGAAAGTGATGTACCAGTTGGCATTGCGCACAAGCCAGATGTTGTAGAGCTCTTCAAAGGTGAAGAAGTCATACAGCGACAGGCTGTGCCGCAGCTCCGTGCTCTGCATATCGGAGCAGATTTTCCATATCTCGTCCACATAGAACTGCTTGGGACGCTTCACGTTGTCCCGCCAGTAGTTCTCATCCTTGAAGATACGGTTCATGAACGGCACCCAGTCCAGGTGCTGTCTCTCGAACTCCATGTACGCTTTCTGCGCCTCGGAACCGTCCGGCATCTTCTGCGCCGACAGTTTTTTGTCGTCGAAATGGATGTATCTCATGTCGCCTTTCGAGGCGTCCAGCCTGAACGTGAGGTTGGGATTGCGGCTTTGCAGGGCCAGAAGGGCGTTGCTCATGGACAGTATGCAGCGCACCACCACCGAGCTGTTGGCCTTGATGCAGGTGCTGCCGCCGAACACGGCGGGGAACCTGTCGTACATCCGCAAGGCTATGTCATGGTGCTGCTGCGCGCCGAGCAGCGTCAGTTCCTCTATGTGTCCCGCCGCGTCATCCTTCACTTTGCGCAGTATCTCCATCAGTTTCCGCCCCTTTTCCGTCAGCATCCCGGCGTCGTCAGCCGTCTTCAGCACGGAATACGGACGGGAATACGCCTTCTCGCCGATGAGGTAACGGGAGCCGTGGCGGCCGTAATGGCTGATATAGCACGCCTCGTAACCCTCTGGAGCCGCCGTAAGAGGCTTCTGCGGGGCGCGGTACGCCACGTAATTGTCGCCCGACAGGGTTATGTCGCGCCTGAAATCGTCCATCGCCGTCTGCGCGTTAAGGCACAGACTGCATAACAGGATGAGGAGGGAGGTAAGTTGTCTGGTCATGGATGTTAAGTTTATTGTATGGCAATGATATGGTGAATGTTTCTCAGGCCATTGCAACGTCAAGCCTGATGCCAAGCGCATTGCACACTTTTGAGAGCAAGGAGACACTGCCGCCGTTACCGTTTTCCAAGCGTGTGAGCTGTGATCGGCGCACGCCTACACGCTCTGCAAGCTGGCTGGCGGTAATACATTGCGCCTCACGTTCCTTGCGCAGCTTTTCGCCAAGGCGGTATTCGTCAATCTTTGCCTTGGCTTCTTTCTCGAAAAGGGTACGCTCCGGTGTGCCCTCTTCTCCTATTTGCTCGTCCAATACCTCCTCAAAGGTGTAGAACTTCATATCTCCTATCTTCTCCATGGCTAATGTTTTTTCTTGTATTCAAAATATTTCCTCATTATAGCCTCAGCCTTGGCTATCTCTTTTTGTGGTGTCTTCTTGATGATGCCGTGGGTGGCAACCACGAGCGTATCGGTGTCAGTGTCCCAAAAGGCGAATAGCCGATATGCCATTTTGTTATACAGAGTCCGGAACTCCCAGATGTCTGTATTGTCCAGTTTCTTGAACAGTTCCTTGTTCCTTTCTCCACCGGCAACCCTGTATATGTTGTGATATATCTTCCTTGAAGCCTGTTGCGGCAAGCCTTCAACAAACTGCCTTGCTTCTTCTGACATTATCAGCCGGAACGTGCCTTTATCCATTTCACTTGCAAATGTACGGTTATTCTTTGTGCAAAAGTACGCAAAAGTATTGGAATGGCAAAATTATCCGTACAAAAAACACCCGCCACCTTGGCCATTCCGAAAAAAAACGTTACTTTTGCAACGTTATGATTCGACTTATATATACCTTATTATATATGCTCCTCACGCTGCCGTCCATGGCGCAGAAGGCCGGCGACGTGCTGCCCGAATGCCGCACGGAGGCCGAGGCGCGACAGCGTGCCGCACGTTATTTCACCGGCGAAGAGATACCCGACGAGGTATTCCGGCGCATGAGGGGCAAGTCGTTTCCGGCTGGTTGCACCGTGAAACGCAGCGACCTGCGCTACCTCTGTATGCTGCACCGCAACAGGGAGGGGCGCACACAGGTGGGGGAGATGGTCTGCAACAAGGCCATCGCCGGCGACCTGCTCCGCATTTTCCGCCGTTTGTATGAGGAGGGCTACCGCATCGAGCGCATGATGCTCATCGACGACTACGGCGCTGACGACGAACGGTCCATGGCGGCGAACAATACCTCATGCTTTAACTTCCGCCTTGTCACCGGTTCCCGCACCCGTGTGTCGAAACACGGCATGGGCATGGCGGTAGATATAAACCCGCTTTACAACCCGTACGTCAAGGGGAAGGTCGTGAGACCGGCCGCCTCACGGCCATACGCACGCGACCGCGGCAAGGTGCCGATGGCCATACAGCGGGGCGACGTGTGCCACCGGCTTTTCACACGGCATGGCTTTTCATGGGGCGGAGCGTGGAGAAGCCTGAAAGACTACCAGCATTTCGAGAAGTGAGAGAACAGCAACCGCCCTTGTAGGGACGCACCTTGGTGCGTCCGAAATCACAGAATTTGCATAGAAAAAGCCCTGAAAGGGCGGAATAACACAGCACAGGGTGTAAACCCTGTGAATTGATTGCGTATGGAGAAAAAGGTATTGGCACCCCGAAGCCGGCAGGCGAGGAGCACTATGTGCGACGAGGGGTGAAGCGTCCGCATTCCGTTCACGACAATCCTTACCGTTTGCAGGGCATTTACTGCTATCCGTTTTTGTTTTCACCCCTCGCTGCCCTGCGGGCATCTCGCCTGCCGGCTTCGGGGTGCCAATGGCATTTTATGGTCGCAATGTGTTACACAGGGTTTACACCCTGTGCTGTGTTATTCCGCCCTTTCAGGGCTGTGCTTTTACGCTCTATTAACTAACGTATTACAAACGGGTGCTGATTACCTTGCGAAAGAGGCCTGATTACACTGCAATCAGCACCTGTTTACAGGGTAATCAGCACCCTTTTGCAAATCCACCGGTTATGACTTATGCGCCGTTATTGTAGAGACGATGTACCACATCGTCTCCGCAACCGCACCGCGTTACATTATTTACTGATACGATGTGGTACATCGTCTCTACAATAACGGCGGCAACACGTCTGAAAAAACGCTTTCCATCCTTTTCCCGTTGCCGACGGTGACGCACCGGAATCTTTCTTTTCCTTTTATTTGGCGGTATGGAATTTATTGCATAACTTTGCATACAGAAAACCACTTACTAACTATAACTGACATGAAGAAAACCTTATCTCTCATCATTATCGCCGCGCTGGCACTGTCGGCGGCGGCACAGAGCACCGCGCGCAAATTCGTATTGAAAAACTCCGAAGACGGCAAGTCGGAGCTGACCGTATATCTCCCCACCCCCGAAGCGGCTTCACGGGCCAACGGAATGGCGGTGGTTGACTGCCCCGGAGGCGGGTACAGCCACCTGTCCATGCAGAACGAGGGGCACGACTGGGCGGAGTTTTTCAACGCCAAGGGCATCGCATACGTGGTGTTGCAGTACCGTATGCCCCACGGTGACCGCAACATCCCGCTCTCTGACGCGTACAACGCCATGCGCACCGTGCGCGACTCCGCCGCCGTGTGGCACGTGAACCCGCGCGCCGTGGGCATCATGGGATTCTCGGCGGGCGGACATCTGGCGTCAAGCGTATCGACACACGCCCCCTATGAGGCACGCCCCGACTTCAGCATACTGTTCTATCCCGTGGTGTCGATGGTGGAGAGAGACACGCACAAAGGCTCGGTAAGGGGATTCTTGGGTGACAATTACGGCGACAAGGGGCTGCAACGGGAGTGGTCAAACTTCAATGCCGTGCGCCGGCACATAACTCCTCCCGCCATAATACTGCTGGCCAACGACGACCGTGCGGTGCCGCCGGTGACGAACGGAGTGGCGTATTACAGCGCCATGCGCCGTGCGGGAAACCTTTGCGAGATGCACATCTACCCCACAGGCGGCCACGGCTTCGGCTTCAAGGCGTCATACAAGTACCACGACCGTATGCTGGCCGACCTCTCGCAGTGGCTTAAAGACGTGCCCCTGCCGGCCGAAAAGGACGTGAAGGTGGCGTGCATCGGAAACAGCATAACCGACGGCCACGGCATAGACATGGCCGGGAGCCTGTCCTATCCCGCCCTGTTGCGCAAGCGTCTCGGCAGGGGTTACGAGGTAAAGAACTTCGGAGTGAGCAGCAGGACGATGTGCTCCGCCGGCGACAAGCCGTATATCCGGGAGCAGGCATGGCGTGACGCCAAGGCGTACAACCCCGACATAGTGGTCATCAAGCTCGGGACCAACGACACGAAGCCGCAGAACCGCGACGTGGCAGTGCGTGACTTCGCGAAGGACTGTCAGGCGATGATAGACACATTGAAGGCTCTGCCGTCGAAGCCGAGGATTTATCTCTGCACGCCTATACCCGCGTTCAAGGACACATGGGGCATCAGCGACTCGGTGATAGTGAGCCTTGAGATTCCCGCCATACAGAAACTGGCGAAGAAAAACAAGTTGAAAGTGATAGACCTGCATACGCTTTTCGCCGATCAGGCGAAGAATATGCTCAACGACGGCATACACCCCAATGACAAGGGCGCCGCCCGTCTGGCGGAAATCGTGGCGGAGGCGTTGAAGGAAGAGAAGAAGTAAACAAGGCAGGAACCGCCCCGAAAGGACGATATTTATACGAAATTTGTAGAGACGATGAGCCTCATCGTCTCAATGCCGTTTGCCTTTCCGGTGATTACCATATTCTGGTGCTGAGACGATGTGATACATCGTCTCTACAAGCGGGTGCGATGTCTTGAAACGAACATGTACCAATTATAAAGCAAGAAAGCCCTGAAAGGGCGACAGAACACAGCACAGGGTGTTAACCCTGTGAATTGATTGCGTATGAAGAAAAAGGTATCGGCACCCCGAAGCCGGCAGGCGAGGAGCACGGAGTGCGACGAGGGGTGATACATCCGCATTCCGTTCACGATGATTCTTGCCGCTTGCCGCACATTTACCGTTATTCGTTTTTGTTTTCACCCCTCGTCGCACTCCGTGCTCCTCGCCTACCGGCTTCGGGGTTCTAATAGTATTGTAGGGTCGCAACGTGTTACACAGGGCTTACACCCTGTGCTGTATTATTCCGCCCTTTCAGGGCTTTTGATTTGTTGTGAATTGCATATAAAACCGATACATGCGCGAAATTTGTAGAGACGATGAACCTCATCGTCTCAATACCATTTGCCTTTCCGGCGATTACCATATTCTGGTGCTGAGACGATGTGGTACATCGTCTCTACAAGCGGGTGCAGGGGCTAAAAACAAACAGGTGCTGATTACAGTGTAATCAGCACCTAATCACACTGCAATCAGCACCTGTTTGCAAGGTAATCAGCGGCAAATTACCGGCATGACGGTTATCGGTCACTCCATGAGCCGCATATTTCTCGGATGGTGCTCCAGCACTTCACGGCGCAAGGTGGACATATCTATGTGGGTGTAAATCTGCGTGGTGCCTATCTTCTCGTGCCCCAGCATGGCCTGTATGGCACGCAGCGATGCGCCGCTTTCCAGCAGTGCGGTGGCGAAGGAATGGCGCAGCGTATGGGGAGAGATGGTCTTTTTGATGCCCGCCTCCGCCGCAAGGCGTTTTATCATTATCAGTATCATGGTGCGGGTGAGATGCGCCCCACGGCGGTTGAGGAACGCATAGTCCTCCTCGCCGGGCTTGATGTTCATCCGCCGGCGGTCGTCATACCACAGGTGCAGTTCCTTTATGGCGACGGGGGAGATGGGCACAAGGCGTTCCTTAGCCCCCTTGCCCGTCACCCTCACGAAGCCTTCCTCCTCGTATATCTGCGACAGGGGCAGCGTTACGAGCTCTGACACGCGCAGACCGCATGAGAAAAGCACCTCGATGATGGCGCGGTTGCGGTGTCCCTCCCACTTGGTGAGGTCTATTTTGTCTTTAAGCATATCGACCTCGGCGGTTGTAAGCACCTCCGGCAGGTGTTTGTCCTGTATCGGTGACTCCAACAATTCGGAGGGGTCTTGCTCCACATAGCCGTCGAGTTCAAGGAAATGGTAGAACGCCCTCACGCCGCACAGAATCCGGGCGTGTGTGGATGACGCTATGCCGAGGTCGTGAAGGGAGGCGGAAAATGTCTCCAAGTCGCTGAGTTCAAGGTGCATGGGGCTTTTGTTCTCTTCCCCGCACCACGCCAACAGCCTGCCGACGTCGTGCATATAGGCTTCGAGCGTGTGGGGCGAAAGGCCGCGCAACAGGCGCAGGTGGCGGCGGAAGGCGGACAGAACTCCGCCCAGCCCCCCAGCAGCCCCTCCCCTCGTGGAGGGAGATGTATGTGGCATTGTGGACATTTTTGTTTGTTACATTATCTTTATAGCGTACAGTTCATCGCCTTGCCCGCCCTCATCCACGGGCGGAGAAGGGCGGTAAAACACAAGGATGAGGGCTGAACACACTTACTTCTTGGCAGGAGCAGCACTATCTACTCCCTCCCCTCGGGGAGGGACGGGGAGGGGGCGGCAAGCTGTTGGATAAGCGGCAGCACCACTTTTTTCAGCACTTTCTCGTTCAAACGGTGCTCTCCCTCGAAGCGGATGCACTGCGGGTAGTGCTTATGGAAGAGGTCGTAGGTGTGGCATACGGGGTCGTTGATGCCGAAAAGGCCATAGACCTGCTCCCTGTCCTCGTCCGTAAGGTTCTTGAACTGCTGCCGTTCCACTTGGTTGTGGTGCTGTATTATGTCGCGGGTGATACGGAACGTCTTTTGGTTGTCCTTGCGTCCGTTGAAGAACTTGTGCTCGCCGGTTTTTAATACCTTGCTCATCGTTGACATATTGACGGCGGGGTTGACGCAGATGCGCCTGAAACCGTGCATCTGGTGGGCGTACATACCGCCCATGCTGGTTCCGAGTACCACGTCGGGCTGTTCCTCCTCGCACAGCCGGCGCAGGTAAGGCAGGGCTTCAAGAGGGTCAACGGGGATGTCGGGGGCTACCACCTCAGCCTCCGGCAACAGTTTACGCAGCAGTTCGACTGTGCCGCTCGCCCCGGAAGAACCGAAGCCATGGAAATAAACTATCTTCATCTTTGATTAATTTATAATTAATAATTTATAATGTATAATTATGGGATTGTGGTCTCACTATTGCTTGTTCGACGAACCCTGAAAGGGTGACAGAACTCAGCCCGGGGTGCAAACCCCGGGTAAAAGCGGGCATTCGGCAAAACGTATTGGAACCCCGCAGCCGGCAGGCGAGGAGTGCGAAGCATGACGAGGGGTATAAAGTAAGGCAGAAGAAGAACCTTTTAAGACGTTCCGATACGCATTGCAAGCCGCAGGAACAGCATCCACCCCTCGGTGGCCAATAGCCACCTCGCCTACCGGCTGCGGGGTTCCAATACCATCTCCGGCCTCCATTCTTTACCCGGGGTTTGCACCCCGGGCTGAGTTCTGTCACCCTTTCAGGGTTCATTACGTAAAACATAAACAACGTTGTAGTGCCTTTGATTAATTAAAAGTTAAAAATTAAGAATTAAAAATTGTGATTACTGATAACGGGTTTGCTGCCTTTCATTAACCGATGGCATAAACATTCCGTGCAGTAATCACAATTTTTGATTCTTAACTCGTAATTCTTAATTCAACAAGTTTACTTGATGTACTTCTTGCTTTGCTTTATAACATATCCGCGGTAAGCGTCGTTCACCCTCTGGCCGGCGACGTTGTAGATGGCGGAATTGCCGTTGCCGTCTTCCAAAGAAGCGTTGACACCCTTCTCGTCGATGCCTGTCGGGCCGCCGTAGTGATAGTCTATGTTGAGAATCACGCACTGCTGCTCGCCCGTGTTGGTGAATGTTATGACGTCCACATTAGGAAGGTCGAACGTAACGCAGTTCACCTTGCCCGCCGTAATGTCAAGTATCGTGGCGTCAGCCTCGGTGAATATCTTGCCGCACACTTCCTTCCAGTAGCTCGTGCGGTTCTGGGTGTTGGTGCCGACAACGCTCCATATCTCCAGCTTTGTGGCGCGGGCGTTCTCCGGAAGGTTCACGGTCACCTGCGCACCGTTGGATATTTTGATGTTGGTGCGTTGCGTTCCGTCAAACGTGTAGGTCATCTTTGAGCCCTTGTCCAGTGTCTTTTCCAGCTTCTCCGTATATACAATGCTGAATCCGAGGTTATTGTTCGTAATGCCGTTGGTCTCCTTGTTCTCCGCACCTACAAGCATATTGTTGATGCCACTGTCGTCGTATGACTTCGGAGTCATGTTACCGTAAGCGAGAGTAACCCTCATTGTCTCTCCGGCGGGCTCATCCGGGTCTTCCGGTTCGATTGGCTCGTCAGGCTTGATGTCACCGCCTTTCACACGCAGGATGCCCTTTGTATAGAGGTCTGTGGTGTCCCATGTCTGGCCCTCGGTGAGCACTTCGTCGCTGATTGACGCGAACTGACCCGTTATGCTGCCATTAGTTCCGAGCTTAAAGACCTGATATTCGGTGTCGGCATACGGCGCACGTGCCAGCCCGTCCTCACTAACCGTGATGTTAAGTACTGCCGTTTCGCCTATGGTAGCCGCCCCGTTGAGCGTGATGGTGTTGCACTTGGTGAGGCTTACGGGCATATTCACCGTGCTACCGTTGGACAATGTCAGCGTGGAAGAGAACACAAGACCCTTTCCGTTGACCAAAGTGTCACCGCCTTCTACCGTCGCGCCGTTGAACAACGTTACCTTTCCGGCTATCTTACCCATACCTTTCAGCGTGGCACCGCTCATTACTGTTACCGCGCCTGTGCCGCTATGAGTGCCGTTAACGATGAGAGTACCGCCTGCAACCTGCGTTGTTCCGCTGTAAGTATTAGCCCCGTTAAGTCTCCAAATGCCTGTACCTACTTTCTTAATAGACACCGTTCCACTGTAAGAACTGTTCAGACTATAAGGCAGATTATTGATGATACCGTTGAAAGTCTCGTCGGTATTCGCGCCACCCACTTCCCATGAACACTTGAAGCCCTTGGTATTCTTACTTGAACCGATAAGATATGTACCGGCATCACCTGACAGTCCGCCGATGACATTGACAGCATTGGTAGCCCATGCGGTCATATGCGTTTTGCCGGTCAAGGTAAACGGAACGTTAGGACTGTTCCATTGGCTCTGGTGACAGAATATAGTCTGTGAAGCAGTGCCCCTTGCTACAATGCGTCCATGGAAGTTCTCGAAACCAGAACCGTTGTCTATTTTGAAGCGAAGGTATGGAATAAGGAACTCAAGCGTACCGCTGCCTGTTACACTACTCTTGAGATAGCCGTGTGACGGAGCGTAGAATTTGGAGTAAGTTCCTTCATTTACCTGAATGGGGAATGAATATGTCTGATAATCCTCGTTCTTATAAGCGAACTTTATCGCGCCTCCGTTGAATACAACAGGCTGTGTTGTGGCTCCGAACGCCTTGCATCCGTTCTCTATGTCGGTGAAAGACAGCATGCCGTTTGTAAGCACTGTCGAGCCGTTGTACTTGAAGAAGTTTGCCGCATCGGGCACGACAAGAGTGCCCGCTCCGCTCAGTTCGAGGTCGCCTTCGCCCTCAAAGCTGCCGTTAACGGTGAGGGTCGTGTTGCTTTGGGCTATTTCGAGCGCCGTGTTGCGCATGAGTTTCGCACTGCGGTTGGTCGCTGCCGATGCGCCGGTGTAGCGGTATGTGCCACCGTCCATCACCCAGTTGGCCGGGAACTCCAATGACGCGCCGATGCCGGAAGGCTCTCCGCCGTTGGCGATGGTGTTGAATGTTATCACGCCGCCGTGCAGCACTGTCGCGCCCTTGTATGTGTTCAGCCCGTCAAGGAAAAGCGTGCCGCTGTTGCCTTTGTTGACGGATGCGTCGTCACCGCCTAACACTCCTTTAAGAACAAGAGCCCCCTTGCCATTCACTACGACCGCTCCCGGAGCAATATCTTCTTCTATTTTCACCATTTGGTCAGCGTCAGTATTGAGCAACACATTGTTGCCGTCAACGTAAGCCTTACCCTCTTTCCAGTCGGTAGTGGTTTTGTTCCACACTGTCTGCCAGTCGTTAAGGGTCACGTCAGGCGTGAACGAGTCTATGTCTATCATGCCCGCCTCTATCTGCCGGGTGGTGAAAGTGCCGGTGGCGTATTCTGATTTCTCCTCCACACCGTTGTTCTTGGCGAAGGCACAGACGCGCATTCTGTACTGCGTTGCCTGCTCCAGCCCGCTGACCTCGCATGAAGTGGTGTTGGCCGGGGTGCGTGCCACCTCTTTCCAAGAGCCATCTTCCTGCTCCACTTCTACCGCAAAGCCCTCTTCGGCGTATGTGTAGTCACGCCATTGCAGTGTCAGCGTGGATGTAGTGGCATTGGCAAGTGACAGCGTTATGGGTGCACGGAGGAAGAACTGGCGGTCGTCCGCCGTTATGGAGTTGATGTAGTTCTCGATGTTCAGATAGCCGTTTGCGGCGAGAACGGTAGCGTCAGCCTTGTTGGGGTCGGTGCCGTTGGCCTTCTCCCATGCGTCGGGCATACCGTCACCGTCGGTGTCCTGCACCTTGTTTCCTGCCCACCAAGCCCATGTGTCGGGCGCGCCGATAGGCAGACTGGTCTCGTATGTTATGAGTTTCCCCTCCTTACCGTATGACATTACCTCGTCAATCATGTAGCAGTCAGACTGGTCACGGTATGGCAGTGACGCTCCCACGGTAGGTATGTTCAGCTCAAGCAGCTTGTCGCCGGGGTACAGGTCAAGCTCGGGATAGTCGTAAGGCTTATCCACACGGGTTGCGGCACTGTAATTGGTGACAAGGTATGGGTCGAATACACCGTCCATGTTGCTGTCCTGCCAGTTGTCGTCGCCGTAGCAGTTGAAGTTGGCGTTGGCGCCGCCAAAGCAGTTTCCGCCCTTTGCGGGGCCGTTGATGAAGAGGTTAGACTCGATGTTCACGTAGGAAGTGCCTTCCGAGTCGCCGCCCATTATGTAGCAACCGTTCTGCCAGTTGTACACGACGTTGTTGGCATACTGGTTTATTCCCTTGATTTTATTGTTTCGTGTGGAGTTGTCACAGTAGAAGTTACGGTAGAGGGTGATGTAGTCAGCCTGCATCAGTCCGCCCGCCGAGTGTGTGAGCAGTCCCTGACCGAAGATACAGTTCTGCAATGTTATGTTGCCAAGGTCGCCCTTTCCGTCGGGGTTGATGGAGAAAGTCTCGTCCAGTCCCCATGAGAAGGAGCAGTGGTCGAATATCATGTTGGTGCCGTTCGAGATGCCCGCGCAGTCCTTTCCGCTGTCACCCCCGTGGCCCATGCGCACCCTCAGGTAGCGGCAGATGATGTTGCTGGCGCCGGAGAAGGACACGCCGTTGCCATAGACCGTTACGCCCTCGCCCGGAGCTGTCTGCCCGGCGATGTAGAGGTTGCTCTTGAACACGATGCGGCTGCTGATCTTTATCACGCCGGAAACGTCGAACACGACGATACGGTTGGACTGGGACACCGCGTCACGCAGCGAGCCCGTGCCGCTGTCGTTAAGGTTTGTCACATGATACACTGTCGGAGCGCTCGATGCACGGGCGCCTTTTGCAAAGCGTCCCCATCCGTATGCTCCGGGGAATGCGAGCTGGTCGGCGGCGGAAGTTGTGACGGCCACCATCAGCGCGGCAAAAATCAGAGTAATAATTTTCTTCATAAGGATAATTAATCCGGTTAGTTATTTGATATAGTTAGTTTCGTGTTCTGAATCAAGCTGTTACGGACAGCGTTGCAAAAGGGCGCTGATTGCGTTGTAATCAGGTGCTGTTTACATGGTAATCTGGTGCTGATTACAACGTAAACAGGTGCTGATTGCGGGGCAACCGTCCGTAGGGATGCACCGTGGTACGTCCGCATGACCGCATTTTCGTATATCCGGACGCACCAAGGTGCATCCCTACATCATCGCAGCCAATAACTCCCGCCGGTTTCGCCGGCACGACATTGCATCGCCGGCGACTGCCGCGAAAAGCGCGAATCCTTACCCGCATTGCGCCGAGTACATATATTTCAATGTGCAAATTTAAGAATAATTACGCAAACACCAAAGGATTTCACACCTTTTTTATTATAAAACCTTATTTTTTTCGCTATGCAACGGCATTCTTGCAAAAGAATTATTACCTTTGCGCCGTATATTGCGGATACCGGCATCCGCACCTGACAGACACGACATGGCGCAAGAACTAATCCAGACACAGGAGCAGCAACTGGCACAACAGCAGCAGCAGCGTCTCACGGCGCAGCAGGTTATGGTAGTGCGTATGCTCGAGATGCCGCTGGCACAGCTTGAACAAAACGTGCAGGCGGAGATGGACGAGAACCCTGCCTTGGAAGGAGAGGAACCGGATTTTACCGGGGACAGGACGGAAAGGGAGGCGGACGACAGTGACGGCGACGACGACTTCGAGGCGGAAGAGGAACGGAAAGAGAGAGAGGACGAACTGGACAGCGCACTGGACAGCCTCGACCGGGACGACAGGATGGACTCGTCAAACTACGAAAGGGCGAACAACAACGACCCGGACGCCGACCAAGAGGAACGGATATACGGCAACACGGAGTCGTTCTACGACAGCCTGCGCGACCAGATGAGGGAACACACGCTGACCGAAAGGCAGGAGATGATAATGGAATACCTCATCGGTTCGCTGGACGACGACGGCCTGCTGCGCAAGGAACTGTCCGCCGTGAGCGACGAGATAGCCATAAAGGAATACATGGACGTGAGCGAGGACGAGATAGAACACTGCCTCACCATACTGCAATCCTTCGACCCGGCGGGCATAGGGGCGCAGTCATTGCAGCAGTGCCTGCTCATACAGATATTCCGCAGGCAGCCGTCACACGTCACGTCACTGATGCACCGCGTGATAAACGAGTGCTACACGGACTTCGCCAAGAAGCGGTGGAAGAGGATAACGGAACGGCTCGGCCTCAGCGAATACACTGCGGAGGAGGTGTTTTCGGAGATACGCAAGCTGAACCCGAGGCCCGGCGCCGCGCTGGGAGAGACCATGGGACGCAACACGCAGCAGGTGACGCCGGACTTCGTGATAGACGTTGACGAGGACGGCAACATCTCCTTCACCCTCAACCGCGGCAAGATGCCGCAGCTGTACGTGTCGCGCGACTTCGAGAACATGATCGACGCATACCGCCAGAACCCGCAGTCGATGACACGGAGCGACAAGGAAGCCCTGCTGTACGCACAGCAGAAGGTGAGCCGCGCACGCTCATACATCGAGGCGATACAGCAGAGGCAGAAGACGATGACCGACACCATGAGGAGCATCATAGCCCTGCAAAAGGCATACCTCACAAGCGGTGACGAGGCGGACATGAAGCCAATGATACTGAAAGACGTGGCCGGACGGGCGGGAGTGGATATATCCACCGTCTCAAGGGTGTGCAGCTCAAAATACGCGGAGACGCCATGGGGCATCATACCGCTTAAAAAACTCTTCTCGGACGCCTACGACACCGGCAACGGGGAGGCCGTATCGACAAGGATAATAAAGAACGCCCTGCGCGAGCTTATAAACAGCGAAGCAAACGGAAAGCCGCTGTCTGACATAAAACTGGCGGAGGAAATGAAGAAGATGGGCTACCCGATAGCCCGCCGCACGGTGGCGAAATACCGGGAACAGCTCGGCATCCCCCCCTCAAACCTCAGGTAAGAAAACACAAAAAGGATAAAACAACGGACACCGATGACGCAACACAGCCATGACATTGGCCGGAAAGCAGCCGACGGACAGCAACGGATGATACTGCTGATGGCACGCTACATCAGCATAATATTCACGCCATTCTACCTCCCGCTGATGGGACTGGCGGCGCTGTTCGCATTCACCTACCTCAGCATGATGCCCCTTGCATACAAGGTCTTCGTGATGCTGACGACCTACTGCTTCACCATCTTCCTGCCGACGACGCTCATCCACATCTACCGCCGCTACCAAGGCTGGTCGCTGCTGAAACTGTTTTCGCGGGAAGGGCGAATGATTCCCTACGTCATCTCCATCCTGTCCTACCTCGCCTGCTTCTATGTCATGAACGCAATGCACTTCCCCCACTTCATGAGCAGCATCGTGGTGGCGGCGATAGCGATACAGATTATCTGCGCACTGATAAACCACCGCTGGAAAATCTCCACCCACACCGCCGCCATAGGGGGCACGACCGGCGCGGTGGTGGCATTCTCCCTCATCATAGGCTTCAACCCGCTGTGGTGGTTCTGCATACTCATCATACTGGCCGGAGTGGTCGGCACGGGGCGTATGCTGCTGCGCCTCCACTCCTTGGGCGAGATAGTCGGCGGCTACCTCGTGGGGCTTTTCGCCGGAGTGACAGCCGTAATGCTAAGCTGAGAATACGCAATCTTTTCACGACACCGGAATACCGGCATTGCAAAAGGGTGCCGATTACCTTGTGAACAGGTGCTGATTACACTGCAATCAGGCCTCTTTTACACCGTAATCGGCACCCTTTTACAACACTATCCATATCTATTTGATAATCAATCTATAACATTTAGCGTATCGATTCGTGTCTTGTTGCGTGCGGAACGACCCGAGGAGGCTTATCGGCATCGAACCCCGAAGGGGTGACAGAGCACAGCACAGGGTGTAAACCCTGTGTAACGACAGGCAACCGCAAAAGGTGTCGGGAACCCCAAAGCCGGCAGGCGAGGCGGACACAGGCCGCCGAGGGGTGCCACATCACCACGGGATGACACACGACACCCACCCAAACGCAGCGCAACATACCACGGATAACGAAAATAAAACTATTATCCGTAATATTAAAAATCGCCATGTGAGAAGTTTTTTACAGCCACCCCGCCACTTTTCCCGCATAAAACTTGCTCTTTTCACTTATTTTTCTTAACTTTGCCAAGTTCAAGTAATCAATATTAAACCATCAGATAATGACACCCTTAGTAAGCATCATCATGGGCAGCACAAGCGATATGCCCGTAATGGAGAAAGCAATGCAGTTCCTGAACGAACAGGAAATACCCTTCGAAGTCAACGCACTGTCCGCGCACCGCACACCGGACGCGGTGGAAAGTTTCGCCCGCTCGGCGGAGGAACGCGGCATACGCGTCATCATAGCGGCGGCGGGAATGGCGGCGGCACTGCCCGGCGTCATCGCGGCGAGCACCGCACTGCCCGTCATCGGGGTACCCATCAAGGGTATGCTCGACGGACTTGACGCCATGCTCTCAATCATACAGATGCCTCCCGGCATACCGGTGGCGACGGTAGGGGTCAACGGTGCCATGAACGCCGCCATCCTCGCGATGGAGATGCTGGCGCTGACCGACAAGGACATAGCCGCAAGGCTGAAGACATACAAGGCCGGACTGGGCGCGAAGATAGAGAAAGCCAACAGGGAACTGGCCGGGGTGAAGTATGACTTCAAGTGCAACTAACACCACACGACAGCATGAACAGGAGGCAAACTACCACCACCCGTGTAGGCAATCTGACCATAGGCGGTGACAGCCCGATAAGGGTTCAGTCCATGACCACCACCAACACCAACGACACCGGGGCGTGCGTGGCTCAGGCAAAACGCATCATCGACGCCGGGGGAGAGCTGGTAAGACTGACCACGCAGGGCAGGCGCGAGGCGGAAAACATGGCCAACATCTCCGCGGCATTGAAGGCGGAGGGGTACAATGCGCCGCTGGTGGCCGACGTACACTTCAACGCCAACGTGGCGGACATAGCCGCACTGCACTGCGAGAAGGTGCGCGTCAATCCGGGAAACTATGTCGATCCGGCGCGGACATTCAAGAAACTGGAATACACCGACAGCGAGTATGCCGACGAACTGCGGAAAATCGAGGAGCGGTTCGTGCCTTTCCTTAATATATGCAAGGCACACGGCACGGCAATACGCATCGGCGTGAACCACGGTTCGCTGTCCGACCGCATCATGTCACGCTACGGCGACACGCCGGAAGGCATCGTGGAGTCGTGCATGGAGTTCCTCAGGATATGCCGCAGGGAGGCTTTCACCGACGTGGTGCTGTCCATCAAGGCCTCCAACACCGTGGTGATGGTGACGTCGGTAAGGCTGCTGGTGAAGGCCATGGAAGCCGAAGATATGCACTATCCGCTGCACCTCGGGGTGACCGAGGCCGGCGAGGGCGAGGACGGACGCATCAAGTCGGCCGTGGGCATAGGCGCACTGCTGACCGAAGGCATAGGCGACACCATACGCGTGTCGCTCTCCGAAGAGCCGGAACGCGAGATTCCCGTGGCGCGGAAGCTGGTGGAGTTCATACCGCAATGCGCCGCAATGCGTGAGAACGCACGCATAGAGAACGGCACACTGACACTGCATTTCAGCGAGACCGGCATGGAAGACCTGCAACTGAAAGCGGCCATGGCGGCGGGAGCGTTGCTCATTGACCGCAAGGCCACCGGCCTCGTGATAGTCAATGACGGCTGCGGCACGGAGGAGGAGCTGCGCAGTCTGGCCGACTCAATACTGCAAGCGGCGCGCGTTCGCTTCACAAAGACGGAGTACATATCATGTCCCGGCTGCGGCCGCACGCTCTATGACCTTCAAGGTACCATCGCCCGCATAAAGGCGGCGGTGAAGGAGGCTGCCGCGAGTGACCCGCGTTTCGCCACGCTGAAGATAGGTATCATGGGCTGCATAGTCAACGGTCCGGGCGAGATGGCCGACGCTGACTACGGCTATGTGGGTGCGGGACCGGCGAAGATTTCCCTTTACAAGGGCAAGGTATGCGTGGAAAAGGCCATACCGGAAGCCGAGGCGGTCGATAGACTGCTGGCGTTTATAAAGAGGGACAGCCCCCAACACTAACCCCAACCGCCCCCTCCCCGTCCCTCCCCGAGGGGAGGGAGGAGAATGGTGAGGCAGGGTTGAAGCCGGCAAAAACAAGGATAAAATAACTAATCCCTACTAAGCGATTTCCCCATATATCCTCCCTCCCCTCGGGGAGGGACGGGGAGGGGGCGGCAATCAGGTGCTGTTTATTGTGCAATCAGGTGCTAATCACCATGCAATCAGGTGCTGATTGCAAGGTAATCAGGTGCTGATTGCGGAGTCATCTCTCCGCCGTTGAAAATCAACCAATTACAAGCAACAGGACAAAAATCCGTAAAACTGTCATATAAAACAACGCATATAAATTTCAAGCAACACCCCTTATCCCCGGACACACATCACTCCCTCCCCCCGTGGAGGGACGGAGAGGGGGCCAATATTCTAAATTATTATGAAAGTACAAGACGCATTCGCAGAAAAACTGCTCGCGGTCAAGGCTATAAAGTTACAGCCTAACGACCCCTTCACATGGGCTTCCGGATGGAAGTCACCCATCTACACCGACAACCGCAAGACCCTCGCCTACCCCGAGCTGCGCTCTTTCGTGAAGCAGGAGCTGGTACACCTCATCCACACCGAGTTCCCCGAGGCCACGGCCGTGGCCGGAGTGGCTACGGGAGCGATAGCGCAAGGCGCGCTGGTGGCTGACGAACTGCTGCTGCCCTACTGCTATGTACGCCCGAAACCCAAAGACCACGGCATGGGAAACCAGATAGAGGGCACCATACCGGAAGGCTCAAAGGTGGTGGTGGTGGAAGACCTCATATCCACCGGCGGCTCATCCCTGAAAGCTGTCGATGCCCTGCGCAAGGCCGGTTTCGAGGTGGTCGGCATGGTGGCAAGCTACACCTACGGCTTCCCCGTGGCTCAGCAGGCGTTTGAGGAGGCGGGTGTGAAGCTCGTGACGCTCTCTGACTATGAGCACACCACGGCGATTGCCGCCAAGACGGGCTACATAAAGGAGGAGGACCTCGCCGTGTTGGCCGAGTGGCGCAAGTCTCCGGAGACGTGGAAGCAGGAATAGCAGCCCCCTCCCTGACCCTCCCCGAGGGGAGGGAAGGGATACCTCCATAATATATATAGACGCTGAAAGTAAGAAAAATAACAAAAAACGCCCCCGCATATCCCACCCTCCCCCCGGGGAGGGACGGGGAGGGGGCTTGGAAGAAATGGCCAAATACGAAAGCAAGATAAAGCATATTAACGCTCCGGTGGAAAGCGTTTACGCCACGCTGAGCAACCTTGAGAACCTACGCCCGATGCTGGAGAACGCGAGAAACAGCGAGGTGGTGAAAGAGAAGATAAGGGAAGCCGGACAGGACCCCGCACAGCTGGAGAAGCTGGACGAGGTGACGCTGACCCCCGACCGCATATCGTTCCCCGCCCCGATGGTGGGAGAAGTGGCGCTGGCGGTGGTGGAGCGCGAGGAGAACAAGTGCATAAAGTTCCAGACGGAACAGTCGCCGGTGGAGGCAAACCTGTGGATTCAGGTGCTGCCGGTGACGGACACGACGTCAAAGATGCGCCTGACGCTGAAGGCAGACCTTAACCCTATGATCAAGATGATGATAGGTTCAAAACTGGAAAAGGGGCTGGACCAGTTTGCGGATATGCTCGCCATGATACCGTATTAACCCCCTTCCCGCCCCTCCCCGAGGGGAGGGAGAAGGCAGGCGGCAACCGTATCTGCCAATATCACATACCGAACAAACAACAATTTAACAACACGCCTTACACTGTTTATGCAACGGCAGTGGCATATCACTCCCCTCCCCCGGGAGGGGACGGGGGTGGGGCTAACCTTCAAGACATGAAACTCTGGGAAAAAAACTATTCCATCAACAAAGAGATAGAACGCTTCACGGTAGGACGTGACAGGGAAATGGACCTCTATCTCGCCAAGTATGACGTGCTGGGCTCAATGGCCCACATCACAATGCTTAACTCTATCGGCCTCATTGCCGACGAAGAACTGACGCCGCTGCTAAGGGAACTGCGCAACATCTACGACGTATGCGAGCGCGGGGAGTTCGTGATAGAGGACGACATAGAGGACGTTCACTCGCAGGTGGAGCTGATGCTCACACGCGCTTTGGGCGACATGGGCAAGAAAATACACTCAGGACGCAGCCGGAACGACCAGGTTCTGGTCGATCTGAAGCTTTTTACACGAGCCGCACTGCGTGAGGTCGTCGATGAGACAAAGTCCCTTTTCGACGAGCTCATAGCCAAGTCGGAACAGTACAAGGCCGTGCTCATGCCCGGATACACACACTTGCAGATAGCCATGCCGTCAAGTTTCGGACTGTGGTTCGGCGCATACGCCGAGTCACTGACCGACGATATGCTCTACTTGCAGGCCGCCTACCGCATGACTAACCGCAACCCTCTCGGCTCGGCGGCAGGCTACGGCTCGTCATTCCCGCTGAACAGGCAGATGACAACGGACCTGCTTGGCTTCGACTCGATGGACTATAACGTGGTATATGCGCAGATGGGACGCGGCAAAATGGAGCGCAACGTGGCCTTCTCCATAGCCGGACTGGCCGGGACAATGGCCAAGCTGGCCTTCGACGCGTGCCTGTTCAACTCGCAGAACTTCCGCTTTGTCAGGCTGCCCAAGGAGTGTACGACCGGCTCAAGCATCATGCCTCACAAGAAAAACCCGGACGTTTTCGAGCTGATACGCGCCAAGTGCAACAAGCTTCAGGCACTGCCAACGCAGGTAACGCTGATACAGAACAACCTACCCTGCGGCTACTTCCGTGACCTCCAGATAATAAAGGAGGTGTTCCTGCCCGCCTTTGACGAGCTGAAAGACTGCCTGTCAATGTGCGCATACATCATAAACAAGATAGAAGTAGCCGACGACATACTCGACAACCCGATGTATGACGCCATCTTCTCGGTGGAGGAAGTGAACCGCCTTGCCGCCGACGGCATGCCGTTCCGTGACGCATACAAGAAGGTCGGGCTTGACATTGAAGCCGGAAAGTTCACACCCTGCAAGGACATACACCACACTCACGAGGGCTCGATAGGCAACCTGTGCAACGACCGCATACAGAAACTGATGCAGTCAATAATCGACGGCTTCAGCTTCCAAAAGGTGGAACAGGCGGAAAAGGCACTGCTAAACGTGAAATAGCTTTGAGTTATAAGTTGTAAGTTACCGATTGTCAGCCCTGATTAACGGCAAGTGACCGGCAACCTGCAACCCCAACCCGATGACCAAGAACCCATAACCCACAACTGACAACTGACATGAGACGCATAATCCCCCTGCTGCTGTCCCTGTTTCTCATGGCTTCCTGCCAAGAAGCGGAGGACGAATACGCCCGTAACGAGTGCCACTTCACATTCAACTGCACCTATCACAACACGTCAAGGCTGCTGGATGCCGTCAACTCTTACGAGACTTACGCCATCGTTACCACCAAACCCATGACAGGAAAGACATACTCCGTGGTCACGTCCATATACGGGACGGACGACACGGAGGACAAGATCACGACCGACCTTGAGACGCAGCAGAGGCACGTCCTCGGCCTTTCAAACGGCCTTATCATAGGGAAGTCGTCGATGGACCAGACGCTTTACGCCTTCGACCGCCAGTGTCCCAACTGTTTCGCCGCCTCAAACATGACCAACGCACCGCTGCAATGGGCGGGAAACAGCACCACAGTGAAGTGCGGCAAGTGCGGCCGCACATACAATCTGGCCAACAGGGGCGTGGTGGCAAGCGGAGAGGCAGGGCAGAGCCTCATGCGATACCGCATCGGTTATGACGGCACCTACATCACGGTATATAACTGACGATGGGGCGTATTGCCGCACCATTGCAGAGACTATGTACCACATCGTCTCAATAGATGATGCGGAGTTATGCGGTTGCGGAGACGATGTGGTACATCGTCTCTACGTCATTGGCGCACAGGTCACAACCGAGGGACTTGTAAAAGGGTGCCGATTACCTTGTAAAAGAGGCCTGATTGCAGTGTAATCAGCACCTGTTCACAAGGTAATCGGCACCATTTTGTTTCGGAGGGCGGACAGTGTGCGGGAGAAAATGACGTTAAATAGTGCAAAAACGTTTGTTCATGTCGGGCTAAATGATTAACTTTGCAAACGCTTTACGGCTGCCGCAATGGTGGAATTGGTAGACACGAGGGACTTAAAATCCCTTGACCCGAAACGGTCGTGCGGGTTCGAGTCCCGCTCGCGGCACACTGCTCACGGTCTTAGGTTGTGGGTTTCAGGTTATGGATTCCGGGAATCCGTAATGCGGAAACAACCTGAAACCAAAGGACAACCACCTAAAACCAAGTACAAGAACAATGAGAAACATCATTGACAGAGGAACAGTCATGGCAACATCCATTGCCATGACTGTTCTCGCTTTTGCGCTATCGGCCTGCTCAACGGACAAGGGACGGTTCAAAATCGACGCGAGGTTCCTCAACATGAACCAGGCGCAGTTCTACGTTTATTCGCCGGACGGGGTGACAAACGGCATCGACACCATAGCCGTGAGGGGCGGACGCTTCACCTACGGGAAAGACATCGCGCAGAGCGGGACCATCGTCCTTGTGTTCCCCAACTACGCCGTGATGCCGGTATTCGTGGAACCCGGGGCGAGCATATCCATCGACGCCGACGCCGCACACCTGAAAAGCATGGAGATAACGGGCACGGACGACAACGAGCAGTTCACCGAATGGCGGAAAAACTGCGACAAGCTGTCGCCGGCGGAGATGCGGAAACACGCGGAACTGTTCATCAACGACAACCCGAAGTCGGCCGTATCGCTGTGGCTCATAAGGCAATACTTCATACTGAGCGAGAAGCCTGACATCAGGAAGGCGCAGGCCATGCTGAAGAAAATGACGGACAGCATGACGCCGGAGGAAAAGACCGGCCCCACGGGACTGCTGGCTATGCGGATGAAAACGGAACTGGGGAGGCTGAAACCCGTAAGCGTGGGCGACCCTTTGCCGCGTTTCACGGCAAAGGATATAGACGGTCAGGCGGTGACAAACGGCGTGATGCTGAAAGGGACAACGGTCGTATGCGTATGGGCTTCATGGAATTACGAGAGCTGCAATATGCTCAGGCAGCTGGCGTCCAACCGCCAGTTTGCGGCCGACTCGGCCAAAATCGATCATGTGCTGACCGTCTGTCTCGACCCGGACATAAAGCAGTGCCGCAGGACTTTGAGGAACAACAACGCCGAAAAGCTGACTACGGTGTGCGACGGAATGATGTGGGACTCGCCCGTTGTGAAAGACCTCGGCATCACAACCGTACCGTATAACCTGAAAATAAAGGACGGAAAAGTCATCGGACGCTGCGTCCCGATAATGGATTTGATTAAGAAATAAGGCGTTTCACGCTTTGATTTGAGGTTGTGAGGTTATTGGTTTAAGGTCTTGAGGTTATTGGTTGGAGGTTGAAGGTCACATACCTTAAAACCTAAAACCAACGACCTCCCAACCAAAAACCTACAACCTCCTAACCTCCACCCTACAACCTCCCTAAATATGCGCACACTGTTACTGACACTGTTTGTATGCCTCGCCACGGCAACCGATGCCGCATCAGTCACCATTCACGACGACAAGCCTCAGCCACAGCAATGGGAGGGCTGGGGAGTGTCGCTCTGCTGGTGGGCGAATATGTGCGGCAGACAGAGCGAGGAGCACCTCGATTCGCTCATCGGCTGGCTTACATCGCCTGACGGACTGAACTACAACATCTTCCGGTATAACATCGGCGGCGGCGACGACCCGCAGTGGCGGAACTGCGAACCGCACCACATGAGCAAGGGAAAGGGGCTCCGCGCCGAGATGGAGGGATTCCTCGACGGTGCCGACAGTGCCTATAACTGGGAACGGGACGAGGCGCAACAGCGCGTGACCACCATGATACACCGCCGCAGGAAAGACGCCATATTCGAGGCTTTCGCCAATTCCGCGCCGTGGTGGATGACGAAAAGCGGTTGCGTGGCGGGTCATAAGGACGCCTTGCAGGACAACCTCAGGGAGGATTGCTACACCGTCTTCGCACGGTATCTTACCGATGTGTGCCTGTATTTCAAGGAAAAACACGGCATAACGTTCCGCACCCTTGAGCCGTTCAACGAGGGAATGACCGACTACTGGTACCGCTCCGGCTCGCAGGAGGGATGCCATTTCTCCCCAAAGGCGCAGGTGGAGTTCCTCAAGACGCTCTACCCCATGATGCGGGAAAGGGGGATGGAGACGGTGATAGCGGCGTCTGACGAGACCGACGTGGCGCAGTCGGCGGAGAACTTCATGTATTATAAGCAGGCGGACGCGCTGAAATACATCGGCCAATGGAACACACACACCTACTCGGGCGGTGACAACGACCGCGCAAAACTGCGCCGGCTGACGGCGGAGAGCGGCATAAAGCTCTGGCAATCAGAGACCGGCGCAGGCGGAAAGGGGCTTCACGGCAACCTGATGATGGCGCAACGGCTCATCGATGACATACGCATTCTGCAACCGTCGGCATGGCTTGACTGGCAGTATGTGGAGGAAAACTATGACCAATGGAGCCTCGTGGCGTGCGATGCGCAGTGGCGCACCTACCGAAGGCACAAGAACTACTACGTCCGTCAGCAGTTCAGCCGCTTCATTCCGGCCGGTTACCGCTGGCTGACGGTAGATAGCCGCAACGCCACGGCGGCCATAAGCCCCGACGGCAACAGCATGACGGTGGTGCTGCTGAACACGGAACGCACGCCGGCGAGCGTCGCCCTGCGCACCGTGTCACCCTCATCGTGGACTATGGAAAGGGCGTTCCGCACAAGCCGCACGGAGGACTGCGCACCCATACAGGCACCCGATGCGGCGGACACCGTGACACTTCCGCCCCTCAGCATAACAACAATAATACTGCAAAGGAAATAATGCTCCACCTGAACGACCTCACGATAGGTTACCGCAACAAGCCCGTCGCCACGCACCTTACGGCGCATCTCACGGCGGGCACGATGACATGCCTGATAGGCCGCAACGGCACCGGCAAGTCAACACTGCTGCGCACCATAGCAACCTTCCAGCCTCCGCTGGCGGGAAGCGTCACCCTTGACCTGCTGCAGCCCACGGACATCACCACGCTGACGCCGCGCATGAGGGCACGGGCCATAGGAGTGGTGCTGACGGAACGCACCGCCATCGGCAACATGACGGTGAGGGAAATGGTCGCCATGGGCCGCTCGCCATACACAGGCTTTTGGGGAAGGCTGACAAGCAGCGACAGGGAGATTGTGGATGAAGCGTTGAGAATGACGGACATGGAGGCCTTCGCCGCCACGGACATGAACGCCCTCAGCGACGGCGAGCGGCAGAAGGTGATGATAGCCAAGGCACTGGCACAGCAGACACCGTTCATAATGCTTGACGAACCCACCGCATTCCTTGACTATCCGTCAAAGGTCGGCACCATGACCATGCTGCGCCGCCTGTGTCATGAGCAGGGCAAGACGGTGCTGCTCTCCACCCATGACCTCGACACCGCCCTCCGCCTGACCGACCGCATCTGGCTGATGGACGGCGGACATATCACCGACGGAACGCCGGAGACATTGCGGGAGGAAATCGACTGTTTCATGTCACGGACATAAAATCATGGGAACTGTGCCATCAATAAGACTACAAGCGGATGCGTCAACACAGCCGTAAGCCCTGAAAGGGCGGCATAATACAGGATAGGGTGTAAGCCCTATCAACACAGGCAGTTACGGAACGTAATACAAACAGGTGCAGATTACATGGTAATCTGCACCTGTTTACTTGATAATCAGCACCCGTTCGCACTGCAATCGGCACCTGATTACTTACAACCTGACAGTCACTTTCTTGCCGCTATATGCCACGGACTTGCGTGTGCCGTCGGGCAAGCGGACGATGAAGGTGCGCTTCGACAGCATACCCTTGAACGAACCGCGGCGCGGATACAGCGTCAGTGTGCGGCGACGGTCGCTCCATTTCATCTCTATCTCCGAATAACCGCCATGCAGGTAGTTGTAGTTGTCTCCCTCGTCCTCATACAAGGTGAAGGCGGCATCGGCGCCGGGATAGACGCGGAGCGTGATGTTGTCCCACGGTTTCTCGTCGCAATACTGCATATCCTGCCCCTCCGGCAGAATGCTGCCGGCCTTCACGAAGAGGGGGGAACGGCTTATCGGCGCGTCCGTCAGCAGTGTCTGCCCGCCATTGTGGCGCGTGTCTGTCCAGAAGTCGTACCAGTCCGCACCCTTAGGCAGATACACGCTGTACGTCTTCTGCTGCTTCCAGTCAACCACCGGCCAGCCGTTGGCATACTCGGCATTGTCACGTTTGTCCCAGCCTGAGTTCTCGTCTGTCTTCACTATCTTCTCCTTGGTGAACAGGGGGTCGAGCACCGGACACACGAGCAGGCTGCGGCCGAACATGAACTCGCGGCCGTTGTCCCATGTGTTCCTGTCGTCCTTGAAGTCCATAAAGAGCGCACGCATGAACGAGTCGCCGTTCTTGCTCACCTGCCGGCTGTGGCTGTATATGTAAGGCAGCAGGCGGTAACGCATCTTCACGGCGTCGAGCAGCGCGTCATATACGGGTTCTCCGGGCTTGCCGTAGTAGTACAGCTCGCGGAATACCTCCGTGCCGTGGCTGCGCATCATGGGGCAGAAGAGGCCGAACTGCATCCACCGCACGTAGAGTTCCTGATACTGCGGATTGCGGGTGGCGCTGTTGTCGCCGTGCCTGCGGTTGTAGGCGTTGGCGAAGAAGCCGCCTATGTCGGTGTTGACATTGGGGTTTGCGCACAGGGTATGGTTCAGGCACAGCGGCACCTGGTTGCGCAGCGTCTGCCAAGAACTGCCCACATCGCCGCTCCACGTGTTGGCTCCATAGCGTTGCTGACCCGCAAAGAAGGAGCGCGTGAGTATGAACGGGCGCTTGAGTGAGTCGGCGGCACGCTGGTGCTGGTCAACGCCGCCCACGGTCATGAGTGAGTATGCGTTGCGCACGGAGCGCCAGCTGCCCATGGAGCACTTCTCGTCGAGGTCGGATTCCTTATAGTCGCAGTGGTCGGGATCGGTGGAGTCCATCCACCATCCGTCTATGCCCATCTTGTGAAGGCGTGAAAGGTTCTGCCAATAGATGTCCCTCGCCTCCGGCGAATAGCAGTCATAGACACGCACACCGGACGGATAGTCCTTGCGTGGAGGCCACTGTGTGAGGCCTGACTCCGGCCATGTGGAGAAGTGGAAGAGCAGGTTTTTGTCGTCAAGCTGGCGATAAGCCTTGGTCATCGGGCCGAAAGAGGACCATATACTGATGGAGATGCGGGCGTTGTTCTTGTGCACCTCGTCTATCATTGCCTGCGCATTGCCGAAGTCCGGGTTGATGAACTCCATGGCGTTCCATGTATAGTTGCTGCCCCAGTACTGCCAGTCCTGTATGATTCCGTCAAAGGGAATCTTCATGTCACGGTACTTCCTCACCACTTCGAGCAGCTCATTCTGCGACTTGTAACGCTCGCGGCTCTGGTGGAAGCCGTAAGTCCACAGCGGAAGCATGGGCACCTGTCCCGTAAGGTGGCGCATGGCGCGTATCACGCCGTCTGCATCGCCGCCGTACATGAAGTAATAATCTACCATCTCTCCCACCTGGCTCTCCAGCTCCAAGGTCCTGTTGTCGTTGATGGTGGTAGGAGAATAGTTGTCCCAATACACGCCGTAGCCCTTTATACTCTGGAAGAAATGGGCGTAATCCTCAAGGTTTGACTGCTGCATCTTGCGGTGTTCCCCGCGCAGGTTCATCTTCCCGTTCTGCATCATGCCTATGCCGTATATCGGTTCTTCCTTGTCAAGGGCGAACGCCTGCCTTACCCTGTACCTGCCTTTGTCCACCCCTTCCGTGATGGGTGTGAAGGCATGACCGCCTTCCGACATAAGTTTCGTACCGCCGGCGGTGGCGAAGGAGACCGTCTGCGTGGCCTTGTCAACGGTCACCGCCAGTTCACGCGTCCGGTATGTCACGGTGTTTCCGTCGTCTTTCACCGCCACCGCCACTTTCTGCGGCACTGCCGTGACCACAAGACTCTGTTTGTTCACGTCATTGCCGCCTGCCGTCTTGGTGACGCGGACAATGGAGGGAGTAAAGAATTCCAGCTTCTGCGCAGTGACGTAAAGGGTACACGTCACTGCGAGGATGAGTGATGATAGTGTTCTTTTCATGTCCGTTATGTTTAGGATAGTTGTCTTACTGCTTCTTCACCTGCCACCAGTCAAAGTTGAAGAGGTTTCTTTTCTGTTCGGACGTGCTCTCGAACATGAAATATACGTCATGCACCCCCTTGCACTTTGTCAGCCCTGTACGGAACGTCTCGTATTTGAACTTGGTGTTTGGCACGTCTATTATTCCGGCTATCCAACCGTCAGGAGCGTCAAGCCGCACCTTAATCCTTCCGCCATACAGCTGGGCTGAGCAACTGGCTTCAAGGACAGAGGCGCCGTCTCCGAAGTCAACGCCCTTGACAAGGATATACTCCCCGTCGTCAATGTCGGTCACGAAGAGCGTGGGATTCCACGGACCGGAGGGGTTCTGGCGTGTGGTCTTCAGGCCGTAGCCCCATGCCATGGTCTCGGCCTCCACGCGGCGGTACGGGTTGAACGTCCCCACCTGCTCCAGTTTGCAGCCGAGGAAGTACGGCAGTTCCTTGATTGTGCCGTCACTGTTGTACTCCATCTCCGCGGCAGACACCGAACGCCGCTCGGCATGGCGGCCGGTCTCCATGCGGAAAATGTCATAGTTGAGCCCGAAACAGTATGACTTGCCCTTGTAGTCGATGATGCCCGGATGGTTTCCGCGTGTCTGCGGCGTGTGGTTCATTATGTGTCCCTTGTACTCCCACGGCCCTGTCGGCGAGTCGCTCATGGCATAGCCTATGCCTTCCGGGCAACAGGTGGAGGCAAAGGCGAGGTAGTATTTCTTCTCGCCCTTGGCGTTTTTCCTGCCCCAAAGCCACGGGCCTTCCTGATAGTCCTTTATCTTCGGAAGCCGCACGATGTCGCCCGAGTAGGAAATCATGTCCTCATTGAGCTTCACGTAATACACGTTCGGGTTGCCCCAGTACATATACGCCTGCCCGTCATCGTCTATCCACACGGTGGGGTCGATGTCATCCCAGTGCTCCTTCTGCCATACGAGCGGCTTGCCCAGCGGGTCCTTGAAAGGGCCGAAGGGCGAGTCCGCCACAAGCACGCCTATGCCGTGGCCGTGGATCGGGCAGTACATATACCATTTCCCGTTGCGTTCCACAACCTGCTCCGCCCATGCGCCGTTGTCGCCCTTATACCATTTGAAGTCCTTGAGCGACGCCACTGCGCCGTGGTCCTGCCAGTTTACCATGTCGGTGGAGGTGTAGAGCAGCCAGTCTTTCATCTTGAAGCCCTCGGCGTCATCCTCGTCGTGCGTGGTGTATAGATAGACAGTGTCGCCGTGTACATACGGCGCGGGGTCTGCCGTGTAGCTGGTCTGGATTATCGGCATATTCAGTTCCTGCCGCTGTTGGGCAGTAGCCGCCGAACACATAACGGCAAAAAAGAGTGACAATGATGTTTTTTTCATAATTTTTATATTAGGTTTTATCAATATATTACAACTGACTGGTATTCAGCAACAACCGGATACGGATGCAATCTGCGCCCGATTACCTCGCAATCTGCGCCTGATTACCGTGTAAACGGCACCTGATTGCCGTGCAAACAGCACCCTTTTGCCCGGGACGCGGATACACCATGAGCCGTAAACTCCGGATGCAAAGTTAGCGTTTTTCCGCGGAAAAGGCGCGACAATATTGTTGATGTATTGCGGTAAAAATGTTGAAAAGGCGTGGATAACAACATCTTATCCACGCCTTTTCAACATTTGTGCTATCGCTTCATGTATTCTCCCGGCGTACACCGGTATTCTGCGACGAAGACCTTGCAGAAATAACTTGTCGAGGAGAAACCGGTGCGTGATGCCACTTCCGCCACGGTGTAGCGGCCGGAGGCGAGCAGTGCGGCGGCTTTCTGCATACGTATGCTGCGTATCAGCGCGCTCGGCGTCTTCTCCATCAGCGCCACCATCTTCTTGTACAGCCCCGTGCGCTCCATGCACATATCCCGGCTCAGCTGCTCCACGTTGTAGTTGCCGGAGCTGATGTTACGCTCCACAAGCTGTATGACACGGTGTATGAACTCGCTGTCGGCCTCGGGCAGGGCGTCACCGCACCCGTCGCCGCCGGCGGAGGACTCCTCCTCGGCACACTCCCGCGCACAGGCTTTCTCGTATTCGTTGCACCTCTCAATGAGGCTCCGCACCTGCGCCAACAGCATCTCCTCCCTGTGTTGCCGCCTCATCTTGCGCCGGCCGTAAAGGCTCAGGAGGCCGGACACGCCGGCAATGAGCAGCAGCAGGGCCGCGGCGTATGCCACGTATGCCGCCGTGGTGCGCCACCAAGGGGGACGCACGGTGAGGCTTAAGGACAGGGTGTCACGCGAATCGCCGCATTCCGCCGCCACCAGCAGGCGGTAACCGCCCGGTTCCAGATTCTGGAAATGCAGCAGCAGACGGCCGTTGGCATCGACCATATAGTTGTCGGGAGTGGCGTCGTGCCATGCCTCTTCCCCCTCCTCGCTGCCCTGCCTGAGCAGTTTGTAACGGTAGGAGGTGGCGGAGGGCAGGACATAGTTCTGCGCCGAGATTTCGAAGGTGATGCTGTTTTCGCTGTATTCGAGGTCGTAGGCGCTGACGTATCCCTCGGATACGGGCAGGTGGCGGCCGCCTATCTTCTGCCGCTCGCCGGCTATGCTCACGCCCGTGACCATGAGGTGCAGCGGACTGACGGTCCTTACGGCGGCCTGTTCCTTGCCGTCAGCGTCATAATCCTGTCCGCGCAGGGGGTGGGCATAGAACAGGCCGTCGTTGTAGCTGCCGAGCCATATACCGCCTTGCGTGTCGGCGTATATCCAGTTGAAGTGCCGGAAGCCGAACCACTTGCCCTGAAGGTTGAAGGTCTTGAAACATGATATGTCCCCGCTCTGGATGTCTATGCCATATACGCAGTCCGGGGTGGCCACGAAGACGTGACCGTCGGGGGTGACGGTAGCGCCGTGGAGGACGCACGAGGTGCGCAGCAGTTCCGTCCAGCTGCGCCGCCGGAGGTCGTAGGCCAGCACTATGCCCTTGTCTTTTCCGCTCTTGCATACGCAGAGCCTGCCTCTTACCGGCTGCAAGACAAGGGTCTGAAGGTCGTAGGCGTTGTAGTCACTGCCTTTCAGGGGATTGTCGGAAAAGCGGAAGGCGAGTGACTTTTCGTCGTAGCACCTTACGCTGCCGGTGCTGAAAAAGAGATACATCAGCCCGTCAGCGGTATGTATGTCTTGCAGGTTTTCCCAGCTGCGGTCTATCCTGATGCGGCGGCTTGTGTTGTCGAGGTTAACGAGGCTGCCGCCCGCCAGCACCCACATACGGCGGTGCCGGTCGCAGAAGAAGTCGCTCACCGTGTCCCTCACGCCATGCGACCTGAATATGCTGTCGAGAGGAACGATGTACCTTTCCGTCTTCAGGTCGAGGCATCTGCCCATGAACCAGCGCTTGAACCACAGGCGGTCGTGGTTGTCCTTATATACGGTATATGGGCTGTTGCAGTCGGACAGCCGCGTATGCAGGCTGTCGGAGGTGGGTATATGGCGGAAGCGCGAACCGTCGTAGATGTCAACAAAGCAGTGGGAGGTTATGATCATGCGGCCGTCTTCCGCCTGCGTAAGGTGCTGCACATGACCGTTAGCCAGCCCTCCGGCCATATCGACCCGTGTGAACACAAGGCTGTCGAGCCTCCCGGTGGAGGCGAAGGAGAAGACGGCGGCAAGGCACAACGCCGCGAACAGCGCCGCAATCCTCGGCACTGCACGTTCCCCGCAACGGCAAAATGACAACAGGCCATCTCCACTATCCGATGAGAATAGCGGAGATGGCTTGCTGTATGAGAAACTTTTTATTCCGATATTAGATAAGTGAAGCACCGGCCTTGAACTTAGCCACCTTCTTGGCAGCTATCTCAATAGTTTCCTTTGTTCTTGGGTTGATGCCCTGACGAGCCGGACGCTCCGTTACGGAGAATGTGCCGAAACCGATGAGAGCTACTGAATCATTAGCCGCAAGAGCTTCCTTTATCGAGTCGAGCGTGGCCTCAAGAGCCTTCTTGCTATCTGCCTGAGAAAGACCGGCCTTCTCTGAGATCTTCTTTACCAAATCTGTCTTGTTCATTGTGTAATTGGTTTTTAATCGTTTATTAATAGTAGATTCTGCTGCAAAGTTAAAACTTTACTTTGATTAAACAAACTTTTTCATTAAATATTTTATGAAAAACCTTAAAAAAAATGGCATTTAACTCTATTTTAGCACTATGCGAACCGTTTTATCCCTCTTTTTTAGTACTTTTGCATCCGATTATATCAGTAACACACAAAAACTACAAAGACAACGGATTATGCGTAATATGCCGCCCATAACCAAGAACCTGCTCATCATCAACACCATCTGCTTTCTTGCGTTTCAGGTGTTGTCGGGCAGGGGAGTGAACCTCAACGACATCTTCGGCCTGCACTACATACAGGCTGCCGACTTCCGAAGCTACCAGCTTGTGACGTATATGTTCATGCACGCAACGTTCATGCACCTGTTCTTCAATATGTTCGCGCTGTGGATGTTCGGCGGAATCATAGAGAGGACCTTCGGCCAAAGGCGGTTCCTGCTGTTCTACTTCGTCTGCGGACTGGGTGCGGCCTTCTGTCAGGAACTGTCGCAGGCGGCGATGCTGTATTCGGTTATTGCGGAGCAGGGAGGCACGCTGGCGGATATGTTCAGCCTGTCGCAGGCTGACCGCCTGATGCTCAACAGCATGACCACCGTAGGAGCTTCGGGCAGCATATACGGCATATTGCTCGCCTTCGGCGTCACATACCCCGAAGAACGGATGTTCATCTTCCCGCTGCCGGTGCCCGTAAAGGCCAAATGGTTCGTGTGCGGGTACGTGGTCATAGAGCTGTTTATGGCGCTGTCGCAGCGCGGCGACGGGGTGGCGCACGTGGCGCACCTCGGGGGAATGCTCTTCGGCTACACGCTGATAAAGGCCTGGCGGAAGAGGAGCAGCTCGTTCAACGGATGGGACGGGTATGAGATAAAGGACAAGTCGCAGACCATTCTCGGACGCATACGCCGGTGGCTGCATCTGGACCGGGACAATGACGCCAACGAAGACCTGAACTACGGCAGGAGAAACTCGTCCGCAAAGAACAGCCGGGAATGGGACTATAATGCTAAAAACAAAAAGGAAGAGGACGAGATAGACAAGATACTCGACAAGATACGGCGCTCCGGCTACCAGTCGCTGACCGACGAGGAGAAACAGAAACTATTTGACAGAAAGTGAGAAAAATATTACTTGCGATACATATTCCCGTCGCCTTGGGACTGCTGGTGACCGGCTACGCACCATACCTTGACCCGCGGACATACGGCATGACGGCCTTGGCAGGATATGCCTTCCCCGTTTTTCTCATGCTGTCGGTACTCTCGCTCGCCATGGCCACACTCACCTGCAAGAAGCACCTCATAATACCCGTGGCGGCACTGATAGCGGCGTACAAGCCCGTAACGCTGTATATACCCTATCACAGCACGCAAGAGGTGCCGGAAGGGGCGATAACCGTGATGTCATACAACACCCACTCATGGGGGACAAGCGGCGACGGGACACACACAGCCGATGACGGGCAGACCGTGATAAGATACATAGCCGACAGCAATGCGGACATAGTGTGCCTGCAAGAGAGCTACATAGGTGGGACGGTGAAGCCTTACCTCGACAGCATACTGAACGCCGCATACGGGCATCATGACATGATAAAAGGCTCCCAAGACGCGCAGGCTACCCTATACAGCCGCTTCCCGATCACGAGGAAACAAAGGATTGAGTATGAGTCGAAGGGCAACATCAGCGCTGCATTCTGGCTCGACATAAACGGAAAAGAGGTGATCGTGATAAACAACCACCTCGAAACGACGGGACTGTCGATAGAGGAACGCAACAAGTTCTCGGACATGATGCACGGAAAGAACGACACCATACACACCATATCAAGGACAATCTTCGGCAAACTGCTCGAGGCAACACGCATAAGGGTGCCGCAGGCGAAAGCAGTGGCGGCCTTCATCAGCGAACACCGCCACGACAACGGCGGAACGCCGATAATAGTATGCGGAGACTTCAACGACATACCGCACTCTTACGTATATAACACCATCGCGAAGAACCTTACCGACTGTTACCGCAACACCGCCACAGGGCCAGGCTATTCCTTCTCACACTACGGCATGAGGGTGCGCATCGACAACGTGTTATGCACCCCGGACATCACGCCCTACAACTTCAAGGTGGACCACTCCATAGCCATGTCCGACCATTATCCCATCATCGGACAGCTGTTGTTGCCGCAATAAGGGCGGACGGGCATTATACTTTCCGCACAAACGCACTGTGATTCCCCGCCTTATTCCCGCCCTCATTGTAGAGACGATGTACCACATCGTCTCAGTAACGCACGGAAGAAAGCAGGCACGGCATCCTTACAGCAACAGTCGTTTCCATGTTCCGTCGCACTTTTCATCGGTTGTCTGCCCGTAACTTCGGACGCACCAAGGTACGTCCCTACACCATACGTTTGTTACGCTCTTGGTGCATGATGCCTTGTAGGGACGCACCTTGGTGCGTCCGATTTCGTTTGCTTACTCATCCGGAAATACGGCAGTTTGCAGTCATTGGGGCGTGATTATGTTGCATAACCGATGGTGATTGCTGTTTGTTTCAGCAGAATGTCGTACCTACCATTACGCTACAAAACAAACAGGTGCAGATTACGCCGCCAAACAGCCCTGAAAGGGCGACACAACACAGTCCCTTTTGTTTTGGGACACCGCGCACGCTTGTAGAGACTATGTACTACATCGTCTCAGCACCGGTATATGGTAATCGCCGGAAAGGCAAACGGTATTGAGACGATGAGGTTCATCGTCTCTACAAATTCCATCCATATATCGGTTTTATATGCCATTCACAACAACGCAAAAAGCCCTGAAAGGACGACACAACACGGCACCCTTTTGTTTTGGGACACCGCGCACGCTTGTAGAGACGATGTACCACATCGTCTCAGCACCGGTATATAGTAATCAACGGAAAGCCAGACGGCATTGAGACGATGAGGTTCATCGTCTCTACAAATTTCGCCCATATATCGGTTTTATATGCAATTCACAACAACGCAAAAGCCCTGAAAGGGCGACATAACACAGCACAGGGTGTAAGCCCTGTGTATTGGCATATTGCGCGACAAGACGTATCGGCACCCCAAAGCCGGCAGGCGAGGAGCACGCAGTGCGACGAGGGGTGAAACAAGGAAATAAGCTCCGCACCAAGAAATATCCATATTTTTAACACTTCTTGACGGTGTTTTTCAAAAGTTATTTGTAACTTTGCACACGATACACCTAATTATCATAACGGCAGGAACACGCGTTCACTCCTGCAAGCCCGAGACGGCACAGACAGAACGCGAAAGTCAAACTAAACAAACCACCAAACAAGAAAAAGACATAGACAAACAGAAACGCACAGGAGGATTGAGCCAAAGGCGACACATCATCCGTCAAATGAAAACCCAAAGAGGCACGGCCTCTCATCATTAACCCGGCGTTTCCGTTCTTAAAAACTTGATGAACATATAAAAATATTGAGCTTTTAGCTCTTGTTCTCTCTTTCAAGAATACCGCCAATATTCATTACTATGTGGGAACAAGCAGTTTTGAAAGTTCACGCCCGTAAGGCGTGGACTGTTCTGTGCTTGTTACATAGTAGGTCACTTGGCGGTAACCATTGAAAGAGACAAGCAAAGAATGGTTACACGCCTTATTTATATCTTTTTATTTTATGAAAAAACTTTTCTTAGCATCATTCTTCGCTCTGTTATCCCTCTGCGCCAACGCCTCCGACTTCGTGGTGGACGGCATACGCTACAAAATAACAGGTGACAACACCGTGGAAGTAACAAGCAACAACGGGACATATACAGGTGACATTGTAATTCCTAATAAAGTAAGTTATGATTCCAAGGAGTACAGCGTGACAAGCATCGGATACGAAGCCTTTTACAAATGCAGCAGCCTGACAGCGATAAACATTCCCGAAGGCGTGACAAGAATCGACGCGTATGCCTTTTATGGCTGCAGCGGCCTGACAGCGATAAGCATACCCAAAGGCGTGACAACAATCATGAATGGTACCTTTCAGCTTTGCAGCGGTCTGACAGCGATAAGCATACCAGAAGGCGTGACAGAAATAAAAACCAGCGCCTTTCAGGCTTGCAAGGGTCTGACAGCGATAAATATACCCAAAAGCGTGACAACAATCGAAAGACAAGCCTTTAAAGGATGCAGTTCTCTTGCCGATATTTACTATTATGCTTCCAAACCCGCCTATATATACGACAATTCTTTCTCAGAAAACACATACAGCGGATGCACGCTCCATGTACCTTACGGAACAATGAATGCGTATAGAGCGTCTGCCCGTTGGAAGAAATTTGTTAACATCGTGGAGCTTGACCCGACTGGCGTTGAGACAGTATCAACGGACGGGAAATCCACAGCGGAACAGCGGATATATAATCTCGGCGGAGTGAGGATGGCAGCACCGCAGCGCGGCCTGAACATCATCAACGGAAAGAAGGTGGCGTATTAAACGAGCAAGACTGTAACGCCACAATATTATTATACGACAAATTCCAAGTCAGTGAAAACCCTGACTTGGAATTTGTCGTATGTATATACCCGCCGCATAGTGTCACTCATATAGCTTCACACCACATTGACAACGCATTGAACCGCAATGTAGGGACACACCTTGGTGCGTCCGAATAACCATTGTACATGTATTGGCGGCCTTGGTGCGCCCGCCAATACAATGCAATGCTTTTTTAGCATATCAAGAAAGGGCAATGGTTACAAATATAACCACCGCCCTTTTACCCATATATCACCGTTTCACCGCCGCATAATGTAGAGACGATGTACCACATCGTCTCAGTAACATAACCGGACAACGCCGCCCTTGCTTCATCACTCCTTGACTTAACTAACGGGCTACCTTCCCCCGTAACAGCCCCGTAGGGGCGACATAACACTGCACAGGGTGTAAAGGTTTAGCTCGGCGTTAGCCAACCCTGCATATCTGGCATTGTGCGACAAAATGTATCGGCACACGAAGCTTCCCCACGGGCACGAAAAAAGGCGTCCCGGAAGCATTCACGCTTCCGGGACGCCCAACAAAATATATTCAAAAAGAAGGCGGCCTCCTACTCTCCCGCATTGCATTGCAGTACCATCGGCGCAGGCGGGCTTAACTTCTCTGTTCGGAATGGGAAGAGGTGGGACACCGCCGCAATAACCA
>JAGAON010000008.1 GCA_017623655.1 Prevotella sp.
GGAATGCGCTTCTGTTCATTCTTGTCCACAATGGTGTTCCTGCGATACCTTAGCGCATTGCCGTCCCAATACTTGTCGACCACATGCAACCCGGAAGCGACCTTGATGTCGATTTCCTTGTCGCGCACACGGAAACAGATGCAGGAAACACCTTGTTTCCCGTTCCCCTTTGCCTCTTTGAGATATACGCTTGCCTTCATGTTCTTGTCGGTTTTATGTTTTCTGGGTGCAAAGTTAATATATTTCCCGTAAATGTTCCCAATAATCCCAAAGAAACTTGCAGGCGATTAAAAAGATTTAAGATATTGTTCCCATAAGAAAGTCAACTAAAACACTTGTAAATCAACCGTTTTATTTGCAGTTGTTATGCTTTTGTTTTCATTTGATAGTCAAAACTTAGTAATAAATTTCATTGATTTAAGTTCCACGCTTTTATTGTATATCCCCAACATCATTTATTCCAAATCAGAAACCAAGTTTAACAGGAAATCATAGGAGCCGTGGTTTTCACAAAAAGAGATTAACAACTATGAAGACTCTTTCCAAGAAAATCATGCTCATGATGTCTTTATTTTTGGCATCAGTGGCATTTACCGCCTGCTCAAGCAGCGATGACGATGGCGGCAGTAATGGTGACAACATCGGAAGCAATAACACGCAGGAGGCTACGACACTGTTGTGGCCGGCTTACAGTGCGCCATTCGACAGTTGGGGGTACATCAACGAAAACGGCGAGATGGTAATAGCTCCACAATTCAAGAAGGCATCGTCTTTCTATTTCATAGATGATATTGCCACTTTTGTAAGCCTAGATACAGTCGAAGAATTAGTATGGAGTTCTCTTGACAAAAATGGCATTGCTGCAGTAGTGGAAACGGCAGACGGCAAGATATGTCTGATTGACACTAACGGTAATATAAAGAAAACCTCCACATCCGTTACAGACATAGCCCCACCTACTGATTTGTCTTATTTATGGCAATCTGAGTTCCAAAATCTTCCTATTGTCCGCAAAGACGGGCTGGCAGGTTTGGTAGATAGCAATTTGGAATACATATTACAGCCGATATACGATGCAATCTCTATGCCTACCGAAGAAGGATATATAATATGTGTCAAAGATGGTATGATAGGTTGTATAAATACAAAAGGCGAAACCGTCTTGGATTTCAAATATAGGCATTGGCAACCTAGTTTGGGGAATTGTTTTTACATACCAATAGAAGGACTCATAGACGTTATAGGAAACAATGGAAAATACGGTTACATAAATACGAAGGGCGAAGTCGTCATAGACTTCAAATTTGATTATGCAGAATCTTTTGAAAGTGGTGTTGCTCCTGTCCGCATCAATAATAAATGGGGACTTATAGACAAAAATGGAGAATTTGTAGTTGAACCACAATACGAAGAAATTAAACACATTAATGGCACAAACAGACTCTGTTTTAGAGTTAGCGAAACACTTTGGTATCCACCTTATCAAACATATTATTATGGTGTAATAGACAACACAGGTAAAGAAATTCTACCGGCTATATATTCTTACATTCCTTGTTACAGGAACTATAATAGTGAACTGGTTGTAGTAGAAAAAGGAGATAAGTATGGATGCGTTGACCTCAATGGAAATACCGTTATTGATTTCAAATACCAGAGTATAAATGCTTATGAGGATTACTTTGAAGTTTACAGTGGAAACGGTACTCATCAATGTATAGACAGAGCGGGGAATGTCATAACACCCCAAACAACACTTGAAGAAAATGAATTTATCGTTTTCAAGAATGAAGACAGAGACTTCTATTTATATTACAAAGATGATAACAACGGAAAAACATTTAGATATGTAAAATCAGGAAAAACAGTTTACAGTTGGACAGAAAAAGACTAAGAAAACCAAACATGAAAAAAGTATTACTGACAGCTGTCGCATTGATAGCCGCGGCAGCTACCATTGAAGCCAAGCCCCGCTTTGACTGGTCTCTGACATTTGTGCCGGAAGAAGGTGGCGTAAATTTCGAGAAAATAACAGAAGACGCTGATCGCGTAGCCGACTACGATGGAGCTTTGGTGCGTCACCTCACACGGTTTTTCGGCAATAGTGGCAAACTAACCCTTGACTGGTGGGTGATACCACAGATAGGAATTTCACCTGACGGCAAGAAACTCGGCTACATAAACGAAAAGAACGGTGTAACCAACGTCATGGTAAAAGACGCGAAGAAAGGCGGCGCGAGCATACAGCGCACATTCCGCTCCAACGTGGAGGGGTTCTCATGGAGTCCCGATGGCAAGACGCTGTGCTTCACAGAAGTACGCGGCGGACACCACGGTGTATATCTGATACCGGCAGACCAAGGTTCAGTAGTAAGGCAAATATCAAGCAGCAATGACAATGATTATTGCGGTGTGATGCCCAAAGACGGTAATACGATATACTTCCACCGCGGAGAGGGATATGCCAACTACTCACTGTGGAGCTACGACCGCAAGACAAACCTGTTCTCCAACTATTCCCGCGGCATGACACCATGCCCCATACCCGGTGACCGCAACTCCGTATATTGCGCACGTTTCACCGACCGTGGCGAAAGCGAGATATGGAGAGTGAACTTCCAGACGGGCGTGGAGGAGTGCATCCTGTCACAAATCGGAAAGAGTTTCTCCACTCCACAGCTTTCACCCGACGGAAAATGGCTGCTCGTTACAGGTTCCAGCCGTGCGGAAAAGGAGAAGATAGACAACACGGACATCTTCGTCATAAGAACAGACGGCACACAATTCACGCAACTAACCTATCATCCCGGTGACGACCTTTCACCGATATGGAGTCCTGACGGACACAGCATCTTCTTCCTCTCACAGCGTGGCAGCGCAAAGAGGGTGTTCAACGTATGGCGCATGGACTTCAATATGTAACAACATTTCAATCTTTTTCTATTTTCAAACTTAAAAACAAACAACAATGAAAAAAGTATTTCTTACACTTATGTGTGCTGTATGCGCACTCACAGTTTCAGCTCAAAGAGCAAGCAGTTCCCGGTTCTTTTCTACTAATCAGGCAGAAAAACCGGTAACCATCGGCATACGTACCGGTGGCAACCTGTCAACATTCACCGGCGACGGCACTGACAATTTGAAGTCAAGGTTCGGTTTCAATGTTGGTGTCAACGTTGACTACTCCATCATAGAAAGTTTCGGCATACAAACAGGTTTGTATTTTACCACCAAAGGTGCGAAGAATGAATACGTAGAAGATTATAGTTACGGATACATTTCCGGTAAAGAAACGGCCAACCCGATGTATCTTCAAATTCCGGTACTCGCTTCTTACCGCTACAACATCAACGACAATCTGCGTTGGGAATTTAACGCCGGCCCATATTTCGCTTTCGGCGTTGGCGGAAAGTTAAAGGATGAGTGGACTGTCACAACTATCGACAGACACAACTCTACCATCGAGGCATACGAAGACGAAGAAGATTTCTTTGACGATGGAATAAACTCGTTTGACATGGGCATAGCCCTTGGCACCGGTTTGACAGTCAACAAGTTCTACTTCGGCATCCAGTATGAAATCGGCATGACCAACATCTATGACAGCAGTGACTACAGCATGAAGAACAGCAACTTCACCTTCAACATCGGTTACAATTTTTAATCTTATATCTTAGACATTAATCAGGGCAGGCTGCGTCGTGAGACACGGCCTGCCCGCTTTTTTGTAAGTAAGTATCATTGTTTACATACAATAAGAGCCTATCGGCAAGTATTTTAAGGCAAAGCATAACTTTTTCGGGATTTTGCTTGCATTTCTTCAAGAAAATGTGTACCTTTGCAGCGCCGTTACGAGTTAGCGGCATAATTCACTTCTATAACAATAACAACAAAACAACAAAATGGCAACAAAGATTCGTTTGCAGCGCGGCGGCCGTAAGGGCTATGCCTTTTACCGCATCGTCATCGCTGACGTAAGAGCACCACGTGATGGTAAGTTTACTGAAAAGATTGGTACGTACAACCCTAACACCAATCCTGCCACAGTAGATCTGAATTTCGAGCGCGCACTGTATTGGCTCGAATGCGGCGCACAGCCGACAGACACAGTACGCAACATCCTCTCAAGAGAAGGTGTGCTCCTCATGAAGCACCTCAAAGGCGGTGTAAAGAAGGGCGCTTTTGACGAAGCTGCCGCACAGGCAAAGTTTGAGGCTTGGAAGCAGGCCAAGACCGCAGGTTTCGATGCAGTAAAGGCCAACGACGCCAAGGCTAAGGCCAAGGCTAAGGCGGACGCTATCGAGGCTGAGAAGAAAAAGGCTGAGGAAATAGCCAAGAAGGTAGCAGAGAAGAAAGCTGCCGCTGAGGCTGCCGCTGCCGAGGCAGAGGCTCCACAAACCGAAGAAGCTCCGGCAGAAGAGGCATAAAGCCTGTCAAGAGAAAACAATTTTCCTAACGAGACAAAGGGGATGTGCATAGGCGCTAAGCCAAAAGCGCATCCCCTTTTTGAATAATACATATACAGCCGACGACTGTCACTCTAAACAAATGTCAAGGATTCCGCTGAAAATACAAGGCGTGACGGATATATCCGCTACACACAACATCTCGCTGCTCATAATAACAGACAAGGAAGAGCAACGACAACTGACCGTTGTGTGTGACGAGATAATGCGCCACGAGTTTGGCATCAGACGCGGAAAGTACATTGGCGACAAAGAGGAAAGGGCGAAAGTGGCGGAGGTTCTGAAAAACACGTTGCCGGAAACGGTCACGGCCATCATAAAATACATGACGGACCTGCAACTGGCGGTTGTAATAGTGAGTGTGTTTGACGGGCAGTACCGTGCGGTGATAGAGGACGCAAACACCGGTACAGCGTTCCCTATACATGTAAGTGACGGGGCTTTGCTGTGCTATGCCGACCCGCATATACCTTTATATATAGAAGAGTCGCTATGGATAAGACAAAGTGTACCGTACCTCGGCCCGAATGCGAGCGGAGTAGCCATGCCGCTGAACACGCTAAGCATGGAGATGCTGGAACAGGCATTGCAAAAAAGCATTAAGGAGGAAAAATACGAATTGGCAAAACAGTTAAAGGAAGAGATAGACAGAAGAGGAGGCTGAATTATCATGAAGGAGGAACGTTTCTTTTTTGTACCGGATGCGGCAGACAACGACTCATTGCCGCAGGAGGAGGCTATACATGCTACAAGAGTGCTGCGACTGCATGAGGGGGACGACATTTTCCTTATGGACGGGTGCGGAAGCTTTTACAAGGCGGAAGTGACAATGGCCGCAAGCAAGAAGTGTTCCTACGCCATAAAGGAGGAAATGCCGCAACAACGGCAGTGGCACAGGAAGATACACATAGCCATGGCGCCCACTAAAATGATGGAAAGAGTGGAATGGATGGCGGAAAAAGCTACGGAGATAGGGGTGGACAGCCTTTCTTTTCTTGAATGCAAGTTTTCCGAACGCAGGCAGATTAGAAAGGACAGAGTGGAGAAAATAGTCATCGCCGCAATGAAACAGAGCAGGAAGGCATGGCTGCCCGAAGTGAGGGAGATTTGTCATTTCCAAGATTTTATCAATGAAGACCGCAGCGGGCAGAAGTTCATCTGCCACTGCTATGACGAGATAGAGAGAACAGATTTGTTTTCACTGCTGAACGGCAAACAGCAGGACCTCAACGAGGACATAACAATCCTCATAGGGCCGGAGGGTGACTTCTCCATTGACGAGGTGAGGTATGCCCTTTCACACGGGTACATATCGGTTTCGCTTGGCACATCGAGGCTACGCACCGAGACGGCCGCGCTGAGTGCGGTAATGATGGCACAGCTGGGACAAAAACACTGATCTATATGAGACAGATTATATATACCTTATTTATTATAATGGCCTTGGGGCTGACATCTTGCTCCAAGTCGGAATACACTGACGCCATACCGGCGAACAGCACAGCCCTGATAGCCATAAACGCCGCGGATTTTGTCGGGGAGAAGTCTCCTTTCGCCTCCATACTGATGCCTTTTGTCAGCGATGACGAGAAACGGATGAAGGGTATAGACCTGACAAGGGACATCTATCTTTTCGCGTCCGGTGACGGTAATCTCGGAATATGTGCACCGGTAAGTGATGATTATGAACTGGACGACTTCATCAAACGCCTTGCGAACCTCAACGTGGTGAAGAACCACCAAGAAGAGGACGGAAAAGATTTTTATACAATCAACGACCAATGGGTTATCGGCTACAATGACTGCGCACTGCTCATAATGGGGCCTGTGACAGGAGCCGAGGCGGAAACAAAGCTGATAAGACGAATGGCAAGGCAGATGGACAGCGACAGCGAACGGAGTATCAAGAACTCTACCTTGTGGGAACATCTGCAAGAACGCCAAAGCCACATACGCATGGTGGCACAGGCTTGCGCACTGCCGGAACAGATAGCGGCGGTAGTAACATTGGGCGCACCGAAAGGAACCGATCCTGCCGATGTGTTGCTGGAAGCAGAATTGTCATACAATGACGGCACGCTGTTGCTGACCGGCAATACCTGTTCTTACAATCCGAGTGTAAGGCAGGCACTGCGAAAGTCACAGAGCATATACCGCCCTATAACCGTTGACTGGCAAAAAGTGATGGGCGACACGACATTGATAGGTGTATTCATGAACGTGGAAGGCGAGACACTGACGCCGCATCTGCAAAACAACAGGACCATAGGAACGATGCTTATGGGAACAAACGCGTATGACCAAATAAGAACTGCCAAAGGAGATGTCGCCATACTGTTATCCCACAACGAGAAAGCCGATACTACCGACGGTATGTTCTCAGCAAAGGTAATGAATCTTCCGACCGGAAGCAACAAGAACGGAGACAGGCTTGTCGTAGCCGTGAACATGGAAGCATTGACAAGCTCTATGGCATTGAGCGGCATTCCGCTCCTCGGGAAAGTCAAAAGGATTATATACAACATGAACACAAAGCAATGACAACGATAACATTTGAAAACGTAACGCCGAGAGTTTTCCAAAATGCCGAATGCCCGGAATCTGACATCTGGCAGTCACTGGCGACGTTCGAGCGAGGCAAGCTGTACCTTGTTGAAGCGGAATCGGGAAAGGGCAAAAGTACCTTTTGCAGTTACATCCTCGGTTACAGGAATGACTACACCGGCAAAGTAATGTTTGACGGAGAAGACATAAAGGCATACTCCACCAGCCGATGGACGGAAATAAGGCAACGCCATGTAAGCCATCTGTTTCAAGAACTAAGGCTGTTTCCCGAACTGACGGCTATGGAGAACGTACAAATAAAGAACCAACTAACGGGACATAAGGACATGAAGACGATATGCTCATGGTTCGAACGTCTCGGCATTGAAAACAAAATCGACACGAAGGTAAGGCTTATGTCTTTCGGCCAACAACAGCGTGTGGCCATGATGAGAGCATTGGCGCAACCGTTTGACGTCCTGCTTGCGGACGAACCCATAAGCCATCTTGACGACCGCAACTCTTCCATCATGGGCGAAATCATGATGGAGGAAGCGAAAAGACAAGATGCCTGCGTGATTATAACCAGCATAGGCAAACACATGAGTCTTGACTATGACAAGGTGTATAAACTGTAAGACTATGAAACTTCTTTGGAAATTACTCCGGCAACATATCAGCATAGGCCAGTTCTGCGGCTTTGCCTTTGCCAATCTCTTCGGAATGATAATCGTATTGGCCGGATTTCAGTTTTATAATGACGTGCTGCCGGTATTCACTTCGGAAGACTCGTTCATGAAGGCGGACTACCTGATGGTGTCAAAGCGGATTGGCACCACCGCTACATTGTCCGGACGGTCAAGCACGTTCTCCACAAACGACATAGAACAACTTAAAGAACAGTCTTTCATAAAGAAAATCGGGCAGTTCACCTCAACGAACTACAAAATCGACGCACGTCTGGGAGTAGGCGGGCAGCAGATACTCAACACCGAGATATACTTCGAAAGTGTGCCTGACGAGTTTGTTGACATCAACCTCCGCGACTGGCACTACACACCGGGCGACAAGGTTATACCGATAATACTCCCGCGTACATATATCAATATGTATAACTTCGGCTTTGCACAAACACACTCACTTCCGCAAATCTCCGAGGGACTGACGGGAATGATTGACGTGCACATGATGGCCCACGGAAATGGCAGGCAACAGGAATTCATCGGCAAAGTCGTGGCACTCTCCGGCTCTCTGTCCTCCGTTTTAGTACCGCAGTCATTCATGGAATGGAGCAACAAAGAGTTTGCCCCGGAAGATGACACCATGCCAACACGGCTGCTGATAGAGGTTACCAATCCTGCCGACGAGAAGATAACGAGCTATCTCGACGACCAAGGACTGGAAATCGAAAGCGACAAGCTCAACGCCGAGAAGACCACCTATTTCCTGCGGATGGTGGTAACCCTTGTCATGGTAGTGGGACTGATTATCAGCATACTGAGTTTCTACATCCTCATGCTCAGCATCTATCTGCTGGTGCAGAAGAACACGAGGAAGTTGCAGAACCTTATCCTTATCGGCTACTCCACAAACAAGGTAGCGATGCCATACCAGCTTCTCACAGCGGGACTCAACATCGCGGTGCTGCTAATATCCATTGCCGTCGTGGCAATGCTCAGAAGTTATTATATGGGTATAGTACAAAGCCTGTTCCCGGAAATCAACAGCGGCACAATCCTTTACTCAATGATACTCGGCGTAATACTGCTGCTGATTGTGACAGTCATAAACGTTACCGCCATAAGAAACAAGATAAGACACTTATAACCCGAAGCACAATGACAAGTCTCGAACTTCTATCGCCCGCCCGCAATCTGGAATGCGGCATCTGCGCCATAGACCATGGGGCAGACGCCGTATATATAGGTGCCAGCAAGTTTGGCGCACGGGCTGCCGCAGGCAACAGCATAGAGGACATCACCACATTGTGCCGATACGCCCATCAGTTCGGGGCGAAGGTGTATGTAACGGTAAACACCGTCATCTATGACAACGAGATGCACGAGACGGTGGAACTTGTCAGGCAGATAGAGAAAGCCGGAGCGGATGCCATACTGTTGCAAGATATGGGACTGCTGGAAGAACTGAGGCACAACGGCATTGGCATCACCATACACGCCTCAACCCAGACAGACAACCGCACGGCGGACAAGGTACGGTGGCTGGCGAGTTTGGGAATGAGAAGAGTAGTCTTGGCACGGGAACTGAGCGTTGAAGAAATTGCGGAGATACACCGTGCCGTGCCTGAGGTAGAGCTGGAAGTCTTCGTACACGGAGCACTGTGCGTAAGCTACAGCGGACAATGCTACGCCTCCCAGCTATGCTTCAACCGTTCCGCCAACAGAGGAGAATGCGCACAATTCTGCCGAATGACATTCGACCTTATCGATGCCGACGGCAAGGAGATAGAACGTTCACGCCACCTACTGTCGTTGCGGGACATGGCACAGATAGACAACATGGAGCGTCTTGCCGATGCGGGAGCCGTGTCGTTCAAGATAGAAGGCCGCCTGAAAAACACGGACTACGTAAAGAATGTCACGGCGGCATACAGCGAACGCCTTAACGACATCTGCAAGAGGAATCCGCAGAAGTTCCGCCGCGCCTCAATGGGGCGGTGCACATACACTTTCACACCAAACATCCAAAAGAGTTTCAACAGAGGCTTCACCACATACTTCGCCGACGGCAGGCAAGCCCCCCTTGCATCCATAGATACCCCGAAGGCATTGGGTGAGCACGTCGGCAGGGTGAAGGAGATACGCGGTAACTCATTCAACGTTTCCTCTACCACGGCATTCAGCAACGGCGACGGCCTTTGCTTCTTCGACAAAAGCAGGCAACTCATAGGCTTGCGTGTCAACAAGGCCGAAGGCAACAGGCTCTATCCGCTGTCCATGCCCAAGGGACTGCTGCCCGGAACCACGCTCTACCGCAACCACGACCATGCTTTTGAGACACTGCTTTCAAAGCCTTCATCATCCCGCAGGGTAAGCATAGACATGACGCTGCACATCACCGACGGCTCATTGATATTGGACATCACCGATGAGCACGGACATACACGCACCGCCACGATGCCCTACGAACCGCAGACGGCAATGAAGCCGCAAGAGGAAAACATAAGGAAACAACTTGCAAAGCTGGGAGCCACGATATACACTCCACGCAACATCAGCATCATCAGCGACGTGGAGCGCCCCTTCATCTCCAACAGTCTCCTGTCGGAACTAAGGAGAAAGGCCGTAGAAACATCCCCACTCACAAGCCAAAGCGTAAACACCCGCATTGCCGAAACGAAAGCAAACAGTGGCATACACATAGACAACGCTCCCCTGCCCTACCTCTACAATGCCGCCAACCAAAAAGCGCAGGCTTTCTACGACGGCATGGGCATAAAGGCAACAGCTTTTGAAACATCAGGCAAATCATCAACATCAGGCAACGGGCGCACACTGATCATGCAGTGCCGGTACTGCATCAAGGCAGAACTCGGACTTTGCGCCAAACGTGACAATAACACATCAGACAAGCCATCCCGCCCCGCCACCTTACGATGGAAAGAACCACTGACCCTGCGGCTCGTCCCGGGAGGCCGGACATTCACATTACGGTTCAACTGTAACAAATGCGAAATGGAGATACTTACATGAGAAAACTGATCTACATACTCACGGCGGCACTCCTGTCAACAACGCTTGCCGCCTGCTACAACGGCAACAAGTCCGACGACAGTGACTCATGCACCATACATGACAGTCTGGCCGTCTGCGACACCATGCAGTCCTACCCCCCACGCCATTACGGCATAGGGTACAACTTCATCGTACACAGTGACTCCATAATGCTGATAGAACAACAGCCGGAAGAACACATATCACTACTCGTCACCGACACCTTCCATATAAGGCATGACACACACATAGCCGTCACCGACATACGCGTCCTGCCGCAAGACAGCATCGACTCCGTATGGGTACAGATAGTATCAGAGACAGGACAGACCGGGTGGACACAGGAGTCGGGACTGCTGCCCAACGTCGTGCCCACCGACCCCATCTCACAGTTCATAATGATGTTCAGCGACACCCACGTCCTGCTGGCACTGATCATCGCCTGCCTCATAACAGTGGCATACATCATCAGGCTGGTGCAACGCCGCCAGGCACCGTTGGTACACTTCCGCGACATCCCCAGCTTCTACCCCACCCTGCTCTGCATCACCGTAGCGGCATCCGCCACCTTCTACGCCTCACTGCAAATGTTCGGGGCAGACATCTGGCAGCACTTCTACTATCACCCCTCACTCAACCCCTTCGCCATGCCACCCATACTCAGCATCTTCATCTCCAGCGTATGGGCAATGCTCATCATAGGCATAGCAGCCGTAGAAGACACCCGCCACCACCTCAACTTCGAAGATGCCGTGCTGTACCTCTCCGGACTTACAGGATTCTGTGCGGTGATATACATCATATTCTCCATAAGCACACTTTATTACATAGGCTACCCGCTGTTAGTGGCGTACTGCTGGTTCGCCGTAACACGCTACCTGCGCCATTTCAGCCGACGCTACATCTGCGGCAACTGCGGCAGACGCATAAGGCGCAAAGGCATCTGCCCACATTGCGGGGCAGAGAACGAATAAGAATGAGAGTGCGTCAAAATGAAGTAAACAGGAGTTATCGCTCCGCTTAGGAGTTACAGGAAGTTAGCGGACAAATGTCCGGCTGATATTGGTGAGACGCTGTAATACATCTTCTATACTGTTGTCCGCTAACTTCATACGGCACAAGCCGCATAACTTCCGTTAACTCCCGCTAACTTCCACATTTTGACACACCCCCATAAATTATAAATTGTAAATTATACATTATACATCATGCCCAAATACCTCATCCTGCTCCTCACCCTCGTCCTGTGCTGCCACTCCTGCACATCCGGCGAAGACTTCCCCCAAGACAACGGAGAAGAACAACACCTCACACCCGGACGCAGAACCATCATAGCCTACATCAGCGGCGACAACAACCTCAGCCCATCCCTCTCGTCAGACATCAGCGAGATGACAGAAGGCTCCACGCAAATGCCCGACGACTGCCGCCTGCTCGTCTTCGCCGACCTCAACAACCAGCCCCCCTACATCGCACACATCCTGGGCGGCAAGATGACAAAAGTAAAGGAATACCCCCGTGACTTCTATGCCACCTCCCCCGACAGCATGCTGAGCGCCTACCAGTGGATAATAGACCATTACCCCTCAACCGAATACGCCACCATAATAGAAGGCCACGGCAGCGGACCCATCATAGAGAAAGACACCGTCGCAACCAGCCTCCTCACCCTCCACGCCTACGGCACCGACGCCACAGGCGAAGACCCCGCCACATCCACCCCGAAATGGATGAACCTCCCCTCCATGTCCGCCGTATTCGGCAACCTCAAAGACCACAACGGCAACAAGCTACGCTTCTCATACATCTTCTTCGACTGCTGCTGCTGCCAGTCCGTGGAAACAGCCTACGAACTACGCCACGCCACCCGGTACATCATAGCCCCCGTATCAGAAACACCCGGCAACGGAGCCGACTACAAGACCATGCTGCCCGCCCTGTGCGCCGACACCGAAAGCGCAGCCAAGAACATCGTCAGCGCCTACGCCTCGCAAAGCAGGCTCTGCATATCCGCCATAAGGACAGACGGGCTGGAAGCCCTCTGCCAAGCCACAAGAAAAGCCCTACTGACCATCCCCCGCACTGACCGTCCGCTCACACTGGAAAGAAAACACTGCATATACTACTACCGCACAAAATCCACACCCGTGCTGCACGACATGAAACACATCATGAAACTCAACCTCAGCCCGGAAGAATACACCCGGTGGCTGCCATACCTTGAAAACGTCGTGGTCAGCAGACACCTCCCCCCACCTGACGGTACAGCCGACCCGTGGGTCACCGCCCTCAACATCAACTTCCCCCTCTTCCGTGACAACCTCACCCCCGACAACTACGGCGGAATAAGCATGATAGCCCCAAGCGACGCCTACGACTACGCCGGCAGCGACATCAACACAACCCTCTTCCAACTCCGGTGGAGCAACGCCGCAGGATGGAACGCCTTAGGATGGACAGAATAAACGCATTATGCACAATTTATAATTTATAATTATTAATTGTTAATTACAACCGACATGAACAGAAACGAACAATGGGACGCAAGATATAAGGAAGCGTGGCAATTCGTGGAAACCAACCGCCGCGGTCCCTCACGACACCACATCGAGGAGCACCAGCTCCTCAACTGGATGAAGTTCAACAGAAAATCAGTCAACAAGGGCACCATGCCCGCGGAAAGAAAAGAGAAGTTCCAAAAACTCACGGACTTCATACACTCCTTCCATAAGATAAACCAATACATCTGATTATTGCGCTTCGCATAATGCCAAGGCAGAGGAATACGCAAGCGGAACAAAAAGGACGGTATTAAAGTAAAAAGTAAAAGCATGCCGATTACACTGTGAAAGCAACCTTTTCACAGTGTAATCGGCATGCTTTTGTTATGCAATCAGCCCTCTTTTACCATTCTGATACACAGCAGTGTTTCCTCTAATGACCGATTTGGATAAGTGTGACAAATTCTCTGTTCGATATGGTGTTATTGCCAAGCATTTTGGGAAAGATAAAGAACACACTTTCCCACAAGAGATACGGGAACGTTTGCCGGAAGCATTGCTCAATCCCTTTGCTATCACAAAATATTATGAAGATACTAAAAAGCAAACTCCTGCAAATCCTTACACTCTGCACAATGAGCATAGCCTTGTTCCTGTTCTTTCTCTACATCAAAAGGTAGAATGTGGGCATATTGTCTTGTAGTTTATAATATCCTTATATGAATTACATAGTATTTCTATTAATTACGATAATAGTACAACATTCTCCGAACATGAATATAAATGAAATATTTTGTTTCAACGATCTCTTTTTTCCCAAACAAGAATAAAGACAAATTTAGAATTTTACAAGTAGATGACCATAATAAATTGTAATTGCAACATTTATCGTTTTCTTTTATGTCAGAAACAATAAATCTTTTTCCTTGGCATTTTCTTATTTCTAAATGCTTTATACGTACCTTAATTTTCATACCTTATAATTTATGCGTATTCCGGCGATATACGTTCACCGAATCCGATAACATCATTCGCTCGGTTGGTAATCTTCTTTATCGGCGGTAAATTTAGTACTTTTTGGGGAGACTATCGATAGCAAGCAAGAATCTTTTCGTTTTATTCACAAATCTGTCGAGAAAGTCATGAATATTTAACATAGTAGCGATACTACAAAATAAAACAACATCGCTAACCACTAAATAATCATTGTGATAGACTAATGCTAAATATACAATTCGTAATATATCTTTATTGTATTCCATGCTTCGAAACAGAGAGAGACTTGGAAGGTCTATCTGGCTAGGCTTTGGCGGAAACAGTAGTCTTGCCTGTCTGACACCATGAAAGACAAATTACAAGTTGACTCTATCTTTTTCGTGAACAAGCCCAATCGTGCGCATAAACCATAAAACAAATCGTTTTTCTCTGTTTTCAACAAAAAAACGGCAAAAAATTTTGTGGTTCAAAAACTAATCCTTACCTTTGCAAAACAGACAAACAAATTGACTTTAATCAAAAAAGTCATACCTGAATCTAAAAAAAAGTCCCGGCTTCCGCAAAGGGAAAGGCAAAAGGCGCAGATGAAACGGCGAAGGGACGGAATGCAATAAAAAACCTTAAACGAAATATCTATGAGTTATCTGAAATTTGAAAGGGCTCTTATGACCAACTTGCAGGAATCTCTGAGGAAGGAGGTGCTGCGCACCAGCAGGTCGGGGGCTTACAGTTCAAGTACCGTGGTGGATTGCAACACGCGCAAATACCACGGTTTGCTCGTTGTGCCGGTTCCGGGCATTGACGGTGAGAATCATGTGCTGTTGTCGTCGCTGGACGTTTCCGTGGTGCAGCACGGGGCGGAGTTCAACCTCGGGCTGCACTTGTACCAAGGTGGCGTGTGCAGCCCCAACGGGCACAAGTACATCCGCGAGTTCAGCTGCGACAAGGTTCCCACGACGATATACAGGGTTGGAGGGGTGTTGCTGCGCAAGGAGACGATTTTCCAAACGTACAACGACCGGGTGATGATACGTTACACCATTGAGGACGCGCACTCGCCGGTCACGCTGCGCCTGAAGCCGTTCCTCGCGTTCAGGCGTGCGGACAGCATGACGCACGAGAACTTTCAGGCCATGCGGGATTACAAGAAGGTGAGCGGGGGTATCAGCACGACGATGTACTCCAACTACCCGAGGCTGTATATGCAGCTTTCCAAGAAGAACGAGTTTGTGTTCCGCCCCGACTGGTACAAGGGGCTGGAATACTACAAGGAGGCTGACCGCGGATATGAAAGCATTGAGGACCTGTATGTCCCGGGATATTTCGAGGTGCAGTGCAAGAAGGGTGACGAGATTGTCTTCGCCGCGTCTTTGGAGGAGACGAAGCCGAGCACGCTGAAAAAGACGTTCGAGCAGGAGGTGGAGGTGCGCAAGCCGCGCGACAACTTCTACAACGCGCTTGTGGCGGCGGCTCACCAGTTCCACTTCAAGAAAGACGGGGAGCGGTATCTGCTGGCGGGTTATCCTTGGTTCAAGGTGCGTGCGCGTGACACGTTTATTTCCCTGCCGGGACTGACACTCGCCATTGACGAGATGGAGTATTTCCACACGGTGATGCAGACGGCGCTGAAGGGGCTTTATGAGTTCATGGACGGCAAGCCGCTCACGGTGGATATTCACGAGATAGAGCAGCCGGACGTTGTGCTGTGGGCTGTGTGGGCCATACAGCAGTATGCCAAGAAAGCAGGTATGGAACAGGCACGGAAGGAGTACGGGAAGGTTGTCGCTGACATTATGAGATACATCCTGAGCGGCAGGCATATCAACCTCACGCTGAGGGAGAACGGACTGTTGCACACCGAGGGGCGTGACCGGCCGATGACGTGGATGAACAGCATGGCGGGTGGAAAGCCCGTCGTTCCGCGTACTGGATATGTGGTGGAGATTAACGCATTGTGGTACAACGCGCTCAGATTCTGCGCAGAACTGGCGGGCGTGGCGAAGGACACGGACACCATGACCGACATGGAAGAGCGTGCCGCATTGGCAAAGGTGTCTTTCCAAAAGGTGTTCGTGACGGAAGCGGGGTATCTGCTGGACTATGTGGAAGAGGGCATTGTGGATCTGAACGTAAGGCCCAACATGATTTTCGCCGTGGCATTGGACTACTCTCCTCTGGACACCCCGCAGCAGAAGAGTGTGCTTGACTTCTGCACCCGCGAGTTGCTGACGCCCAAGGGGCTGCGCACGCTGTCGCCGAAGAGCGGCGGTTACAACCCGATGTACGTCGGTCCGCAGACGAAACGCGATTACGCTTACCACAACGGCACGGCATGGCCATGGCTGGGCGGATTCTATATGGAGGCCAGCCTGAAAGTGTTCAAGCGTTCAAGGCTGAGCTTCGTACAGCGGCAGATGGTGGGTTACGAGGACGAGATGATGTATCATGCCACCGGCACCATATCGGAACTGTTCGACGGTAATCCTCCGTTCCACGGCCGTGGAGCCATGGCGTTCGCGATGAATGTGGCGGAAGTGTTACGTTCCATGAAAATCATTGACCAATACAAGGAGTAGGAATCGTTGGAAAACACGTACTACAACAAAAACCATCAAACAATAAAAAGAGCCTAATAATGAAAGTATTAATGTTCGGATGGGAATTCCCTCCTAAAATATACGGCGGCCTCGCCGTCGCTTCATACGGCATAACGAAAGGTTTGTCCATACAGGGTGACGTGGAGACGACATTCTGTATGCCTCGCCCTGTGGGACAAGAGGAGCAATTCCTGAAAATAATAAACATGAGTCAAGTGCCCATTGCATGGCGCGACGTTAACTATGATAATATAAAAGACCGGTTTGTCGGCCACACGGCGGAGGACTATTACCGTTTCCGTGACCATATCTATGCCGACTTCAACTATTTGCAGGGGCTGGACGACCTTGGCTGCATGGGCTTTGCGGGCGGTTATCCAGGCAACCTGCACGACGAGATAAACAATTTCTCCATCATCGCCGGCGTGCTGGCACGCTCCGAGCAGTTTGACATCATACACGCCCACGACTGGCTCACCTATCCTGCCGGGGTACACGCCAAGATGGTCAGCGGCAAACCGCTCTGCATACACGTTCATGCGACGGACTTTGACCGCTCGCGCGGCAAGGTGAACCCGACGGTATATTCCATAGAGAAGAACGGCATGGACTATGCGGACTGCATCATGTGCGTATCGGAATTGACAAGACATACGGTGATAAACCAGTATCATCAGGATCCGCGCAAGTGCGTGGCCATGCACAATGCGGTGTATCCGTTGTCGGAAGAGTACCGCAACATCCAGCCGCACAAGATTCCCAACGAGAAAGTGGTCACCTATCTCGGACGCATCACCATGCAGAAAGGTCCCGAGTACTTCATAGAAGCGGCGAAACTGGTACTCCAACGCACACAGAACATCAGGTTCTGCTTTGCAGGCTCCGGCGACATGATGGCCGCCATGATAGAGTTGGCGGCGGCATACGGTATAGCCGACAAGTGCCACTTCCCCGGTTTCCAGCGCGGCAGGCAGGTGTATGAGTGCTACAAGAACTCCGACGTCTTCGTCATGCCGTCCGTATCAGAGCCTTTCGGCATAGCTCCTTTGGAGGCGATGCAATGCGGATGCCCGTCCATCATATCCAAGCAGTCAGGCTGCGGAGAGATTCTCACCAATGTGCTGAAAGTGGATTACTGGGACATTCACGCCATGGCGGACGCCATTTACTCTATATGCACTAACCAGGCGCTCCATGACTACCTTGCTGAAGAAGGCATGAAGGAGGTTGACGGCATCACTTGGGAGAAGGTCGGGCTGCGCATACGCCAGTGTTATGACCAGTTGCTCGGCCAAGGGTATTTCAACAACGAGGAGTATCTGGCCCACTATATCAAGTAAAAAGCCACGGACCGACAAGCTGCGCATGATGCGGCGTAACCCAAACAAACTAACGTCTAAACGACAAAATACCAAAACAACTATGAAGACAATATGCTTATATTTTGAGATTCACCAGATAATCCACCTCAAGCGTTACCGTTTCTTTGACATCGGCACAGACCATTATTATTACGATGACTACGAGAACGAGCGCAGCATCAACTACATAACCGAGCATTCCTATATGCCTGCGCTCAACACTCTGCAAGAGATGATACAGCAGCACGGGGACTATTTCCGCGTGGCGTTCTCCCTTTCCGGTGTCGGCATGGAGCAGCTGGAGCTGCACGCCCCGCAGGTAATAGAGAAGTTGCAGGAACTCAACGAGACGGGATGCGTGGAATTTCTCACAGAACCGTACTCACACGGCCTTGCGGGCCTGGCCAACGAGGAGAGCTTCAAGCGCGACATAGAGAAGATGTCAGACAAGATAGAGCAGTATTTCGGCAAGCGTCCTACCGTGATGCGCAACTCCTCGCTGATATACACCGACGAAATCGGCGCACAGGTTGCCGCCTTAGGCTACAAGGGCATGCTGACAGAAGGCGCGAAACAGGTATTGGGTTGGAAGTCGCCGCACTTCGTTTACAACTGCAATATGGCTCCGGGGCTGAAACTGTTGCTGCGTGACGTGAGCGCTTCCGACGACATATCACTGCGCTTCAGCGACTCTTCATGGTCCGGATACCCACTGTTTGCCGACACCTACATCAACAACATTGCCTCATGCCCCGAAAGCGAACAGGTGGTAAACATATTCATGGAGCTGTCAGCCCTCGGCATAGCGCAACCGCTGTCAAGCAACATTCTTGAATTCATAAAGGCACTTCCTGTCTGCGCCAAGGCTGCGGGACTGGAGTTCCTGACACCGGGCGAGGTTGTGGACAAGTACCCGAGCGTAGGCGCGATAGACGTGCCCGACACCTTGTCATGGGTGGATGAGGAGCGCGACTGCTCCGTATGGCTCGGCAACCAGATGCAGCGCGAGGCGTTCAACAAACTGTACAGCGTTGCCGACAGGCTGCTGATAGCGAAAGACCCGCGCCTCCTCCAAGACTGGGACTACTTGCAGGCGTCAAACAATTTCAGGTTTATGACAACCAAGCCGAGCAACAACGGCATAGACCGCGGCATCTACGACGGGCCGTTTGACGCTTTCACCAACTACATGAACATCCTCGGCGACTTCATTAGCCGCGTGCGCTCAATCTACGGAGGCATAGAGAATGAGGAGCTGGAGAACATGCTTACCACCATTACCAACCAAGGTAAGGAGATAGAGGCGAAGAACAAGGAGATACAACGCCTGCAAACAAGACTCTCCAAGCTGGAAGCAAAACCGGCAAAGAAGACAGCCACGAAGAAAGAGGCAAAGGCGTAAGTCATGTGGCACGCAACAATTAGCGCGGGTTCGGGAAGTGTCTGCAAGCCTGTTTATAACTCTTTGGCTATCAACGGCAAAGGATAGCGAATGTAATTTGCGCCTGATTACCTTGTAAACAGCACCTGATTACCTTGTAAACAGCACCTGATTACAGCGTGATTTGCACCTGATTACAAGGTGAACAGCACCCTTTTGCCAGAGATGCAGCATCACCGGCTTCGCCAAGCTCACGTTAACCGCGAACCTACATAGACAGAACACCTATTGTAAGAACATCAGAATCTCACAGCCATCAGTATCAGACTCAAGCTTGTTCACACTGACGGTTGTGAGATTTTTCTATTTTCCACACACAAAACCATCAACTTTCCAAATATGCAGCGTCTATTATCAACTTTCATTCTGATATTGATTACATCAACCACGGCACTGCACGCGCAAGGCACGGCGGACGACTATAACCGCGCTTACGCATTGCAGAAGAAGTACAGCGGCAGAAACTGCTACTACACCAACGCCAATCCACGGTGGCAACAGGACTCGCACACCTTCTGGTATATAAGAAACACCGCTGACGGCGACGTGCTTGTCACGGTTGACGCGGACAGACTGCAAGAAACGGTGGAGACGGACAAGGGCAAGATAGACGCCAGACTGAAAGAGGAAAGAGACAGGCAGCCGCGTCCGGGCACGCGCCACTGGATGGAGGTGGATGACGAGAAAGGCAACGCCCCCGTACCTTCTCCAGACGGCAAGTGGCTCGCTTTCATCAAAAACGACAACATATACATACGCGACAAGGAGGGGAAAGAGGAGCGGCAGCTGTCCGTTGACGGGACACAGGGAAACTATTACAGCAGCTATATACAATGGTCGCCGGACGGACGGTATGTCGCTTCATGCCGCATACGCCCTGCTGAAAAGCGTTATGTATATTATGTGGAGTCGTCACCGGCTGACCAACTGCAACCGAAGCTCCACAAACAGGAATACGCAAAGCCCGGCGACGAGCTGCGCTTCAAAGTGCCTTGCATATACAGTGCGGACGGGAAGAAGAAGATTATACCCGACATCTCGTTGTTTAACCGTCAGTATGACATCTACGGTCCCCGCTGGGAGGAGGACGGAAAGCGGATAACCTTTGAATACAACCAGCGCGGACATCAGGTGTATCGCCTGCTTGAAATGAGTGCTGAGGACGGGACGGTGCGCTGCATTGCAGAAGAAAAAAGCGACAAGTACGTGTGCTACAACCGCATCTTCCGCCATTTCCTGAAAGGCGGGGAGCAGATTATATGGAGCAGCGAACGTGACAACTACAACCACCTTTACCTGTTGAACCGCAAGGACGGCCGTGTGGCAAGACAGATAACAAAAGGTGAGTGGTACGTAAGGGAGATACTGAAAGTTGACGAGCAGTCACAACAGATATACTTCTCTGCCAACGGTGTCAACAAGACGGAAGACCCGTACCTTATACACTATTACCGCATCGGCTTTGACGGCAAGGGAATGACGTGTCTCACACCGGAAGAGGGCACCCATAAGGCGTGGTTCTCGAATGACATGAAGTATCTTGTTGACCAATACTCGTCCATTGACAAAGCCCCCGTCACCGTGTTACGCAGCGCAGACGACGGAAAAGTGCTCATGACACTTGACAAGGCGGACATAAGCAGGCTCACGGCGGAGGGATGGAAAGCGCCGGAAGCCTTTGCGGCACCGGGGCGTGACGGCAAGACCATGATGTACGGACTGATACAACGACCGTCAAACTTTGACCCGACAAGGAAATATCCCGTCATAGAGTACATCTACCAAGGGCCGGGAGACCAGTATGTTCCCAAGCGTTTCACGCCTTACAACTGGTGGATGACATCGCTCTCAGAACTTGGCTTCATCGTTGTCATGGTCGATGGACTCGGCACTTCATTCCGCAGCCGCAGCTTCGAGAACTTCTGTTACAAGAACCTCGGAGACGCAGGCATACCCGATCACATAGCGTGGATAAAGGCCGCAGGCGAGAAATACCCGTATATGGACATGGACAGGGTGGGAATCTACGGCTGTTCGGCAGGCGGACAGGAAAGCCTCTCCGCCCTACTCCACTACCCGGAGTTCTACAAATGCGCTTACAGTGCCTGCGGATGCCACGACAACCGCATGGACAAGATATGGTGGAACGAGCAATGGATGGGCTATCCCGTTGACGAACACTATGCCGAGAGCTCCAATGTGGAGAACGCACACCTGCTGCGCCGACCGCTGATGCTTGTCGTCGGGGAGATGGACGACAACGTTGACCCCGCCTCCACCATGCAGGTTGCCAACGCACTGATAAAGGCTGACAAGGATTTTGAGCTGGTTGTCATACCCGGAGCGCGGCATACCATGGGGGAAAGCTACGGAGAACACAAGCGGTATGACTTCTTCGTGAAGCACCTCTTGGGCGTAACCCCTCCCAAATGGGAAGACATAAGAAAGTGAAAATAGCATAATTTATTTGCCCGAACGAAGTATTTGATGTAACTTTGCATCACAACAAGCAACATACTGACTGACAAAACTCATGAGAAAAGCGTTATCAACAATCATTCTCTGCGCAATAATCATGGCCGTACAGGCCGCTGATTACGCCGGTTATTACCAAGGACTGCCCATAGAACTCAAACAGCCCGAGACACCGGTCATAAATGACAGGCGAGTATCAATAGCAGATTTCGGCGCAACCGGTGACGGACAGACGTTGTGCACGGACGCAATACAGAAGGCGATAGACACACTTGCCGGGCAAGGCGGCGGACACGTGGATGTGCCGGCAGGCATCTGGCTCACGGCTCCGTTCAAACTCAAGTCCGGCATAGACCTTCATCTTGCGCAAAACGCCGTCATCCAGCTTACGGAAGACCGCAGCCTGCACACGAAACCGGGAGAGAAGAAAGCCGTGTTCGCCATCACCGCCTCCAAAGCCCACGACATATCGATAACCGGAAAGGGCATAATCGACGGCAACGGAGAGTTCTGGCGCGCGGTGAAAAGAGGCAAACAGAGCGATGTCGAGTGGAGAGAATACCTCGAACTCGGCGGTACCGTGACGGAAAAGGGCGACCTTTGGTACCCTTTCAACCTCAAACATCAGGGCAACATAGCCCCCACCATGGAACAACAGGAAAAGATGCGCGTCAACATGATACGCTTCACCGACTGCCAACGGGTAATGGTACAAGGCGTAACACTGCAAAATTCGCCCAAGTTCCACCTCACTCCAAACGACTGTCAGGACGTAATCATTGACGGAGTGACAGTACGCTGCCCATGGAACGCACAGAACGGCGACGCTATCGACATCGGAACCTGCCAGCGTGTGCTAATCATCAACAACACCATCGACTGCGGCGACGACGGCATCTGCATGAAAGGCGCGACAGGTGACGAGTCACTCAGGCACAAACCATGCGAGGACATCCTCATAACCAACAACACCGTGTTCCACGGACACGGCGGCTTCGTCATCGGCTCAGAGTTCAGCGCGGGTATGTACAAAATCGTAGTGTGCGACAATACCTTCTCCGGCACAGACACAGGACTGCGTTTCAAAAGCGCAACCGGCCGCGGAGGCAAGACGGGAGACATATACTGCTACAACATAAACATGACTGACATCAAGGGAGAAGCCATCATATTCGAGACTTCATACGCCGACAAGGCGGTGTCAGGCACAACAGGTCCGGCCGCAGGAACCAAGTGGATGCCGGAGTTCAAGGACATACATATATACAACATAACGTGCAACGGAGCCAAGACCGGCATCAAGGCGAAAGGTGCGGAAGGCATGATACACGACATAGACATAAGCAACTCCACCATATTCTACACCCGCACCGCGACTGATATAGACAGCACGTGCGACGTAAAACTAAGAGACGTAAAACTAATAACATACAAATGAATACACAACCCAATACCTGTCAACGGCAGGAAATCCCCGTCCTGCTGCTCACCGGCTACCTCGGCAGCGGCAAGACAACACTTCTCAACCGCATTCTCACCAACGAGAAAGGCATCAAGTTCGCAGTCATCGTCAACGACATAGGCGAGGTTAACATCGACGCCGACCTCATACAGCAAGGCGGAATAGTGGGACAAAAGGACGATTCTCTCGTCGCTTTGCAGAACGGCTGCATCTGCTGCACGCTGAAAATGGACCTCATCGAGCAGATTAACGACATCACAAAGCTGCAACGTTTCGACTACATCGTCATCGAGGCAAGCGGTATATGCGAACCGGCACCCATCGCCCAGACCATCTGTTCCATCCCCTCAATGGGCGAACAGTACTGCACAGGAACGACACCGAAGCTCGACTGCATCGTAACCGTGGTTGACGCCCTCCGCATGAAAGACGAGTTCGCCTGCGGCAAGAGCCTCATCGGCAGCAAGATAGAAGAGGAAGACATAGAGAACCTTGTCATACAGCAGATAGAGTTCTGCAACATCGTGCTGCTCAACAAGGCCTCCGAGGTAACGCCGGAGGAGCTGCAATACGTCCGTGAGGTGGTACATACGCTGCAACCAAAGGCTGAAATCATAGAATGTGACTACGGTAACGTGGAGTTCGACAAGATACTCGGCACCGGAATGTTCGACTTCGACTCTGTGGCGACATCCGCCGCATGGATAAAGGAGATTGAACAGCATCACGGGGACGAGGAAGAGGAGCACGGACACCATCACCATCACGACGAGGAACACCATCACCACCACCATGACGAGGAGGAGCATGAGGAGCACTGCCACCACCATCACGGCGGAGAATGCACCTGCGGACACCATCACCACCACCATCATGGCGAGGGAGAAGCCGAGGAATACGGCATAGGCACCTTCGTTTACTATGCCCGCAAGCCGTTTGACATAACCCTTTTCGATGATTTCCTCGCCCGCCGGTGGCCGAAAAACATCATCCGCGCCAAAGGATTGTGCTGGTTTGTGGATCAGCCGCAGCTATGCTATATATTCGAACAGGCCGGCCGTCAGGTGAAGTTGCAGAACGCCGGACAGTGGTATGCCACCATGCCGGAAGAAGAACTGCGGCAGTTCCGTATCGACAACCCCGGCGTTAACCGTGACTGGGACGACCAATACGGCGACCGTATGCAGAAACTCGTCTTCATCGGGCAGAAACTTGACAAGGAAGCCATCACCAAAGAGCTGGACTCCTGTCTGGTTGACCTTGCGTAAGGACGGCGGGATGCAGCGGTAAGAACGGCAACAAGGCATATCACACAACAGGCTTTAATACACTAAGGCACAAAATGTTACATTCATCACTCGCTTATCCGCAAACAAGCGAGAAGTAAAAGGGTGCTGATTACATTGCAAAAGAGGCCCTTTTACAATGTAATCAGCACCCTTTCACCGTATAAACAGCACCCTTTTGCGAGGGAATAAGGTAAGCATCATAATACTGCGGCCTGACGATGAACCCCGAAGGGGTGAAATAACACAGCACAGGGCGTGAGCCCTGTGTTACGATGGGTACGCGAAAACAGTATTGGCACCCCGTAGCCGGCAGGCGAGGAATGCGAAGCATGACGAGGGGTGTAAATTAAAACGAAAATGAGAGTATAAGAACGGTTACATAATAAAAAGCGAAAAGGGTGTCAACACCCCTCGTCGCCCTCCGGGCTTCTCGCCTACCGGCTTCGGGGTGCCAATAGTTTTGTTCGCCCAATGACACAATACCCAGCGCTTACGCACTGGGCTGTGTTATGTCACCCCTTCGGGGTTCGCCGCACTAACACGCCCTATCCTATAATATAAAGCCCACATTTCAGGGTCTAATCTCCACATCATGCCACACACATGACAAACGAACAATACATACTCCGTAACCGCGAGGCGGACATACGCACTCTGGCATTGAAGAAAACGCCGGAAGGCGTTGACCCGCTGTGGTGCCTGCGCCAGATAGAGGGCTACCAACTGGCAAAGAAGAAACTGCCGGAATGGGCCGCCACCGACGGTCTTTGGTTTCCTCCCCGCCTCTCCATGGAGCAGTGCTCAAGCGAGTCCACCGCACGATACAAGCAGGAGACGGTACAACGTTTGATGCAGGGACAAAAGCCCGGAGTGTTCGTTGACCTCACAGGCGGCTTCGGAGTGGATTTCAGCTATATGGCACGTGGTTTCCAAACAGCCGTCTATGTGGAGAGACAGGAAGAACTTTGCCGCACGGCCGGCCACAATATGCGCCTCCTCGGACTGGACAACGTGACGACGGTAAACGCCGACAGCACCGCATACATAGACTGCCTTGACCGTGCGGACATAATATATGCCGACCCGGCACGCCGTAACACCGCCGGCAGGAAGACCGTGGCGATAGAAGACTGCACACCCGACATCGGCGCCTTGCAACACAAAATACTCGCAAAGTCACGCTATGCCATAATCAAACTGTCACCCATGCTCGACATAACGCAGGCTCTGCGCACACTGACCAACGTCCGTGAGATACACGTTGTCAGCGTGAAAGGCGAATGCAAGGAACTGCTCTGCGTCTTGTCGGCATCAAACGACACTGCCGCCACAACCTGCCACTGCGTAAATCTCGGAACAACCGACAAGCCTTTCTCCTGTGTTTACGGCAGCAACACGGCGGTAAGCATACTCCCTCCCGACACGCCGCTTGCGGGAAAACTGCTGTTTGAGCCTAACGCCAGCATACTGAAAGCGGGTGTGCAGGACGCTTTCGCCGCCGAATACAGGCTCAGCAAGCTGCACCCCATGAGCAACCTCTACGTCAGTGACACCGAACCGCAGGCGGAGGACTTATCCGTCAGGCCACCGGCACGGATATTCCGCATCATGGAGACCGGCGACTTCTCCAAGAGTTCGCTGAAAACACTGCTGCACGGTTGCGGCAAGGGCAACATCACCATACGCAACTTCCCCTCCACTGTGGCGGAACTCCGCAAACGGCTGCGGCTGAAAGAGGGCGGGGACGACTATTTCTTCGCCACCACCATGCAGTCAGGCAGGCACGTGTTGATAAAATGCAAAACTTTCATAAACGGCAAAAACATAAACGCCTGATTGCCAGCAATGGTTACCAACGGGTAACTTGCCGACCGGAAGGTACGTTCTTGCACAATACACTGATTCATAGTACCTTTGCACTCGGATTAATAACATAAAAGACAAGAACTATGAATCAAATCGAATTGAAAAGGAACGGTAACGGTTACAGCGTTGCCACGGTAGGTAATCCAGCCGCTTTTGAAGGCAAGGCGTTTGTAAAGGAAGTAATGGGCACAACGTCAATGGAGGTGTCTTTCGGCTCGCTGGCGGAGGGACAGGCCGTGCCATTCTTCCACAAACACAAGCAGAACGAGGAGCTTTACATCGTGATAAGCGGCCAAGGCGTATTCACGCTGGACGGGGAAGACGTGGAAGTGGAAGCCGGCAGCATCGTGCGCGTTGCGCCATCAGTAAGCCGCTGCAACCGCAACACGGGCAAAGAGCCTCTCGTCTATATCTGCATACAGGCCAAAGACGGCTCACTGAAGCAGTCGGTGGCAGAGGATGCTGTCATCTGAATATGGAAGTTATCGGAAGTTAAGGGAATTTATGCGGCTGATGCGCATGAAGTTAACGGACAAATGTAGGGACGCACCTTGGTGCGTCCGCTACGTTGTGCGATGCTGCGGACGCACCAAGGTGCGTCCCTACAAACGTCACTAAACTCCTATGTCTTGTCCGTTAACTCCCGATAACGCCACGACATAGCCATAACTCCCGTATAACCCCTTCTTGACGCACATTCATCTCATAAAACAATAATTACAAACCGTATGCCCAACCCAGTCATGACTCAGGACATAATGTTTCCCAACTGCCCGATACGCAATGTGTTGGCGAGAATCGGCGACAAGTGGTCACTGCTCGTGATGCACACACTTACGCAGAATAATACCGCCGTGCGGTTCTCCACATTGCAGAAAGCGATACCCGACATATCGCAGAAAGTGCTGACCAAGACGCTGCGGACGCTTGAGACAGACGGCTTTATTGTCCGCACCATCTACCCGGAAGTGCCGCCACGCGTGGAATACAGCATGACGGAAAGGGGCATATCGTTCATGAATGCCTGCAAGCCCGTGCTGCAATGGGCTTTGGAAAATCTGGCACCGATAATAAAAGACCGTGAGGCAAAAAGCCGGTGACAGAAGGACTGAGTTTTGAGACACTCGCAAAAGGGTGCTGATTACATGGTAAAAGGGTGCTGATTACACTGCAATTAGCACCTGATTGCAGTGTAATCAGCACCCTTTTGCAACGGCCATGTTTCCGTATGCCCAAAAGCCAAGCGTCAGAACGGCAGCCCGACCGCAAAATGCAGCGTGCAGTCACGGCCGAAATCGGGATGTGTTATGGGGAAGTGGCTGCGGGAATCAGTATAGTTGGGATTGACAGCCTTCATGCCTAAATCAAGGCGGAGGATGAAGTAATTGAAGTTAAGGCGTACCCCCAGACCGTATGCCACGGCCATCTCGTCATAAATACTGCGCAACGTGAAGACACCTCCGGGCTGGTCGGCATAGTCGCGCAGCGTCCATACGTTGCCGGCATCAATGAATATGGCACCCTGAAACTTCCAGAACAGGTTGGTACGCAGTTCCGCATTGAGGTCGATGCGCATATCACCCGTCTGGTTTATGAAGTCTATGCGCCCGTCAGTGCCACGGTAGCGTCCCGGACCAAGTTCCCTCACGCTCCATCCCCTCACGCTGTTGGCACCGCCGGAAAAGTAACGTTTCTCGAACGGCAGTATGCTGCTGTTGCCATAAGGCACGGCTACGCCGACACGGGCGTGCAGGGCAAGGGCGTTGCGGTGGTCCAGCTTGAACAGGCGTGTGTAGTCAGCATCAACTTTAACATACTGCGCAAAGGCCACAAGGGCAAACTTGTACTGCCCCTCGTCGTTCTTGCTGAACCTGAAAAGACGTGCCGCACCGGCAAGAGCGTTACCCGCTGTCTCCACGTTCAGTTTCAGGAAGTGACGGCCATCGTTATAGGTGAAGCCGAATCCCATCTTCATTATGAGAAGATCCTCATAATTATACCGCAGAATGGCGTTGCGGTTGGTGGAAGAGTCAAGGTAATCACGCTTGAAGGTTTCCGATATCCATGGCATGGAAACATAGTTAAGGTCAAGGAAGTCATACTGGTATCCTGTCCTGCCGGACGTGGCCTGCCAACGGTATCTCCATGTTCCGGTAAAGACACGGCGGTGAAATTCGGGACGGTTCTGCTTGTTATAACTGAGAAGCAGCTCTGTACGCGCACTATGACGGCGCTGAAAATCACGGCTTATTCCCGGAATGACGAACTCCGGGAAGGTCAGTTTGCCTTCAAAACTGTACTCTGTATAATTGTCGTTCTGATAACCTTCCAGACCGGTTATGGCCTCAAATGCTCCGCGTGCCTGCAAGGAAAAGGTCTCACTGCCACCGAACACGTTACGGTTCTCATACGTCACGGACAGTGCCGCGCCCAGGTCTCCAGCCGTATTAGTGCCCTCCGGCTGCAACTGTATGCTGTGTCTCTTGCGCGAAGAGAGCGTTATGTCCGCATAAAGCGGACGAAGTTCTCCGGCCGCCGGCGGCACGGTGTCCGGCATGGAAGAGCCGCCAAGAGAGCGGGAAGCGGCCGTAAGCGGCGGAGTTTCTGACAGTCTGACGTTTGTTGCGCGTATCGCGCCAAGGCGGGAGAACTTGCTGTACGTCTTCTGCACGTCGCTTTCCTTATATATGCTGCCGGGACGGAGAAGAGTGTTTATATCAAGAGTTCTTGCCCGCAGAGGCACTTTGCCGGAAGGAGAGCGGTGGGTAACGCTGCGAATGTAATAACGCGGATGGTCGGCAAGCGGCTCACTGGAACTGCGGCGGTAAAGCCCGATAGTCATAATGACATCCGCAAGGCGTTCATGCCGCGAGCTGTCAACGTGGAAAGTTATCGCCTCCTTGTTAAAATAAAGATAACCTTGCTCGCCAAGCCAAGCCGTAATATTGTTGCGTTCCTCATGCAACGCGTTGACGGAGAATGGCTTTCCCTCACGCAAACCGCTATGGGGAAGATATGCCGAACGCAGCAATGAGTCGATAGTGGCATCCGCTATATTGTAGATAATATGCCGGAGAGTGTATCGCGAGCCGGGTGTCACGATATAGTCTGCCTTCACTTTTTTCCCCTTCACAGTGTTACGCGCGGCCACTTCCGCATCAAGATAACCGGAATTTTGCATTGCCTGCCGAAGACTTGCCACACTCTGCTGTTGCAGAACGGTGTCAAGCACCACCGGAGCCTCACCCCATCTGCGCAGAAGACGGTTGACAGTTTTGGCCGTGTCAGTGCCGGAAAGGGAGTATATGGCCAACGGCACTTTCAGGGAAGAGAACCATTTGGTGTTAGGAGACTGCCGGATATACTGCGCAAGCGAAGCTACCGGAACGGCAGGATCTGACGAAGTGACGCTGTTATGCGTAAGCAACAGTTCGCCATCACCCACAAACTTCGTACTGCTACATGAACAAAACGACAACAACACATACAATATGGTTATATTATATAAAATATGTAAGGAGATTTTATTCATCGGGGGACAAAGGTAATAAAAAATTTTCTAATCCGGAAATTATTTCGTAATTTTGCAGTTAGTTGTCAGCATAACAACCAAGCCACACAAAACATAACCGAAACACAAACAAACCCATGGCAAAGAGAAAGTTCATAAAATGGGGAATTGTCGCTGTTACAAGTCCGATTATAATCATTATACTGCTTACCGCAAGCCTATACCTGCCGTGGGTGCAGAACTGGGCCGTGCGCATCGCAAGCGAAAGTGCCTCGGAGTCATTGGGAATGGAGATTTCCATAGAACGTGTCAGGCTCGCTTTCCCTCTCGATTTATGTGTGGAAGAGGTGAAAGCCGTCAAGCAAAATGATTCTTTGCCGCAGAGAAAGGATGTCATTGCCCACGTAAAACGCGCCGTGCTGGACGTGCAGCTGTTGCCGTTACTGCATTCAAACGTGTGTGTGGATGCCGTTGAAATAATCGGGATGCGCCTCAACACCATGGATTTCATACCGCAGGCACGGATAAAAGGTGAAGTGGGAAGACTGGCATTGGGAGACGGTACGCCGGTGGCGACGGTGAGCCTTGCACGATATGAGGTGCTGCTGAAAAAGGCTTTGCTGGACAATGCGCACCTTGACATAGCATTAACGGATTCCGTACCGGAAGACACTGCATCAACAGAGAATCTCTGGAAGATACAGGTGGGAGAGCTGTCTGTCACCAATTCCGACCTGTTGCTGCACATGCCGGGCGACACTCTGCAAGTGGGAATGTCGCTGGGCAGGCTCACAGCGCAGGGAGGCGACTTTGACTTGCATAAGGGACAATACAACCTTACACAATGCAGGATAGCCAACAGCAGTGTGAGATATGACAACAAATATATGCACTATATACCGGACGGAATGCTGGACGCCAACCATATAGCTCTGCATGACGTGAATATGCGGATAGACTCGCTTCACTTTCTTGCACCGGATATGACCATGAAAATCGCGTCCATGTCGATGAAGGAGAAGAGCGGACTGGCAATCAGTTCGATGACAGCCGACATTGCCCTTGACTCCACGCAGATAAGGTTCAACGGAATGCTGAAAACCCCGTCCAGTTTCATCGGCGCCCGCGTGGCAATGGACATGAATGCCTTTGACACTATACCGGCAAAGGGCAAGGTAAAAGCAAGCATAGACGCCTCCATAAGCAGGCAAGACCTGATGCTGTCAGCCGCCGGTGCCTTGCCCGCAAGCCTTAGAAAGTCGTGGCCGGAACGCCCCCTTATAATAAAAGGAGAAGCCATCGGAAACATGGAAGACGTGTTAATCCCAAGTCTCAGCATAGAGATGCCGACAGTGTTTGCCGTAGATGCAAGCGGAAAGGCAAAGGGATTCATGGAGCTTGCGGACAATCCGTATTCCAAAGACTTCTCCGCCACACTGCACGCAGACATGAAGACGCAAGACATATCGGCTTTCTCGTCTTTCATTCCGTCACCTGTCAACATCCCGGCCACACACGCCACCTTGGATATTGACGCCAAAGGGGCGGATTACAACATGACACTTGACGCGACAGAGGGCAAGGGTCATCTGGCGGCAAAGGCCAAGGCAAACATCGCGGCAATGGCTTATACGGCCGACATAAAGGCAAAGAACCTGCATCTGGGGCACTTCGTAAAGGGTATGCAGCTTGGAATGTTCACGGGAAATGCGGCTTTCTCCGGGCAGGGAACGGACATTCTCTCAAACAAGACATGGGTAAAGGCGACGGGAAACATAGAGCGTTTTGATTATGCCAAGTACAATCTGGACAATATCAAGGCTGACATCCTGCTGAAAAACGGTAGGGCCAACGCCAATATCGACGCACACAACGCACTGATTGACGGCAAAATATGCTTCGATGCGCTGATGAGTGCAAAAAAACTGGACGCTACCCTCATGACGGAACTGTACAATGCGGATTTGTATAACCTGCACATCGTGGATCAACCGTTAAAGGTTGCTGCATGCACTCATGTGGATATACGTTCCGACTTCAAGGAGAACAATCTGGTTTTGGGAACATTAAGCGACATTGCCATTACCGACAGCGCAAACACTTACCGGCCGGATGACATTGCATTGGACATAAAAACCACCCGCGACACCACCATTGCCAACGTTGACTGCGGCGACTTCACGCTGCGGCTAAACGCTCAGGGAGGATACAAAAGGTTGGGGAAAAGTGCCGGAAAGTTGCCGGACATAATGAAACAGCAGTTTGAAAACAGGACAATAGACCAGACTGAGCTGCGCCGGGCGCTGCCAAACATGAGCCTGACACTGCACAGTTCCAAAGAAAACCCGATATACCGTTTCATAAAATACTACGACGTAGATTATGATGAGGTGGACGCCATGGTGAAAACATCCTTCGAGGAAGGCGTCACCGCCGACATTCTGATGAAAGGACTGTCAACGCAGGGGTATCAGTTAGACACCATTTCCTTGAAAGTTAACAGCAGCAACGACCCTTATAAGATAGCGTACAAAGGGTATGTACGCAACGTTAAGCCCAACGATTATGTGTTTACGGTGGAGTATGACGGTGAGGTAATGGAGCATGGCATATCATTAAACACGATATTCCGCGACGCAAACGACGAGACAGGACTGAGATTCGGAGTGGAGGCGACAATGGTTGAAGAGGGACTTAACTTCCACTTCCTGCGCAACCAGCCAATCATCGCCTACGAAAAATTCAGGTTCAAGAAGGACAACTATATCCTTCTTGACCGCCGTAACCGTGTGTTTGCCGACATAGACCTGCAAGCTGACAACGGTACCGGCATACAACTATACAGCACAAGCAGTGAGGAAAATGCGGAATACCAACAAGACATCACCCTGTCCGTGACCAATCTGAACATCGGCAGGCTGCTCTCTACCATACCATACGCCCCAAAGACCGAGGGAACACTTGACGGAGACTTACACTTTGTGCAAGAGGCTGACCAGTCTTTCTCCATCTCTTCCAGCATAAACACACGCAACCTTGTGTATGAAAACTGCCCTATCGGCAACCTCGGGACGGAACTTGTGTATATGCCTAACACCGACGGGGCGCACTATATCGACGGAACGATGTCACTTGACGGCAACGAAATAGGCACGATAAAGGGCTCTTACAACTTCGATACCTCCGACATCAACGCCGACATGGCTTTCTATAAGTTCCCGATGCAGATAGCCAACGGCTTCATTCCCGACCAGATTATCGGCCTTGAAGGTTACGCTGAGGGTTTGCTTGCCATCCACGGCACCACCCAGTCGCCGCAAGTCAACGGGGAACTGTTCCTTGAATCGGCCAGTCTGATAAGCGTACCTTACGGCACAAAGATGCGTTTTGACGATGACCCGATACGCATTGTGGATTCAAAACTGTTGTTCGAGAACTTCCAGATGTACGCCAACAACAACCAGCCGCTTACTTCTTACGGCTCGCTTGACTTCTCCGACCCGTCCCACATGAAGCTGGATCTGCTTATGAAGGCGGAAAACTTCCTGCTCATCGACTCAAAGGAGACGAAGCGTTCAGAGGCATACGGAAAGGCATACGTCAACTTCCTCGCCTCAATGAAGGGCGAATTGGACAAGCTGAAGGTGCGCGGCAAGATTGATGTGCTGCCTACCACCAACATATTCTACATCCTTCGCGACTCTCCCCTGTCCAATGACAACCGCATGAAGGAGCTTGTCAAGTTCACAGACCTGCATTCCGGAGAAGCAACTGAGACTATACGGCCTTCCGTTGACGGACTGGACATCAGCATGAACATCAACGTCAAGAACGGTTCCCACGTCAAATGCTGGCTGAATGACGCACGGACCAACTACCTCGACATCATCGGCGAGGGAGACCTCAGGTGGAGATACCTCAACGATGAAATGTCAATGACGGGACGCTACACCATATCCGAGGGTGAGATAAAGTACTCCCTGCCGGTCATTCCGCTTAAGACTTTCGTCATATCAAACGGCAGTTACATAGAGTTTGCCGGCGACATCATGAACCCAAAGCTGAACATTACGGCCAAGGAGACAAAGAAGGCCTCGGCCAATGTCAACGGAACAAACAGGATGGTGACATTCAACACCGGCGTGGTACTCACCAAAACGCTCAACGACATGGGCTTGGAGTTCATCATAGAAGCCCCGGAAGACAATGCCGTCACCGACGAACTGAACATGAAATCGAAGGAAGAGCGCGGCAAACTTGCCGTCACCATGCTTACCACCGGTATGTACCTGTCCGACGGAAACACCTCATCCTTCTCCATGAACTCCGCCCTCAACTCGTTCCTGCAATCTGAAATAAGCAGCATAGCAGGCTCGGCGTTGAAGACACTCGACCTCTCTTTCGGCATGGACAACTCCACCGAAGAAGACGGAACCATACATACCGATTACAGTTTCAAGTTTGCAAAGCGGTTCTGGAACAACCGTCTGTCCATCTCCGTGGGCGGAAAAATCTCAACAGGGCCTGACGTTTCCGGGCAGAACAAGTCTTTCTTTGACAACGTTGAGATGCAATACCGCCTGTCAGACGTGTCAAACAAGTACATGAACCTGTTTTACAACCGTTCCGTCTATGACTTCCTTGAAGGCTATGTAGGCCAGTATGGCGGAGGTTTCCTGTGGAAGAAAAAGATACAAAACCTAAGGGAAATCTTCAAATCCACGCCACAAACGCCGCCAGCACAGCGTATGTCCGTTCCAAAAGAAAAGGCAGACTCCGTTAAGAACACACATTGACCATACCGCAACACGACAATGAACACATCATCAACACGTACAACGCGCCCCGCTGTCGGGCATAAGATTTGCCTTGTCACGCTTCTTATATTAGCGGTTACAGCCCTCAACAGCTGTTCCACCACGTCCTCACTTGAAGACGGTGAACAACTATACACGGGGCTGTTGCCTACCCAATACACCAACTACGAGCCGTCCTCACACCAGAGCATGACGCAGGAAGAGGTGGAGGCGGCGCTCGCCACCGCCCCTAACGGTGCGCTTTTCGGCTCCAGCTACCACCGCACGCCGTTTCCTTACGGGCTGTGGATATGGAATGCGTGCGCCAACAGCAGCGGAGTCATAAAGAAATGGCTCAAAAGCACATTCGGCAAAGCACCGGTATTGATGAGCAATGTCAACCCAACCCTGCGCTCTTCCATTGCCAAGAGCGTCCTGCAAAACAACGGTTACTTCAACGGCAACGTGACATTCGACACTACCGAGGGGAAGCCGAAGACCACAAAAACGGACACAGTGCCGCGTCCGCACACGGCAAAGATACAATACCACGTGGATTTCGGAAGGCTATACACCCTCGACACCATCAGTTACACCAACTATCCGGAGCACATCGACTCCGTAATCAGCTCCCGCAAGTCGGACATACTCTTCACAAACGCGCCATTCTCCATATCAAACCTCGACGCGGAACGCACAAGGATATACGAATTGCTGCGCAACAACGGCTACTACTTCTATCAAAAGCCATACACAACGTTCCTTGCCGACACCATCGCCGTGCCGGGAAAGGTGCAGTTGCAGGTACACATGCACGACTCACTGCCAAGCATCGCCACGCACAAATGGATCATTGGCAACACGGAGATGCAGATAAAAAGGTCGGTAATGGAATCACTTACCGACAGCATCAGGCGGCGTTTCCTCACAATCCGCTTCTCCGGCAAGAAGCCGCCGTTGCGTCCTCGCGTCATCTTCGCCGCCACCAAGATACGCCCGGGAGCACTGTTCTCGGAAGACCAGTATGAAGAATCCGTTAACAACCTAAGTTCTTTGGGCATATTCTCCAACGTTGACATCACCTTTACGCCCCGCTACAATACCGACGGGACAGTAAAGGAAGTGGCTGACAGCATCGTGCAGAAATACGGTGCACAGCGGGCGGGAGCGGGAATACTGGACATGAGCATCAACACCGTGCTCGACAAACCATACGATGTCAGCCTGACGGCAATGGGAAAGGGCAAGACAAACGGCAGGATAGGCCCCGGACTGACCCTCGGCTTGTCCAAGCGCAACGCCTTCCGCGGCGGCGAATTGCTGTCGGCGGAACTTGGAGCCAGCTATGAATTTCAAACCGGAGGCAGCAGTACCGCCGGCAGCAGCTATGACTTCACGGCCTCCGTGTCACTGTCACTGCCCCGCCTGCTCGCCCCGAACTTCATGCTTCCCAAGCGGAGAAGATGGTACACCACGCCGTCAACAACCATAAATCTCGCGGGAGAAAGCATCAGGCGCGCCGGTTTCTTCAACAGAAACATCCTGTCTTTCGACTACACCTATACCTTCCAGCCTTCCGTTACGTCGCTGCATCAGTTCACTCCCTTCTCGCTAATATACGGCAAGACAACGGGACAGACGCTGGAATACCTCGACAAACTGGCGGAGTCCATCACCTCACTCGTGGCCACAAAGGACGAGCTGACACCCAGAATGCGGTACAAATATACCTACACATCGCCGCAAACCACGCCGAACCCCATATATTGGGAGACATCCGTCACCGAGGCAGGCAACATTATCAACTTTGCCAACATAGTATTGGGCAAGAAATGGAATGAGAAAGACAAAAAACTGCTGTACACGCCGTACTCGCAGTTCTTCAAAATAGAGACGGAACTGCGCAAGACATGGAACCTGCAAGGCAAAAACAGTTTCGTGGCGCACTTCTTCGGAGGCATCATTTTCAGCTACGGCAACTCGTCCAACCTGCCCTACGCCGAGCAGTTCTTCGTGGGAGGAGCCAACGACCTGCGCGGATTCAGCATGCACAGCATAGGTCCCGGCAACGTGCATTTTGACGACAAGGACCTTGGCTATATGTACCACAACGGCGACATGAAACTTGTCCTCAACCTTGAATACCGCCCCCACCTGTTCGGCTCGCTCTACGGCGCACTGTTCCTTGATGCCGGAAACGTGTGGTACACCAGCAGGCAACGCCGGGACGCCATAAACTCCATGCGCGACATAATGGCAAGTGCCGGCGACACCACCATCCCCGCCGACTTCGGCTCCACGCACAAAGCCGACTTGGGAATAGACATAGGCTGCGGACTGCGCTACGACCTCGACTTCTTCGTGCTGCGCCTTGACTGGGGACTTGCCATACACGCGCCATACAACACCGGCAAATCGGGATTCTTCAACATAAAGAAGTTCAAGGACGCGCAATGTCTCAACTTCGCAATCGGCTACCCCTTCTGACGCGTGGACGTAAACACCAATGCGCAACCGGACGCACCAAGGTGCGTCCCTACTAAGGAAAGTGTCCGACTGCCGGAACATACAAACGCGGTGTAGGGACGTACCTTGGTGCGTCCGGCAAAAGAAATACCCTATAAATGAAAAGCCGTTTGGAGGCCATCAGCTTCCAAACGGCTTTTCTGTATATGGTGATATTGATTCCACCTTATTTTTGTCCCTCACCGTTCTGCGGACGGTTCGGGCGGCGTTCCTTCCGCATTTTCTCATACTTCGCATACTGTTCTTCCGTCAGTACCTTCTTTATCTTGGCCGTCATTTCCTCCCGGCGCTTCTGCATCTGCTCCCTTGTCGGGCGCTCACCCTGCTGTTGCGGTCTCATCTCACTGAAAATCTCTTTCATCTGCGCCACCTGCTCGTCAGAAAGACTAAGCTCCGTCTTCATCCTCTCCATCATTCCGCCACGCCGGTCTCTGCCGTCACGCTGCGGATTCTGCGCCATACAGGCAGACGAACCAAGGACAAGCACTGCCACCAAACTTAAAATCTGCTTTTTCATAATCATTGTTTTTTATTGGGTTATATAATGTTTGATGCAGAAAAGGGCGAAAAGTTTATCCCGACATCATTTTTATTCTGCCGGCAACATATATTTAACAAGGACGACGTATTTGTTTAACCGCACGCAATCATGCGACAATTTAGCGTTCCTTTCATTACAAACACGATTGCCGTCCGCATTGTAGAGACGATGTACCACATCGTCTCCATTACCGCATCATAACGCTTTCTTTTTTGAGACGATGTAATACATCGTCTCTACGACCGCAGATAATAATATGTAAGGATACACTTTACACATGGCGGTAGAACCCTGTTAAGGGCGACATATTACAGCCCGGTGCGTAAGCGCCGGGTAGAATACGATTGCCGGCCGCATTGTAGAGACGATGTACCACATCGTCTCCATAACCGCACATGCCGCTTTATTTTTTGAGACGATGTAATACATCGTCTCTACGACCGCGGATAATAATATGTAAGATATGCCGGTAGAGCCCTTAACAGGGCTTTTTATTTGGAACATGACAGTACTATTACCCCGGCTTATTATCCATATAAATAACGCCAAGAAACACAGGCTTTTGCAATCAGCACCTAATTACCGCGTAATCAGCACCACTTTACCATGCAATCAGGTGCTGATCACACAGTAATCAGCACCTGATTGCAAAACGAAGAAACCTATACTTAACCGGAATTCCCTTCTTAACATGTTTTAACTGCCATTGTTACAGTAATAAAAATGTTTTTCGTAATTTTGTACAGCGTAACATTTGCCTGCAAACATCAGCAAGCAAACCGCACAATCAACGAATGTACAACCCTTAACAACAGACAACAAGAAACAGACAGACAACTAAATGGAACGCCACAATGAGCAAGCCCTTTCAAGGAAAGGTAGCTCCGAAGAATTAGGATTCAAACAAAACTAATCATCAACACAAAAGCGTCTCCATTCTTTTATAACTGAAAAAATATGATATATTGAGCTTTTAGCTCTTGTTCTCTCTATCGGAATACCGCCAATATTCAACCAACGAGGACAAGATGTATGAAAGTTCATGCCTATAAGGCGTGGACTGTTCTGCACTTGTTGTTGGAAAGGTCACTTGGCGGTAACCACGATAGAAACAAGTAAAAGAATGGTTGCACGCCTTTTTTATTTCCAACAATTTATTATGAACAAAAAAATCATTACCTCCGTTGCCATACTCGCAATGGGCATCACTGCACAAGCCCAAGTGGTATGGGATATGCCATCTAACTACGCTGGTATGAACTTCGTACCGGCAATCTTTACCTCAAACAATAAGGCCACCCTACAATTGTTTGACGATGGAGCAGGGAGTGGTAAAGCACACTTCTACATTTATGACGAAAACTGTCAGCTTTCAAAACATTTCCCAAAAGCTACACAAACACAGAAAGTGGAGACTTACACAGAAGAGGCCTTTGTTACACCGACAGCAGCGAAATATCAGCATCCCCCGTACTTCTCACCTGTTTATGATAGCAATGGCCAAAAGATGACAGCCGCATCACAGGCAGAAATGATAGAAAAGTTACAAAACAAAGACCGTTACTCTTGCAATGCTTTTACTGATTTGGACGGCAATCCCGGTTGCTACTACACAAACCATCCTTACTACAAGGATTTTTACTTAGAAGATGTGTTTGGACAAGCATATCCTAAAAATTTCTACCGTATCAATGAAGACGGATATGTGTATAACGCAAGTTCTGTTTCCTACGCACCCGTATTTGATGAGCTTTCCGCCGAATGGCAGAAGGTAGAAGGTTCTTCTGAGTGGCACGAACTGAGCCTCGGAAGGCCTTTCCACCCAGACTATATAGACGCAGATCAACTTCTTAACGTTAACGGTATCGTTTGCACCCAAACATTATTCAACGATGATGATAAATGGGAATACTGCGTTCCACACATCGGAAGCGTCTCCACTGTATATAATAATAACGAAACTTATTCCATGACAAGCGACAACAAAGTCAAAATAAGCAGAAGGGTTAACAACGTACCTTATTATGATGGTGTCGCCATATATAATGAAGACGGCCAGCTTGTGCAGACAATCAATTTAGGAAGCGAAACGACAGAGGTTAATTGTAACGAAATTTTCTTCGAGAAAATGTTTAAGCTCAACGGCAAATTGTATTTGGATTTTTCATACAGATTAGGCGTCGGCGATTATTACAAAGTGCTTTACCTCTATGACAAGAGTACAACTTCCGTAAAAGAGGTTGCACGTGCAAAAAGTGTTGCACCGTTTATAACGGCAAATGGCAACGCCATTAATGTGAATATAACGGAGAGTGACGGAGACTCCAACGCTGTATTAGTGAATACAAGCGGACAGACAATGGCGACATCACACATTGTGTCCGGCAGTACATCCACCACTATCAACACTGCATCAGTGCCGAAAGGTATATATAATGTGGCCGTTGTAAAAGGAGGAAACGTTACGCGCGCACAGAAGATTGTGTTAAAGTAACGACATACTATATAAATAATGAAGATGCTGTGCAGTTCTGAATGCACAGCATCTTTCTTTTTGCCAAAGAACCACAAACGGACGGGAAAACGTTTCATTATCATTCGCCACCATATCCTACACGGCAAAAGCCGCGCAAATGATACATACGAACAAGTTTATGGCATAAAAACGATACTTGGATGCAAGAAAAAATGGTTAATTTTGCAGGGGATTACCTGCGTAACCCATATTTCGCGTCATGCGACAAGTCAAACCTAAACTAAATAAACGAATGAAACGAAGAAAAAACTTGGTATCGTGCGTCATCGCACTGAGCGCAACGCTCACCGCTTTCACACCGCAGCAGGCATCGGCAGCCATAGAGGTAGGCAGCCGCTCAACCACCATAGGCACGGGCAACCCGTACCTCCCGCTTTGGGAACACCTGCCCGACGGCGAGCCGCGCGTGTTTGAGGACCCCGACAACCCCGGCAAATACCGCGCCTACATCATCGGCTCCCACGACGTACGCTTCAAGAGTTACTGCGGCGCCGACATACGTATGTGGTCCGCTCCGGTAGAGGACTTGACAGACTGGCGTGATGACGGCCCCATCTTCACTTACAACATACAGGGACAGTGGGATGTGATGTACGCTCCGGACTTGGTGGAAATCAAGGGCAAGGACGGCAAGAAGGTATATTATCTCTTCCCCCACAGCCGCGGACACCGCCGCGAAGCCATGGTGTGCAAGGGCAACCGCCCTGACGGCCCGTTCACTCCCGTGAACCTTAACGAGGACGGAACGCAGACGCTGCCGGGCAGCATACTGGGCTTTGACCCGTCAATCTTCGTGGAGGAGATAACCGATCCTAAGGATGCCGACTACGAAACCGGTTTCAGGGCATACGGATTCTGGGGTTTCCAGCGCTCGTCAGCCGCACAGTTGGACCAGAACACTATGTGGTCGGTAAGACCCGGCACGGACATCATACCCTATTTCGTGCCCGCAAGCACTCGCGAGGGACAGATAAAAGACCCCGAGGGTACCACCTACCCTGCCCTGTACAAGGAGCAGAACCCGCTTGACTTCAACTTCTTCGAGGCTTCATCCATCCGTAAGGTGGGCAATAAGTACATCATGATATTCTCCGGCTACTCCGGACCGGAATACGGTTTGGGCAACACCAACTCCACTCTGCGCTACGCATACGGCGATTCTCCGCTGGGACCGTGGCGCAGCGGAGGCGTGCTTGTGGATTCACGCGGCGTCGTTCCCAACCATGACGGCACAAAACTGCAAGGCACCAACGCCGCCCACAACACCCACGGCTCGCTGCAAGAGATTAACGGACAGTGGTATGTGTTCTATCACCGCCCGCCGAGAGGCTTCGGCTACGCCCGGCAGGCTATGGTGGCGCCGGTCACCATCAAGTGGGACAAGAAGCCGGTGGCCAACGGCGGCAAGGTAACCATCAACGGTTACGACCCGTACAGCAAGGGTAACGTGTGGACGGCAAAGGCCGGCAACGGCGACGAATACACCGGAGCGGAGGTCACATCCGAAGGATTCCAGATATACGGAATGGACCCTTACAAGTATTATTCCGCCGGTTACGCCTGCTATCTGTCAAACATCGGCAGCCAACAGGACTCTTGGGACATCTGGCAGAACAGCATGCCGATAAACGTACAGGGCGGAGACGTGATAGGATACAAGTACTTCGGCTTCGGAGGACTGGCCAAAGCGGAAAAGGGACTGAAACCGTTTGCGGGAACAAAGGCCGGCAACCAAACCGCCTTTAACCTCTTCCTCATCCCCGAGACATCAGCATCGTTCAAGGTAAGCGTATGGCTTGACGGGCCGTATGACAACAAGACATGGAACGGAAAGAAGATAGGCGAGATAACAGTGCCGGCAAATTCCGCAAGGAAAGTGACCAAATTCACCGTGGATGTGGCCAAGGCAGTTGACAAACTCGACCGTAAGCACGCCATATTCCTTGTTGCCGAGGGCGGAAACGGCCAGAGACTGTGCACGCTTCAGGGTCTCGGGTTCAGCTCAAAGGACGTTACCATAGAATATCCGGCCGTTCCCGAGATAGCCATCACGGTCAACGGACAGAACGTTTCACTGCCCGACGTGCCTGTAAGGTCAAGCAACGCCAACGGAATCACAGGCTACGACCAGTACGAGGCGTCCTTCACCATGCCGGCAGACATGGCCGGTACCCCGACCGTTGCAGCCACATCAAGCGACCCAAGCGTGAAGATTGACATCATTCAGCCTACAAAAGAAAGCCGAAAAGGCATTGTACAGTTCACATACAAAGGCGTTGCCAAGACCTATACCGTGCAACTCACGAGATAAGATGTAAACCGATTGTCAGGAAGAAACAATGAAGAAACTTCCTGACAACAAACTACTACTTACAACAATGAGACAACTACTGATTACATTCGCCCTGATATTGGCCGCAAACATGAACGCCGCCGGCGAGACAATCATGCGTATCAACGCTGCGGAACGCCACCAGCGCATCACCGGATTCGGCGGTTTCGTCTGCAGTCCGCAATTCGGTTACAACCACATGAGTACCGAAGAAATAAACAAAGTGTGGGGAAAGAACAGCGTTCTGGGCTGCAACATCGCACGGCTTTACCTCCCCGTCGGCAAGAACTCATGGAGTTCGTCCCTGCCTACGGCCCGACAGCTCAAGCAGATGGGGCTTACCGTCTTCGCAAGTCCATGGGGACAGCCGGCAGAATGGAAGACTAACAATTCCAGTAACGCCGTGGAAGGCGACGAAGTTGGTTACCTTAAAGAGGAGAACTACGCCGACTACGCTCAGTATCTGAACGACTATGTGGATTATCTGGCCGACAACGGAGTGGCCTTGGATGCCATCTCCATGCAGAATGAGCCGGATATGCGCTGCACCTACGCCGGCTGCATCTGGACACCGGCACAGGTCGCCGCTTTCGTCAAGGCATACGGAGCCGGCATACACTGCCCGTTCATCGCGGCGGAGTCCGTCGGTTTCTCCGACAGTTACGCCAATGCGCTGGCCGCCAACGATGTAATAGGCAATTTCAGCATATACGGCGCACACCAATACGGAGGCATCCAGAGCGCGTTCAAGAAGCTGGCGGAGAAGGGAAAGGAGATATGGATGACCGAATACCTTATCAACTGGAACGAGAACAGCGACGCAAGCCCGCGCAACTTCAACTGGGACACCGACGGCTTTGACTTCGCCGAGGCCGTAAACCGCTGTATGCTCAACGATGTCAACGCATGGGTTCACTACGCAACCAAACGCTTCTACGGCATGATAGGCGACGGTCAGTACGGAACCACAAACGGTTCCATCACCAAACGGGGGTATGTGCTGGGACAGTTCGCCAAGTTCGTCACGGGATATACACGCATCGGCCACACATTCACAGGCGGAAACTCCATGACGGGCTCCGCTTACCTGTCACAGTCGGGCGACACCGTGGCGGCGGTAATAATCAACAGCGGCAGCACCGCGTGCCAACTCAAGCTCGACCTGCCCTTCTACACACAGAAAGGAAGGCTTGTCACCACCGGCAGGACGCAGAACATGAGGCAGACAGCCATTACCGTTGACGCGGAAACATTCCGCCCCACCACCACAATCCCCGCCAAGAGCGTGTGCACGGTGCTGTTCTTCAAGAGTGCGGAGCGGCCGGTTTCCGACATGACAGGGCAAACCGTACACTACGACATGATAGAAAACCAGAAACGCTCGTCAGCCTCCTTCGGCACGGCCTACCGCCTGAGCGGAGCCACTGTCACCTTTGACCACAGCCACCCGATAATCAGCGGCAACACAACCGCAAGCAACGGGCAGCTCAACCTCAACGGGGACTACGACAGACTGGTAATGCACGTGAACAGCGTATCATCCACCATGAACCTCAACACCTCGAACACAACACTATATTATGTCAACGGCAGCGGCAAGGTGTCGTCCCACAACTACGGCACGGTGGATTTCTCCGCGGCGCAAGACTTTGACATTGTGTTTGACATCTCAAGGAAAACGCTGACAGACGGATGCCGTGCGCTGTTGGGAATAACCAACAACAACTGGAGTTCCGTACTGACAATAAACTTCGGCGACGTGTATCTGCAAAGCGGCAACGGCCACGGTTTCAGGTTCAGCGGCACTTTCTCGCGGCACGACAGCAACTTCATGGACTGTCTGGAGGATGCCGACTGCGCTTGGATGGACCTGACAGCCGTCAAGGAACTGACCTCCGACGGCTTGGCAATGGACGCCTGCAAGAACGCCAACTGCCTGCTGTTGGCTGACGCCGACGCCGGTCTCACAACCGCCAACACAGTGCTTGGCGACCAATGCCGTCTCCTGCAACTCACCGCCGAGGGCGGAACGTTCCACTCTCCGAAAGAGTTTACGGCCACGGAAGCACAATTCTCCGTCAGCGTCAACGGCGCGCGGATGGTTGTCGTGCCCTTTGAGGCAGACATCCCGCAGGGAGCGGCAGTCTATACGCTGCAATCTTCCGGCGCAAGCGTAACGCCATCGCCCGTCACGACAGGCACCATCGCCGCCGGACAACCGGTATTGGTAATGGCGCAGGGAACGGTAACGTTCCACGGTAGCGGCACTGTCAGCACACCGGCCAAGGTGGGTAACGACGAGTTCGCCGGCACATACGAGTCTGTAATGTCATGCGCCGGCGACTACCTGCTGGCAAACCACAACGGCCAGTGGGGCTTTGAACGCCGTGAGACGGACGGGACACTGCCGGCATTTGACGCACGTTACGTGCCCGCAGCGTCTGTAACGGACACCTTTATCCCCATTACAGGCGTAACAGCGGTGCAGACGGTAGAGACGGATGGCGCTAACGGGCAAGGCAACACCACCTTCACCCCGGACGGCCGCAGAGCCATGAAGGGCGAGAAAGGCCTGATGATAAGAGGAGGAAAAGCGTTCCTGAAATAGAAGCGCACAACGGTTCCGCGGTCTCCCGGAACCATACGATTCAGCTTCTGACATGAAGCGGAAAACAAAAGGGTGCTGATTACACTGCAATCAGGTGCTGATTGCAGTGTAATCAGCACCCTTTTACCATGTAATCAGCACCCTTTTGCGACGCCTTCGGTAACGCATTGAACCGCAAAGCCTTGTAGGGACGCACCTTGGTGCGTCCGAATCGCCGCATATCCCCAAATTAGCGGACACACCAAGGTGTGTCCCTACAACGATGAAAAGTAACACAAAATGAGTTAAAAAGTTGGCCGTTACAAAGTAAATGATTAATTTTGCATTCTATTAAAGTGTTCATACGCGGAGGAATGCCGCAAGAACAGTCACGGAGGCGCGGACATATAGTATATGGAGAAGCGTCCAAAAAAGAACCATAACACAAATGACAACAAAGGACATACACCGTTATCTTGCAGTGCTCGGCTTGTTTCTCATACTGAGCACCAACACTTTCGCACAACCAACAGCCGCCAACGCCAACACGGAAACGCCTGTAACGACGAATGCCGCCGCGGCGAAACCGACGGAGAAAGCCACGCCTGACACGGCCGTTGCGGCACCGGTATCTTCCGCCGACAGCCTGCTTGACGACGCGATGCTTGAACTTAGTGACACCACCGCAATCGACGAGATGGCCGAGGGAGGGGTTTATACCCGGCTGAAAAGCAAGTTCATGGACGGCGGCGTGCTGTTTATGTCTCTCATCTCGCTGACACTGATATTGGGACTTGCGTGCTGCATCGAGCGCATCGTGTATCTCAGTATGTCGGAAATAGACGCCAAGAAGCTGATGCGACAGCTGGAAGCCAAGCTGAAAAACGAGGGTGTGGAGAGTGCAAAGGCATTGTGCAGAGACACACGCGGCCCTGTCGCAAGCATCTGTTATCAGGGATTGCTGCGCATAGACGAGGGCATGGAGGAAATAGAACGCTCTGTCGGCTCATACGCCTCAGTGCAGTTGGGCAACATGGAGAAAGGCTGTTCGTGGATAACGCTGTTCATTGCCATGGCACCGTCATTGGGTTTCCTCGGTACGGTGATAGGCATGGTGATGTCATTTGACCAGATAGAGGTGGCCGGCGACATCAGCCCGACCATCGTGGCGGCAGGAATGAAGGTGGCATTGATAACCACCATCTTCGGTATCATCACCGCCTTGATTCTGCAACTGTTCTACAACTATCTGCAATCGAAAATCGACCACCTCACGGCGCAGATGGAAGAAAGCGCCATTACGCTGACGGACATAATAAAAGAGGTAAAGGCCGATTCCGCCAACCACTAACCCTAATCGTGCGAACAATATGGACAGCATCATCGCCAACATCATAATCTCACTGGCGGCACTTGCCGTAATCGCCGCCGCCGGAGTGACGGCGTACTCCATCACGCACTCGCTGCGCACGAACAAACGCCCCGACGCGGAGAACGGAGTGCCCACACGCAAAATCACCTTGGCAACCATAGGGTTGCTCGCCGCTGTCTGTGTCCCCTCCATACTGATAGGTTCGCTGACGGATATGTGCATCATTACCGTGCTGACGCTGCTTGTTGTGGCTTCGGGACTGGTGATTTACGGAAGGATACAGACGCTGAAACGGACGAGGAAGAGACTGTAAGCAGCAAGGAGAGGACGCGAGGGTATCACGGACACGCACATATTACATACCATAAACAATGATAAAACGCCGCAAACGACACACTACGCTCAGGCTGAACACCACTTCCACCTCCGACATATCGTTCATGCTCCTGATTTTTTTCCTTGTCACCACATCCATGGACAGTGACAAGGGACTGGGCAGGCAGCTGCCTCCACTGGAGCCCGACAGGCAGGAAGAGGTGACGGACGTGGACAGGAAGCTGATAATGACCCTGCACCTGATGGCGGGGGGACGGCTGACGGCGAACGAAAAGCCGGCGGAATGCGACGCCACGCTGCGCAAGGAACTGCGCCACTTCATCATAGAAAAAGGACGGCGGCACATAATAGAGCTGCAAGTAGATCGTGATGCGGACTACGACTCTTACTTCCGCTTGCAAAATCAGATAGTGAGAGCCTACACGGAACTGCGCAACGGTGCCGCAAAGAAGAAGTACGGCGTGGCATACGGCGACTGCAACGAAGAACAGAGACAGACGATAGTAGAGGCTTATCCGCAGAGAATACAAGAGACAACCAACGTCGGGACACCCGAAAAGACCACGCGACAGCAATGAAGATACGCAGAAAAAGACGACACGATATGCCGACATTGAACATGGCCTCAATGCCGGACCTTATTTTCACGGTGCTGTTCTTCTTCATGATAGTGACACACATGAGGACGGAGACGGCCAAAGTGCGTCTGGAAGTGCCGCAGGGGACGGAACTGACGAAGGCCACGAAGAAGCGTACCATAACAAACCTGTACATCGGCAGGGACGACAAGGGAGAGACACGCATACAGATAGGAGAACGCATAGTGCCGCTGGAGATGCTGGGCAGCGTGGTGACGGCTGTAAGAAACAAGATGAACGACGAGGACATAGAACTGCATACCATAAACATAAGAGCCGACCGTGACACGCCGATGGGGGTGATAACGGATGTAAAGCAGGAACTTCGCAAGGCCGGCGCACTGAACATAAGGTACAGTGCGGTAGAGGAGAAAGAGGAATGAGGTATGAAGAAAAACACGACAGATTTCTTGCCGCTTTGTGAGAAATTGACTATCTTTGCAAAATAATCGTCATCAACCCACAAAATCAGCTCATGTCACATTATAAACTTGACTCACTTGACAAGAAGATTATAGAACTTGTGCTCAAAGACGCACGCATCCCCTTTCTGGAAGTGGCGCGGGAGTGCAAGGTAAGCGGCGCCGCCATACACCAGCGCATACAGAAACTGACGAACCTCGGCATACTGAAAGGCTCACAATATATCGTTGACCCGGAGAAGATTGGTTACGAAACGTGCGCCTACATAGGGCTTTACCTGAAAGACCCGGAACGCTTCGACGAGGTGGTGGAGGCTCTGCGGGACATACCGGAGGTAGTGGAATGCCACTATACGACAGGCGGCTTCGATATGTTCATAAAGATCTACGCCTACAACAACCACCACCTGCTTAACGTCATACATGACAAACTGCAACCGCTGGGGCTGTCACGCTCCGAGACCATCATATCCTTCAACGAGGCCATAAGCCGCCCCATAGCGATTATGGACGCCCCGGAAGAGGAGGAAGAGGATGCGGAATAAGTAGTGACAGCGGCAAATAACAACCGATTTATGAAACAGTACTTAGACCTTTTGAACAGAATAATGACCGAAGGGACGGTGAAGACCGACCGGACAGGGACGGGAACAAAGAGCGTGTTCGGCCACCAGATGCGCTTCAACATGGCTGACGGCTTTCCGCTGCTGACCACAAAGAAACTGCACTTGAAGTCCATCATTTATGAACTGCTGTGGTTTCTGAACGGAGACACCAACGTGAAATACCTTCAGGAGCACGGGGTCAGGATATGGAACGAATGGGCTGACGAGAACGGAGACCTCGGTCCGGTATATGGACACCAGTGGCGCTCATGGCCGGACTATAAGGGTGGCACGATAGACCAGATACAACAGGTGGTGGATATGATAAGACAGCATCCCGATTCGCGGCGGATGATGGTGAGCGCATGGAATCCCGCCGAGGTGGAAGAGATGGCATTGCCGCCCTGTCACTGCCTGTTCCAGTTCTATGTGGCCGACGGAAAACTGTCGTTACAGTTGTACCAGCGTTCCGCAGACACGTTCCTCGGGGTGCCGTTCAACATCGCTTCCTACGCGCTTCTGCTGCAAATGATGGCGCAAGTGACGGGATTGGAGTGCGGAGACTTCGTGCATACCACGGGAGACACCCACCTTTACCTCAACCATCTGGAACAGGCGGAACTTCAACTGACACGGACACCGCGGCGATTGCCACGCATGAACATCAATCCTGACGTGAAAGACCTGTTCTCTTTCCGCTATGAAGACTTTGAACTGACGGACTATGACCCGTGGCCGCACATCAAGGCGGACGTGAGTGTGTAGGTTTGTCGTTTGGCTGTTTGTTGATTTTGTTGTTTGGTTATCACTGAAAAGCCAATGAATAAAGCCCACAAACAAATAAACCACCAAACCACTAAAATACTAAACAACAAAACAATGATTAGCATTATAGCCGCAATAGCACAGAACGGAGCGATAGGCAACGGCAACAAACTGCTGTACTGGCTGCCTAATGACCTCAAACGTTTCAAGGCATTGACCACCGGACACACCATCATAATGGGCAGAAAGACGTTTGACTCGCTGCCGAAAGGAGCGTTACCGAACCGCCGCAATGTGGTATTGTCACGTTCCGTAACGGAAATAGCGGACTGCGAGGTGTATAAATCACTTGAAGAAGCGCTGGAAAACAGTTCCGCCGACGAGGACATATACATCATAGGCGGAGCGTCAGTGTATGCACAGGCACTGACGGTGGCTGACCGTCTGTGCCTTACCGAGGTGCATGACACCCCGAAAGAGGCCGATGCCTTTTTCCCGGAGTTTACAGATTGGCGCGAGGTATGGCGCGAAGACCACGACAAAGACGAGAAACACGCACAACGGTATTCTTTCGTTGATTATGTGAAGTGACGGCGAAATAAATCCGCTTCGCCTGCGTTATATAAACAGTCAATGAAGAATATAGCATCCATAACGGCTCTTTTACTGCTCTCTCTGCCGCTGGCGGCACAGGAGAGCCAGACAGTTTATAACTTTCTCCGCATCCCCGTCAGCGCTCATGCGGCCGCATTGGGCGGCGAAAATGTGTCACTTATAGAGGATGACGCCTCGCTTGCCTTGTCAAATCCGGCCTTGTTAAGTTCCGTATCACACCAAACCGTGTCATTCGGGTACATGAACTACATGAGCGGGACAAGTATGTACACCGCCAACTACACTCATGTGCTGAACGACAAGGCCACGATTGGCGGGGCGGTGCATTACCTTAACTACGGTTCCATGGCCGAAACGGACTATAACGGGCAGGAAACGGGAACGTTCTCCCCGTCTGACCTGACCATAGAAGGGCTGTTCTCATACACCCTTGCCAACAATATCGTGGGCGGAATAGGCGCGAAATTTATCTATTCCAAGATTGGAGACTACACCAGTACGGCCGCCGCGATAGACCTCGGAATAAACTATTACAACCCGGAAGCGGACTTCTCCGCCAGCTTTGCCGTTAAAAATCTCGGCGGACAGCTGTCCGCTTACGATGAGGAGTTTGAGGATTTACCCATTGACATCATGCTGGGCGTGTCGCAAAGAATACATAACACGCCTTTCAGGGTACACGCGACATTCTGCGACCTGAACCACTGGGACTACGCTTTCCTGCGGCATCTCAACATCGGAACGGACGTAATACTGGCGCCGCAGTTCTATCTTGCGGTGGGATATAACCTTAAACGTGCCCACGACATGAAGATATTGACCGCAGACGGAGACGATGACAGCAGCCACGGAGCAGGACTTACACTGGGTGGAGGCCTGCTTATCGACCGGTTCAAGCTCAATATAGCATACGGAAAATATCATGTGGCATCGTCAAGCCTTATGTTCAACGCCTCATTTAACTTTTAACCATCATGTTAGAGAAAATCAACGATTACATAAAGAACCTCCCCCTCGACCGTGAACCGCACGGCCTGTATGAACCAATAGAGTACGTCCTCTCACTCGGAGGCAAGAGAATACGCCCAATGCTCATGCTGATGGCATACGAACTATGGAAAGATGACAGCGAGAAGATACTGCCGCAGGCGATTGCCTTGGAGACTTTCCACAACTTCACGCTGCTGCATGACGACGTGATGGATAACGCCGACGTGCGCCGTGGCAAGCCGACTGTACACAAGAAATGGAACGAGAATACCGCTATCCTGTCCGGAGACAATATGCTTGTGCTTGCATTCAAATGGATGCAGCAATGTCCTTCCGACAAGATGCCGGCCGTATTGGGCACCTTTACAGACACCGCCATAGAGATAGACGAAGGACAACAGCTTGACATTGACTTCGAGGAACGTGACGATGTGCGTGAGGAGGAGTACATAGAGATGATTCGTCTCAAGACGAGTGTGCTGCTTGCCTGCGCCGTAAAGATTGGAGCCATCATGGCGGATGCGCCAAAAGAGGACGCGGAGAACATATACAAGTTCGGTGAGGCGATAGGCCTTTCGTTCCAGTTGCAGGATGATTATCTCGACGTTTACGGCAATCCGGAGGTGTTCGGCAAGGCTATCGGGGGCGACATCACCAGCAACAAGAAGACATATATGCTCATCAACGCCCTCAACAAGGCCGAAGGCGCAGAGAAAAAGGAACTGGAACAATGGATCGGCGCAAAGGACTTTGACCGTGATGAGAAAGTGAAGGCGGTGACAAGAATCTACAACAGTCTGGGAATCGACAAGATGGCAAAGGCGAAGATGGAGCAATACTACAATGACGCAATAGCCTTTCTTGACAAAATCAACGTGCCGGAGAGCAGGAAGCAAGCCCTGCGTGACTACGCCGACAGTATGATGAAGAGGGAGAAATAAGCGTTTTTGCACAACAATCACATAAACGAAAACCCACAACCGGAAACCATCTATGTTATTCATAGACACACATACCCACATAGACGGAGAGGAGTTTAAGGATGACCTTGACCTCGTTGTTCAGCGCGCCAGGACTGCCGGTGCGCTGAAACTGTTTGTACCGGGCATCAATCTCGGTTCTATTTCCACCGTAAAGGATGTCTGCCGGCAGTTCCCCGGATTCTGTTACGGCATGATCGGCCTGCACCCGGAGGACGTAAAGGCCGACTTCAACGAGGTGCTCGACGCCATGGAGGCGCAACTGCAAGGCGACTGGATAGCGATTGGCGAGGTAGGACTGGACTATTATTGGTCACGCGAGTTTGAGAAGGAGCAGCTTCTGGCGTTTGAGAGGCAGGTACAATGGTCTGTTGACACCTCTTTGCCGCTGATGATACACTGCCGCAAGGCGCAGAACGAAATGGTAAAGGTGCTCAGGAAGTATGAGGACAGACTGCCGGGAGGCGTCTTCCACTGCTTCACCGGCAACGAGACGGAAGCCAAGGAACTGCTTTCCTTTGAGAGATTCAGCCTCGGCATAGGCGGAGTGCTTACCTTCAAGAAAAGCAAACTGCCCGAAACACTCGCCAATACGGTGCCGCTGGAACGCATAGTGCTTGAAACTGACGCTCCGTATATGGCTCCCGTGCCACACAGGGGGGAACGCAACGAAAGCGCGTTTATAGCCAATATAATAGAGAAAATGGCCGAATGCTACGGCATTACAGCCGAAGAAGTGGCACAGACAACCACCAACAACGCCAAAAGAATATTCAAAGTGTAATGCGTAACATATCTTTCCTCACCATAATCCTCTGCCTGTCGGCACTGCATCTGCTTGTCTCATGCGGTGCAGACACCTATATCCGCAAGGGAGACAAAGCCCTCGCCTTGGGTGAATACTACCTTGCGGCGGAAAATTATCGCAAGGCTTATTCCAAGACCCCGGCCTCAGAACGTGCCCTGCGAGGCGAAAGGGCACTGAAAATGGGACAGAGTTACGAGCGGTTCAACAGCAACTTAAAGGCTCTTGCAGGCTATCGCAATGCGGCAAGATACGGTAAAGCCACAGCGGAAGACAGCCTGCACTTGGGGCGTCTGCTGCTGAAAAACGGGGAATACAAGGCTGCCGAGGCGATATTTGCCGACTTGCAACGCTCTCTGCCGGACAACATTCTGGTGAAGAACGGTCTGGAATCTGCACAGAAAGCGCCTCTCTGGAAGCAGGAAGGCTCACGATATACGGTGAAAAGGGCGGACATCTTCAACAGCCGCAGAGACGACTATTCTCCCGTTTTGGGCGGAGAAGACTACGACAGGCTGTACTTTACCTCCACAAGGAATGACGCCTTGGGCGATGAACTCAACGGCATCACGGGCATGAAGAGTGCCGACATCTTCTTTTCCGAGAAGGACGACAAGGGCAAATGGGGCAAACCCGAGGCGATAGGCACAGGCCTTAACACGGAATATGACGAGGGGGCGTGCTGCCTTACACCCGACAACAGCCAGATGTTCCTGACACAATGCACTTTCGACGCCTCTTCCCCACGCTACGCAAAGATAGTAGTATCAAACCGTTCCGATGCTCTTTGGGGTGCTCCGGCGGACTTCCAACTGTCCAATGACACCCTTTCATCGTTCGCACATCCGGCCATTTCTCCCGACGGTGAGTGGCTTTACTTCGTCAGTGACATGCCGGGCGGAAAGGGAGGCCTTGACATCTGGCGCACAAGGATAACCTCTTCGGGCGCCATGGGTGTGGAAAACCTCGGAGAACCGGTAAACACTCCCGGCAACGAAATGTTCCCGACGTTCCGTCCCAACGGCGACCTATACTTCTCTTCCGACGGCCATCCCGGCATGGGAGGGCTGGATATATTCATCGCCAAGATAGGAGACGACAACCGATACCACATACATCACCCCGGCTATCCGCTCAATTCGCAGGGTGATGACTTCGGCATGACCTTCGAGGGGCAGTTCAACCGCGGTTTCTTCTCGTCCAGCCGGGGTGACGGAAGAGGCAATGACCACATCTATTCGTTTGACAATCCGGAGATAATACAGTTGATAAAAGGCTGGGTATATGAGCAGGACGGGTACGAACTCAACAACGCCGACGTGCGCATCGTGGGCGATGACGGCACCAACGAACGTGTGACCGTGAAGAGCGACGGCTCTTTCGAGTATGTAGCTGAACCCGGCGTGGAGTACATTATCCTTGCTACCTGCCCCGGATTCCTGAACCATAAGGAGGAGATAAAGATACCGCAGGCGAAGGAGTCGGAGACATATACGCTGCAATTCGCACTGCCCAGCATCTCCGCACCGGTGCTTGTGGATAACATTTTCTTCGAGTTTGACAAGGCCACGCTGCTGCCTGCCAGCACAAAGGCGCTCGACTCGCTCGTCACCCTGCTCAACGACAACCCGAACATCACCATAGAACTCGCCGCACACACGGACTACAAAGGCTCTGACAGCTATAACAAACAACTGTCACAACGCCGTGCGGAACAGGTGGTGAAGTATCTTATAAGCAAAGGCATAGCCCCTGACAGGCTGACACCGGTAGGCTATGGCGAAGAGAAACCGAAGAAGATACGCCGCAAAGTGGCCGAGAGCTACGTATGGTTGAAGGAAAACGACGTGCTGACGGAGGCTTTCATAAAGAAACTAAAGCCCGCGGAACAAGAAACGGCCAACGCACTCAACCGGCGAACAGAGTTCTCCGTGCTGCGCACCACGTACAATATGTTCGATAAGGACGGCAATATCAAGCAACTACCCGTCAACAAAAAGAAGACTGTTATCAGCGATGATGACAGCAATGAGTTTATATTTGACTTCTAAAACCAAGCCATGCTACCGGCAGATTTCACCTCATACACAAAAGACTTGTTTGGTAACAAGCGTTGGCAACATTATCTTGAGGCTTTCAACAGCCCTGTTCCCGTCAGCATACGCGTCAATCCCTTCAAGCGATGCGACCTCTCACACCTGCCAGTCTCCGCACCAGTGCCATGGTGCAGGGACGCATTCTACCTTACGGAACGCCCGGATTTCACCCTCGACCCGCTGCTTCACGCCGGAGCATACTATGTGCAGGAAGCGTCATCGATGTTTCTTGACAAGGTGATAAGGCAACACTGCCCCGACGGTTTCTTCCATAACGGCGCGGCAGCACTTGACCTTTGCGCCGCACCCGGCGGCAAAAGCACACTGCTAAGGGCCGCCCTGCCAGAACAGGTGCTGCTGATGAGCAACGAGCCTGACCGCAGAAGGGCCAACATACTGATGGAGAATATGCAGAAACAAGGGCATCCCGGCGTAATAGTGACCAACAACTTCCCGAAGGATTACAACAAGGTGGGAATGCTGTTTGACCTTATCCTGACCGATGTGCCGTGCTCCGGCGAGGGGATGTTCCGCAAAGACGAGGGCGCAATAGGCGAATGGAGCCTGCAAAACGTAATGAAATGCGCCGCGCTGCAACGCAGTATAATAGAGGATATATGGCCGTGTCTGAAACCGGGCGGCATACTTATATACAGCACCTGCACCTTCAACGTGCACGAGGACGAGGAGAACGTAAGATGGATAGCGGAGAATTTCGGCGCGGAAACGCTCTCCGTTGACACAGAAAGCGACTGGAACATAACCGGTTCGCTGCTTCCCGGTTGGCAAAAGCCAGCCTACCGTTTCATCCCCGGCATCACCTGCGGTGAGGGTCTCTTCATGGCCGTACTGCGGAAAAGCGCATCAGACAACGGCACCGGAAAAGGAACAGACCGCCGGAAAGCACTCTCACGGCTACGGATATTAAGCGACGGCAATCCTGTCGGGACACAAAAGGGCAAGGACATCATACCCGCTCATGCGGAAGCATTGCTCACCACCATGCCGAAAGACAAGTACCCGCAAGCGGAACTGTCTCTCGACGAGGCGTTGCGATACCTGCGCCACGAAGCGATAGTGCTGCCTCCCGACACTCCACGGGGCTTTGTTGTCGTGACATACCGCTCAATCCCGTTAGGATTCGTAAAGAACATAGGCAACAGAGCCAACAACCTTTACCCGCAGGAGTGGAAAATAAGAAAGATGATATGAACCCGCATAATATGGCGTCCGCCGCAGGATGCAAAACAAAAGGGTGCTGATTACATTGCAATCAGGTGCTAATTGCAGTGTAATCAGCACCCTTTTACTATGTAATCAGCACCCTTTTGCAACGGGGGTATATATACATCCTTTATATGATAATAATGCCCTATACCCCTGACGGGCTTTGCCGCATTACTCTACTTCGCCTTTTCCAACCCCGAACGCTTGTCCCTGTGATAGGAACGGTAATCGTCCAGCTCTATCTCCACATCAGGTTCTGCCAACGGACAGGTGCGCGGCAGACGGAATTTCTGATACTTTATGTTCAGTCCGCGGGCTATCCACATCGACTCGTAATAGGTCTGTATGGAGAGAATACGTTTCGTTTCCCCGTCAAGCCCTTCCTGATGATACAGGTCTGTGGTGCGGAACAACAGCGGCAGGCGGTTTCCGTCCACCATGTATGAGGTGTAGGTGAAGAGGAAATTGGAGTCTGTCTTCAGGTGAACGATGCCCCCATCCACAAGGAAACGGCGGTAACGCTCCATGAAATACGTGGAGGTCAGACGCTTGCGCGGGTTCTTCATCTGCGGATCAGAGAACGTAAGCCATATCTCCTGCACCTCGTCCTCGGCGAAGAAACGGTCTATTATCTCTATGCTTGTGCGCAGGAACGCCACGTTTTTCAGCCCCGCTTTAAGGGCTTCCGTGGCTCCCGTCCACATCCTTGCGCCCTTAATGTCAACGCCTATGAAGTTGACGTCGGGATAGAGACGCGCCAGTTCCACAGTGTATTCACCCTTTCCGCAGCCCAATTCCAAGACTATCGGGTTGTCATTGTTGAAATATTGCTCCCGCCAATGCCCCTTCATATCGAACGGAACATCATCGACAACGCTGTACGGATATTGAAACACATTCTCGTAACGCTCCATATCCGCGAATTTCGCAAGTTTTCCTTTTCCCATAAAGAGTCTGTTTGTGCACAAATAAAGCCCTCCCCATCATTGCTTTGGCAAGCGTCAAAAGTAAGAATGGAGGGGGCTTAACTTGTTATTTCACGTTAGTTTGTTTATTCTTCACCGGCCTTTAAGTCCTCATAGAAATGTGCGTGCGCCGCATTCACATAAGAATACAGGAACAATAAGCCTATACCCAAAGTCAGAATGCAAAGCAGGAACCAGCCGATAAAGCTCAAATCAAGCAAAAACAGCTTCATCTTGTTCCCCTGCATCATCCTCATGCTCTCATTGATGGCGGCATCATACTTCATGTCCGGATTATCTTTGAGGATATAACTCGTCATGCTGTAAGAGTAACACTTCACTATACCGGGCACAATAAACAGCAACATCCACAGGAAAGTGTATATACCCGTAAGCAGAAGAGTAAGGAAAATGCGCAGATAGTCTTTGAAACCATCGAACAAACTGCCGTAATTCACTTCATTCTTGCGCACCACGTCAAGCCACATCACAACGTAACCCCACGTTAATGGCAACATGGCAATTCCCCACAACTGCCCTATCTGCACATCTGATTGGTAATTCAACACTGTCGCAGGCGTACCCACTATAATCCAGCAGATAATCAATGCTATCGCACCGAATCCCCATTTGCCGGACAATGACTCACAGGCCATGTCACGATATTCCTTGCTTGTCCTCATTTCTATAAGTCTTTAAGAATCCTATTAATCTATAACGACCCTCGTCCAGCCATGCACGTCCTCTTCAATGCCGTACTGGATATTGCGCAGTTTGTTGAAGAGTTTTTCGCTTATCGGGCCCGGTTTCTCGCCAAAGACATACGATTTGCCGGTCTCAACGTCGTCAATCCTTGATATAGGGGATATTACGGCGGCGGTACCACAGGCTCCCGCCTCCTCAAACGTCTCCAGTTCCTCTTCCGGTATCTGCCTGCGCTCCACCTTTATGCCCATGTCCTCAGCCAGTTGCATGAGTGACTTGTTGGTGATTGACGGCAGAATGGATGTTGACAGCGGCGTGATGTACGTGTTGTTCTTTATTCCGAAGAAGTTGGCAGCACCCGCTTCGTCGATGTATTTCTTCTCTTTTGCGTCGAGATAGAACTCGCAGGCGTAGCCAAGTTCGTGCGCTTTCTTGTTGGCAAGCAGCGAAGCGGCATAGTTGCCACCCACCTTATATATACCTGTTCCGAGCGGAGCGGAACGGTCATGGTCGCGGATTATGACGTAAGGATTGGCGAAGAATCCTCCCTTGAAGTACGGTCCTACCGGCGTTACGAAGATGAGGAAGAGGTATTCGTCAGCCGGATGCACGCCCACCTGTGCGCTTGTGCCTATGAGAAGCGGGCGGATATAGAGCGTGGCACCGCTCTCGTATGGCGGGATAAACTCCTGATTAAGGCGTACCACCTTGTCAACCATCTCGTTAAAGCGTTCTGTCGGCAACTCGGGCATGAGTATTCCGCGGCATGTTGACTGCAGTCTTGCTGCGTTTTCGTCTGTCCTGAACACGCGCACTTTACCGTCCGGACAGCGATAAGCCTTCAATCCCTCGAACGCTTCCTGCCCATAGTGCAGGCATGTGGCGGCCATGTGCAGCGGAATAGTCTCCTCAGAGCATACCTCTATCTCCCCCCACTTGCCGTTACGGTAGTAACAACGTACATTGTAATTTGTCTTACGGTAACCAAAACCTATGTTACCCCAATCTAAATTCTCCATGTCTATATACAGTTTATAGTTTGTTATATCGGTCAGTTAGTACGTTAACAACGGCTAATCAGATGCAAAAGTAACAAGAATCTCGCACATACGCAAGAAAAAAGCCTAAAATATCGCGCAGAAAACAAAAAGCCCGCAAGCGCTAAGGCTTGCGGGCTTGTATTGTTTGTTAACCTATTATAACCTATAAAGGATTAGAGATTAACGTATGCACCAAAGCTGATAGCGTTGGTAAGGTTGATACCGAACTTGTTGTTAGTAATGTCACCTACACCTGCGTCAAACCAAGTGTGGTCGTAACCAATCTTGCCTACGTGTGCAACGAGTGATACTTTCGGGCTGATAGCGTAAGCTATGCCGGGAGTTACAGCCACACCGAAAGAGTTAAGGTTGTTCTCCACACCGTTTACATGAGTGGTAGAGTAATCCAAAACACCGTCACAGAAAGCAGAGAAGTTACCTGCCTGTACGAAGGTATAGCGCACGTATGGCTTGATGCTGAATGTGTTTATTATACCGGAAACTTCCTTTCCTGCGAATGTAACAGTGCCGGCATCATAGTGACCATAGCCAAGTGCAATTGCCACTGCCCACTTCTCGTTGAGGTTATAACCTACCTCCGGAGCGATTTCAAAGCTTGTGCCTGATGAAAGTTCTGTGTCTTCGAACTTTGTTTTCTCGGTGTTGAAGCCAAGGCTACCACCAACCCACATCTGTGCGTTTGCAGATATGGCTGCTACAGCCATCACTGCGATCATCATAATCTTCTTCATAATCTTATATCTTTACATTAATTTATTGTCCCCTACTCTGTTAAAGGTTTTCGGGGTTGTCCTGTTCTGTTTCTGTTCTAAACTGGGACAAAGGTATAAAGTTTTGCGATACCGGCCAAATATTTTTGCAAAAAAGTGTATATTCTTGTTTATTTTTTATACATTTTCATGACTATCGTCAATTTCCGCACTTACATTAGGCCATAAATAACAATAAAACACGCCTGCCGTCAGTAAGGGTATATCCTGCAAACGCATCACGCCGGTGACGCGTTTGCAGGGAAAACTCTTTATATATACATATCTTTACAGAGCGAACTTGTAACCAAGTGTAACGACAAACGCACTCGGCTTGGCGTCATCCCACTTGAAAGCCTTGGTCACGCCGATGTTATAGCGTGCGTCAAGCACTACGTTCTTGTACTCGTATGACGCGCCAACGGGGATTGTCATTATCACGCTCTTGACACCGTCTATGTCCGCTTTGTTATCGCCGTACTTATACTCCGCGCTTGACTTGAAGCCAACCTCCACGCCGGTCTTCACCGCAAGTCCCTCTATCAGATAGTAGTTTGCGAGCACAGGCACCGTGATATATGCAAGATTCATTTTGGCATCTGTAACCTCTTCCTTGGCTCCATATTGTGAGCATCCCAGACCAAGGCTGACAGCGAAAGCGTCCGTAATCTGATAAGCACCCTCAACACGTCCTTGGAAACCTACTTTCGCCTTGGTTCCGTCACCGCTAAGGGTAGCAACTGCAATACCGGCACTTGGTTGGATGGTGAACGTTCCAGCCTCAGGCTGTGCGAACATGGACGTTGCAGTGAGAAGAGACACTGCCATTGCAAATAATTTCTTCATAGTCTTACGAGATTTAATGCTGTTGCTCCCTACTCTGTCAAAGGTTTTCGGGATTTCCCTTTATTTCTGTTGCAAATATAGACAGTAGCACCGACATATCCAAACAGTTTCTATACAAAATACAAGGGCATACAGTTTTTTAACATTCACACGGCCATTTATTGCATTCTACGCGCATTATACATATAGCGATATGGGCGAAAGTCTCTCGTTTTGCCCACAGTAGAGACGATGTATCACATCGTCTTGCCACATAGAGAATAGCAGAAACTACATGACACAGGTAGTTATCGGATTGGCGTAGAACCCCGAAGGGGTGGCAGAAGCAAGCACAGGGTGCTAACCCTGTGTATATGTAGCATGAACGCCTATCGGCTTCGGGGTTCCCAATACTGTTTGTTATCTACCACATTGATACACAGGGTTAGCACCCTGTGCTATATTATATCACCCTTTCAGGGTTCAGTGTTGCGAGTAAATAGAGCCGACCATGCCATACCTACATATCCCCATCTCCGCAAGGCGTTACAAAGGCCTCCGCAAAAGGGTGCTGATTACAACGCAATCAGGTGCTGATTGCAATGCAATATGGTGCTGATTACACTGTAAACAGGTGCTGATTACATTGCACCCAACAAACGCACCGGAGACGACAGACGCACCGGGGCACAGAAAAAGCCTGCAAACGAGCCGGTTAAGGCTTGCTTGCAGGCTGCTCTGTCATGTTTCATCAGCATTCATATAGTGTTTTCCGCCTCACTATATATAATAAGGTGAAGCCACGCTTGCACCGCTATCGCGTCTCAATCCTCGGTCAGTTCCAGCTTACGGGTGGAGTTGTCGGCAAGCACTTGGTTGACTATCGCCGTTATCTGCTCCTTCAATTCGCTGATGAACTGCCCCGCGTCATACTGCTTATGCTCTATGTCACGCAGCTTTTTCTCCCATATTCCCGTCAGTTCGGGGCTTTTCAGCAGTTCCTCGTGTATGATGTCGATGAGTGCCTTGCCCGTGGCCGTCGCCACGATACGCTTTTTCTCCCTGCGGATATAGTGCCGGCGGAACAGTGTCTCGATTATTGCGGCGCGGCTGGAGGGACGTCCTATGCCGTTCTCTTTCATGGCCGCGCGCAGCTCTTCGTTATCAACGAACTTGCCGGCCGTCTCCATCGCCCGCAGCAGTGTGGCCTCGGTGTAATACGGCGGCGGCGTGGTGTGCTTCTCGGTGAGTGTCGGTTTGTGCGGTCCTGTCTCTCCTTTCACGAACGTTGGCAGCAGTCCCTCGGCGGGTTCCGCCGTGTCTGCCGGCGTCTGCGGGCTGTCTGCGGCAGACGGCTGGTCGTCAGGCTCGTCCTTCTTCTGTTTCTCGAACACCACACGGAAGCCCGGATCAAGTATCTCCTTGCCCGTGACCTTGAAGCTAACGTCGCCTGCCTTGCCCTCAACGGTGGTGGTGGAGAACTTGCAGTCGGGGTAGAACACGGCGATAAAGCGGCGTGCCACAAGGTCATAGACATTGCGTTCGGCGTCGGTCAGGCCTGCGGGAATAACGCCTGTCGGTATGATGGCGTGGTGATCCGTCACCTTTGAGTTGTCAAACACCTTCTTGCTCTTTATCAAAGGCTTGCCGCCGATGGGGCGTATGAGGTCGGCATACGGCGCAACGCCGCCAACTTTCACTTGGAACACGCCGTTAAGCGTCTGCGGACATTTGGCGTATATGTCGTCGGTAAGGTACTGTGTATCCACACGCGGATAGGTGGTCACCTTCTTCTCATACAGCGTCTGTATCAGCGAGAGCGTCATCTCGGCCGTATAGGCGAACTTCTTGTTGCACTCAACCTGCAATGTCGTGAGGTCAAAGAGCTGCGGCGGCCTCTCCGTACCGTTCTTCTTGCTCACGGAAGTCACCTCAAACTGCTTGTCCCTTATCTCCGCAAAGGCCGCCTCTCCCTCCTCTTTCGACGTGAACTTACCCTTCGTGGCGGTGAAAAGGGTGTCACGATATACGGTAGATAGCACCCAATACGGCTCCGGCTTGAAGTTGTCAATCTCCTTCTGGCGGTTGACGACAATGGCAAGCGTGGGTGTCTGCACCCTGCCGATGGACAGAACAGAGCCTGCTCCGGACTGCCTGTTGCTCTGGTTACGGTACTTCAGCGTGTAAAGGCGCGTGGCATTCATGCCGAGAAGCCAGTCGCCGATGGCACGGGACAGTCCCGCCATGTATAGCGGTTCATAGTCTTTCTGGTCTTTCAGGTTCTGGAATCCCTCGCGTATGGCCTCCTCCGTCAGTGAGGAAATCCACAGACGCTTCACCGGACACTTGGCTCCCGCCTTCTGCATGACCCACCTTTGTATCAGTTCTCCCTCCTGTCCGGCATCGCCGCAGTTTATTATCTCGTCGGCATCATGCATCAGTTTCTCTATGACGGCAAACTGATTCTTTATGTGCTCCTGGTCAATCAGCTTTATACCGAACCTCTGCGGTATCATGGGCAGCGCCCCGAGCCCCCACCGTTTCCACATCTCGGTGTAGTCGTGAGGCTCTTTCAGCGTACACAGGTGGCCGTATGTCCATGTCACCTGATAGCCGTTGCCCTCCATATATCCTTGTCTTGACGATGTGGCGCCTATGACACCGGCGATGTCACGGGCCACACTCGGTTTCTCAGCTATGCAGACTATCATTGTCTATCACCAATTATAAGCCCCTCTCTAACTCCCCCGAGGGAGATGACTGCGACGCAAACACCTCCCCCACGGGGAGGCTTGGAGGGGGCGTTTGTTACCTTTAAGCCTCCAAAGCCTTATTGAATTTATCCATCAGCCACGCCTTTTGCTCGGCAATCGTCATGTCGCTGTTGTCCAAAAGCAACGCGTCCTCCGCCTTGCGCAGCGGCGATACGGCGCGGTTCGAGTCCATATAGTCACGCTTCTGCACGTTTTTCAGTATGTCGTCATAGTCCGCCGGCATGCCTTTCGCCTTCAATTCGTCATAGCGTCGCTGCGCCCTTACCTCCGGCGAGGCCGTTACAAACACTTTCAGGTCGGCGTCAGGAAACACCGTTGTGCCTATGTCCCTGCCGTCCATCACTATGCCTTTCTCCCTGCCCATCAGCCTCTGCTGCTCCACCATGGCCTCACGCACAAAGGGAATGGCGGCCACCTTGCTCACGTTATTTGACACTTCAAGTGAGCGTATGGTGTCCTCCACCCTCTCACCGTTAAGGTATGTGTCCGGTTTTCCGGTCTCTTCGTTAAGGCGGAAGGTCACGCTTACCTGCGGCATGGCGGCTTCCAAAGCGTCAACCAGCACGTTTCCCTCCGCGTCAAACAGCTTGTTGCGCATACAGAACAGTGTGACCGCACGGTACATGGCACCTGTATCCACATATATATATCCCACTTCTCTGGCAAGGTCCTTTGCCATTGTACTCTTTCCACATGACGAATGTCCGTCTATCGCTACCACGAGGCGTTTCATATTCTATCGTTTTTCTTTTCGTTTTACTGTTGTTCGTTTTCCTGTCCCACTGTCTCCCTTATCCTGTCACGGCACTTTTCCATCAGCCATTTTGGCGTACTGGTGGCTCCGCAGATGCCGACGCTGTCTATGCCGTCCAGCCATTGCGGCTCAATCTCTTCCGGTCCTTCTATCAGATGGGTGTTGGGGTTATGCTCAAGGCAGGCGTTATACAGCACCCTACCGTTGCTGCTCTTGCGTCCGCACACAAAGAGTATCATGTCATGCCGTGTCGCGAAGCGGCAGATGTTGGGCATACGGTTTGCCACCTGACGGCAGATGGTGTCGAAAGAGCGGAACGTTGCCGTCGGCGCTATGTGCTCCTGACAGTACTGTATGATGCGGTGGAACTCGTCAAGTGACTTTGTTGTCTGCGAATAGAGGTATATGTCGCGCGTGAAGTCGAGCTTCGCCGCCTCCTCGGCATGCTCTATCACTATGGCCGTCCCCTCCGTCTGTCCCACCAGTCCGAGCACTTCCGCATGACCGTTCTTGCCGAATATCACGATGGATGCCTTGTCCTTGTCCATCTGTTCATAGCGTTTCTTGATGCGTTTCTGCAATGCCAGCACCACAGGGCACGTGGCATCGATGATGTCTATGCGGTTGCGACGCGCGTGTTCGTATGTAGCCGGCGGCTCGCCGTGCGCCCTCAGCAGCACGGTAGCGTCATGAAGGCGCGAGTATTCCTCATGGCCTATGGTGTCAAGTCCCATGCCGCGCAGTCTCTCACACTCCATTCCGTTGTGCACTATGTCGCCGAGGCAGCTCAGTTGCCGTCCCTCCCTCAGTGTCTCCTCCGCCTTTTCTATCGCCGTTGTCACGCCGAAGCAGAAGCCGGAGCCTTGGTCTATCTCGATTATCATCCGGTGTTTCCGTGGTTATATGTTGTTTATATATAACTGCATGAGGTCGTGGGCGGCCATGAAGCTGGTCTTCTCTCCCTGCTGCACGCTCTTCTCCATCCTGTGAAGAGCCTCTTTTATGACGGGATTGTTGTAGAAATGACTGCGCAAACCGTTGTCGATTGTCTCATACATCCAGTATTTGTTCTGCTGCCTGCGGCGGTAGTCGAAGTAGCCGTTGAGTTTCACGAAGTCGAAATATTGGTATATCATGTCCCACACTTCCTTAATGCCGTAACCGTAAAAGCCCGAATATGTCAGCACTTTCCGGTCCCATCCGCTCTCCGGTTGGGGGAAGAAGTGGAGTGCGTTGCGGAAGTTTTGCGCCGCCATCTCACAGCGTTTCACGTTGTCACCGTCGCATTTGTTTATGACGATGCCGTCCGAAATCTCCATTATTCCGCGCTTTATGCCTTGCAGTTCGTCTCCCGTTCCCGCCACCTGTATGAGCAGGAAGAAATCCACCATGGAGTGGCACGCCGTCTCGCTCTGCCCTACTCCCACGGTCTCGATGAATATCTTGTCAAATCCCGCGGCCTCGCAGAGGATGACGGTCTCACGGGTTTTGCGTGCCACACCGCCCAGACTGCCCGCCGACGGGCTGGGGCGTATGAAAGCATCGGGGTGCGTGGCCAATTTCTCCATGCGTGTCTTGTCGCCGAGTATGGAGCCTTTCGAGCGTTCGGACGAGGGGTCTATGGCGAGAACGGCGAGCTTTCCGCCGCAGCGTTCAAGCACATGTACGCCGAACTCGTCTATGGATGTCGATTTGCCCGCGCCGGGCACGCCGCTTATTCCTATGCGGACGGAGTTGCCGCTGTAAGGCAGACAGCGTTCTATCACCTGCTGCGCCTTCTCCTGATGCTCGGGAATGACGCTCTCGACAAGTGTCACCGCCTGCGAGAGCATGGTGACATTGCCCTGCAATATGCCCCCGACTATCTCGTCAACGGTGTATTGCCGGCGTGTGAAACGCTTGCGGTTGAGGTAGGGGTTTATGATGGACGGCTGGTCAACGCCGCTGTTCACTGCCAGTCCTTTGTATTCTTCGCTGTTCTCCGGATGGTCCATAGTATGTCGGTTGTTTGGTGTTTCGTTGTTTAATGGTTTCTAATGCCGTTGCAAAAGGGTGCTGATTACATTGCAATCAGGTGCTGATTACGGTGTAATCAGGTGCTTTTTACCGGGTAATCAGCACCCTTTTACTTTACGGTTTATAACAGATTAGGTTTCAACGCATTACAAAACGCGTCTCCTACCCTGCCCTTTTACTTCTTTATCTGTATGACAACCTTCTGCCTGTCGGGGTCGTTCGTAATCATAAGGATACGCGGACGGCGCTTGGCTTTCTTCATTTCCTTCGCCTTTGCGGTCACCCTCAGCCTGGTGGATTCGCCCGGCATGAGCGTGGTCTTGCCCAACAGCACCTCCAGTCCCGTAGTGAACATCTGTATCTTGGATATTTCCAGTACCGAGCGGCCGTCGTTACGTATCTCCACTTCGTCCCTTACCTTTGACTTCTTGGCCAGCGCCGTCATGTCAAGTTCTTCGGTCGAGAGCGACAGTTTTGGTGCATTGAGGCGTGACGGGGCGTCTTTGGCAACGGCAGGGGGCAGCAATACCGCCGAGACGGATATTTCCTTGTCCTGCGAAACCTTGTCGGCGGGGTTCTTGGCAAGATAGAACGACGTCTGCGTAAGGCCGTAGTCACGCAGTTCGCGCGACTTCAGCGTGACGCGCATGACGCCCTTCTGCTTCGGGCCTATCACCGCCGGCTGCGTCTCCACGGTGAGATAGGGCGGCAGGCGCAACGCGGTGGGTTGGGCGTTCTGCCCCGTGGGGTTCATGATGTGTATCTCCTGTATCATGCGCTGCCCCTTGTTCACGTCGTCAAACTCTATGTTATCGACATCGGCGAGCAGCGAACCGAGCTTGCAGGGGTAGTCGCCGGAATAGTTTACCAGCTTGGTTACCACCTGACCTCTTATGTTTATCTCGGCGGGAGTGGCGGAGGAAGAGTCCGTGACGCGCACGTTGCGGATGAAATATCCCAGTTGTTTGCCGTCAAAGACTATCTTTACCTTCGTGGTTGTGCCGGGCATTATCTCGCCTTTGTCATACTCCGCCACCGCACATCCGCACCCGGTGTCGATGTCCTTGATGGTGACCGCTTGGGCGGTGTTGTTCCTTAGTTCAACGGTTATCGCCGTATTTTGGCGGAAAAGCATCTGGCCGCAATCTACATCAGTGAACATCGGGGTCAGGCTTTGCGCCGGAGCGGCGGAGAATATGCTCCCCAAGAGAGCCGACATTATCAGTTTCTTGTTCATTATATATTATGTTTTGTCTTCATTTCCTTATCTTGATGTCATACGATGGCGCCACGCCCCTGAACTCATTGGCGTAGGCGCACTCCGCCGTCACGGTGCCGGAGCGGTAGTCACCAGCCCTATCGACATAGTAATCGGCCTGCACGACGTGCGTGCCTTTGGCCATTTGGTTGAAATGGAAGGCCGTGGCCGCATCCTTAACCTCTTGATAACAGCCGTTACGGTAGCCTGATACGGCTGCGACCGGTTCGAGACAGGCTGCCTTGTTGTCCGTTACGGAGACGAAATCATAGTCCCTGTCCGCCGTGACGGTTATGCGGACGGTCACCCTGTCGCCTATCTTCACGTTGCCGTCGGCGGCCTCCGCCCCGTTCACAAGCACCTCACGCTTCACGGAGATGCCCGTGGCCGTAGCCTTTACGTCCGCCGCCTTCTGCCTGAACGTTACGTAAGCCGCCGCCCATGACTCGCAGTCGCTCTGCTTGTGCAGCGTCACCGTGGCATTCTTGGCCGTTATGTCCTTGTCGGCAAGCACCTGTTTGCCCTTCTCATACTTCAACACAGCCACGTCACCACCGAAGAACGCGTGCACGGCATTGACCGTATTGTACGGGTTTCCCCACTCCTGCGTGCGCTTGCTGCTAAGCAGCCACCGCTGCATCTCGGCTATTGTAGAGCGGTCTTTGGGCGTAACCTCACGCATAGCCTCTATCGCCATCGTCTGTGTCGGTATGCGGTAGTCGCACCATGAGTATGCGGCGCGGAAGGAATCGAAGTATCTTCCCACGTCTTTCCGATATACAGTATGCTGCTTTATGGACTCCACAAAGGTGCGGGCATCACTCTTCTTGCCGTTGTTGGCAAGCACAATGGCCGCCACAGCCTTCGTTGCCATGTCTGATTTCACAGCGTCCTTAGCCACGTGTGACAACAGATAGTCGGCTGACGAGCCGCCTTTCCTGCCTTCAAGGGCAAGCGAATAGAGCCAGTCGAGATGCGTATAGGTGATGGTTACGCCGTATTTCTTCTCCTGCTGCCTCATTCTTCTGACGTCCTTGTCCATCTCTTTCTGCATGAAACGGAAGGCATTGTCGAGCATTTGGCGCGTGTCCGCCTGACGACCGCACAGTTTGTTCAGTCTGGCAAGGGTCTTGACGACCGCCGATGTCATATAGACACTGCCGTCCATGCCTTGCCACCACGAGAAGGAACCGTCGCTGTTCTGCAACTGTCGCAATGCGTTGAGGATGCTGTCAGCCTTGTTTTCCGACCATTTCAGGCTCGCCGCCACCCTGTTTGCATACAAAGCGGTTACTAATGATATTGCATTCTGACTCTTACACTCGGCTATTTCCGGCAGAGTCTCCATCATAAGCCACGCCGGATTATCCACATAATCGACCTTAAGGTGTGCCTTACGCACTGTCTCCGGTATCATATCCGAGAACGACAGCACCGTGTCCGTAGGATTAATGAATGTGTATGCCGCCGTAGCGGTGATGATTTCTTCGTCTGACAGCACCGCGATGTAACGCTGTTCACCGTCGGTATGCTCCGCACCCTGCGCCGTAATGCGGCAGATGTACGTCCCTTCCGGCATCTTTGCGGCATCTACGGGGAAGGTCACCACGCCCGTTTCACCGTTCTTTACAGCCACCTTCTGGGTGTAAGCGAGTATCTTTTCCTCCGTCTCCGCATCGAGAACAGTCATCGTTACCTTTATGTTCTGCGCCTTATCAGACAGGTTTGCCACCGTGGCGGCAATCGTTGCGTTGTCTCCATGGCGCAGGAAACGGGGCATATTGGGCTGCACCATCAGCTTTTTCTGCGCCACAGCGTCCGCCGCAAGCGTCGCGTTTCTCATGGTTTCGTCATGTGCCAGCGCCATGAAACGCCATGTAGTGACGCTCTCCGGCAATGTGAATCTGACTGTGGCGATACCTTTTTCGTCCGTCATCACGGCCGGCATGAAGAACGCTGTCTCCGCAAAGTCACTGCGAAGGGGTATCATTTCCTCCTCAACCTCAGCCTGCGGAATAACCTCTTTGGCTCTCAACACTTCGCCTTCCTCATCGTTTCCTGCCACGTCAAACGACCCAATAGCCGCCATTGGGGATGCGACCTTCACTTCACGTAATACCTCTTTATTTGCCATGGCCATGCTGCCAAACTGCATTGTCTTGCCACCGCGGGTGGTAGTAGCCACGTTTCCCGCACTATAAAGGGGCATATCTTCTTCCGAGAAACACACTATTCCATCAGCGAAGTGAGTAAATCGCAGGCTTTGATACGTCAAATACTTATAACTACCGCCCGCATATCCGCCGGCAGATGTTGTTAATGGCGCGCCCCAATGTATGTAAGGAAGGCTCAAATAGCGTATGTCCGCAAAGTTCCATGTATGCTTTGCCAGCTGATCCAGCGACTTGTCATACAGCACAGCCATCATCCTTGCCTTGGCGGGAGTGCCGTCCGGATTGGTGATGCGCACCGCCCACTGCTCCTTCTGACCGGGAACAAGGCGGTCACGGAATGTCTCCCACTCCATGTTCAGTTTCTTCTCCGGAAGCGGACGGCGCAAGACGATGTTGCGAGTGTATAGCGTTCCGTCCTTTACCCACGCCACAGCGATGGTCAGTCCGTCACCATACTCTTCCTTATAAGACAGCGTTTGCGTGATGTTCTCGTTGCTGATGCGCTTTGAACCACACTTAATCATCCTGTCATCGGCATATACCGTATAGAAGACGTGTACGTCCTCGTCTGACGAACCTATCTGAATCCACACGTCACCGCCGTCCGCAGGGAATGACTGTGCGGACTGATAGCACCACTGACGGGTGTATTTCATCGGGCGGACATCGCTTTTCCTGAACGCCACAAAGGTGTTCTTCACCGTGTCTTCGCCGCATATAGCCATGAGAATATGCTCTCCCGACGGTATGCTCGGCGCCAAGGCGTATGGTTTGTTGGCCTCCGCCATACCCTGCTCAACGCCGTCCAGTATCATCCTTACGTTGCCTTCTATCTCCGTTCCGGCCGCATTACGGCGCGATACGGTCACCGTTATTGCGGAATCGGCAAGTATCTCTCCCGGCATCATGCACGACAGGTACGCCTCTCTGTTGCTGAGCGGCAGGGACATGGTGGCACTATGCGTCTCGCCGGCGTTGTCCGTAACGCTCGCTGTGGCGTCAATGCTGTAAAACCTCGGTGTCAGGAACGTGACATACGGCGGCATAACCATCGGCATCCTGATGCTGAACGTACCGTCGGCGGCTGTCACCACCGTGTCGTTCAGCAGCTGTCCGGCCACGTCTTCATAGCTGCGCCACCACCATTGCAGGTTTCTCCGCACGCTGTAAGCCACCTTTGCATTAGCCACAGGCACACCGCTGTAAGTGCGGGCAGTGCCTTTTACCGTCACGGTGTCGCCGCTGTTGTACCCCGTCCCGGGCTTCTCCAATGTCACCTCAAACGTCGGCCGCTTGTATTCCTCAACCCTTATGTACGCCGTTCCGTGGCCGGCACGTATGAACCACGAGCCGTTACGTCCGCCGGAAGGCAGCCGGAACTCTACCGAAGCCGCACCGAAGCCGTCGGTAACGGCCTGTTTTTTCTCCACTTCATCGCTCATAGCGTCATATAAAACGACCTCCACCGTGTCGCCGTTTGCCGCCTTCACCTCCTTGCCTTGGTTCACGGTGTAGTCCGTCAAGGCCACTTTCACGGTCTGACCGGGTCTGTATATGGCTCTGTCTGTGTAGATATTACAGCGTTTCTGCACCTCTTCCGCCTTGTTATACGTATAGAAACAGTGTATCGGTTGCGGCTTCATAGCGGTGTCATCACCATTAGTGGCGTATATGCGGTAGTACTCTTTCACCGACGGCATGATGATTCCTCCCGTGCTGTTGGTCTTCACGACCTGATCCATCTGTCCATCCTTACGTGGCAGCAGGTGTACCGTAGCGCCGGGCACAGGATGTCCCGTGACAGCGTTCACCACCGCGATGTATGCACTGTTGTCATTAAGCGGAATATAAACCGGCATCAGGTCTGACACATACAGCTCCGCATTGTCCGCCTTTGTTTTCCCTTCCGTGTCGGCCACCGTAATCTTCCACGTGCCGAGAGGCAGCCGTCCAAGGCTCAATGAGTCATTTATCTCCTCGTATTCGTTACTTATCCTTATGGTCTTCTCATAGTTACGCACCATGTCAAAGCCCGTCTTCGCCTTCTTGTTGACACGTTTTAGCGTCACTTTCACGCCCTTGACGTTGCGCACTTCGTTCAGATGCAGCATCACGTCCTTATCCGTTGTCACCGTCTGCCGCCGCACTCTAAAATCTATTTGGGGGCAAGTCAATGAGTTGCGCCTGTTTCTCAGCGCATTATTCTCCCTCCATCCCGGCCAGCGGCGCAACGCCTCGTCTATCCATTCTACCTGCTTTCCCGGGTCTTCCCCATACATCCTATCCAGTTTCAGCTTTGCCAACGCGCCGCATTCGGGCAAGTCCCCATAGATGTTTATCAGCGAGTCCGTCTGCTGCAACGTTCCTTCATTTTTCATCCACAGGCCGACGGCAACGCAGGCTGCCTTTCTGTCCGCTGTGGAAGCGTAGTAATCATACAGCGCACGATACTGACCGGTGTGTATGGCGATAAGGCTTATGAGATTATCACCAAAGTATCGGCTGCCATTCTCTTGCTCTATGAGCGGCTTGTAGGCCGGTGCACCATTATTTTTAATGTACTCGCGCGCGTCATTAGAAGCGAGCAGCGAATCCACACGGGGTGCTCCGAACTGCCAGTACATCGTGGTCTGACAGATAGCGGCCATCACTCCGTTGGTTTTCTGCCACTCTTTACGTTTTGCGGATATTCTTTCCATCGCCGCCTTTGCCGAATCCGTGGAGACAGAAAGATACGTGTTACACTCCTGTATCATTGCATACAGCAGGTCGCCATAGCTTTTCTGCCGCTCTGCCTTGGCCTGAATACGGTGCAATATGGCTATGGCAGTCTTGGGATGGTCTTTCTTTTGGGCGGCGGAATAATCATTCCACAACTTCTTCATCGTCACATTGTCTCCATAAGCCATCCCGCTTGTCGCTATCATAAGCCCCATGACCACTCCCTTTGCCGCCTTGGCTGCAAAGGGAGTGGTCATGCTTAACGCTTCCGTTATTCCTGAAAACAGGTCTGTCACTTTCTTCATCTCTTTTACATTACTCGTTTATGAAAACGCCTGTTGCAAGGCATTGAAAATCAAGGGTTGCCACACGCCGCCGCAAAAGGGTGCCGATTACGCTGCAATCAGGTGCTGATTATCATGTAAAAGAGGCCTGATTACACTGTAATCAGCACCCTTTTACTTTCAGCCCCGATAACGATGGCTGCCATAGTGCATAAAACTTCGCCGCACGAGGCTTATGACTTTGTCCGTACCCTCTCCGTCTTTGCCATCTCGGCATTGCGTCTGTTCGTCACCGTCACCACGCTTTGCGCAAGCGACAGGAACGCCTGACCAACGGGAGAGGCCACGTCCAATGCGGCGGGAGTACCCTGATCGCCGTTCTCGCAGATGCTCTGCACGACGGGAATCTGCGCCAACAGCGGCACATTCATTTCCGCCGCAAGGTTCTTACAGCCTTCCTTGCCGAAGATGTAGTACTTGTTCTCCGGCAGTTCAGCCGGCGTAAACCACGCCATATTCTCCACAAGACCGAGAATCGGCACGTTGACCTTGTCGTTGGTGTACATATCTATGCCCTTCCTCGCATCCGCCAAAGCCACCTGCTGCGGCGTGCTGACGATGATGGCGCCCGTAATTGACAGCGTCTGCAAGAGCGAGAGGTGTATGTCGGAAGTGCCGGGAGGCGTGTCGAGGACAAGGTAATCCAGCGGTCCCCAGTCGGCATCGGCTATCAACTGCTTCAATGCGCTGCACGCCATGCCGCCCCTCCACAGCGTGGCGGTGTTCTTGTTGACGAAGAAACCGATGGACAACAGTTTCACGCCATACTGCTCCAGCGGCTCTATCAACTGCCGCCCGTCTTTCTCCACGGCGTAAGGGCGCGCCTCTTCAAGGCCGAACATCTTGGGCATGGACGGCCCGAAGATGTCCGTATCGAGCAGTCCCACGGAGTAACCCAGCCTTGCCAGCGATATGGCGAGGTTGGCACTGACGGTGCTTTTGCCCACGCCGCCCTTGCCGGAACTTACCGCTATGATGTTCTTCACGTCCGGAAGCAGGTTGTCATCGGACGGTCTCGGGGCGGACTTGAACTCCGTCTTCACCGTCACCTCCACGTCCTTGGACACGTGGTAGTGTATCGCCGCCTCGGCAGCCTTGACCGTTGATTTCAGGAACGGGTCCGTCTCGCGCGGGAACACGAGTATTATCTCCACCTTCATGCCGTCTATCTTCGGCTGGTCGGCGAGCATATCACTCTCTATAAGGTTCTTCTTCGTACCGGCGTATGTCACCGTCGCCAGTGCGTCTGTTATCAGTTTCGGATATAGTGTCATATCGGTTGTTTTGTTGAAGCCCCCTCCGGCTTCCCCGATGGGGGAAAGATTGTGCGACGGAACACACGTTATTCCTGTCTTCTTCTCCCCGCATTGTGGAGTCAAAGGGTGGCTGTTATGGTTTATCTGGTTACGTTTCTCCCCCTCGGGGGAGTCAGAAGGGGGCTGTTACCCAAGTATCTTCTTTATCTCCTCGTCGGTCTTGGTGAGTTTGTCACGGCACGCCTTTATGATTTTCTTGGCCGTTTTCAGTTCTTCCGTCATGGCATCGACATCCATTTCGCCGTTCTCCATCCTGCCGACGATACTTTCCAGCTGCTTCATGGCAGCCTCATAACTGGGTTCTTTTTTCTTTTCCGGCATTGTCTTATCACGTTTTTTCAGTTTACAAAATTACGAATAACTTTCCACGCCGCCAAATTTTTTAACATATAATAATAAGGGTTCGGAAGGACTTTCACGCACATTCTCTTGCACTGTCAAACGAAAAGCCATACCTTTGCAGGCAACAGACAGAAAAAACATAAAGGAACGGAATATGATACAGTACATACGTCAGCGGCTGTTCGCCCTGCAAGACATGAAATACAAGGACTTCCAGTGCAAGCTGATGCCCGGAATACCGCCTGAGAAAGTCATTGGCGTGCGCACTCCAGCACTCCGCAAACTGGCGAAAGAACTGTCATCGCACGCCAATATCAACGAGTTTCTCACGGCTTTGCCACACGATTACTATGACGAGACGAACCTTCACGGCTTCATCATCTCCGAAGTAAAGGATTATGGACGCTGCATGACGGAGGTGGAGCGTCTCCTGCCCTTCGTTGACAACTGGGCTACGTGCGACCTTCTGTCTCCAAAAGCGTTCAAGCCAAAGGGAAATCACGCAATGTTAATCAACGACACAATGCGCTGGATGCAGTCCTCCGAGCCGTTCACCATACGTTTCGGTATGGAGACCCTGATGCGGTATTTCCTTGATGAAGAGTTCCTGCCTGAATATCCCGCACGTGTTGCCGCCGTGAAGAATGACCACTACTATGTCCGTATGATGCAGGCATGGTTCTTCGCCACCGCCCTTGCGAAGCAGTGGGACACCACTATACCTTATATTATGGGGCAACGGCTGGAGCGATGGACGCACAACAAGGCCATACAGAAGGCTGTCGAGAGTTACAGAATCACCAAGGAACAGAAAGAACAGCTGCGGACGCTGAGGATAAAATAACCGTTATCCGCCGTCAACAACCGTTCTTCGCACCGTCATGTCACCGTCCCGCCTCCATGATGAAGGCGTAACTGTATGGCTTGTTTCCGTCAATGGTGTATTGCGGAAGTGTCTTCGCTCCCCAAGAGTCAGCCCCGCCAACGCCATGTATGCCGCGGTCAATGTTGACATTCACATAACCACACTTCTTTATATCCTGCGGATGACGCGGCTGTTTGTCCAGTTCCTCTTCGGTATAGTCCCATGCACGGAAGCAAAGGGGCTGCAAACCGCTTATGCGAACAAAGCCGTTGCTGGAAGAAAACATAAGCCATCTTACGTCGCAGCGGTTGGCATTGTCCTGCGGACGCACATAGTCTGTCATGAAATCATGCAGCGGCATGGAGTACTCGCCTATGTGTTGCGACAGTTTCCGGTCCGGATAGTTCTCGTATGGTCCCCTGCCATACCAACGGACATTACCGTATTCCTCCGCAATCCCCATGCGAACGCCGAATTTCGGCATCAAAGGCAAGTCCTCCGCCACAGGTTTGTAGTCGGCGGAGACAAGCACCCTGCCTCCATTGTCCACAGAGTACGACAACGTGTAGTCCGCTCCCACAGGCAGGGAAATATCAAACCTCACCGTCGTCACGCCGTCCCTGACGTCCGTCGATACCTTTTTCACCGTCCTTTCCGCCGCTACCGTGCGCCATTTCCCAAGGCGTTGGGCATATCCGTTGGCACGCTGGTTATCGTTTACGGGCTTCCAGAAGTACGGCTCCAACGGCCGTGCCAACACCTCTTTGCCGCCGATACACAGCGAGGTCATGGCTCCGCTGCGTGTGTCAAACACCATTCTCCCGCCTTGTTCCGTCTCCACCTCTATCGCATCTCCCCTTCTTGCAACCTTGGGAGCCTTGCCGTCAGCCTGCAATCCCGTGGGATAAGCATACTCACCCGCCACAAACTGCTCGTGGCTCACTACCGTTCCGCGTTTTGCCCACGGCATATCACGTTTCAGCAAGGCACGGCATTCTATCAGCGTCTCGCCGTTCTCCTGCCGTGTTGTCTGCTCATAGTCAAAGTCTTCCACGCTGACAAACGGGTCAACGCTTGTCTTTCTTACCGTCTTGCCGTCCCATTCAAAACGTATTGGCTGGTAAGCGTACTGCACATCATAGTAATGCGGATGCGGAGTGCGGTCCGGTCCCACCAGACCGTTGATGCAGAAGTTGCCGTCGTTGGGCTTGTCTCCGAAGTCACCGCCATACGCCCAGTACCCGTCTTTGGCTATCCCCTGGTCCACAAAGTCCCATATCGCCGCTCCGCAGATACTTGAATCGCCGTATATCACGTCCATATACTCTTTCATGTTGCCCATGGAGTTGCCCATGGCGTGCGCATATTCCCGCATCATGAACGGCCTGTCCTTTACCCTTTGCGCCGCTTTCCGGAAATTATCGGGCGTAAGGTATCCGTCATCATATATGTCAGACACGGAGCGGTCGCTGTCGAGATACACCACCCTTGTGGTGTCTATTGCCAGCACCGCCTCCCGCATGGCCTTCATGTTCATGCCCGCACCGCCCTCGTTGCCGAGCGACCAGAATATAACCGACGGGTGGTTCTTGTCACGTTCCACCAGAGACACCGCCCTGTCCACGTGCGCCTTGGTCCAATTCGGGTTGTCACCTATCTGCCTGTTGCCTATGCCATAGCCGTGACTCTCCTGATTCGCCTCGTCCATCACAAAGATGCCGTAGCGGTCACACAGCTCATAAAGATAGGGATCATCAGGATAATGCGACGTGCGCAGCAGGTTGATGTTACACAGTTTCATCAGCCTTACATCCTGTTCGTATGTCGCCCTGTCCACGAAACGGCCCGTCACGGGATGGTGGTCATGCCTGTTCACTCCGCGCAACTTGACGTTCCTGCCGTTTATTTTCAGCACTTCGCCCTCTATCCTTACATCCTTCACGCCCAGATGGTTGTCAAAAAGCTCCACCGTGCGTCCCTTTCCGTCTGTCACCTCCATTGTCACGGGATAGAGTTCAGGGGTATGCGCAGACCACAGACGAACGTTGTCTATGGCGTGGCGCAGCCTTACCGTTACGGTATCGCCTGCCGCAAGCCTTTTGACTGTACCGCTCACCTGCCGTCCGTCAATGCCCATAGCCACTCCAAAGCCCTTTACCGCCTTTCTGCCTACGTTGCATAACTTCACGTCAGCCGTCACCACAGCACTTTTCCTGTCGGCAGACGGCAGCGCGGTGACCTTATAGTCGGCTATATGTACCAACGGACGCACCCACAACTGCACGGGACGGAAAATGCCGCTCAGCCTCCACATATCCTGATTTTCGAGGTAACTGCCGTCTGACCAGCGATATACCTCCACGGCAAGGCGGTTCTTGCCCTTGTGCAAAAAGGCGGTAACGTCAAACTCAGCGGGAGACATCGAGTTCTGACTGTAACCCACTTTCTCCCCGTTTATCCACACATACATCGCTGACTTCACGCCGCCGAAATGCAGAATCAGGTTCTTGCCCATCATCTCCTCCGTCACCTCTATCGTGGTGACGTATGACCCCACAGGGTTACGATGGTCAAAGGCGTACCAATCCTTTGGCGGCTCTCCCGTAACGCGCGGCTCATCCTTCCTAAAAGGATACGACATATTGGTGTATATAGGCTTGCCATAGCCCTGCGTCTGCCAGTTTCCCGGCACGTTTATCCTGTCCCATGAGCTGACATCATAGTCAGTCTTGTAAAAGTCCACAGGCCGGCAGTCCGGGTCTTTCGCCCAGTGGAAACTCCATTTGCCGTCAAGAGATATTATCTCCCTGCACTCCTTCTCCCTTGAAGGCAGCTGCAGCGTACAGTGATAAGGCAGCTTGTTCACGCCTATGACCTGCGGATTCTCCCAGTCATGCGCATCGGCAACGAGCGGAGAAAGGCACAGTAATGCGGCTAATGCAACCGATTTTTTCTTCATCACAGAAAGGTTTGTAGATTAATGAATAGATTATGCCAAAGCCGTTTCCGTCTTAACGACTTTTATTTCCGCCGACAAAAGTAAGTTTTTTTTCTCATTTCACCAACCACAACTTACGTGTTTTTGTTCAAAACAGCGTTATTTTACCATAGAAAAACGATAAAAGGCCAAGCCACGCCATACGTTTCCCCGCAAAGGACAGCGGAGAAAAAGCCGCCAAACGCATCTCGTTCCTTTTTTATCCAAGGTTTCTCACGACACGGCACGCGCAAAAACAGAAAACTCTTTCTGCCGTGTTAAATCGGTTTCGGCTGACTACAACGCCACAAAAAGCCTCATGCGCCCAGAACGCCCGTAACGCGCCAAAAATCGAATGCCGTTTTTGCGGGATTTGAAAGAAATGTGTTTTCTGTGCAATCAGGCCTCTTTTACACTGCAATCAGCACCTGACTGCAGTGTGATTCGGTGCTTTTCACATTGACAGGACATCGTTTTCACAGACAAAAAAGCCGTGTTTTCCGTTGGAAAACACGACAAACGACTGTTGGAAGAGATATATTTTCGGTCATTAAGGAAACTTTAACATTTGGAGCATACCTGCATTTAACAGAATAGGCAATCGATAATGTTTCATTCAAGAAGTTCTGTCACTCTTTCACCACCGCCCCTACCTTGCCGGACGCGAGCATGATTGTGACCTCGTCGCCTGCCGAAAGCCGGCGGGAATCGGTGACTGCCTTGCCCTCAAACATGGTGATGGAATATCCGCGGCGCAGTATGTTGACCGGGTTAACGGCCTCCACACGCTGCCCAAGCATCGCAAGACGGTGGCGCGCACGCTCCATCGCCCCCGCCGCAAGCAACGGAAGACGGTCTGACAGCATGGCCATGCGGTTGCGTTCATACATCAGCCGGGCGGACGCGGCGTGGGAAAGACGCACCGAACACTGTTCAAGGCGGTTGGCTTCACGCGTGGTGCGCAACACGACCGCCGAGGACAGACGCTGCTCAAGACGCTGCACCGCAAAACGTTCCTGCTGCATACGCCGGCCGACATATTGCGTGACACGCCGCGAACAATCGTCTATACGCTCCAACGTGGCGGCGAGGTTGTCTATCAGGAAGGCCGCCACGGCCGTCGGTGTCTTCTGACTTACGCAGGCAACGAAGTCAAGAACCGAACGGTCACGGTCGTGACCGATGCCCGTAATGACCGGCAACGGGAAGTTGGCAACATTTTCCGCCAGCGGAAGAGTGTCGAAACCGGAGAGGTCGGCGGTGCTTCCCCCACCCCTTATTATAACCACCACGTCGAACATATCCGCCTGTCCGTTGACGACTTCAAGTGCTTGTATCACGCTGTCCTGCACCTGTTCCCCCTGCATGACGGCCGGAAAGAGCTGCGTGCGGAACTTGAAGCCGTACTCATTGGCCGACAGCTGGTTGCAGAAGTCACCGTAACCCGCCGCCGTGGCACTGGAAATGACGGCTATGCGGAGGGCGAAGGGCGGGATGTCGAGTGTCTTGTTCATGTCAATCACCCCCTGTTCACGCAGAATCCGCAGTATTTCCTGCCTCCGCCGCGCCATGTCTCCCATGGTATATGAAGGGTCTATGTCCGTCACCACCCACGAAAAGCCGTATGCCTCGTGGAAATTGGCGTGCAGACGCAGCAGGACTTTCTGTCCGGAGAGCAACGGCTGGCCAGTGGCGGACATGAATTTCGGCAGCAACCGCATCCATGTGTTGCGCCAGCAGCATGCCCGCGCCTGCGCAACGGGCGTATTGGTACGGTCGTCCTTCTCCACAAGTTCCATGTAACAGTGGCCGTGACTCTCGCGGACGCTTGCCAACTCCACCGTGACCCAATAATCATCGGGCATGGAAAGTTCTATGACCTCGCGCACAAGGCCGTTGAGTTGAGACAACGTAAGCGGCGAAGCGGACGGCGGAGCGGTGTCGTATGGTATGTCGTCAAAATACATTTGTTTTGCGTTTTTAATAAGATTATCTCCTGCAAAGATACTTGAAAAACGCAAGACGACAAAACTTTTCTTGGTGTTTGTTTTGCAATGAGATAAAAAATGAGTAACTTTGCACTGATTATTCATTATTTATATGAGCAACAAACAAGCAGCATTGGAACTTGGCACAAAGCCGATCGGCACACTGCTGGCGCAATACGCACTGCCGGCAATAGTGGCAATGGTGGCATCCTCGCTGTATAATATGATAGACAGCATATTCATCGGTCAGGGTGTCGGCGCACTGGCAATATCCGGTCTTGCCATAACGTTTCCGTTCATGAACCTCTCCGCCGCTTTCGGCGCGGCCATAGGAGTGGGCTCCTCCACCTTTCTCAGCGTGAAGTTGGGGCAGCGTGACTACGGCATCGCCAACAGCATCCTCGGCAACTGCGTGATGCTGAACATACTGGTGGGCATTGTCTTCGGCGGCGTATGCCTGCTGTTCCTCGAACCTATATTGCGTTTCTTCGGCGCAAGCGCCTATACCATGCCCTACGCAAAGGACTACATGGAGATTATCCTGCTGGGCAACGCCGTGACACACCTGTACCTTGGGCTGAACGCCGTGCTGAGAGCGGCCGGCAAACCGAAGATGGCCATGTATCTGACGATATTCACCGTCATTCTGAACGCCGTGCTTGACCCGCTGTTCATCTACACTTTCAGGCTGGGAATACGCGGTGCGGCATACGCCACGGTGCTGTCGCAGCTGGTGGCTCTGGGCTGGCAGTGGATGCTGTTCAGCAAGAAAAGCGAGCTACTGCACTTCGATTACGACAAATTCAAGATTAAAAAGCGTATCGTAAGCAGCATCGTAAGCATAGGCATCTCACCGTTTTCCATGAATGCCTGCGCCTGCCTTGTGGTGATTTTCATCAACAACACGCTTGCGGACTATGGCGGCGACATGGCTGTCGGGGCATACGGCATAGCCAACCGCGTGGCGTTCGTGTTCGTAATGGTTACATTTGGCGTATGTCAGGGTATGCAGCCGATAGCCGGTTACAACTACGGGGCGCAGAATTACAGCCGTCTGAAAGAGGTGTTGAGGCTGTCTGTCATGGCGGGCACCGCCGTTTGCGCCTTCGGTTTCCTCATAGCCATGGCCTGCCCAAGGCTGGTTGCCAGACTGTTCACCACGGATGAAGCGCTGATAGCCATGTCTGTCACCGCCCTGCGGTACATCATGGCCATGTTCATAATAGTAGGTGCGCAGATGGTGATAACCAACTTCTTCCAGTCCATAGGCAAAGCCAAGGTGAGCATATTCCTCAGTCTGTCCCGGCAACTGATATTTCTTGTGCCGGCACTCATGGTGCTGCCGAAGGTGATGGGACTTGACGGCGTATGGCTTGCCATGCCCCTGTCTGACGCAATAGCGGCGATAATGGCATACGGAATGTTGTGGATGTATATGAAAAAACTGAAATAAAAGCCCGAATGATAATGGACAATCTCATAATATGCGTAGGCCGGCAGCTCGGAAGCGGCGGCTGCGAGATAGCTAAGTTACTGGCCCGGAACTTCGACTGCAAGTTCTACGACCGTGAGTTGATAAACTTGGCGGCGGAACGCAGCGGCTTCACCCCAAGACTTTTTGAGCGTCATGACGAGAACCACGGTGCCCTAAAAACGTTCTTCGGCCCCATAACCGGGCTGTGGGAGCGTATAAACGGAGGTTTTTACAATAGCAGCATATCGCAGGAGTCGCTGTTCCAGATTCAGAGTGAGGTGATATGGAAAGCCTCCAACGAATCGTCATGCGTGTTTGTGGGACGGTGCGCGGACTACATTCTGCGCGAAAAGGCCGGACTTTTCACAGTATTCATCACGGCAGACGATGATGACCGCATACAGACTGTGGCCGCACGCCTTGGCTGTGACATGGATACCGCAAGGAAATACATAAGAAGAAAGGAAGAGGAACGGGCATCGTATTATAACTATTACACCTCAAAACAATGGGGAGCATCGCAAAGTTACGACCTGTGCATAAACTCTTCGCTTTTCGGACAGGAGCGGACGGCGGAGATAATAGCCAACATCATCAAAGAAAGATTTGTCAATATTTACGGCAGAGGATGGTAGAAAAGGCCGGTACTGCTTTGCCAAAGGGGCAGAAGAGATAACCGCTGCCGGCTAAAAAAACGGCAAAATCAATAGCTATATGAAAAAGATACTTCTTTTAGGTTCGGGCGAACTCGGCAAAGAGTTTGTCATTGCCGCAAAGCGTGCGGGCCAGTATGTCATCGCCTGCGACCGCTATGACAACGCCCCGGCAATGCAGGTGGCTGACGAAAGGGAGATATTCTCCATGCTCGACGGTGACGCCCTCGCCGCCGTAGTGAACAAACACAGACCCGACATCATAGTGCCTGAGATAGAGGCGATACGCACCGAGAGGCTGTTTGACTTCGAAAGGCAGGGCATACAGGTGGTGCCTTCGGCGCGGGCGGTGAACTATACCATGAACCGTCAGGCCATACGTGACCTCGCCGCGAAGGAGCTCGGACTGCGGACAGCCAAGTATTTCTACGCCAAGACATACGAAGAGATGCTGGAAGCAAGCAAGGTGATAGGCTTTCCGTGTGTGGTCAAGCCGCTGATGTCAAGCTCCGGGCACGGACAAAGCACCGTAAGGCGCAAGGAAGACCTGCGAAAAGCCTTTGACGAGGCCATGGCCGGCTCGCGGGGAGACGTGAAAGAGGTGATAATAGAGGAGTTCATACACTTCACATCGGAGTTTACCCTGCTCACGGTGACGCAGAAAAACGGCCCGACGCTGTTCTGTCCGCCGATAGGACACGTACAGAAAGGCGGCGACTACCGTGAATCCTGGCAGCCGTACAGCATCCCGGAGAAAGACTTGAAGGACGCGCAGATGATGGCGGAAAAGGTGACTGCCGCACTGACCGGGGCCGGAATATGGGGTGTGGAGTTCTTCCTGACAGACACGGGAGTGGTTTTCTCCGAGCTGTCTCCACGTCCGCACGACACAGGAATGGTGACACTTGCACATACAACGAACCTCTCCGAGTTTGAACTTCACTTCCGTGCGGTGATGGGACTGCCCATCGCAGGCATACACCTTGAACACGCCGGAGCGTCAGCCGTGGTGCTTTCAGACAAGGAATACGACGTGCAGCCGGAGTTTAACCTGCTTGACGCACTCAGGGAAGACCGCACAAGGGTGCGCATATTCGGCAAACCCAATGCGGAACACGGCCGCCGTCTCGGCGTGGTGTTGACATACGGACCGGTGGAAGAAGGCACGGACACACTGCGGGAGCGTGCAAAACGTCTTGCAGCAACAATATTATAGAACAACAGAACAATGAAGAAAGAAACCATATACGGTGTAATTCTGATAACCGTAATATCCGTTATAGCATGGTTCCTGGCCATGATACCGGCAGTGAAGGCACTGTCTCTCAGTTCGCTCATCATGGGTATAGTGCTCGGTATGCTGTTCGCCAACACGTACCGTTCACGTGTTCCCGAGACATGGGAGCCGGGATTGAAGTTCTGTTCCAAACGGATGCTCCGCCTCGGAATCATCCTTTACGGCTTCCGCCTTACCTTTCAGGATGTCCTTGCGGTAGGTGTCAGCGCGGTAGTGATAGACGCTATCATCGTGGCAGGCACCATATTGCTCGGTGTATGGCTCGGCAGGATGATAAGACTCGACCGCGACAGCACGCTGCTGACATCAACCGGCAGCGCAATCTGCGGTGCGGCGGCGGTGCTTGGAGCCGAACCTATCGTCAGAGCGTCACAACATAAGGCGGCAATAGCCGTCAGTACGGTTGTGATATTCGGCACAATATCCATGTTTCTGTACCCGATAGCTTACAGGGCGGGACTGTTCGACGACTTCACACCGCAGCAGATAGGCATCTATACGGGTGCCACGCTGCACGAAGTGGCCCACGTTGTCGGTGCTGGCAACGCCATGGGAGAACAGATTGCAACCTCCGCGCTTATCGTGAAGATGGTGCGTGTGATGATGCTTGTGCCCGTATTGCTGACCATGAGTTACTTCCTCGCACTGGAAGCGGCACGCCGCAACACGGCGGAAGTGGCTGTTACGGACAACACGACAGGCGGAACGGAGAAGAAAAAGAAGATTATCGTGCCATGGTTCGCATTCATCTTCCTTCTCATGATATGCGTAAACAGTTTCCTGCACGCCTACTTCGGCGGTCAGGAGTGGCTTACGGCTTCGCTCAAAGTGATAGAGTTCGTATCGACTTTCATGCTGACAATGGCCATGACGGCACTGGGTTGTGACACAAGCATGGCCAAATTCCGTCAGGCAGGAGCACGACCTTTCGTGCTTGCGGCTCTTCTTTACGTATGGCTTGTGGCGGGAGGCTACCTGCTTACACGCTTCATCGTGCCGGTACTTGGATAATATGATGAAGCCCGTAGCCTATTTCCGTTCCCCTTTCGGCAGTAAATTCGGCATTCCCCGGCAGGCGGGAGTGGTGGCAGACGTGCGTGGCTGCATTGTGCTGGATAAGGAATACCGCACCGCTGACGCTGTACGCGGCATGGAAGAGTTTGACTATCTGTGGCTGATATGGGGCTTTTCCGCCAACAAACACGGCGCAAAAGGCGTGACGGTACGCCCTCCACGTCTCGGAGGAAACAAGCAAATGGGCGTATTCGCAACACGTTCACCGTTCCGCCCCAACCCGATCGGACTGTCATCGGTACGCATTGACCATATAGACTACGGCTGTCCTGACGCTCCTGTAATCCATGTGCTGGGAGCAGACATCATGGACGGCACGCCGATATATGACATAAAGCCGTACATTCCATACACAGACGCGCATCCGGAAGCACGCGGCGGCTTCACAGATACCACGGAGTGGCAGCCGTTAGAGGTCGTTGTGCCAGAGGAACTGCGACCGAATGTACCGGAACAACTGCTGAAAATACTTGCGCAAGACCCCCGGCCGCATTATCATAACGACCCCACACGCATATACGGAATGCCGTTTGACGGCAAAGACGTGCGTTTCAGAGTTGACGGGAAGGTGCTTACCATAGTAGAAATCATATCAATCAACTAACTAATAACCAGACAACCAACATGAGAAAACTATTCATCGCAGCACTGATGTCAGTGCTATCCCTCTCGCAGTCGTATGCCGCCAAGAAAGTACAGAAAGACCTTTTCCCTGACGGTACGGAGATTCCGGAGTGGTTTCGCAACACGGAAGCCGTGAACCTGCAAAGCCTTGGCAAGCAGTATAAGCTGACAGACCACCGCATCTTCGCCGACGGCAGGATACATACAGCCGAGATTCAGGCGCTGATAGACAAGGCTGCAGCCGATGGAGGCGGTGTCATCGTGGTGCCACAAGGCATATATATGACCGGCGGACTGACCTTCAAGCAGGGCACTCACCTGTACTTGGAAGACGGGGCGGTGCTGATGGGCTCGGACTTCATAGGCGATTATCCCCTCGGCACCACACGCATAGAGGGCGAGACGTGCACATATTTCGGCGCGTTAATCAACGCTGACGGCCTCGACGGCTTCACTATCTCCGGCAAAGGCACCATAGACGGCAACGGACTGCGTTACCATCAGTCCTTCTGGCTGCGCAGAAAATGGAACGGCAAATGCACGAACAAGGACGAACAACGCCCGCGCCTCGTCTATGTCAGCAACTGCAAGAACGTGCAGATAGAGGGAGTGAAGCTGCAAAACTCCGCCTTCTGGACCACACACATATACAACTCGGAGAACGTCAAGCTGCTCGGACTGCGCATATACTCACTCGGCAAGCCCAATGACAGCAAAGGACCGTCCACCGATGCCATCGACCTTGACGTGGTAAAGAACGTGCTTGTGAAGAACTGTTATATGTCAGTAAACGACGATGCCGTAGCCATCAAGGGCGGAAAAGGCCCGTATGCCGACGCTTTCAAGACGAAATACGAAGGCGTAACCATCCCGAAAGAAAACATAGGCAACGGTGCCAACAGCAACATCATCATCGAAGACTGCGAGTATGGCTTCTGCCACGGATGCCTTACACTCGGCTCCGAGTCCGTACACAGCCGCAACATCATCCTGCGCCGCATCAACATCACCTCACAGGCAAACAACCTCCTGTGGCTGAAAATGCGTCCCGACACGCCGCAACTCTATGAGTACATCACGGTGGAAGACATCAAAGGCCCGGTAAAGAACTTCATCCTCGTAGCTCCATGGACGCAGTTCTATGACCTCAAAGGCCGTAAGGACAAGCCGATGTCATACTCCGACCACATAACAATGCGCAACTGTGACGTTGACTGCAACACGTTCTTCAACGTAAAGCAGCAGGAAGAAGTGTATCACCTCTCCAACTTCAACTTTGAGAACATCACCGTCCGCGCCAAGAACAACGCCTTCCACCCCGAGTATGTGGACGGCTTCACTTACAAGAACATCAAATATTAGGTCATAGGCTGGAGGTTATAGGTTTCAGGTCTTACGGATTTAACCCATAAGCCCAGTGCCCTTCAACCTATAACCTCTAACCCAAAACCTTGCAAACAACCATGAACCGTTACGACATGGCGGATGAACGTCGCAGAGACGAGTTGGTCCGCACCATAGAACACAGCATAGAAAGCCTCTCACTACAAGAGTTGGAAGCTGTATATTACGACCTTGTATCAAAGGGATATATAGAAATCAGCAACTAAACACGTAAGCAATACCACAGACAACACAATGACCGACAACCGCGACTCCTTAGACTTCCGCACCGAACCGGTAGGCCGTCTGTTCCGCCGGATGTTCCTCCCCACCCTGATCGGTATGGTCTCCATGGTCATACTCAACATAACCGACGGAGCCTTCGTAGGTCACGGCGTAGGCAGCGACGCCCTCGCGGCCGTCAACATCGTAGCCCCCCTGTTCCTCATCATGGCAGGCATAGGCCTCATGTTCGGCATAGGCAGCAGCGTAGTGGCAAGCATACACATGTCAAAAGGCAACCAACACGCCGCAGACATCAACCTGACCCAAGGCATACTCGCCAGCCTCATAACCGGAACGATAGTCGGAAGCCTCGTATTCACCTTCCAAGAAGAGACCTGCCGGCTCTTCGGATGCTCGGACTTACTGCTTCCGCAAGCCTGCTCCTACCTCCGGTGGATAGCCGTCCTGATGCCGTTCAACCTCTTCGGCATGACAGCCATGTTCATGGTACGCCTCGACGGCTCACCACGTTTCGCCATGGCAATGAACTGCTGCGTGGCAATGCTCAACATAATCCTTGACTACATATTCATCTACCCCATGCAGATGGGGCTGGAAGGCGCGGCCATAGCCACCGCCACGGCATTCACCTTAGGCGACATACCCATAGCCATCTACCTGCTGCGCCATACCAACACCGTACACCTGTACCCCATAAAACTAACCCGTACCAGCCTCATACTCACCCTCCGCAACATCGTTTACCAGATAAAGATAGGCTTCTCGGCCCTCCTCGGCGAACTCGCCATAGCCTCGGTCATCATTGTCGGCAACTATATCTTCATGCGCTACCTCGGCGAAGACGGCGTAGCCGCATACTCCGTAGGCTGCTATTGCCTGCCAATCGTGTTCATGATAGGCAACGCCATAGTACAAAGCGTGCAGCCAATCATCAGCTTCGCATACGGAGTGAACGACACAACACGCCTTGAGAAAGCACGTTCCATAGCCCTGCGCACAGCCATACTGTCAGGAATAATAGGTATGTTGTTCATGGCCTTCGGCTCAGACACCATATCGGGAATATTCCTGCGCACCGACTGCAACGCCTACCAACTGTGCCGCGAGGGGCTGCTGTACTATTCTCCCGCATTCCTTTTCATCGCCGTCAACATCGTCCTCATCGGCTATATGCAAAGCATCGAGGCCACACGCCCCGCCACCGTCTTCACGCTCATGCGCGGATTCATGCTCTCCATCCCCTGCTTCATCCTCCTGCCGTTATGCGCCGGCATCCCCGGACTATGGCTTGCGCAACCGACAGCGGAGGCGATGACACTGGCAATAATACTTACCACAAGAAAAATATATTGAACATAACCAGCTACATTCATATAAAAGGCGGTTTCCCAGACAACGGGAAGCCGCCTTTTTATTATGTGACTTGCACATTGTAGCAGTCTAAGGTTGTTGATTTTAGGTTGGGGGTGTTTGGTTGTTAAGGTAAAGGTTTTAGGTTAAAGGTTATTGGTTCTTGTGATGCAATATAGTCCTGAAAGGACGGCATAACACAGCACAGGGTGTAAGCCCTGTGTATAATTGTGGCGGGGAAAACGGTATCGCCCCCCCGTAATCGGCTTGCCGCTTGCCAAAGCAAGGTATCTTGCGGGCAAGAAGCCGGCAGGCGAGGTGGCCGAAGGACACCGAGGGGTGGATTATGCTTTTCCGTTTGCAATGTATTTGTGAAGGGGGCAAAGAGTTTACGTCATGCCTTTATCTTACACCCCTCGGCGCACTATGTGCACCTCGCCTGCCGGCTTCGGGGTGCCAATACGTTCTTCGTCTGCCTATCACGACACAGGGCTTACACCCTGTGCTGTGTTGTGCCGTCCTTTCAGGACTATATCGCATCACAAAAACATATAACCTAAAAAACAAAAACTTTGCATTGATTTCCAACACGTTAAACATGACATGACAAAAGGGTGCTGATTACACGGTAAAAGGGTGCTGATTGCAGTGTAATCAGGTGCTAATCACGAGGTAATCAGCACCTGATTGTTTTTGGGGGAGATATTGTTTGTTATAAGTCTTATAAATATCGCCGCAAATATTACCAACCTCCCTGTACGATGATAACAGACAACGTTGTAGGGACGCACCTTGGTGCGTCCGCCGATGTCTGGGAATATATCCGTCAATGTGGTGGTACGCGGTAATCGGGACGCACCAAGGTACACCCCTACAAGGCATCGCGATTCAAAAACGTTCCTATATTTGGGGCGATAAATCTCTATACCACACAACGGGCTGAAAGCCCAACAAGCATATAGCCCATGGCAACGTCATGGGTGATGACGGTCACAAACGAATGCACCCTGAAAGGGCAAAAGCGTTAACAGCCAATCGGTTATCATTCACTATTATACGCTTTCGCCCTTTCAGGGCACTGACAGATGCTTGCATATAAGACCCGGGGTGTCGCTTCGCTATGCCCCGGGCTGCCCGCTTATTGGCCTCTCAGGCCGCACAATGTTACTTTACCGGCATTATATAATACCTTTTATCAGCGTATGGTGACCATCGTCGCGCCGAAACCGTACTGTTGGAACGACGCATCCTGACAGGGACAGCCGGGGAACTCGCGGCGCAGCAGGTCGGTGACGGCCTTGCGCAGCACTCCCTCTCCGTTGCCGTGGATGAAGACCAGCTTGCGGCCTTTGTCACGCAGGTGCTCGTTCATGGTGCGGCGGACGGTCTGCAACTGATAGTCCTTTATCTCCCTTGCGCCCATTCCGGCCGTCGTCTCCAACAGTTCTTCGGCGTGGAGGTCTATCTCCAACGGCTCATTGCGGTTGGCGGACGGCTCATGCCGCGTAGTGGCGGCCTTGGTTTTCTCGCGTAACGCCTTGGCATCTTCCAGTCTTTCCAAACGCATCTGCAACTTACGGACGGTCATTTCCAGCCGTATTACACGCGCTTCGAGGTCTTCCCCACTCCCGTCCACGCCCGTGGCAGATGTTGGCAATGCCGTCTTCGGGTATTTGTTCTCCTCTTTTGGGGCTGTACGGACAGGCACGGCGGGTTGTTGCGGTCTCTTCTTCTGATAGTATTCTTTCAGTTCCGCAATCCTAATGTCTTCTTCCGTAGGCTCTTCGGGCTTCTCCTTACGCGGTTTCTTTTCCTGCAACGGGGATGCCTTGACCGTCTGAGCGTGGGACGGGCTCACGGGTTCCGGGTTGACTACTACTACTTCCGAGGACAGGACGGGCATCTCAAAGCCGTCTTCGTCTTGCACGAGGACAATGCCTCCCTTCTGGAATCCTGATACTATGCCGCCTCCGACGTCGTTAAGGAAGCGGACTTTATCGCCTATGTTTATGTTCATGTTCATCAGTAATTAATCAAAAATAAAACGATATGAGGTAGTCACTCCCCTCCCTCGGGAGGGGAAAGGGAAAGGTGCTACAACCCAAGTTCCAGCACCAGCGGCAGATGATCGCTCACTCCACCGTGGTAATAGGTGCCGAGGTATGTGCGGCGCGGCTTGTAACCGCCGCGTGTGTCGCTCTCAAGCAGCCACAGAGGGTCGTGTATGCGGCAACCGGTGACACGTGGTACGAGCGTGGCGGATAGCAGTATGTGGTCGAGACTGTTCCAACGCCCATGATGCTTGTACGTTCCTTTGGCGCGTTTGCCTGCTGTCTTGGCGGACAAGTCCGTCATGCCTCTGTCGCACAACAGCATCAAGGGTTTGTTGTAAGAGTAGTCATTGAAGTCTCCCGCGATGATGATGTTGGCGTCGTTACGCTGCGTACGGATGGAGTCGAGCGTGCTGATGATGCGTTGCGCCACGGTCATGCGGTAGCGTTCCGTGGCTTTCCATCCTCCGCTGCGGCTTGGCGCGTGTACCACAAAGACGTGCAGCGTGTCGTCGGTGCGTGTGCGTCCCTTCACGTAAAGTATGTCACGGGTCGGCTGTTCGCCCTTCGGCGGCGTGACACGCAGCCGGTCTTGCGCGATGAGGGCAAAGGTCAGGGGATTGTAAAGCAGCGCCACGTCTATGCCGCGGCGGTCGGGTGATTGGGTCATGACGTATCGGTAGCCCGCCTCCCGCAGCATACTGCGCCGTGTGAGCGTGTGCATCACGCTGTCGTTCTCCACCTCCACCAAGGCTACGAGGTCGGGAAGATGCCGCCGGCCGTTGTTGTCGCCGCACTGATGTATCACGCGGCCAATGTCGTTGAGCTTGCGCCAATATCGGGACTTGCCCCATCTCCTCTCGCCGTCGGGCAGGAACTCCGTGTCTTCTTTCAGCGAATCGTGCCGGCAGTCAAAGAGGTTCTCGCAGTTATACTCCATTATCGTGAACGGCATGAGGCCGCCATGCGTCTGTCCGAAGCCGGTGGCCGCAAGCAGAAGAAGCAGAAGCGCAAGAGGGAAACGGCGTGTCATTCCTTCCAGAACTGCGGTGTGAATATCACAATGACGGAGAATATCTCAAGTCGTCCCATGAGCATGAGCACGGAACATATCCACTTTGCTACGCCGGGGAGGTCGTTCCACGACATGGTGGGGCCTATCTCCGTGCCCAATGTGGGGCCTACATTGCCGAGGGTGGAGAGGGTTATGGTGATGGCGTTGGTGTTGTCTATTCCCATTGCGGTCATGGTGAAGGCGCAGAAAAGGAACAAAAGGCAATAGACGGTAAGGAAAGAGAGCAGCGTTACACGGCGTTGCATGGAGATGTTGGTATCGCCTATCTTCAGCGGCAGCACGGCCTTGGGATGCAACATCTGCTTGAACTCGTTGCTGGCGACCTTCAGAAGCATCAGGCAGCGTATGCTCTTGAAACCGCCGCTGGTACTGCCGGCACAGGCTCCCATGAACATACACACGGCAAGGACAATCCACGTGACGTGCGGCCACTGTGCGGCGTCGTCGTTGAAGAGGCCGGTGGTGGTGATGAACGATACCACCTGATACACCGCACAGCGGAATGCGCGCTCGACATCGTACCCTCTGGAGTGTATGAGGAGGAACATGATAAAGGCCGTGAAGGCGGCTATCGCGCTGACATAGAACTTTACCTCGCTGTTGTTCACAAGGCTCTTGACCTCCTTGTTGATGACGGAACGGTAGAGAAGTATGAAGTTTATGCCTGAGACAAAGCAGAAAAAGGTGGAGACATACTCCATGGCCGGAGAGCGGAAGAACTCTATGCTGTCGTTATGTGTGGAGAATCCTCCCGTCGCAATGGTTGTCATGGCGTAGTTGATGCTGTCGAACCAGCCCATGCCAAGAACCCTGAAAGACAACATACAGAGTATGGTCAGCATGAGAAAGACCACCCAGATGGACTGTGCGGAGGTGGAAAGGCGCGGGTGCAGCTTCGTCTTTATGGGGCCGGTGGCCTCCACCGCGAACACTTTTACCGACCCTCCAACCAGAGACGGCAGGATGGCTATGGTGAAAAAGACTATCCCCAGGCCTCCGATCCACTGCGTAAACGAACGCCAGAAGAGTATTCCGTGGGGCAAATGCTCCACATCGTCAAGGATGGTGGCGCCTGTTGTGGTGAAGCCTGAGATGGTTTCAAAATAAGCATTGGTAAAGTTCGGGATGTAACCGCCTATGATGTAGGGCAAGGAACCGAAGAGACTGAACACGCTCCAGGCCAGCGTCACGACAAGAAAGGCATCGCGGCGGCCGAGGCTGTTGTTGGCATTGCGCCCTGTGTAGCGGCAGAAGACCGCCACAATGAGCGTCAAGAGAATGGAGACTACAAAGGCGAGAATGTCATCCTCACTATAATAAACGGATATAATGAGGCATAACGTCATGAATATCGACTCTATAACAAGAAGAGAACCGAGGACTTTGTATATGAGTTTTGGATTGAGCATCGCTGTGATAAGTACAGGAAAACAAGGTTACATACGGCGGAACGGGACTATGCCCTGAACAGTTTCTCGATGCGCTGCATATCTGTATTGTGACAGAACACCATTACAATGTCGCCGGCCTGTATCTGAGTGCCGCCGGAAATGAGCATACCCTCACCGTTGCGCACCAGCCCTCCCAGCGTGATTCCCTTGGGCAGGCCAAGTTCGAAGATGCGTTTCCTTGTGATACGTGAGTCCGGTTGGGCGGTGAACTCCGCCACATCCGCCCGTGCCTGCATAAGGTATCTGACGTTGGAGGCCTTGCCTTCAAGCATCATCTCGTATATACGTGAGGCGGCTATGGTCTTCTTGTTGATGATAGTGCCTATGTCCAGACTCTCCGCCATGTCCACATAGTCCATGTTTTCCACCACGGCCACGGTCTTGCGGACGCCATGGCGCTTGGCGGTAAGGCAGGCAAGGATGTTTGTTTCGGAGCTGCCGGTCAAGGCGACAAAGGCTTGCGCGCTGTGCAACCCTTCCTCTATCAGCAGTGAAGTGTCGCGCGCGTCACCGTTAATTATATATTGTGCCGTGTCAGGCAGTATGTCATTGAGCACTTCACAGCGCTGCGGGTCAACCTCAAATATCTTGTATTTCATGTATTCCGGCATGATATGCGCCGTGCGTACCGCCGTTTTCCCTCCTCCCATTATCATGACATTGCTCACGTCGGCATACTTTTCCTTGCCGACCAGACGGCGGACATGAGGTATGCAGTTCTGTGTTGTCATGAAATAAGCGAGGTCGTATGCCAGCAACACGTCGTTACCGCCCGGTATTATGGTCTCGTTGCCGCGCTTGACAGCCACGATATGGTACGGGTCATCAGGCCCGCAGAGTTCTTTCAGCGGGCGGTTCAGTATCTCGCAGGTCTCCCTCAGCTTGATGCCAAGCATCACAAGGGCTCCTCCATGCACGTCCCACCGCTGCCTGACCCATGACATTTTCAGTCCGTTGATGATGTCATTGGCCGCCAGCATCTCCGGATAAATGATGGAATCAATGCCCATGCGCTGCAATATCTCCTTGTTGTTGTCGTTGGCGTACTCATATTCCTCCACCCTCGCGACGGTCTGTTTCGCTCCAAGCGACTTGGCAATGGAGCAGGAACACATATTAATCTCCTGATCCCGCGTAACCGCTATGAACAGGTCCGTGTCACCAACGCCTATCGATTTCAAGGCCTTGATGCTGATGGGAGAGGCGTGCATGGTAAGCACATCGAGTTCCGAACTCAGCGCATCGATGGCTTCCTCATCCTCATCAATGATGGTTATGTCCTCATTTGTCCGTGTGAGGAGCGTCGCAAGGTAACTGCCTATTGCGTAAGCTCCGGCAATTATTATCTTCATGATACGGTGTTGTTTGCTTTTTTTACGGCCTCCACCACAGCGTCGGCGTCTATACCGGTCAGGTGTTGCAGCTCGGCTATCGTGCCATGCTCCACAAACGAGTCGGCGGGAAGGCCGAGACGAATGACCTGCGGAGTGTAGCCGTGGTCGGAAAAGTATTCCAGCACGGCGGAGCCAAGGCCTCCGGAGCGCACTCCGTCCTCTATCGTTATCACCCGTCTGAACCTCCGTCCCACTTCATCGAGTATGTCCTCGTCTATCGGTTTGAGGTAACGCATATCGTAATGCGCCACCGAAACCTGCGGCATTTCTTCCCTTAATCTTCCGAGAGCCTGCGTGACAGTGTTGCCGATATGGCCTATGGACAGTATGGCGACATCGCTTCCGTCCGACAACTTACGTCCCTTGCCGACGGGTATGGCCTCGAGCTTGCACCGCCAGTCAGACAGTACACCCCGTCCGCGCGGGTAACGTATCACCACAGGACCTTGGTTTGGCAGTTGGGCGGTGAACATCATGCGGCGCAGTTCATGCTCGTTCATGGGCGCGCAGATGGTTATATTCGGTATGGGACGCAGTGCCGCCATGTCAAACGCGCCGTGATGCGTCGCGCCATCCTCGCCTACAAGTCCCGCACGGTCAAAGCATAACACCACGCCGAGACGCTGTATCGCAAGGTCATGTATTATGTTATCGTATGCGCGTTGCGCAAAAGCGCTGTATATATTACAATAAGGTATGAAGCCTTCCTTTGCCATTCCGCCGGAGAACGTCACCGCATGACCTTCGGCTATGCCTACGTCGAACGTGCGTTCGGGCATCACCTGCATCAGTTTGTTCATGGAACACCCCGTAGGCATGGCCGGTGTTACGCCCACAATGTTGTCGTTCTGCCGAGCAAGTTCTACCAGTGTATCGCCGAACACATCCTGATATTTCGGCGGCCTGTTGTCCTCCTCTTCATCACAAAGCCTCTCGCCCGTCTCCGGGTCAAACCTTCCGGGAGCGTGCCAGATGGTCGCGGCCTCCTCGGCAGGCTTGTATCCCTTGCCCTTCACGGTGTGGATGTGCAGCAGTTTCGGCCCCCTCATGTCTTTCAGGTGGCGCAATACGCGCACCAGTTCCTTCACGTCATGTCCGTCCAGAGGCCCGAAGTAACGGATATTCATGCCCTCAAAGATGTTCTGCTGTGACGACAGCGCCGATTTCAGGGCGTTGCCCAGCCTTATGACACGGTTCTTCCGGTTGTCATCCATCAGCCCGTGGCTGTTCATCCACTGCGCCACCTTGTTGCGCCAGCGGTTGTATGACTCGTTGGTATTAAGCGAAAGGAGGTACTGTTTCATGCCGCCCACGGAGCGGTCGATGGACATATTGTTGTCGTTAAGTATTATCAGCAGGTTGTTCGGCGACGAGGAAACGTTGTTAAGACCCTCAAACGCCAGTCCGCCGGACATGGACCCGTCGCCGATTACGGCCACCACGTGGCGGTTATGGCCGTGATCAGCCACCGCCATGCCTAACGCCGCGGATATACTGTTGGAGGCATGGCCGCAAGTAAACGTGTCATACACGCTCTCCTCCGGACACGGAAAGGGGTGAAGGCCGTTCAGCTTACGGTTTGTAGAGAACACCTCCCGCCTGCCGGTCAGTATCTTGTGGCCATACGCCTGATGTCCCACATCCCATACGATGCGGTCTTCCGGCGTGTTGAAGACGTAATGCAGGGCTACGGTAAGTTCCGTAACGCCGAGACTGGAAGCCAGATGTCCGGGGTTAACCGACAGTTCCTTCACTATGTCATCACGCAATTCGTCGCAAACACCGGGCAGTTCCTCCACCGACAGCCTGCGGAGATCTTCAGGATATTGGATATTGTTTAAGTATTTGTATTCCACAGCGAGACATTAAATTAACATACGTCCGGCAAAAGGGTGCCGATTACATTGTAATCAGGTGCTGATTGCACAGTAATCAGGTGCTGTTTACGAGGTAATCAGGCGCCGATTGCAGCATCCTCCGCTATCCCCTGTTTTTCAAGCAGTTACAGACAGACTTACAGAGCATGGCCGAACAAGTGTCAAACAAAGGTTAAGAAAGTGCGTAAAGCAAAGGCCAAGAATCAAGAGACGCAGGCATCATGCGGCGCAATGACAGACTTCTGTCCGCCGCACAAGGCGCATTCCCTTGATTCTTGACTTAGCGTTTCCGCTCCTTATCCTTTAACGTTGCCTACCTTTATGAGGTATTCGGCTATCTGCACGGCATTCAGCGCCGCGCCTTTCTTTATCTGGTCTCCCGAGAGCCAGAATGTAAGTCCGTTGTCGCTGGCAAGGTCTTTGCGCACGCGGCCTACATAAACATCGTCCTTTCCGGCCGTGTATAGCGGCATAGGATAAGGCAGTCCCTCCATGGTCTCCTCTTCCGCCACCGGATTAGCCTTCGTCCCGACACGCTTCGGGTCGTCAACCAATGTCACGCCCTGCGCGTTGCGCAGCGCTTCCTGCGCAGCTTCCACGGATATAGGCTCATCGGTCTCCACCCATACAGCCTCAGAGTGAGCGCGGAGAGAGGATATACGCACACACATTGCGGAGCAACGGGCGTCGGTGTGCATTATCTTCCTCGTCTCGTTAAACATCTTCATCTCCTCCTTGGTGTAGCCGTTGTCTTGGAAGACGTCTATCTGCGGGATGACGTTATACGCCAACTGATACGCGAACTTGCTGACCGTCGGCTGCTGTCCATCGACCAGTTCCTTATACTGCTGCTGCAATTCCGCCATGGCGGTAGCGCCCGCACCCGACGCGGACTGGTATGAAGCGATGTGTATCCTGTTGATGTGGGAGAGCTTCTCCAATGGCTGCAAGCACACAACCATCATTATTGTAGTGCAGTTAGGGTTGGCTATTATGCCGCGCGGACGTGTCAACGCGTCCTCGGCATTGCACTCCGGAACCACGAGAGGCACGTCATCGTCCATGCGGAATGCGCTGGAGTTGTCTATCATCACAGCCCCATACTTCGTTATGTCGCCGCAGAACTCCTTTGAAATACCGGCTCCCGCACTGGTAAAGGCAATGTCAACCCCCTTGAAGTCGTCATTGTGCTGCAACAGTTTCACCTCATGCTCCTTGCCTCTGAACATATATTTCTTGCCGGCGGAACGCTCTGAGCCAAACAAGACAAGTTCGTCAACGGGGAAATTTCGCTCGTCAAGCACGCGGAGGAACTCTTGTCCTACGGCACCACTTGCACCTACTATCGCTACTTTCATTTTCTTCTTTTTTATATATAAGTTATCTTTTCTGTGAACTTTTTGCCTGCAAAATTACAAATTTTTACTCTATTCTTCGCATAATTGGGATTTTTTTTGCAATTTTGCAGGCAAAAACCTATAAAAGACTACATTATAGTCCCGTTAAACCACAAACATACCGTTACGGAAATGCTGCAATATCTCCCTATAACCAGCCCCACCATGGTGTTCTTCACCGTGCTCGTCATAATACTCATCGCACCGATTGTCATGAGCAAACTGCGCATTCCGCACATCATAGGCATGGTACTTGCCGGGGTAGTGATAGGCAAACACGGTTTCAACATCCTCGAACGCGACTCTTCGTTCGAGCTTTTCGGCCGCGTGGGACTGCTCTACATCATGTTCCTTGCCGGCCTTGAGATGGACTTTGAGGGCCTGAAACGCAACTTCCGCAATGTCGGTCTCTTCGGCGTTCTCACCTTTTCCATTCCCTTTGTGCTGATGTATCTGGGAGGAATATACATACTTCACTATTCCAACATAGCCTCCATCCTCCTCAGCTGCATAATGGCCAGCAACACGCTGATAGCCTACCCCATCGTGACCCGCTACGGCTTGCAGAAGCATGACGTGTCGGTGCTGTCCGTCGGAGCCTCCATGCTGTCGCTGCTGATGGCTCTTGTCGTTGTCGCAGGCCTCGCAGGCTCTAACGAAGACGGCGGCGGAGCGACGTTCTGGCTGCTTTTCTTCTTGAAATTCGCGGGCTGCTGCCTTGCCATCTACTTCGTCATACGAACCCTGACACGATGTTTTCTCCGCCGTTACAGCGACGCCGTGATGCAGTTTATCTTCGTGTTGGCGATGATGTTCCTTAGTGCATCCCTCTGCGAGCTGGCCGGACTGGAGGGCATTCTCGGCGCGTTTTTCAGCGGACTGATACTCAACCGCTTCATCCCGACCATCTCTCCGCTCATGAACCGCCTGGAGTTCATCGGCAACGCACTGTTCATTCCTTATTTCCTGATAGGTGTCGGCATGCTGATTAACGTCGGACTGCTTACGCAGGGAGGCGGAATCATCTTCACCGTGCTTGTCATCGTCGTAATAGGAACACTGGGCAAGGCTCTCGCGGCGTACATATCCTGCTTCATGCTGCACCTGCCATGGCTCAGCGGGCACTTCATGTTCGGCCTCACATCGGCTCATGCCGCGGGCGGAATAGCCATAGCGATGATAGGAATGGAGATGACCGACACGGCCGGCAGCTACCTCATAGGCGACGATATGCTCAACGGCGTGGTCATCATGATTCTCTTCACCTGCATCATATCAACCATATTGACCGACGCTTCGTCAAAACGCATAATACTGGAAGAGAACAGAAGCCCTACAAACATTGAGGCGGGGGACGACGAGAAGATACTCATACCGGTGAAATATCCCGAAACCTGCAACACACTCCTCAGCCTTGCCATCATGATGCGCAACCAGAAGCTAAACCGCGGGCTTGTGGCACTCAACGTGGTGTATGACGATGACGACGCGGAGATAAACCAGCGCAAGGGCCAGCACCTGCTGGAAGGGGTGGCAAACCGTGCCAGCGCCGTAGATGTAAGGGTGCAGACGCAGGTGCGTCTCGCCACAAACATAGGCAACGGCATAAAACATGCTTTCAGAGAGTACGACTGTTCGGAGATAATCCTCGGCTTCCACAACCACGACAACTCATCACGCGTCTTCTGGGGAGACTTCGCCCAAAGCGTGTTCAACGGCCTGTCACGGCAGATTATCATTGCACGGTGCACCCAACCGTTCAACACTCTGCGTGCGATAAGGGTGGCCGTGCCGTCAAGGGCGGAGTACGAACCGGGCTTTTACCGCTGGCTTGAACGCCTGTGCCGCTTTGCCGGCAGTATAGGATGCCGCATAGTGTTCAACGGACGGGCCGACACGCTGGAACTGATAACGCAGTTTGTCACAAGCCGCCATCCCCATGTAAGGGGGGAATATGTGGAGATGCCGCAATGGCGCGGACTGATAAGGCTCGCCCAAAACACCGCCAAGGAGGAGATGCTGGTGGTGGTGACGGCACGACAAGGTACCGTTTCCTACAAGGCCGCGCTCGACAGGCTGCCGGAAGAGATTACCAAGAACTACATGGGCAACAACATCATGATCATATTCCCCGACCAATACGGTCCGGCACCGGACACCATGACCTTCGCGGCGGCGCAGCATACGGAGCAGTTGTCGGCCTATCAGATGGTGATGAACTTCCTAAGACGGATGGCGGGAAGGTGATTGCCTTGTAGGGACGCACCTTGGTGCGTCCGCCAATACATGGAATACGCAGTAATTCGGACACACCAAGGTGTGTCCCTACAAGGCATTGCGGTTCAATGCGTTACCGAAGGCGTTGCAAAAGGGTGCTGATTACACAGTAAAAGGGTGCTGATTACATTGCAATTAGCACCTGATTGCAGTGTAATCAGCACCCTTTTACAATACCGCCCGGATGTCATTATATTCCAAGTGGTTAGAATTGTCATCCGGAAACTGTTTCGGCTGCGGCAATGCCACACGCCGCCACATAGCCCATAGTCCACGCCGCTTGCAGGTTGAAGCCGCCTGTCACGGCGTCAACGTCGGTCACCTCACCCGCAAAATACAGTCCGGGATGCTTTTTTGCCTCAAGATTGTCAGGGCGCAGGCAGCCAAGCGCAACGCCGCCACAGGTGACAAACTCCTCCTTGAACTTGTTTTTGCCCGTCACACGGTATGTGTCGTTGGTGAGAATGTTCACCAGCCTGTTCATTCCCTTGCTCTGAACCTCGCCCCATCGGGCGTCGGGAGACAGGCCGGCCCTTGTCAGCAGATGTGTCCACAGGCGTGAATTGAGGGTTTCCGGATAGGCTGACGACAACTTTCTGCGGCCGTACCGCTGCACGAACAGCCCCAACAGCTGCGCCACACCACCCGCATCCGTGCCGTAAAGCCAGTTGATGCTGACGTCAACGCCGGCATATCCTTTTTCCGCCAGCACACGGGCGGCTGCGGACGACAGCCTCAGCGTGGCGGGACCGCTTATGCCCCAATGGGTCACCAAGAGCGCACCGATGCCACGGAACTTTGTGCCGGCGAGGGACACCTGCGCGTTTTCCACGACGGTGCCCATGAGTTCCGTCAGCCCCTTGTCGGCGATGCACAGCGAAAACAGGCTCGGCACCGGAGGGACAATATCGATGTCAAGGCCTTTCAGCATATCGAAGCCTGACGCCTTGGGGTGTCCTCCCGTCGTCACCAGCACCTTGTCGGCACGGAAGACCGTCCGGGGAGTCTCTATTTCATATCCTTTCCCAACGGGAGTTATGGCCGTAACCGCCGCTCCTGTCACCAGTCTGACACCACGCATACGCATCATGGCGAGCAGGGTGCTGACTATCTGCATCGCGTCTTGCGAGCGGGGGAAGACGCATTCGTCCTCCTGAGTCACCAAAGCCACACCCGCCTCCTCGAACCACCGGCAGGTGTCAGCGTGTGAGAAATGGTAAAAGAGTTTCTTCATCAGCCTGTGTCCGCGCGGATATACCTGCTCAAGGCTCCGCACGTCGGCAAAGGAATTGGTGAGATTACAGCGTCCCCCACCCGTCACGGCAACCTTGGCAAGGGCTTTTGAGCCACGCTCCAGCACCGTGACTGCCGCTTGCGGACACCTGCGTTTTATCTCTATCGCGGCGAAACAGCCTGCCGCTCCAGCTCCTATAACTACTACTTCCATGGGTGCAAAGGTACAAAAGGTTTGCGCCATGGCAAAATATATTCACGGAAAAACTTGCCTATATCGGCAGAAAAGAGTAATTTTGCAACACAGTCGCACGGCTGTCATGTAAAGGAGCACTGCATTTGGAAGAGAAAAAGACATACAGAGCCGACTTGGAACACAAACGTCCGTTGGTGTTCGCCATAGCGCTTGCCGCCGTGACGGCAATCTTCGTGGGCGTGCTGTTCATCCCTTTCAAGAGCCTCAGCGCGATAGGCGCGGACTTGTTTGACGACTATTCGATGGACCTTGACCTGAAAGCCAACGAGCAAGACGACATGATTTCCGCCGCGAAGCCGCAACAACAGCCGGAGAAAAAAGAGGCGGACAATATAAATAAGGTGGATGAGACAACGGAACTGCCGCCTGAACAGATAGAGCAGACGCCGCAGGAGACGGACAACAAGGACAAGGCGGAAGAGGAAAAAACGGAAGAGGAACCGCCGATAAACATGAACGGAGACGACAAGGAGACGCTGCGCATAGTGGAAGAACTGCCCGAATACCCCGGCGGCATGGTGGCATTCATGAAATGGTTGACGCAGACACTGAAATATCCGGAGTCCGCACTGAGACAAAAGCAGCAGGGAAAGGTGATGATCAGCTTCATAGTGGAGAAAGACGGCACGCTGACCGGACTGAAAGTGATAAAGAGTGCCGGCAGGCTTTTTGACGAAGAAGCCATGCGCGTGGCGCGGATGATGCCGCAGTGGAAGCCCGGCAAGGCAGAGGGAAAGCCCTGCCGCACGATGGTTGCCATCCCGATAGTATTTGAAATATAAGGCCGTTGCACTGCGCAACATATCAATTAACGCATGAAGGCGCACCCGACGGGTGCGCCTTCATGCGTTAAGCGGAGAGAGGGGGATTCGAACCCCCGTGGCACTTTTGGCGCCTACACGCTTTCCAGGCGTGCCTCTTAAGCCACTCGAGCATCTCTCCTTCACAGCTTATAAAATGTAACCGAAGTTAAATTCGGCTGCAAAGGTAAGCATATTTTTTCATTCATGCAAACATTTTCGCGGTTTTTCTTGAAACAATACCGCAATATTTGGCCATTCAGCAGGAAATGATTATCTTTGCAGAACTAATTTGTCATCACCATGAACCTAAGAGAACAATATATCGCCTCGGCCGAACGATACGCCAATGAGGACAGGATGTACAGGAGATGCGGCCGCTCCGGCGTGCTTCTTCCAAAGGTAAGCCTCGGCTTCTGGCACAACTTCGGCCACGAAGACCCTTACAGTCGCTGCCGCGCCATAACGCACTATGCCTTTGACCACGGCATTACTCACTTTGACCTTGCCAACAACTACGGCCCGCCTTACGGTGCGGGAGAGGAGACTTTCGGCCGGTTGATGGAGGAAGACTTCCGTCCTTACCGCGACGAACTGTTCATTGCGACCAAAGCGGGGTATGACATGTGGCCGGGACCATACGGCAACTGGGGCTCAAGGAAATACCTTTTCGCCAGCATTGACCAAAGCCTGCGGCGCATGAAGGTTGACTATGTGGATCTGTTTTACAGCCACCGCTATGACCCGGAGACACCGTTGGAGGAGACTTTGCAGGCTCTTGCCGATATTGTAAGGTGTGGCAAGGCACTGTATATAGGCATTTCCCGCTGGCCATTAGAGGCTCTGAAAGTGGCGAAAGAGTATCTCGCCGCCCGTGATGTGCCGCTGCTCATATACCAAGGCAGGCTGAACCTCATAGACAGGCAGCCGCAGCAGGAGGGGATACTGGACTACTGCGCCGACAACGGCATAGGGTTCATATCGTTCTCGCCGCTCGCACAGGGGCTGCTGACGGACAAATACCTTAACGGAATACCCGCGGACTCACGCATGACGCACAGCAACTATCTCAAGCCCGACTGCCTTACGCCGGAACTTTTGGCCGAACTGAGGCTGTTGTCTGACAACGCCAAGGCGGAGGGCAAGACGCTTTCCGACAAGGCTTTGGAATGGGTACTGGAACAAAGGGGCATCACCTCCGTGCTGGTCGGCGTGAGCAAGGTGGAGCAGATGGAGCGAAACATTGCGGCGGCGCTGGCAAAATAAATTGCCCACAGGTTGCGCTACGCTTGGTTTTAGGTGGCAGGTTGTGGGTCACTTTGCCCACAATGTTCGGTCTGAAAGACCAATAACCAACAACCTACGACCTATAACCCACAAGAACAAGCCAATGAATCTCCCCGAATACGAAAACATACGGCTGAGGAAGACGCAGGACGGAAGGCACGAGGTGCTCGACATCCTGCGCCGGCGCTTTGTCACTCTCACGCCGGAGGAATGGGTGCGGCAGCACTTTGTGAACTTCCTTATAAGCCACAAGGGCTACCCCGCCGCGCTGATGGCGAACGAAGTGGAGCTGACAGTGGGCGGAAAACGCCTGCGATGTGACTCCGTTCTGTTCGACAAGGAGCGCAGGCCGCGCATGATAATGGAGTATAAGGCGGAGAGCGTAACGCTGACCGACAAGGTGTTGACGCAGATAACTACATACAATATGCTGCTGCACGTGGAGTATCTCGTGGTCAGCAACGGCAACACGCACCTCTGCCTGCACTACAGTCACGACAGGGCGAAATGGGAATTCATGCCCGACATTCCGAGGTATGAGGAGCTTTGAGCAAACAAAAGAAACGAGGATGCGTCACACGACACATCCTCGTTTCTTGTTGCGGAAAGTGAGGGATTCAAACCCCCGATGCCCATAATAGGCATACCGGATTTCGAGTCCAGCGCATTCGGTCACTCTGCCAACTTTCCTCGTTTTACGATGCAAAGGTAATGCTTTTTCTTTTCAAAAACAAGACATTCCGCATTTTTTGGCGTTTTTTTTGTTTTTTCTCCGTACTTTCGCGGTCATTGCAGCGGCCAAAGCGCCGGTAAACATCCAATTTAAGATGCCTCCGCCGGAAATCCGGACGCACCAAGGTACGTCCATACAAGACTTCGCCATACAAAAACATTAAAAACATCGCAGCAAACACCACCCGCATCACAATACGAAGATTACAAACAACGTTGTAGGGACGCACCTTGGTGCGTCCGCCGATATGAGAAGAAACATTCGCCAATGCGGGAAAATACGGCAATCCGGACGCACCAAGGTGCGTCCCTACAAGGCATTATCATTCAACACGTTACAAAGACCATTGTAAAAGGGTGCTGATTACATCGCAATTAGCACCTGATTGCAGTGTAATCAGCACCCTTTTACTGAGCCGTCTGCAAGTCATTGAAAAACAAGGCGCAATATTTTCCGACACATCAAGGTGCGGACAATATGGCAAGGAACGTAAAAACGGCGGTTTCCCAAACAACAGGAAACCGCCGTTTCCGTTCTAACGCCCTTACATCTTACCTGTTCTTGACAACGAACTTTACAGGCATTCTTCCATGCCGGGGGCGCATTATATATACCCCTTTACCATCATGAGCAGCTTTTCTGCCGCCAATGTCATAATAATCCGCACCGGCTTCCATGCCATGGTGTCCCGTAATATCCCCGACCTTGGTTGGAATAGCCTTTGACACCCGCACGTCATCCACATAAACGGATGTGCCATCCTGCACGTTTCCCTCTACTATCACATTATATTCTCCGTCCACCCGAAACGGTACTGAACATTCAAGCCATCCCTGATGGTTCACCACCTCAACCGTTTTCTGTGCAACAATGTCACTTTCCCCAACCTTACTTATATATAATGTAAGGAAAACCTTGCTGTCAACGTGTTGGTTATAACACCTGTAACGCAGCGACAGGACATAGTTCTCACCCGCCTTGCCGCTGACAACAGGCGACACCAGCCGCGAAACCGTGGCCGCATCGTAGTATGGCTCATCATTATCAAACGAGAGGAAAGCATATCCCCTGCCCTCTGCCGGTACGGGGAAAGCACTGTTCTCCGTGCCATCCAGCACGCAAACCACATCCCACAGTCCTTTACCTTGCACACTCTGGCGTTCCCAACTGTCAAGCACGGCAAAGTCATTGAACCCCTCGCGGAACAATGTCTCCAGCGTCTTGTCCCCGTCATCGTCACCTGTACCGGTGCCGTTGCCTGTGGAAAGCGCAAGAAAGTCTGTTTGTCCGCCTAACGTACGCACCCTTGTAAGGGTGTCCGCACCATCAGCCCGCACGAAAGGAACTACATAATACACCGCTTCATCCATCAGACCGCCGCTGCTTACGTTGCACCTGAAGGTGACATCGGGCACTGCCTCCATTGTCCGCATATTGCGGATTCTCTGCTCAGCCAACACGGAGACACACGACATCGTACTGTTAAACAAGGCTATACCCATGGTGCCGGAGAACGAGGAGGCCGGGTCTATGTAAGAAGAAGAGTTAGACATATTGGTAAGCCCTACAAGATTGAATGATATTTCCTTGTCAAAGTCAAGGGTGCCAGTGCATGAGAAGTAGTCTGCATAGAACGTATCCTCATTCTTTCCTGCCGCTGTCGGCGAGAAACCGGCTATCAATCCCTGCGACGTGTTGAACCTGTAAAGATGTGGATTCAGTATGTCCAGCTGATAATAACCATCATATTGGCTCTCCCATCCCCAGTTAACGTGGAACAACCCATCCGTATTCCGGTAGCCGTCTATGACGAAAGCGTGCCCGCCATTGCGCATATCGTAACCGAAATACACCAAAGGTCTTCCTGCATCCAGTTCCCCATGGACTATGGCGTACCACTCTTCTGACCTGAAATAGTTCCTTGGATAATATACAACAAGGGGGTAATTGAAGTATTTTCGCAAGCCGTATGCCACATCAAACGCGTATGCTCCCGAGCCACCTTGCGCCGCAATGCCATAGTCCATGCCCACAGCCACGCCGCAAGCCTTCATTATGTCCGCCACTGCCGCCTTGCCCCTATCAGAGGAAAGCAACGTATATCTATCTGACATACTGCCCCAGTCAAAGGTAGCCGCAGCATAATTGTAGGAGCAATAATACCCGTTGGTGCGCGTCGTGTAAGCAAAACTGCCGTTACCCGACCGCGGATATTGATGGTATCTCATAACCTGCGCCATGGCGGTGGCCACACATCCCGACATTGTTCCATCCGGACAATCATCACTATACGGCGCATCCTGCCCCCATGCGGTGGTCAACATCGGTGCGACATCGGCATAATTACCAAGGTTTGCCGCACTCCTCACATTCCCAGAAGCGTCTCCCAGACATTCCGCTTGCTCCGCATAACAGTCCAACAGAGCCTCAAGGCCGCAGGGAATGCTGTCCGGATCAAACAAAGCACGGTCACAAATGCCCAGCACCGGCACCATTCTCTCGTCAGAAGAAACTATGACAAACGCCTTGGACACACTGTCATTAAACACATAGTACGGCCTCCTCACAACCGGAAGCGACATAACCCTCGCCTTGCCCGTACCAACTTGCGGGCTGACCAAGCTCACATTGCCGCTTCCCAACACACTGCGCGCGATGGCCTCCGCATCCGACAGGTCACGCGGTTGCGCCACAGCGGACACGCAGCAGCACAGAAGTAAGATATAATAGAGTGTATTTCGCATAGTGTAAAAAGGTTTATAATGGCTGCCCTCGTATCAAGAGGACAGCCAAACTGTTATCTTCGGAAATTTTCCTTTATCTTTTCTACTACTTCGTTGTAATCCATTCTCTTGTCTTTCAGAGCCTTTATTCTGTCATCAAAGACATTCTTCATCAAGACAGGAGATGCTGAATAGGAAAGATCCATAATGTTTTTGTCCAATTGACAAGACCATTTGCCATTGGAGTTCTTTGCAAACGCGGCACAATAACAATATTGGTCACTTGTATTACGCGGTATTCTGTAAGATACTTGGTCTGCCTCCACTGGATTGTCATTGCCTTTTGCTATCTCGTCAAGTATTGTTCTTGCAATCAACGCATCAGGTGTAGCCAACAAATTAACGAAATCATCCAAATCATTAGTAGAATATCCCAAGGTATAATAATTACTCGCATGAACCCCTTTCACTAACTTCCAATCCCAATATGATGATGTAAAAGCATTATATATTACGCTTACACTTGGACGACTGGCCGAATGTGCGGAAGTTACGAACTTCACTTTCGTTACAGGACCTCTCTGACCATTTTCATCATAAGCCAGGGCACACAAATAATAATCAGTATTCGGGGAGAGTTCTTCCAGCACATTGCCTACCGCAGCCTTTATGCTCTGCCTGTCATTCCTTGGATATCGCGTAGTCATACCTTCCAATGCTTCTGCAATACGGGTGTCTGACCATCCATTAGCCTCTGCGCTAAGGAAACCATACTTAAAGGAAGCCACTTTGTCGGAGTACTCAATATCAAAAGCCGCGCTGTTACACATTGTGTAAATGTTGGTAAAGTTGATTACAGCATTCTGATACATGGGCAGCTGTTTGACTGTAACCGTCTGCGTCTTATCGCCAGAAGTCACGATGATAGTAGTACTGCGTTCTATGGCGGACTTGTTATCACCAAGAGCTGTTACCGTAACGCTTGAATTGCCATTGCCGCTTTTGGAAGACAGGTTAATCCAGTCCGCATCACAAGAGATGACCCAAGTGTGTGTCGCGGAGACCGTAAAGCTGGCCGATGCACCCTGAGTTGCCATAAGACTGATGTCCGTTGGAGTGACGGAAAGCGTCACCTCCGGGTTAACCGGGTCCGGGTCGTCCCCGCCACAGGCAGTGAAAGTTAATGATCCGAGTACTGTCAGCAGGATCATCGACAGGAAATAAAATTTATTTCTCATAATAAAGGAAAAAATAAAGTTCCCCGCTGACCCCTCGCAAGGTAAATGTAACTGTAATGAATGGTTATATACAAAACACAAAAACGTGGGTCAGCACATCCACTTATCCGCTGCTTTAGGCCCTGAGAAAGCCCTTATTGGTAAACAAGTGGAGTGTCTGCCCACGCCGTATGTACCCACGTGTCACCGAAAAGCGTGCAAGAGGACAAGAAACATATCCTCTGCACACTCCGGGACACAGTTATAGCATACCCGTAGCATACACTTCCGCAATGTTTCTTGACCAATAATCTTGAATTTCTCAGGTTCAAAGCAGCCAATAGACAAGGCGTTAGTGACGCTTCTATATCATGTATAGTCCCGCCCTTCCGCTCATCCTCTTACGACAGCATGGCGTGGGCAGTACGGTGCAAAGGTAAGGATATTTTCTGAAACAGCAAAGGATTCCGGCATATTTTTTACTTTTCCCTCCACAATTTTACCGTCACGGAAAGGGGGCAAAAACACCTGTTCAAAAAACAGCCACAAACCACCCCCGCCGTAATCAGGTGCTAATTACCGTGTAATCAGCACCCTTTTACAATGGCCTCCGTAACCCGTCGCGGAACGGCGCACGGCAGAATCACCATTTTTACGTCTTTTTATTTGGCCGAATGGGATTTTATTAGTAACTTTGCAGCAGGAAAAAACAATATAATACATATCACATAGCGTGAAAATAAAGGATGTAACAAGTGCCCTTGAGTGTTTCGCGCCTTTGCCCTTGCAGGAAGACTACGACAATGCCGGCCTGCAAGTAGGATTGACGGAGGCGGAAGTTTCAGGGGTATTATTATGTTTGGACGTGACGGAGGCCACCGTGTGCGAGGCGAAAGAGAAGGGGTGCAACATGATAGTGGCGCACCACCCGCTCATCTTCCGCAAGCTGCGGCACATCACTTCCGAGGATTATGTGCAGCGGTGCGTGATGGACGCCATAAAAAACGACATCACCATCGTGGCGATGCACACCAACCTCGACAGTGTAAAGGGCGGAGTGAACAACATGATAGCCCGCAAACTGGGACTGACGGACGTGGAAATGCTCGGCCACCGCACACTTGGCGACACGGAGGCGGGCGTAGGCGTGACGGGAAACATGGCGGAACCGCTAACGGCGGAGGACTTCATAGCCAAGGTAAAGACCGTGTTCCACGCCGGATGCGTCATGACAAACGAGCCTTTACGGCGGCCGATAAGGAAAGTGGCGGTGTGTGGCGGCTCCGGGGCTTTTGCCCTGCAACAGGCCGTGGAAGCCGGTGCTGACGCGTTCCTGACGGGCGAGATGCACTACCATGAGTACTTCGGGCGGGAACAGCAGATACAGATTGCCGTAACAGGGCATTACGAAAGCGAGCAGTTCACCATCAGCCTGTTGGAGGAAATAATCAACGACCGGTGCCCGGAGGTACGGACTGTACAGACGGAGACGTGCACCAACCCGATAAGGTATTATTGAACAAAAGGACATATACACTTAAAACCATAACAAACAACAAGAAAATGGCAAGAAAAGACCCGAAAGATCTTACGGTGGAAGAGAAGCTGAAAGCCCTCTTCCAGTTGCAGACCACTCTATCGCAGATTGACGAGAAGCGCGCACTGCGCGGCGAACTGCCCCTCGAAGTGGAAGACTTGGAGAACGAGGTGGAAGGACTCAGCGTGCGTTTGGACAAGATAACGCAGGAGATAGAAGACCTGCGCAACGCCGTCAAGCAGCGTTCGGCTGACGTGGAAGAGGCGAAAGCCAGCGTGGAACGCTACACAAAACAGCTGGACGAGGTGAAGAACAACCGCGAATATGACACGCTGACAAAGGAGATAGAGTTCCAGACGCTGGAAATAGAGCTGTGCGCCAAGAAGATACGCGAGGCCGAGCAGCGCATAAGTGACCGTGAACGAGACAAGGAAAGGGTGGAAGACCTGATCAACGACCGTGAGCGTGACTTGGAAGACAAGCGCGGGGAACTGGACGAGATAATGCAGGAGACACGCGAAGAGGAGGACATCCTGAAAGCGAAGGCAAAGGATCTCGAGCTGAAAATAGAGACAAGACTGCTCCAAAGCTTCAAGCGCATACGCAAGAATGCACGCAACGGACTCGGAATAGTATATGTTCAGCGTGACGCCTGCGGCGGTTGCTTCAACAAGATACCGCCACAGAGGCAGCTGGACGTGAAGATGCACAAGAAGATTATCGTGTGCGAGCACTGCGGACGCATACTCATCGACCCTGAACTGGCCGGCGTCAAGGTGGAGAGCACCGTGGCGGAGAAGCCGAAACGCAAGCGTACCACACGCAAAAAGGCGGAAGAATAATGAAGCGTGACATCTGCCTTCCGGCGGAATGGGAACCTCAGAGCCTGGTGATGCTTACGTGGCCTCACCAGGCTACTGACTGGAAACCGTTTCTGCAAGACATCACCGAGACCTACGTGCAGATGGTTTCGGCCATTACACGGTATGAGCCTGTCGTGATTGCCACGCCACATCCCATACAGGTAGGGGCATTATTGGGCGGCAGACTGCCCAAAGAGCAGATGACAAAGGTATATATATGCCACTGCAAGACAAACGACACATGGGCACGTGACCACGGTCCGATAACGTTAAAGGAACGTTCTTCCGGCAACGGCGGTACCGACACTAACCGCAGCAGGAGCGCACTGACCATGCTGGACTTCCGCTTCAACGGCTGGGGAGAGAAGTTTCAGGCCGACCTTGACAACCTCGTCACAAGACAGTTGCACGCCGACGGCGCGTTTGACACGGCGGAAAACGGTACGCCGAGGCTGTCGGACAACGATGACTTCGTGCTGGAAGGCGGGGCGATAGAAAGCGACGGCAAGGGGACTGTGTTCACAACGTCTTTCTGTCTGCTTGCCCCTAACCGCAACCAGCCGCTCGATCAGGACGAGATAGAGGAGGAACTGCGTTTCAGACTGAAAGCGAAAAGGATAGTATGGCTGCACCATGGCTCGCTGAAAGGAGACGATACGGACGGCCACATAGACACGACCGTGCGGTTGGCACCGGATGATACCATCCTGTATAACAAGTGTTACGACAGCAACGATGAGCAATACGAGGACTTTCTCGCCCTTGAAGAGGAACTGAGAGCGCTCCGCACCACCGACGGAAAGCCTTACAGGCTGATTCCTTTGCCACAACCCGCGGCCATATATGACAACGGCGGGACGCTGAGTGACCGCAAAGAGGATGACAGCTATGAGCGTCTGCCGGCCACATACGCCAACTTCCTTATAATAAACGGTGCGGTAATAGTGCCTACATACAACCAACCTAACAACGACAAGGCCGCCTGCAAGGCCATAGCGGATGCCTTTCCCGGCAGGGATATAGTGCCGATAGACTCGCGGACCATCATTCGTCAGCACGGCTCCATACACTGTTGCACCATGCAAGTGCCGCTGTAAACACCACCAACACCCGGCTTTGCCGCTTTCATGGTTGCGAAACAACGGAGAAAGAACCTTTAACCTACAACCGAAAAACAAAATACTTACCAATGAAGGAACTGAAAATCGGAATACTGCAACAGCACAATGTTGCGAGCAGAGAGACCAACATGACACGTCTTGCCGAGGGAATCGTAGATCTCGCACGGCGTGGGGCGGAGCTGATAGTGCTGCAAGAACTGCACAACAGCCTTTACTTCTGCCAGACGGAAGACGTTGACCGTTTCGACCTTGCGGAGCCTATACCCGGCCCTTCCACGCGTTTCTTCGGCGACTTGGCAAAAGCTCTCGGCGTGGTCATCGTAACATCGCTCTTTGAAAAGCGCGCTCCCGGACTGTATCACAATACCGCCGTGGTCATAGAACGTGACGGTTCCATCGCGGGAACGTACCGGAAGATGCACATACCGGACGACCCCGCCTACTACGAGAAGTTCTATTTCACTCCCGGAGACCTCGGTTTCGAGCCGATAGACACATCGGTCGGCCGTCTCGGAGTGCTCGTTTGCTGGGATCAATGGTATCCCGAAGCAGCGCGTCTGATGGCACTTGCAGGGGCGGAGATACTCATTTACCCCACAGCCATAGGCTATGCGGCGAGCGATACGCCGCAAGAACAACAGAGACAGCGTGAGGCATGGACGACAGTACAGCGCGGTCACGCCGTGGCAAACGGCCTTCCGGTCGTGGCAGTGAACCGTGTCGGCTTTGAACCTGACCCAAGTCACCAGACGCCGGGCATCCAGTTCTGGGGTTCTTCCTTTGTGGCCGGACCGCAAGGAGAGCTTTTCTACCGTGCGTCTGACAACGAAGAGGAGAGCGTAATAGTCAACATAGACCTCGATCACAGCGAAGATGTGCGCCGATGGTGGCCTTTCCTCCGTGACAGGCGCATCGACCAGTATGGCGAAATACTCAAAAGATTCCGCAAATAGCCTCTTACAGCCGCTGTAAGGCCTTTGCACAACAAAGACGAACAACGCCCTCTTCCCCTCTGACACAGAGCGAGGGAAGGGGGCTTTTCTTATTTATCTATGGCAGAAAAGAAACACAACACCCTTGAAACATACAAGCAGCTCATCGCGAACCTTAGCCGCGGACAGCTCTCGCCGGTATATCTTCTGATGGGAGAGGAAAGCTATTACATCGACAAAATAAGCGACTGGCTCACCGCTAACCTGCTGAAAGAGGAGGAAAAGGACTTCAACCTGCACATACTGTACGGCGCTGACGTGACGGCAAGGCAGGTAATGGACGAGGCGAGACGCTTCCCCATGATGGCGGAGCGGCAGGTTATCATCGTGAAAGAGGCTCAGGCGATGAAGGACATAGAAGCGTTGGAGAAGTATATGGACAAGCCTGTTAGCACGACTGTGCTCGTTTTATGCTACAAAGGGGGCGTAATCGACGGCAGAAAGAAACTGACGGCCAAGGCGGAGGCGTGCGGTACGGTCTTCATCAGCGAGGCTCCACGCTACGACAGGGAGATAATCGCTTTCCTGAACGAATACATCAAGCGCCCGGAATACAACGCCACAATAGACCAAAGGGCCGCACTGGTAATGGCGGCACACATCGGCGGCGACCTGAAACGCCTGTCCTCGGAACTCGACAAGCTGCTGTTGTCATTCCCACCCGGTGCTCCCCGCAAGATAACCGCCGAGCTAATAGAACAGAAGATAGGCATAAGCAAGAACTACAACGTCTTTGAACTGCGTGAAGCACTTATCAACCGTGACGCTCTTAAAGCCCATAGAATCGCCAAATACTTTGATGAAAACCCCAAAGCAGGCGGTCTTTTCGCACTGCTTCCGCAGACATTCAGTTTTTTCCAAAACCTGATGCTTGCATACTATGCTCCAAAGCCTATTACGGAGACTGCCATTATGTCACAGTTGGGGCTAAAAACTCCATGGGCAACACGTGACTATCTCACCGCGATGCGCAACTTTCCGGCACGCAAAACCATACAGATCATTTCCAAAATAAGGGAGATTGACGCGCGTTCCAAAGGCCTTGACAACGCCAACACAGCCCCCGGAGAACTGCTTAAAGAGCTTATAGCTTTCATACTTAATTGAGTCCATGGAATAAAGGGAATCACATTACCGCCACACGTCATACATAACACAAGAGGAAGGGCTCAAACCTTTCCTCTTTTTTATTTTCCCCCATACCCAAACAGCATACAAAGCATAGCGGACACACTTGCTCTTCAATGACAATACAGCACACTTTTCCGTCTCCATACATACAGCTCCAACCCTACAAGACATAGTTCGGGCAATCATGACAGCAGCGTTTTCAGCACACTATAAGCACTCACAGAAATGCTCTAAAAATGTAAATTCACTGCAAAAAGCCCCTGATAACAACGCTAAAAACGCACTTTTAAGGCCTTTTTTAGGGCAAAAATCAACAAAAACACCCCAAAACACGTTGTTTTCACTCTAAAATCAATTTTTAGACAGAACCTTTTTTCTTGCCTTTCTCGCTCATTTTCAACCGTTTCCGTCATTTATTCCTCTTTTAGAATGGCGTATTTCCATCCGCTTTCAGCTTTATCCACGTATAGAAAAAACATTAAATTCTGCGCTTGTCAACACCCTCAGATAATACCGTGCAACCATTTTTAAGATTCCACTTTTACGACTTTACATTTTAATATGCAAATAATCTTCTTGTAATATATAAACAACGACAATACTACACATCTATACATACTGCATATTTTGCTTTCTATATTTATATTTATATTTATATACAAGAATAAGAATGATGCATTTCTGAATTTTTATCCAATGCACAAAATACTATATAATACACTATATATCAATATAATATCAATCTTATAACAGCATGACATACACTTTATTTTATCATATTTCGCTTCGTTTTATGAATATACTGCATTTTATCCTGTTTCGTTCTGTAATTACTTATTTTAGACCCAGTTCTTTATGTTTTCCTGTTGAATATAATTATATTGTATTGTTTAGGTATATAAATATACAAATTTATAATCAACAAGTTTGCAACTATAAACTGACGCTATTGTATTTTGTATCAACAAACATAAAAGTATATTATTGCTTTCAAAATAACTTTATATTTGTTGCACGATTCAAAGATTTTGATTAACTTTGTAAAAAGTTTCAATTAAGGGGTAAGAACGCTGTTTTTGCGATGCTGCCAACAGCAAAACGGGACGTAAAATACCACATACAGCAATGGCAGTAGTTTCAAGACGTGCATAAATATATAATGTACTCTACCCCAAAATGAATGCGAGAATTCCGCGCAAGAAACCAAACGGGAAATTCTGCGCGAAAAAATCAGCGAAGAAAATAACGCATAAAAACCTACCATAAAATGAAAGACAGAATCCGACAACTGATGGAAGCGCAGCACATGAACCAGCAGACGTTCGCCACGTGCACCGGCATCAGCACGGCATCACTCAGCAGTATCTTCACCGGGCGCACCCGCCCTACCCTCAATCATGTTGATGCCATTCTGGAAAAGTTCCCCAATGTCAATCCGCTATGGTTGCTGAAAGGAACAGGAGGAATGATGCTGTCCTCTGACAACAACGCCACCGCCAGCGGTTCCACAACCGACGGCACGCCGGAAGGTTCTCAAAACACTTCTGCACCAGGCTTCAACAGCACATTACAAAGTTCTGCCAATATGACAGTAGAGCCTACCTTATTCAGTAATCCGAATGCAGGGACTCAACAAAGAATATCCACTCCGAATGCAGGGGCAAAAATACCGTCGAGTTTTCATTTTGAGACCGAACAAAAAGTGGTACTGCCTCAACGAAAAATCACAGAGATAAGGATATTCTACGATGACCAGACGTGGGAGACGTTTGTGCCCAAGAAAGAGAAATAAACGCACCGATGAACGGGCAATAAATTCCAAATGATTTTCCATCATGCCGTTTTACCGTCAAACAGACACGGCATCCTATCGTGCAAGAAGCAGGCGTATATGGACCGGGCGATTGTGCGGCAGGATGCCGTGCCTGCTTTCCAGCCTGCCGCATAAAGACAAGGTATCAATTTGTCTCAATAATATCAATAGCATGAAGCAGGTAAGGAGACGATGTAGTACATCGTCTCTACAATGGCGGCGGAAACTAACCGGAAAAGAAGTGCCAGTCAGCATAAAAGCAAATGTAGGCCGTTTGCATTGCAAATACAGCCCGTTTCTCACCACGATGATTACAAATCGCGGCGTAGGGACGCACCTTGGTGCGTCCGCCAATACGTGGGATAGGCAGCGATTCGGACGCACCAAGGTGCGTCCCTACAAAGCATTGCGATTCAAAACGTTACAAAGGGCGTTGCAAATAGGATTATTACCCGTATGTATAGACGATGTACCACATCGTCTCCGTTATCGTACCACACGGTGTTACATATTGAGACGAGGTAATACCTCGTCTCTACAAAGCGGTGAGAATTTGATGATATACAGGTAAAACGGTGGTGGTGACATTATTACCGCCGCCGTTTTTTTGACATGATAATAACAAACCGCGTTGTAGGGACGCACCTTGGTGCGTCCGCCAATATGTGAAATAAGCGGCGATTCGGACGCACCAAGGTGCGTCCCTACAAAGCATTATCATTCAAAACGTTACAAAGGGCGTTGCAAAAGGGTGCTGATTACATCGTAATTAGCACCTGATTACACTGCAATCAGCACCTTTTTACAATGTAATCAGCACCCTTTTACAAAACGAAAGAGTTGCAAGCGATTAAAAGCAAGTTACAGGAACAAGACAAAAGGCAACGGTGCGTCACGGCGAACTTCATGAATCGTGACGGCGTCGCGCCTCTTCCGCCAGCATGGCTTTCTTCTTTTCTATCATCTCCCCTTCCCTCTTGCCGTAAAATCCGCCAACAGAACCGTCGGCGGCAACTACCCTATGGCACGGAACATCCGGCGCAAAAGGATTCTTTTTCAACGCCTGTCCCACAGCCTGCGCACTTGCACAGCCAATTCGCCGTGCCAGTTCGCCGTAAGTAACGGTCTCACCGCAGGGCACGTCAAGCAGTTCCAGATACACTTTGCGCTGAAACTCGGTAATGTCTTCCGCCGCCATTACCTTGCGGCGGGTGCTTTCTTTACTATCCATCATTGTACAAATAAAAAGTAGGATGCCATTCATCCCACGGCAACATCAAAGCCGTACCGCACGAACATCGCCCTATACGCTTCCGCCTTTCGGGCAAACGCCAGCGGATAAGCCCTCGAAGAGCTTGGCAACCGGTACAACTCCAGTCCCTCTTCCAACGTGATGCAGGTGTTCACCTTCGGCAACTCATCCACGCCATAATAGCGGCAGATGGTCTCCGTAGCCTTCTCGCCCGTGGTTATCACAGCCCTAAGCCGCTTCAATCCCATTGTCAACGACCTTATGTCCGTTGGCTCCACCACCTCAAGAAACTTGTCCGAAGCGTTGTCTTTCAGCCGTCTCACGGCCGTGGCGGTATCAAAAAACGCTATGCCGCAGTCCTTGCAATGCGCCACAATCCTGTCCAGCAGAAAGCGTTTCGCCCCTTTGTCCACGAAGAAATCCTTGTCTCCATAAAACACCTCGCCCTCTATGCGCCAGTGATCGTTTATGAAATTGGGGTAGAAGAAATCGCAGCACCACCGCTTTCTCTGCGGAGGAAAGCTGCCAAGAAACAGCACCCGGGCATTGTCCGGCAGGAACGGCAGCAGCGGATGATACTCCACTCCGTCCGCACTGCGCCCTACGTTATATGTATTCAAATAGCTTTCCATAACCATAGTGTTGATTATCCGCCTGCAAAGGTACGAAAAAAGTTTGCCAATCCGGCCATCCTCCACCGGTTTTCAGTAACAAAACAACGGACGGCCGGGATGATATTCCCAACCGTCCGTTACTTTATTACTCCGCATTTTACTTCTCCAGCCTTATCTTTTTATACGCCATTTTCTGCCTGCGCCATGTATATACGGTGTGCAGCGAACCGTCTTTGCCCTGTATTATGGCCGGATATGAATACTGGCTGATGGGCGAATCCTCCAGCGTAACGAAGTGATGCCACGCCACACCGTCGGCTGACACCGCAAGGGAAAGCGGCGTACGGGGACCTTTTCCCGTGCCGGGCAATGTGCCGAAGTCATTATATACCAACACGTACCGCACGCCTTTCAGCGTCTTGCCGCCGACTTTCATGTTCACCGGACGCGTCAGCGTCACGGCATCAAGGCCGGACTGGTTGTTGGGCACGTCTATAAGGGACGTCTCTCCCCATGTCTTTCCGCCGTCATAGCTCCAACAGGTGGCAACTTTCCCGCGCGTATTGTCCTCGCCCTTGCGCTGGGCGTTGGTGGGACGCGTGCGCGCCACCGCCTGCAAGACGTTGTTGTCATGGCGCAATATGGCCGGCTGTATGCACAGAATGTCGTCCCTGTTCTGCGGATGCTGCATTGTCCACCGACCGGAAGCAATGTCATACGTCTCGAAATGCAACTTCCAGCCGTCGTTTTCCGTAGAAGACGGGCATATCAGTTTGCCGTCAATAAGTTCCGGCTTGTTCTTAATCGGACCGAGAAAGCCCTGCGGCAAAGGTTCCTTATCACTCCAAGTGCGTCCCCCGTCGGTCGATTTACACAGCCATCCCGTCCAGTCCTTTACGTTTTTCCCTATCTTGAAGAACAGCCATATCTCGCCGTTTGGCATTTGGAAGAGTACCGGATTCCAGCACGCCTTGCGCTGTTCGCCGTCTTTTGCGAAGCCTGTAAAGTCCAAAGCCTCCTCCCATGTCATCCTGATGTCCTGCTTGGCGGCAGCCCAGTCGATGCCATGCCGGCGGCAAGGACCGAAGTGTGCCTTCACGCAAGTGCTGTCAATGCCGGCTATCCGGGCGTAGTCAGAGTTACGCTCAAACACTCCGTCGGCGGCAAGCACCGGCTTGCTCCACACGTCAGAGCCCGTTTCCTTGCGCTGGGTGTATATACATACGTCCGGCACCCGCTCCTTTGTCCCGCCGAAATAGGTGGCGAGCAGCGTGCCGTCAGCCAGTTCCACGATGCTTGCCGAATGCGTTTCGGGGTATATTGACTGGTCATAAACGAACTCATCGTCAACGACATATCCCCCGAACTGTTCCTTTACAGGCATCTCTGCGCTGATGGTTGTAGTGCCTTCCTTTATCTTCCGCACCGTTCCGTCAGGCAGATGACAGTCGGCAGTGACACCCTGCGGCAGCGTAACCGTCCACACCAAACGTTCAAGGTCTTTCTTCCAGTGCGACACAACCGTGCCGTGCGGAGTCTTGTATGACGCCGAAACGCTGTCAAGTTCCTGTATCGAGAAGTCCGGTTTCATGTCCAGACTACTGTAACCGGCACTGCCTTCCGCGTTTCTTATGCCCGCAAGGTCCTGAAAACACCATGCAAGGAGGTCGCCAAGCAGCATTACATGATTGCCGGAGTTCATCGCCGGATTGGCCGTGTCGCCGTTCCACAGCTCCCAAACGGTTGTCGCCCCGTGCCCGACCATATATCCCCACGACGGATATGCGGTGTTGGTGGCGATGAGATAGGCCACGTCTCCGTAGCCGTTGGCGGTCAGTGTGCGCAGCAGGTGGGATATTCCGATCACTCCGCAGGACACTTTTCCGTTGTTATCGGTTATTATGTTCTTCACGACATTATCCACAACGTCCTTCCGGCAGTCCTCAGGCACAATGCCGAAAGCAAGCGGCAGTATGTTGGCCGTGGCGGTATTGTTGCCGTAATAGACGCTGTCCGGGAACAAAGGATGCCCCGGTTGCGGTGACGTGCCGCGCTTTATGTGCAGGAACTTGCGGTTAAACGCCTCCGTCATGGCTTCCGCACGCTCCGCATATTGCACGGCATCCTGCTGCAATCCCTGCAAAGTGGCGAAGTCACTCATCATCTTCATTATGTGAATCATGTACGCCGTGGAGAGCAATGCGCCGTCAGTCTTGCGTGCAGGGTCTTGCGAATGTATCAGTTCCGGCCTCTCCGGCGGCATACACCAGTCCCCGTATTTGTCCTTTGTGATGATTCCCTCCTTGGAATAGCAGCCACATATATGGTCAATCCATTTCTTTATGTACGGGTAACTGTTGCGTATCGCCTCGTCATTACCGAACTGCCGGTACAGCATCTCGCACGTAAATGGCAGCGCGGCGGGCCATGTCACGTTGTCAGAGTAATAGTTCCAGAAGGCCGGAGCAACGTCAGGAATAGCTCCGTCAAAGCGTTGCGCATCGCAAATGTCACGCATCCAGCCCGTATATAGCCTGTTGTTGTCAAAGAGATAGCTCTCTCCCAAAGAGCCGGCGGTGCGGTCTCCCAGCCACGGTTGGCGCTCGTTGCGCTGCGGACAGTCAACGGGAAAGCCCTTATAGTTGTCTATTATCCCCCACCATGCGTTCCTTACGATGGCGTTAAGCGTGCTGTTGCTCGAAGTAAATGAGCCTATACGCTCCACATCATTGGCCACAAGGCAAGGCTTTATGTCGTCAGCCGCAACGTTATCAATACCCGTTATGCGCACATACCGGAACCCATGATAGACAAAAGCGGGGTGCCACCAGCGTCCCTCGCCCTCGTTTCCGTTGCAGACGTATATGTCTTCCGTCTCGGCATCACGCAGATTGGCCACATACAGGGTGCTGTCGGCGTTGAGCCTCTCGGCATATTTAATGCGGATGGTATCGCCTTTGTCACCCCGAACCCTGACACTCACCCAGCCGGCGATATTCTGTCTGCAATCAAACACATTGTCTTTCACCCTCAGCGGACGGTAATCCGCGCCGAGTTCGGTAGCCACCTGTCCCTCGGCAGTCTGCGGATAGAGTGCGGCAATGGGCAGTTCCGCACGCTCGGCGGCCTGCCATTGCGAGTCATCAAAGCCCTTCTCCGCCCACGACGGCATCTCTTTCCGCGCGTCATAGACCTCTCCGTCGTACTCATTGTTAGACCTTACCGGCCCTTCCGCGGTGGCTTTCCACTTGTTTGAGGTGTAAAGCCGCTGCTTGGAACCGTCCGTATATTCCACAAACACATCCACCCTGCACTTCGGGAAGCCGAAGAACGGACATTTATAATGCTTGGAATAGCGCATGGGTACGGTGCGTCCGTTGCCCAACACCACACCGATGCAGGCGGTATCGGCTTTCCTTAGCGCGTCGGTAACGTCCAGAACATTGTAGTAAGCGGACTTGCGGAAGTCGGTCTGCAACGGTGTCAGCACATTATTCCCTATGCGTTCGCCGTTCACATACAGCTCATAATACCCCATGGCGGCAACAAACGCCCTCGCGCTCTTCACCGTTTTCTTCTCCAACGGGAACTCACTTCTCAGATAACGGGCATTAACCCGCGTCTTATACTCCATCGTCTCACCCGGCAAGAGACGGTCGATGCCTATCCACTGTCCCTTCCATTGCGTCTCGCTTATAACGTCCTCAGGATGCAACGGAGTCACTATATGCTGGGCGTGCAGCGCAAATCCACACATTATTATATATATAAGGGAGGCAAATCTGTTCTTTCTCATATTCTGCTCAGTTACTGTTTATTTTGGCAAAGATAACCCTTTTTATCATAATAAACAAACTTTTTTGCGTTATTATAGCATCAACCATGTATTTTTAATGACCAAGACAATGAGGAAAAGCATTATCATACTGACACTTTGCGCCGCTGTTTCCGCCGCAACGGCACAGGTACGCTACACCGGAAGCGTGCTGAGCGACCCGCAAAGACATGACGGCGGCCTTGCACCCGTAATCGGTGTACACTGCATACAGACCATGCGTGCAAACAGGGAGCATCCCGATTCCGCACGAAACATGATGCAATGGACATACAACCACCAGCCGATGCTGGCCGAATGGAAAGGAAAACTGTGGATGCACTACCTCTCCGACCCCGTCAGCGAGCACGTCCCGCCGTCACAAACGCTTATACAAAGCTCCTCAGACGGATACCGGTGGAATGCTCCCCGAACCCTCTTTCCCGACTACGGGATGGGCATGATGGCGGTGATGCACCAGCGTATGGGATGGTATGTGTCATCAAAAGCAACGGGAGAACGCCTGCTTGCGCTGGGACACTACGGCATCTGCCGCACTCCCAAGGATGATCCAAACGACGGGAACGGCATTGGAAGGGTGGTACGAGAGGTAAAGGCCGACGGGACATTGGGCCCGATATACTTCCTTTACCACAATCATGACCCGCAAACGAAACGCCTTCGCTGGCCGCTTTACACCGCTTCAAAGGACAAGCAGTTCCGCAAAGCGTGCGAAGAGATACTCCGTGACCCGCTGATGTGGATGCAGATGGTGGAGGAATGCGACCGCAACGACCCGCGCCTGCCTCTGAAAAACACCTACAAAGCGTTCTGTCACTACACCTTACCCGACGATACCACCGTCGTGGGACTATGGAAACACGCCCTGACCTCACAGAGCAAGGACGGCGGAAAGACGTGGTCCGAGCCCGTGGCACGTGCCCAAGGCTTCGTCAACAGCAACGCGAAGATATGGGGTCAACGGCTTTCCGACGGCACATACGCCACCGTCTATAACCCGGCGGAGTACCGTTGGCCGCTTGCCGTCAGCACAAGTGCGGACGGAGAGGAATACACCACGCTCAACCTGATACACGGCGAGCTTACGGACCTGCGCTACGGAGGGCAGTACAAGAGCCATGGCCCGCAGTATGTGAGGGGCATTGAGGCGACGGACAGGAAGCCCTCACCGGGAGACCCGCTGTTCGTCACATACTCAATGAACAAGGAAGATATATGGGTGGCGCGCATCCCCGTGCCCATAAGGACAAAAGCCATGCTCCATGCCGATGATGACTTCAGCGGGAAAGGAGTCCTCGACCGGTGGAACATCATGTCGGCCGTACAGGCACCGGTACGCATAGAGAACGGACAACTGACCCTTGCCGACCGTGACCGCTTTGACTTCGCCAAGGCAGAAAGGGTCATTCCCGCCACAAGATGCCTTGAAGCGGAGATGACCATTACGCCCATGCAGGACAACCACGGCGAGTTGCTGCTTGAACTGCTTGACGAACACGGCAACGCCTGCACCCGACTGACATTTCAACCCGACGGTATGCTGACGGTAAAGACCGGCGCCCGATACAACAACGTGCTGAAATCATACACCGCCGGCAAGGCGTACGCCCTGCGACTGCAATGCAATCTCGACACCCGCATGGTGACAATATGGGTTGACGGCAAGAAAACCGGCCCCAAAATGCTGTTCGCCCCCGTCGCAAGCATTACCCGCCTGTCCTTCCGCACAGGAGGAAGAAGAACGGAACCGACCATCGACTCCCCTGCCGACACGCCCGCATACCAAGACCTGCCCGGCGCAGGAGCCACGGATTCTCTGGCCGTTTACCACATAAACAACGTCCGGACGCGCGACATCAGCGGCAAGACGCAGGGCGCACTGCTACGCTGGGACGACTACCGGCACTACGCCGAGCGTTTCAACGCCATGGAACCGGAGGGCATAGTGCAGGCCATTCCCAACAGCCGGACGGCGGAATGGATGGAGGACAACATCCCTTTGCTCGACTGTCCGGACAAACAGATAGAGGAAATGTTCTACTACCGCTGGTGGACACTGCGCAAAGCCATCAGGGAAACGCCGCAGGGCTACGTGATGAACGAGTTTCTCGTGCCGCGGTCATACGCCGACAAGTACAACCTCATATCCTGCGCCCTCGGCCATCACGTAATGGAGAGCCGCTGGCTGAGGGACAACCGCTACATTGAGGACAACATCCGCGTATGGCTTCGTGGCGGAGAAGGCGGGTCACCAATGTCCCGTCTTGACGTGTTCAGCTCTTGGCTGCCGTGGGCTATGTGGCAACGCTCGCTGCAACAGGGCGGCACACAGTGGATGACGGGTTACAACCACGACCTGCAAAACCTCGTTTCAAGGTGGGAGCAGACGCACCTTTACGCCGACAGCCTCTTCTGGCAGCGCGACGTGAACGACGGCATGGAAGAGCAGATAAGCGGCGCCCGCAAGAAGAGCAACCGCCGGCCTACCATCAACTCCTACATGTACGGCAACTACACGGCTCTCGCCCTGCTCAACGCCGGCACCGCAACAGGCCGCGAATACGCCCGCAAAGCGGGGCAGCTGAAGGCACTTATCATGAGAAAACTGTGGAACCCGCAGTTAAAGTTCTTCGGAACGCTGACCACAGAGGACTCTCTCGCCATGGTGCGCGAGGAGATTGGCTACCTGCCTTGGTACTTCTCCATGCCCGAGGACAATGCCCCGAAATACCTGCCGGCATGGCTGCAACTGGCGGACGAGAAGGGATTCAACGCCCCCTTCGGCATTACCACCGCCGAACGCCGTCACCCTCTCTTCCGCAAACGCTACCGACTGCACAAACCCACGTGCGAATGGGACGGGGCGGTATGGCCCTTCGCCACCTCGCAGACACTGACGGCACTGGCCAATGTTATGGACTCCTACCCGGAATTGGCCAAGAACATCACCGACAGTTGCCGCACGATAATCCTCAGCAAGGCCGCAAACACAAAAGACGCGACACTCGACAGCATCGCCGACGGCAACCTCTTCTTCTACCATCTGAAAAAATACACCGAATCACAATACCGCCGCGGCAGGCCGTACATAGGCGAATACCTCGACGAGACCGACGGACAGTGGCTCATGGGAGACCGTGAACGCTCCAGATACTACAACCACTCCACCTACAACGACCTCATCATCACCGGCCTGATAGGTCTCCGCCCCTCCATGGACGACGCCGTAACGGTACGCCCGCTCATCCCCGCGACGTGGGACTACTTCTGCATCGACAACCTGCCCTACCACGGCAAGCTGCTCACCATCTACTATGACAGACATGGAACACGCTACCGTCAGGGAAAGGGGCTGCACATCGTGCAGCGCGATATGCCCATGCCTGCAACGGTATCGGAGAGGCATTGAAAAGCAACAGGCTAACAAGCCCACGGTGAAAGGGTGCTGATTACATTGTAAAAGGGTGCTGATTACATCGCAATCAGCACCTGATTGCAGTGTAATCAGCACCCTTTTACAATGCCTTCTGTAACGCACTGAATCGCAATACATTGCAGGGGCACGTCTTGGTGCGTCCGGCATCACCTCATGATACGCTTCAACTGCCGCCGCAACTGCTTCTGTCCACGGTTGAAACTGCCGAGGGTCCATGCGCCGACCGTTGTCCATGCCGGCATACGCTTCACCCTACGGCGCACTGCCGGGCTGTCCCACAACAGGAAACCAAGGATGAAGAAGATGCAGACCCATATCATCCAACCGTAGAGTATCTTCACCGTCTGGGCGAGAAAGCCCTCTATCATGCCGTCCATATAGCCGCCGAAGTCAAACGGATGCCGCGTGAAGGCCACAGAATTTACATATCCTCCATAACGGGCAAAGCCGTCCGCCACATAATACCCTATGCCCTTGGCAAGGATGGCGGCCCCTATCGTTCCGCCGCCGAACATATGAAGGAAGTTGAATATGCCTAAGGCCTGAAAGAAATGCTCAAAGGACATAATCTGATGAAGGCTCCACATGAAGGCGATGCACAGCACGGCATAACCGAATCCGCGGCAGATGAGCGGAGGAATGAGCTGACCATAAGCGATGTCCGGGCTGACAAGGAAGTAGAATCCAATGCAGTAACCGCAGAGAAACACCATGCCTATGGCTATCAGCTGGTACTGGCTCCACCGCATCAGCTTCAACCAGCCGAGCGAAAAGAGGCAACCGCCTACGGCACCTACAAGCGACCACTGGTTAAGGGTCTCATACGTAAGGTCTGTATAGTGCATGACCTCCTCGTAATATACCATTTCCAGCACGTGTTCCACAGACATGACAAGTTCAAAAACGGCCACGAAGAACAGGATGGGACGCAGATAACGGTAGCGGAGTATGCGCCACTCGATGTATGGCGTGGGGTAAGTAATCATCCTTATCATGTTGGCGGCAAGGGCAAGGCACGCCACCGCCGTTGCAATGACAATGTAGCGGGAGTGGTACCAGTCCAGCCAGTCACCGTAGTTCAACACCCATGCCACCGCCAGCCAGAACACTATCCACAGCAATCCGCCTGTCCAGTCAATGCCTTTCAGCGGTATCCGGCGCTCAGGGGGCATCGGGCAGAACGGGCGGCAGAGCAACGTCTGAACCGAAAGCACCACAATCATGAGGCCGATGACGAAAAGGTGCATCACCGTCCAGTGCATATAAAAGGCGAATGCGGCGGCAAGCCAGCCGGAAACCTCCATCGCCACAAGCAGGACAAGGTGCAGAACGGGGAAGAAGACGGCAAAGTCACGGCGGGGAGTAATCCACAGCTGTATGCTTGACATACACTCAAACGTGCCCTGTATCTTCGCCATGCCACAGACAACGCATACCACTCCCATGACGGGCAGGGGCAGACGGTGCATTGTAAGCAGGTTGCAGACGATTATGACGAGTGCCGACGTGGTGAGGAGAAAGCGGTTGGTAAAGTGGAACTTCATGCGGAACAGCACCGGAAACCACACCGCCATGCCGGCAAGAGTGCAGTAAAGGAGCATGGTAAGGTCCTCACGCATCCACGAATGCCCGCCGATCATGTCGTTCATGGCACCCATATATACGCCGCCACTGAACTGAAAGCAGTATGCCAGCAGCAGATATATCCACGGACGGATGCCTTTGGGCACCCAATCGTGAAACATCGGCATTGAGAAAGGGGGGATATCCATAAGTAATGACAGATAATTATTAGAATTAATAGCTAAAAGTTAATGACTAAGAATTGTGATTACCTTATGCGTTTGTATTCTTTTCATAAGTAACTTTTATACACTTTCCGTTACGGAATCATAACTTTTAATTCTTAATTATTAATTTTTGATTCTCACGGCACTTCCACTTCGCACTCCACATTCATCCCCGCACGGAGCTTGTCCGTAGCCTTTCCCGGCAGAAACTTTATGCGAACGGGGACGCGTTGCTCCACTTTCACGAAGTTTCCGGTGGCATTGTCCTGCGGAATCATGGAGTAAGCGGAGCCGGTAGCGTCGCTTATGCGCTCCACTTCGCCGTCAAACTCAACGTCAGGAACGGCATCTACCGTTATTTTCACCTTGGCCCCGACTGCGATATTGGGCATCTGGGTCTCCCGATAGTTCGCCACGACCCACTTATCTGCGGCATCCACTATGCTGCACAGCGTCTGGCCGGGCTGTACCAGCTGTCCCTCGTGGATGTCTTTGTGCCCGATTACGCCGTCAGCGGTGGCAACTACCACGGTATATGACAGGTTCAGCTCCGCGGTATGCAGCGCAGCGCGTGCCACCTCGATGCCAGCCATGGACTGGGCAAGGCGGTGTGACTGTTCGTTTTTGGCCGAAGCGGCCACTTCCTTCTGGTGGTTTGTGGCGTCAAAACGCGCCTTGGCCGCAAGAAACGCGGCGTGGACGTTGTCATACTGCTGCCTTGTCACAGCGCCTTTCGCCATCAATGCCGCATAACGCTCGTCCTCCCGGCGTGCATTCTCCATCCGGACACGCGCCTCTTCCAGCCCGGCAGTGGTGACACTGACGTTGGATGACGTTGTGACAACGCCGGCACCGGTAGCTGAACCGCCCGCTATGGCATTGGCAAGGGCGGCCTTTGCCTGAGCGAGGGCAAGGCGAAATTCCGCGTCTTCGATGATGACGAGGGTGTCACCCCTCCTTACTTGCTGGTATTCTTCATAGCGTATCTCCTTTATATAACCGCCGACACGGGCGTTGACAGGCGTGATATGCTGCTCGATATGCGCGTTGTCAGTGTATTCCACGTTGCCGAAATGCACGAATTTGGCTATCAACAACCATGCGGCCACTATGATTAACACAACTATAATGGCATTGTATGCGATGCGTGTAAATTTCTTTGAGTCCATTATTATGATGAAAGTTTAGAGTTAAAAGCTAAGGAATTAAGAATTAAGAGTTAATAATTAAAAATTATGATTATGCAACGGAATGCGTATAAAAACACTTATGAAACGAATGCAAACGCATAAGGTAATCATAATTATTAAGTCCTTAATTATTAATTATTAATTAATTGTTCTGTTTATATATCTCCCGCCACGTATTTTAACCGGTATAAGGCCGCGGCAACGGCTATCCGCGCATCGGCGTATTGCCGTTCGGCGTCAAGGCGCACGTTAGCCGCGTCGGTCATGTCCGTCACCATTGCCAGTCCCTCCTGATACCGGTTGGCCACCACGTCATAGTTCTGCCGGGCGAGTTCCATACTCTTCTGTCGTGTGCACAGCTCCGCCTGTGATGTCCGCAACTGCACGTATGCGGCGTGAACGGCGTCACTCACGCCTTCCGCCGCCACCATGCTCCGCTGCTTTGCGTGCGTAACGGCGGCGGAAGCGGAACGCAGTTTTCTTTTGCCTTTGTACAAGGAAGACAGGTCATAGCTGACACCCACGCCGACAAACCAATAGTTCAGGTTCTTGTCTATGGGCGGAACCTCCGTCAATATGGGGCCGTCCAGATGGTCTTCCGCCACCAGCGCCACTTTTGGCAACAGCGCAGAACGTGCCATTTTCTCTTGCCTCACATTCATCTCCACCGCCGTCCTCGCTTTTTTCAGGTCGCTGTTGTTTGCCGCAGCCATCGCCTGCCAATGCTCCTCTGACGGTATTCCCGCTATGTCAAACGCCTCCTGCGGCAGCATCGTGTAGCTGACGGACTTCTGTTGCGGTGCGATAGCCGTCTGCAACTGCTTCCTGACAACGTCCTTCCGGCCAGAGATGACGGTGGCCTGCAACTGCATTTGCTCCCGCATAAGTTCGTAACGCGTGATGTCATTCCGCAAGACCACACCCTCCTCATACCTGTCCCGCGTACGGCTAATGAGCGTATCGGCCAGCGCGATGTTGCTGTCAATCACCTGCAAATGGTTATCGAGACTGTGAAGTTGCAGATATAGCGACGCGACAAGCAGGTGTACGCCGCGCCTGTTGCCCTCATCGTTATGCGTTTCCATCTCTTTTTCCAGTTCGGCAAGGCGTATCCCGCTTGTTACCGCACCGCCGCTATACAGCACTTGCTGCGCCGTAAGGGAGAAATTGTTGCCCCAATGCGGCATAGGAGCGTTGTGGAAGTCGCCGAAATGACGGTTCCACAACTGTGCGTTACCTAAATAAGAGAACGCCAACGAGGTCTTCACGTCAGGCAATCTCTGCGCTTTCGCGGCCTGGATGTTAAGTTCCGCCTTCTCTATGGCCGTGCGACAGGCGCTGACAGAGGTGTTGTTGGCATCGGCAATGCGGAAAAGTGCGCCCATGCCGTCAGCCAATGCCTGCGTCTGTGCGTATATGCCAACGGCAGGCAGCGTAGCCAAGCCAACGGCAAGGCTACGTAACCGGTGAGTTTTCATAACTGAATTGTGTGTTGTTTTTAAGTTTATACTTGCGTTTCTATGCACTAAAAAAGCCGCTTTCCCATTGTCTTCTGCCCCTTCCTTGAGGCATACGAATAGGAAAACGGCTGCAAAGATAATGCTTTTTTTTCATAAAAAACGCAGTACATAGCGGCATTTTTATATTATTTTAACACCGTTTCAACGGACTGTCGCATTCTGTTCCCAAAACAAAAGGGTGCTGATTGCAGTGTAATCAGCACCCTTTTGCAACGGCATTTATAACATATTGAACCGCAGGAAGTTATTGGTAACGGGAATAAAGCCCCGACGGGGCGGAATAATACCTTTTTCTTCATACGTTATAAGTTCACAGGGTTTATACCCTGTGCTATATTGTTTCGCCCCGTCAGGGCTTCATCACCGCTTTGTAGAGACGAGGTATTACCTCGTCTCAATATGAACCGCCGTGCGATACGATTACGGAGACGATGTGGTACATCGTCTCTACATACGGGTAATAATCCTATTTGCATCGACCTTTATAACGCATAGAGCGCAATGTCTTGTGGGGATGCACCTTGGTGCGTCCAAATCACCGCATGTTCCATGTATTGGCGGACGCAGTTTGTTATCATCATGTAGAAAAAACGGTGGCGGTTATAATGTCACCACCACCGTTTTACACTTATTTCAACGTGCTGCGAAGTATCACGTTGCGCCTAAGACAGTTCTCATAAAAGAACAGTTCCTGCAAATGCAGGTTTCCTTCGGGGAACATCTCGCCGAGGGACGGGAGGAAATAGCGTTTGATGTCAAGTCCGTTGACCATGAGAACGTTATGCGCTTTGCTGACAGTCACGGTGACTGGTGTGGCGGGTAATGCCGGTACTACCGCCGTTCCGTAAGGGAAGCGCTTGTCGTCAGGAGCGGGAGTTGCGCCTGCGGGGAGCAGGGTTGCGGGCGTTTCATCGGTTGTCCACGTAACGGGATTGATGCAGGCGACGTTATCCCCGCACAGGGATTGGTTGATGGCGGCCGGAGTGGTGACGCTGTTGAAGCATACGGTGACGCCGGTGGATGTGGAGTCCTGCGCAAGCCGTATGTGCGCGAGCTTGTGATTGCCACGGACAGTGTCTGCGGGGGTGATGCCATAGCCTACCACGTAGGCGGCGATGAGGCGGCGATAAGTGTCGTCGTCCATGTATTTCAGAAGTTCCACGACCATCTTCGCCCCCTGACTGAAGCCCGCGAGAATGAACGGACGGCCGTTGTTGAGATGCCGCAGATAATGGGTGAAGGCGTTGATGACATCGGTACGGGCCATGTTTTCAGCGGCTTTATAGGTGGTTTCATCGGGTGTTCCGAACGTTCCCTGCCTGTAATAGGGCAGGAAAAGGTTGGCCTGCGTGGCGAAGATGGTGTCGGCAAGTTCCGCGGACAACTGCCACGCCTTGCGGTGAGCGGGGTTACGCGGGTCGGCGTTGTAGCGTGTTGCGCCTTGACTGTCTTGCCATGCGAAGACGCAGGTGGGCAGAAGGTAGAACACATCGGGCTTGCTGCGGTCTATATGTGCGGCAGACAGGCGTGTATTGCCTTCAAACCAAAGGGTACTGTCGCTCCATTCCATGTCGGAAGCATGGGCGTAAGCCGCTGAAAGCAGCATAAGGAAAAAGGATAGGAGATGTTTCATTTTTTGTTGTTTTATAGGGTTTTCAAACACAACCTTTAATTATTAATTATTAATTTATAATTATTAATTACGGACAATGCGCCGTAGGTTATCAGTCCGTTAATCATAAGCAGTTCATAACCGAAACGGTATCCAAAGATTAGGGGAACGCCATAATCAAGCAACAGGCACACAAGCGGTGAGGCGATGCAGACAAACACGGCAGGCTTTCCGAGGGGATTGCAGTGTTTTTTGTGCAACAGGGCGAAGGAGAAGAGGCCGAGAAGCGGGCCATACGTGTAGCTGCAAAGGCGGTAGATGGCATCGATGAGCGACGTGTTGTTGAACCAGTGGAACAGCATTATGCAGACAATGAAGAGCATTGCCATGACTCTATGCACACGATGGCGTGTATGTTCCGCGGCACTATGGCCGGTATCATCGTCCGGTTTCATGCCGAGGAAGTCGATGCAGAAGCATGTGGTGAGGGCTGTCAGCGCACTGTCGGCACTGCTGAAGGCTGCCGCCACTATGCCAACGGCGAAAAGTATAAGGACGGCTGTACCGAGATAGCCCGTGGCAGCGAACATGGTGAGGAGTTCATCGGGATTCGACGGCAGCGGCATGCCCTGCTTTCCGCAGAGCAGACACAGCATGACACCGAGACAAAGGAAAAGGAAATTGGCCGGGAGAAAGGCGAAACCGTATGCGCACATATCCTTCTGCGCATCGCGGAGGGTGCGGCAGGTGAGGTTTTTCTGCATCATGTCCTGATCCAGTCCGGTCATCACTATGACGATAAAGATGCCGGAAAGGAAGGAAATCCAGCCTGCCGAGCCTGCGGTATCAAGCGGAACGGACTGCTGGGTGAACACGGTCATAAAGGATTCACGCACTGCCTGCCACCCGTGCAGGCCGGGATAAAGGGCTTCGGAGACCTTATATATAATAAGGATAAGGGCAGCGAACATACAGAACGTCTGCAAAGTGTCGGTCCATACGAGGGTCTTTATGCCGCCACGGCGTGTATATACCCAGATGAGGGCGACCATAACGATGACCGTAAGGGGGAAAAGGAATGCATCGTATGGTGTGCCACCCGTAAGACTGCGGTGTATAATGTAGCACGGAACATAAAACCTTGCGGCGGCTCCGGTCATCTTTGAGAGCAGGAAAAAGGCGGCTCCGGTCTTGTATGCTTCCGTTCCAAGAGGCCTGAGCACCGTGTAGATGGTGGCAAGGTTGAGCTTGTAGTAAATAGGAAGCAACAGGAAGGCTACGGCAAAGTAGCCGAAGATGAAGCCAAGGCAGGTGTATAGGTATGACATCCCGGAGTGTATCACCATGCCGGGCACGCTGACAAAGGTGATGCCGGAGATGCTTGCCCCTATCATTCCGAATGCCACTAGGTACCAAGGGGACTGTCTTTCGCCACGGAAGAATATGCTGTTATTGCTCCTTCGCGCCGTAAGCCTGCTGACACCAAGGAGCAACAGGAAATAAAGCAGTATGACAGTGAGAAACATTATGATAAGAATTTAAGGGGAGTCAGCGGGAGTTAAGGGGGGAGTTAGCGGACAATAGTCTTTAATCCGCAAGGCATTTGTCCGCTAACTCCCCCCTTAACTCCCGCTGACTCCCCATTGACTCCTGTTAGATGATTATGTTATTTCTTCCAGTTCTTCAACCTTTCGTATTCCTTTTTGGTTATGCGCATGAAAGAACCATGCTGTGGCGCCGTAACGCCCTGTATGTCCTGCGGGTCTGAGAAGTTGCGCATGAACTTGTCAGCCTTACAGATACGGTAGTGTTTCGGGCGTGAGGAGTATTCTATGTAGGCTATGCGCCAACCGTCTTCACCGTCTATCTGGAATGCGGACACGCCCTCACACTTCTTCTTTCCCTCAAAGTTCACGTAGTCATCCTCAACCGGTTCGCCCCAAGGGCCGCGCAAACTCTTGGACGTTGCGGTGAACAGTCCGGGCTTGCCGCCTTCCTTCTTTATCATCATGTGGAACAAACCGTCGGCCGGAACATAGTTAATGTCGGCGTCAATGGTGGCATATCCCCAGTCAAAGAGCAGCTGCGGCTGCGTAATCTTAGTGAAAGTCTTGTCTGCGTAGGAGTAATACATACGGTCGTATGCCTCTTCCGAGCGATTCCACATGGAGTAATAGATGAAGTATCCGCCCTTGGTGCCGTCCTTCCAGACGTAAGTCTCGTCCCAGAATATCTGTGGTGCCCACACGCGGTTGACCTTACTCCAGTCCTTATAGACGGGTGTTATGCTCTTATCGTCACCGTCGCAGAAGATGCTCAGCCCCTTGCGGTAGTCGAATGTGGTTGACTTCCAGCTGAGAAGATCATCGGATGTCAGCAGGTCTATGCCGTAGTTGTCCCAGTCCGACGCCTTTCCAAGCCGCTTTGTCATGGAGTTGTTCATGTCGGTCGTTACCATCAGAAATCTTTTCTTGTCGTGAGAGCGGCAGATATAGGCGTCACGCGTGCCGCCTTCTATTCTCGCCAGCTCGTAACTTGAGAAGATTGAGTCTCCGCCTATGATGTCTTCATAGTGCAAACCGTCCTTGCTGACGGCGAAAGCGGTCCACTGTCCTTTGTCGCTCATGTGGCAGTAAAGGTAGTATTTGCCCTTCTGCGGGTTAACGGCCTGCGCCCCCAGCGTCATGGAAGCGAGGCATAAGGATGCCAATAGTTTCTTCATAGAGTTTTAGTATGTTAGTGATTGAAATGTAATCTGTTGTCGTTGTCAGGGCATCATGGTCCTAAGACAGGCCACAGCGTCCGTCACGCTAGAGACATTCTTTACCACAAGGCGGTTATGTCCGCCCACAACCTTGAAGTCGCAGTAGCGTGGATGCGCCGAAACATAGTTCAGTATCGCCCCGAAGTGCTTGCTTTGATAGAACACACTGTCCTGATTTGAGACGAACTGCATCTGCATCTGGTGCTGTTTCAGTATGAGTTTCTCGCATCCGAGCCGCCTTCCCAGCCTGCGCAACATCACCACCTGCATCAGTTCCTCGCCCTCTTTGGGCACCGGTCCGAAGCGATCTTCCATGCGTTTGCGGTATGCTTCGAGGTCAGCGTCGCCCTGTATGCTGTCCAACTCACGGTAAAGGCTCATGCGTTCACTGCTCCCCGGCACGTAATAGTCGGGGAAATACATCTGCAAATCGCTCTCCACGTTGCAGTCATCCACAAAGTCTTCGCCCGTAAGGTTCTCCCCCTCGGCCAGCTGTTCGGCGTAAAGTTCCTGAAATTCATCATTCTTCAGCTCGCTGACAGCCTGCGAAAGAATCTTCTGATAGGTCTCATATCCGAGGTCTTCCATAAATCCTGACTGCTCCGCTCCAAGCAGATTGCCTGCTCCGCGGATGTCAAGGTCCTGCATGGCAAGGCTGAATCCCGACCCGAGGTCGGCGAATGTCTCCAGTGCTTCCAGCCTTCTGCGGCTGTCGGCAGGCAGACATGACAGCGGCGGCGCGAGCAGATAGCAGAACGCCTTGCGGTTACTGCGCCCCACCCTGCCCCTCATCTGGTGCAGGTCTGACAGCCCGAAGTGGTTTGCATCGTTAATGATTATGGTGTTAGCGTTAGGTATGTCTATGCCGTTCTCAACTATTGTCGTTGACAGCAGCAGGTCATAGTCGTGGTTTATGAACCCCATCACAACCTTTTCAAGTTCCTCCGGCTTCATTTGTCCATGTCCTATGGCCACGCGACAGTCAGGAACGTGCCGTTCTATGATGCGTTTTATGTTGTCAAGAGTGGCTATGCGGTTGCAGACGAAGTATATCTGCCCGTCCCGACTCAGTTCAAAGTTTATGGCGTCAGCTATCAGTTCCGCCGAGAATGTGGCCACCTGCGTGTCTATCGGCTGGCGGTTCGGCGGCGGAGTGCGCATTATGCTCATGTCCCTTGCGCCCATAAGGGAGAACTGCAACGTCCTCGGTATAGGCGTGGCGGACATTGTCAGCGTATCGACATTGGTCTTCATCTGTCGCAACTTCTCCTTGGTCGATACGCCGAACTTCTGCTCTTCGTCTATAATCAGCAGCCCGAGGTCATGCCATTTCACCGCCTTTGTCAGCATACGGTGCGTCCCCACGAGAATATCTATCTTCCCTTCTTCCAGACGTTGCAGCACATCCTTGGCCTGTTTGGCCGTCCTTGCCCTCGAAAGGTAATCCACCGCCACGGGAAGTCCTGCAAGTCGCTTCGTGAAAGTCTTGAAATGCTGGAAGGCAAGCACCGTTGTCGGCACGAGCACCGCCACCTGTTTCGAGTCGCACGCGGCCTTGAAAGCCGCCCTTATGGCCACCTCCGTCTTGCCAAAGCCCACGTCTCCGCACACCAGACGGTCCATAGGGCGCGCCGCTTCCATGTCACGCTTCACCTCCTGCGTGGCCTTCATCTGGTCAGGAGTGTCCTCATACAGGAACGAACCCTCCAGTTCATGTTGCAGATAAGAGTCTTTCGCGAAGGCGAACCCCTGCTCGTGACGGCGTTTGGCGTATAGTTTTATAAGGTCACGGGCTATGTCCTTTATGCGTTTCTTGGCCCTTTCCTTGATACGTTCCCACGCTCCGGTGCCGAGAGTGGAAAGCCTTGGCGGCTCACCGCTGTCCGCACGGCGGTATTTGCTTATCTTATAGAGGGCATGGATGCTCACATCCACCTTGTCATTCTTCTGATATACTATGCGTATCACCTCCTGATAGCCGTTCGATGTGGTGCCGTCCGCGTTCCGTGTCACCGTGGGCACACGCACAAGTCCGGCAAATTTGCCTATGCCGAAATCCACATGAACGATGAAGTCGCCCGGTTCCATCTCCTGCAACTCCTTCATTGTAAGCGCCATCTTGCCCTTCTTGGCCGTCTGTGCCTTCAACTGGTACTTGTGGAAGCGTTCAAATATCTGGTGATCGGTGAACACCACGGCCTGCATCACGTTATCCACGTAACCCTCATGCACCGCCCCCTTCACCGGCGTCCATTCCAACCTCCTGCCGCCACCGTGTCCGTCCGCCACGTTGCTCATTATCTCTTTCAGCCGCTCATGCTGCTTGTCGCTGTCCGAGAGTATGAAGATGCGGTAGCCTTTCAGGGCATAATCCTCCAGCGTCTGCGCCAACAGGTCGAAATTCTTGTGCAGAAGCGGCTGCGGCGAGCAGGAGAACACCACGTCCGCCGCAGGCTGTTCCCTCAGTTCCACCACCTTATACGGTTTCAGGCTCTCCTCCATCCTCGTGGCGGTGCACAGGTTCAGGCTTGCCGTCAGCTCCCTCATGATGTCCGCTTTCTCCATCTCCGTGACGTAAGACATACGGTCTGACAGCGCCTGTTGCGAGAATCCCTCCTTATATATATAATCGACAGCGTCCGTGACATACTGCAAGTCGTGGGTCACCACAATGGTATCCTCGGGCAGGAAGTCTGGAAACGGAATTTTGTCCGTACCCATCCGCGCTATCTCCGGCACTATGCTGAGCGTGTCGAGCATCTCCATCGACAGCTGGTCCTCCACGTTGAAGGTGCGCATGGAGTCTATCTCGTCACCGAAGAAGTCCAGACGGAACGGCTGCTCGGAACTGTACGAATACACGTCGAGTATGCTTCCCCTCACGGCGTACTGCCCCGGCTCATACACATAGTCCACCTCCCTGAACCCAAGCTCCCTCAGGCGTTTAGCCAGCTGTGTCATGTCGATGCGCTGCTCCTTGCTGATGGTGATGCAGTTGGTGTCCAGCTTCTGTCTTGATATCACGAGTTCCGCAAGCGCAGCGGGGTAAGTCACGATGAGACGTGCCGCCTGTTGCGGTTTCGCCAGCGTCGTGAGCGTCTCCGTGCGCATTATCTCGCCCGCCGCGTCACGCTGCCCGAACTTCACCGCCCGCTTGTATGACGACGGAAACAGCAGCACGTCACCCGTGCCGGTGATGTTCGTCAGGTCCTGAAACAGGTAACCCGCCTCGTCAGCGTCACGCATGATGAAGAGCATACAGCGGCGCACCCTGCCGTGGACAGCGGCGAAATACATGGCCACAGCAGACTGCGCAAGACCGCTTACGGCAGTCCCGCGTTTCGACTTCATCTTCAACTGCTGAGCCAGAGCCTTCGTCTGCGGATGGCCGGCATAAAGAGTTAAAAGTTCATTCAGTAACATAAATCAGTGCAAAAGTACAAAAAAAATCCATAATACCTTTGTTGTTTTAGGATTATTTCGTACTTTTGCAATACTAAAAAAGACTAAAAGACAGCCATGCACACAAGCGACAGCATAATTATCATACCGACATACAACGAGAAAGAGAACATAGAGAAGATAATACGCGCCATCTTCTCACTGGAAAAACCGTTCCACATCCTCGTTATCGACGACGGGTCGCCCGACCACACGGCGGACATCGTCAAGGGGCTGATGGCCGACGAGTTCCGCGGACGCCTCTTCATAGAGGAGCGTCAGGGGAAGTTAGGACTGGGAACGGCCTACATAAAGGGCTTCAAATGGGCATTGGAGCGGGACTACCAGTATATCTTCGAGATGGACGCGGATTTCAGCCACGACCCGAAAGACGTGCCGCGGCTCTACGCCGCGTGCGCTGACGAGGGCTACGATGTGGCCATCGGCTCGCGGTATGTCAGCGGAGTGAACGTAGTGAACTGGCCCATAGGGCGGGTGCTGATGTCATACTTCGCGTCGAAATACGTCCGTCTCGTGACCGGTTTCAAGGTTCACGACACCACGGCGGGTTTCAAATGCTACAAACGCAGGGTGCTGGAGACGATAGAACTGGACAAGATACGCTTCAAGGGCTACGCCTTCCAGATAGAAATGAAGTTCACCGCCTACAAGATAGGCTTCCGCATAAAGGAGGTTCCGGTGATATTCGTGAACCGTCAGGAGGGCGTAAGCAAGATGAACGGCGGCATCTTCGGCGAGGCGTTCTTCGGAGTCATGCGCCTGAGACTGGACGGGTGGACAAGGAAATACCCGAAGATAAAAGACTGACAGCAACATATTTTTTACTCAATAACAGCCTTCCGCAGAGCAAGGGATTAACGGGGGCAATGCAAAAGGGTGCTGATTACAATGTAATCAGCACCCTTTTACCGTATAATCAGCACCTGTTTACAGGGTAATCAGCACCCTTTTGCAACGCCTTCTGTAACGCTTTGAATCGCAGGGAGTTATTGATAACGGAAATAAAGCCCCGACGGGGCGGAATAATACAGCACAGGGTGTAAGCCCTGTGTTATGGAATGCCAACCCTATGACAGTATCGGAACCCCGAAGCCGGCAGGCGAGGAGCACACAGTGCGACGAGGGGTGAAATGCAAACGGATAGCAAAAAATGTGCGACAAGCGGCAAGGTCTATTGGCAATAAAGCGCTGATATATCACCCCTCGCTGCCCTTGGGGCATCTCGCCTACCGGCTTCGGGGTGCCAATACCTTCTTCTCCATACGTAATCAGTTCACAGGGTTTACACCCTGTGCTGTATTGTGTCGCCCCGTCGGGGCTTCATCACCGCTTTGTAGAGACGAGGTATTACCTCGTCTCAATATGGAACACCGTGCGGTACGATAACGGAGACGATGTGGTACATCGTCTCTACATACGGGTAATAATCCTATTTACATCGCCCTTTATAACGTTTTGAATGATAATGCTTTGTAGGGACGCACCTTGGTGCGTCCGGATTGCATCCTATAAACGGCCGCCTACTCCCACAGCATCCAGCTGTCTTCCTCATTGGGGGAAAACTCAAGCAGCAGCTGTTGCACCTGCGCGGAACTGTCATTGAGCCTGTACCACCCCCGGGTGTCGGCCTTACATACCGCTCCCCCACTCTTCCTGCTCTCGGCACGCAGCCATTCGGCGACAGCCAAATAGACCTTTCCAAGATCTTGAGGCGCAAAAAGCGTATTGGTTATGTTATAAACGTTAAGGGCAATGCGCCTTACGGGCATACCGTCGGGATATGCCTCTTTCAGTATAAGTAGTATATGACGTTCGTATTGCATAAAAAGACACAAAAAATGAAGGGTGAACAAATCAATGATTGCCCACCCTTCATCTTATCATATACCGGCGTGCCGGTACACATCACGTTATTCTCTGCCGAAAATTTGCGGTATTAGGCAAGGATAACCTTATTGTCCTCTGTTGACACAATCTTACCTTCCTTGAGCAACCAGCCAAGTCCGAGGAACACATCCTCGGCAGCTACCTTTGCGGCCTTTGCTATCTCAGCCACAGAGAGAGGCTTCTCAGAGGCTGCAAGAATCTGGTAAACGTCACCGGCACGGAAGCCTGCATTCTCCGCATTTACATAAATTACAGCGGCCTTCTTGGTTGCTGACTTCGTACCACAGGTTTTTGTAGCGCAAGCCTTGGTGGTTTTCTTCTCTGCGGCAGCCTTGGTTGCTGTCGTCTTCTTTGTTGTTGTTTCTGCCATTTTGTTTGTTTTGGTTTATGATAATTCCCGTTGAGCAGCAAGATTGTTACCTCGTTTTTTTATCATCAACAAGAATTTGATGATGCAAAAGTACTACTTTTCAATGGAATAGGGTGTCTTTTACAAGAGAAAAGACACCCTATCTGTGTTATTTTTGACAAAAGTCAACGGGAATATTGGCAGGTTGCTGTTTTTGGCTTGTATGTCATGGTTTTCAGGACTGTACCTTTACTTCCAGCTGCAACTCCTCCAACTGCTTTTGGTCAATGGCTGACGGCGCGTCGAGCATCACGTCACGGCCGCTGTTGTTCTTCGGGAACGCGATGCAGTCACGTATGCTGTCAAGGCCGGCCATGATGCTTACGAAGCGGTCGAGACCGAAAGCGAGACCGGCATGAGGGGGAGCGCCATACTTGAAGGCGTTGATAAGGAAGCCGAACTGGGCCATGGCACGCTCTGGTGTGAAGCCCAATACCTCGAACATCTTGGCCTGAAGGGCGCCGTCATGGATACGGAGCGAGCCGCCGCCGACCTCTACGCCGTTGCAGACAAAGTCGTAAGCCTTGGCACGAACCTTTGCGGGGTCGGTGTCAAGAAGCGGTATGTCATCCGGATTCGGCATGGTGAAGGGATGGTGGGTGGACATGAGACGCTGCTCCTCGTCACTCCACTCGAAGAGCGGGAAGTCGATAATCCACAGGCACTCAAACTTGTTCTTGTCCATAAGGCCGAGCCTCTTGCCCATCTCAAGGCGCAGGGAACAGAGCTGGACGCGGGTCTTGTTGGCGTTGTCGCCTGAGAGTATGAGGATGAGGTCGCCCTTCTTGGCTCCGGCCTTGTCGGCGACTGCCTGCAACTGCTCGGCTGTGTAGAACTTGTCTATGCTTGACTTGACGCTGCCGTCGTCGTTGAGTTTGATATAGACGAGACCCTTTGCACCCACCTGCTGTGACTTGACGAAGTCCGTAAGCTGGTCGAGCTGCTTGCGTGTGTAGCCTGCGCAGCCCTCGGCCACAATGCCGCCGATATACTCCGCATTGTCAAAGACCTGGAATGTGCCGAGTTTCAGCACGTCCATGAGTTCCACGAACTCCATGCCGAAGCGCAGGTCGGGCTTGTCGGAGCCGTATTTGGCCATCGCCTCGTGCCATGTCATCTGGCGAAGACGTGCCGGCAACTCCACGCCGCGCACCTCACGGAACAGGTGGCGGGCCATCTCCTCAAAGATTTCTATTACGTCTTCCTGATCCACGAAGGACATCTCACAGTCTATCTGGGTGAACTCCGGCTGGCGGTCGGCACGCAGGTCCTCGTCGCGGAAGCACTTGGCTATCTGGAAATAGCGGTCAAAGCCGGAGACCATGAGCAGCTGTTTCAGTGTCTGGGGGCTTTGCGGCAGCGCATAGAACTGCCCGGGATTCATGCGTGAGGGCACAACGAAGTCGCGGGCGCCCTCCGGTGTGGAGCCGATGAGTATCGGCGTCTCCACCTCTATGAACTGACGGGAGTCGAGGAAGTTGCGTATGAGTATCGTCATACGGTGGCGAAGCTCAAGGTTTTTCCTCACGCAAGAGCGGCGAAGGTCAAGGTAACGGTACTTCATCCGCAGCTCGTCACCGCCGTCGGTGTTGTCCTCTATGGTGAACGGAGGGGTCTGGCTCTCGCTGATAACCTTCATCTCGGTCACGAGAATCTCTATGTCTCCGGTGGCGAGCTTGCCGTTTTTGGAATAGCGTTCGGCCACCTGACCCGTTGCCTGTATCACAAATTCGCGGCCAAGGCGGCCTGCCATGGCCCTGAGTTCTTCCGGAGAATCCTCGTTGAAGGCCAGCTGCGTTATGCCGTAACGGTCTCTCAGGTCAACGAAAGTGAGCGCACCAAGGTTGTGTACGCCCTGTACCCAGCCGGCAAGAGTCACTGTCTGGCCGGCGTTCTCTATGCGGAGTTCTCCGCAGGTGTTTGTTCTATACATTGAATTATAATGTGTTTATTTATTTCCTTATGATATGTCAGTCAACTACCAGTTTCTCCTTGCGCAACTTTGAGATGAGATTCTCCACGTCGGTGCGTGCCGTCGCCTCATCCACTTCGTACTCGGCTGTGAGTAACTGCACAAGCCCGTCAACGGTAAAGTCACCGCCTTCCATCTGTTCCCACAGGAAAAGGGAAGAGTCGTTGAGGGATATTAATTTGGAGAAATCGATGTTTTTCTCGCCCATCGGCACAAGGACGGATATGCCACAGACCTCTTTACGGTCCCAACCTTTTATGATTCTCATCTTGTCTTGTTATTTTTAGGATTTTGTTATCTTGGCCTTTACATAGGCAAGGGTTGCTGTCGGATAGTGATACAGTTGCCAAACCAGAAGCAGCCAGCGCCTGATCGGTTTCAGAAACAGCCACACCCGCCAGTAGGTTTGGTACGCAATGGTGCCTACCGAGTCAAGTTTTGTACTGCCATTGCGGTAAAAGCCGATGGCTATCGCGATGACATCCTGCCTACGTACGAACTCCGGCAGAAGGTTACCGTCACCGCACATCACGATATTGTCGCCCTTGACGGATGTTATTCTGTGCAGGACGAAGCTGTCTCTGCTTGGCAGATAGGTAAAAATAACATCGCCTCTGCGCAACGTTTCCGGTACTGCCGACAGCAGGGCGGCATCACGGTTGTCTTCCAGATAGGGCCTCATGCTGATGCCTCTAAGCGGCAGTGTGACGGTCTTTCCGGCCAAGACATAGTCCTTTACAAGCGACAGTATGGCGTTATCGAAAACCGTATTCTGTGTATTTTGCTCTTTCTTCATGTTTGCTTCCTTTGTTTATTATTCAAGGAAACGGCGGCATACCTGCGCGGAAGCGGCGTCCGGCAGGCAGTGCAGCCTTGCCATTGTGACCTTGGAGAGCAGTGATGACACCGTGTCGCACATCCTCCGGTATATCTCCTCGTCGCTCCTTATGGTGGAACAGGCTGTCAGCAACATGGCAAACGCGTCCACCGGTTTCAGCGGTTCCACACGATTCACGGTGTCACGGGTTATCTTCAGCACCGCCCCGAGCGGCACACGGATATTGCGGTAGCACGCTGTCTTGCCGCTCCAAGGCGACCCGTACAGCATGGGTTGCCCGCCAACAAGGCGTATTATGGGGTTGTCGTCGTTGACAAGGTCACACCCTTCTATGGTTTTCAGCCAGTTTGCGACCTGCGTACTCTTACCGGTTCCGCTCTCGGCGGTAAAGGCGTATGCCCTGCCGGAGTGCCTTACGACGGACGCATGAATGAGAAGCGTGTCGTGAAAGGCGGCACTGAACGCGTATGTAAGCATCATAATGCTGTTGAGGGCGAAGCGCTTGACGGACAAGTCGCCCCTTATTGCGCAGCGGCAGTCACCGAACTGCGGCGAGGTTATAAGCAGCGCACAGGGTAAGCCGCGCAGTGTATGGATGAGAAGTTGGTATCTTCCATCCGCAGTACGCTCCACTTTTGTCACTCCGTTGCCCGTGTCCGCCTCGGTAATAAGACGTTTCCCCTCCGCCGGCAGCATCTTCAGACGACGCTCAAGGCGCAATGTGAAGAGCCGGGGAGCACCTTTCTCATGCGTGGTTTTGAAGGGAACGAAGGACGGAAGGAGCGTATCAAGGAAAGAATCGTCACCATCCATCTCTATCGTTACATTGTGTCCGCCGATACAGTAGTCCATGATTACTCTGCCGCAGGGGCGCTAAAACGGAACTCTCCCTGCCCGACTTGCTTGATAAGGAAGCCTCGTTTCCGCAGTTTCTCAGCCTGTTTGGCGTACCGTTTGTCCAGTTTCTTGACCGTTTCGGCAAATGTCACGGTGCAAATGCGGTTCTTCTCGCCCTTCTGGGCCATGTGATTGGCCAACTGTCCGGACAGGATTTCCCTGCCGACGAGGAACTTTGTCTTCTTTTCCAGCTGCGCATTGTCCAGTATAAGCTCGTCAGTCATATAGACAACAGAGTCTGCCGGCGAATAGGCAAGGCCGTAAATATAGAGCCGTCCGGCGTTTATCACCTCCGGCTTGGCCTCTCTCTTCATCTTTTTTTTCTGTGCCTTGGCCTCTTTCTTGGACTGCTTTCCGCCGTTTTCCGGCTCTGCGTATGCAGTGAAAGCCATGGTAAAGGCCATCAGTATCATCAGTATTCTGTTCATTTTCGCTATATATTATAATAAGGTGTGTCACACATTCTTTTTCATTATACGGCGCATCTTCCTCTCCGCGGTCTTCCTTATCTGGCGCACCCGCTCCCTTTTGAGGCCGTATTCCTCCGCTATCTCCGCCATGGCCATACGTTCCTGCGTCCCGATTCCATAGAAGGCGGTTATCACATTGCGCTCCCTCTCATTGAGAAGGCGTATCGCCTGCGTCAGCGCAAAGCTCATTTCCTTGCTTTCCACCGCGTCATCCGTCATCGGCTTGCCGGCTTTCAGCATATCGCCGAGCGTGTTTGTCTGTCCCGGATGCAATGGTGTGTCGGTGGAAAGACGGCGCACTTCGCTCCCTTCCACCTTGCCATTCTTCGGCAATGTTACCACGGGGCTCTGCTCCGGCAACGCCTGTTCCATGTATTTCCTTATCTCCCACACCGCAAAGTTGACGAAACGCCCGTCCTCCTTGGGCTTCCACTTACGGGCGGAGAGCATCAGCGCGATGTTGCCCTCGCTGATAAGGTCGTCCATACTCAGCCCCTTATCGGCGTACTGGCGCGCTATGCTGACCACGAACCGCAGGTTTGCGGTGACGAGTTTGTCAACGGCAGCCTCGTCACCCTGCTGTATTCGCGCCGCCAAAGTGCGCTCCTCATCGTCTGTTAACGACGGAATGTTGTGTATGTCCTGCCAGTAGGCATCGAGAGTGTCTATTGATTGCATAGGCGGTGTTGGTATTTCGTTATAGAATATATCCCGGTTGTCATCACAACCATATCTCAAACAGTCTGGACAGCCATCCCCTTGTCTTTTGCCAACGGGTGCGCCAAGAGTCCCATTTCTCCGGTGTCAGCCTGAAACAGTGCTGCTTATCCGCATTGAACAGCCTCGTAAGCTCCGCCGTCGTGTTCTTGTCTATGATGACGGCGTTGGCCTCATAGTCCCAGTTCAGCGACCTTGCGTCGAGGTTGCAGCTGCCAACGGTGCAGACCTTGCCATCTACCATTATTATCTTCGTGTGGTGAAAGCCGTTCTGGTAGATGTAAACGTCCGCGCCACGCTTCATCATCCAGTGCAGATGATAGAACGAACAGTCCGGCGACATGGGTATGTCGCTCTTCTCAGCCATCATCACTTCCATCTTCACCCCGCGCTTCAAAGCACGCTTTATGGCCTTTTTCACCGAGTGTGTAAGCGTCAGATAGGGGTTAAGTATCTGTATGCTGTCCTTTGCGTTGTCTATTGCGGCAATGTAGAACTGCCTCATTATCTTGTTCGTCCTGTGCGGCTCACGGTTTATTATGCCCACCATTTTCCTGTAAGCGGTAGCCGTCGTGTCCGGTTTCAGTCCCCGGAAGTAGTCCGCCGGGCGGTAACCCCTGTAATATTTCGCGCCGCTGATGTTCTGCTTGGCGGTCTTGTTCCACATCCGCAGGAATATCCTCTGCAAGGTGTTGACCTCCTCTCCGTCCAGCCGGCAGTGCATATCGTGCCACGCTCCCACCACTTCCGTGCCGTGAATGTAATAGTCCGCCACGTTCATTCCGCCCGTATAGGCTATCTGTCCGTCAATGACCACAATCTTGCGGTGGTCCCTGTGGAACACATGATTTACCCAAGGGAAGGCCACGGGGTCAAACTCGTATATCTCAATGCCCTGCTCCCGTATCTTCTCCAAGTGCTTCTTCTTCAGCGGACGGTTGTTGGACATATTGCCAAAGGAGTCAAACAGCGCCCTGACCTCAACCCCTTCCTTCACTTTCCGCGCCAGAAGACGCACCAACTCACCCGTAATCGAGTCGTTGCGGAAGTTGAAATACTCCAGATGCACACTGCTCTTGGCCTGACTTATGGCATGGAACATATCGTCAAACTTAGCCTGTCCGTTGTTGAACAGCACCACGCTGTTGTCATGGGAGAACGTTATCCCCCGGCCGCGCAGTTCCCGCACGACCAGCGTGTCGGCCGTTTCCTGCCCTTCTTCACGCATGGCGTCCGTCCCGGCGGCACCTCCCGTGATGGCAAGGTGGCACAATGCAACAGTCAATAACAAATGCTTCATCATATCTTACTCCGTTGTTCCTGCCTGTACCATGCTCCTTACATGAACGTCAGTCTGCGGGAACGGTATCTCGATGTTGTGCTCATTGAGCGTGTCGTAGATACATTCAAGTATTATACCGTCATCAGAATACTGCGTAAACACATTCACCCACACTATGACTTTCAGCACAAGGGCCGAGTCTCCGAGCTCTTTCAGCACGACCTTACAGCCCTTTTGCCTGTCTATGCAGTCCAGTTTGCTCACCGCATCTATGATATACCGCTTGGCATCGGCCACCTTTGTGCCGTAAGCCACGCCCACATCCAGCACATGCAACTCATATCCGTGGTTGCGTGTCATGTTCTTGTAGTTCTTTGTAAACAGCTGCGAGTTCTGGAAAGCTATCACCGAGCCGTCCGTTGTGTCAATCATCGTCGAGGTATATGATATGCTTGACACCGTGCCGCGTATGCCGTCACACACTATCAGGTCTCCGATTTTTATGCGTCCCATCATGAGCGAGATGCCGTAATATATGTTCTCAAGCAGGTCTTTGGACGCGAAACCGATACCGGTAGATAAGCCTCCGGAGATAATCACAAGCCAATAGCTGGAGATATTGAATATGGCGAGCGACACAAGGAACCACACTCCCCACACGACGAGCTGCAAGACGTTCTTGACCATCATGAACCGCTGTGCGGCATTGACCGCGTCACGCTGCTCCAAGAAGTACTTTATGAACGCCTTGGCCGTATGGTTGATGTAGTTGAACACAAACCACAGCGTCACTACCATCGCAATGCCGAATATGCTCGCCTTGAAATTCGGCGTATCGACAAAGTTACGGGTGAACAGCGTCAGCGTAAGGTCGGTAAGGTTGAACACGTCGGCGGCCCAATACAGGCTCAGCACCACCGAGGCCACGGCCGCAGCGGGCAGCAATACCCGGTAAATCGCGTCGTGATGCCATGTCTCCGTTATCGGCTTCTCCGCCAGCCTGCGCTTCAGGGCATACCCGCGGAACCAGTCGCGCAGGCAGATTATGGTAAGGATGCACGTAAGCTGCATGACCCACCAGATGAGTATCTGCACCGCAAGAAGCGTATAGCCGACGATGGAGCAGACAAGCGAGACGACAAACACGAACTGCGAGAAAGCGGCATAGCCCTTGTCGCCGCGCTCCACCTCCGCCCTGTACTTGTGCAGGGCGTGCCATTGCCACAGGCAACACACCAGCAGTATCGGCGGGAAGATGAGGTTGACAAGCGTGTTGGGTATCAGCACCACGCGGAAGCTGATAACAATAAAGCCGTTTACCAGCAGAGGCAGGTATATGCTGAGCGTCTTCAGCGTCTTTGAAGCCTCCACACGCAGGAGCGTGGAGATGATTATTACGCTCATGAGCCATGCGAACTGCACCAGCAGCGATGACGCCATGATGAGGAAATCCTGCGTGGCGAGAGCCTGTACTACGGCCAGTATTACGGCGAACGTAACGGCCGTGGAGGCGAGAATGAAGCAGGCGCGCTTGGCAAGGAACCACTGCCCTGCCTCACCAAGCATCCCCTTGCGGATGAACTTGGTGGCAAGCCATCTCACTATCAGCAGGTTGAGCAGCACGGCGATAAAGCCGTAGAAGACAATGACAACGAAGACGCCAAGCATCCAGCGCGCATCCCATTGTGACTTCACGTTACCGTAGCCGCCATACTTGTCCCCCATCGTGTCACGTGTCTCCGAATAATAGTCACGCAGGCGCGATATGATTGAGAAATAGTTGTCGCCGCCATTGACAAATATGCTGTTCTGCAACTCCGCATACTTGCCGTTGGCATAGTCGTAGAGGTTCTTCAGGCGGCTCTCGGTCATTTTATAGTATGTGATATACTCGTTCAGCTGGTCCCGGTCCTCCATCACCATGCGGCGGGTGTTCACCGCCAACGCCAGACACACGTTGCGGTCGGTCTTCGCCCGGGCGTCAAGCACCATCACCGGCATAGACTTCAGGCACTGTATCAGGCTGTCAAAGCGCGCCACCTCGCCATTGCTCTTCTCCACAAGGGAGGTGAACGGGACGAGGTGTTTTTCAAAATTCTTGTAGTCCTGTATGGCTTCATGGCAGGCATACGACAAGTCGAAGACGTAACCGTCCTTCTGCGAGTACAGCATCAGGGCGTTCTGGTTGCTGCTCTGCATCGTCTGCATCAGCGTGCGGAACACCCTCCGCTCCTCTTTCCTCATCGCTTCCTGCTTCTGCCCGTACTCGTCATGATACTTGGTCAGCTCGCTGCGGAGTATGCGCAGCGTGTTACCAAGGCTGTCTTCCTTCAACACCGCAGAGGCAGGTGTGACAAACAGCAGGCCGAGCAACACAAGTATGTATAATCTTATTTTCGTCATTGAAAGCAAATTTGCTGCAAAGTTATACATATTTTTCCACATACACAAATTTTTCGGGGTGGTTGTTTCCACATTATTTAATAGCTCTCCTCCGCTTCTCAACACCCGCCGGCGATTTAACATTTGCCACCACGGATTTTAACACGGAGATTCGCGCAGGGAAAAACGCCGGGTGTTTTGTCGCGTACAGCGGAATCTCGTGATTTATATAAGCACCTGACTATCAATACATAATAATCTTTTCCATTTCTATCACCATGTAAAAGGGCGTTGATTACCGTGTTTTCCGCCTGCAAAAGGCATTCGTTCAGGTAACAAAAAGGTGCTGATCACAATGTAAAAGGGTATCAATTACACAGTGAACAGCACCTTGTTGCGCAATGATGCCTTTTCTGCCGCATCACAAAAGCATCCCGAGCCATGTTTTTCTTCTATTTTGCATTTGCGGGCGGGGGATGCGATTTAACACGGTTAACAGTTTTTTAAGGTCACAACAGCAATTATTTCGCCCTCGTTGTAGAGACGATGTACCACATCGTCTCCCCACCCTTCTTTCGCATTTTTTGATTATTGAGACGATGTGGTACATCGTCTCTACAAGGCGGGCGTGCAAGGTCTCTGTGATTTTCTTGCTCATTCGCAAAATAATTCGTATCTTTGCACGTCAAAAAACGACAGCAAAAACAATATTGGCCATGCAAGATATTTTCAACAGAGTGGAGCTATTGCTCGGCAGGGAGACGATGAAACGCATCACGTCATGCAGGATAATGATAGTAGGCGTGGGCGGAGTAGGCTCATGGTGCGCCGAGAGTCTGGTGAGATCCGGCATCGGACACCTGACGATTGTTGACAGCGACAGCGTGTGTGCGTCCAACATCAACCGCCAACTGATGGCCACCACCGCTACGGTGGGCAGGGCAAAGGTGGATGTGCTGCGCGAGAGGCTGCTGGAAATAAACCCTGACGCTGACGTGACGGCGATGCAAAGGGTATATCGCGGGGAAGACAACGCCTTCTTCCGCCTTGAAGATTATGATTACATCATTGACTGCATAGACTCCTTGAAGGACAAGATGGCACTGCTGCTGAACGCCACCGCCACCAAGGCCACGGTGTTATCGTCGATGGGAGCGGCTCTGAAAATGGACCCTTCGCAGATAAAAGTGGCGGAATACTGGAAGGTTCGCGGCTGTCCTTTGGGCGCGGCGCTGCGTAAAAAGATGAAACGGGCCGGGCAGAAGCCTGCCAAGCCCGTTATGTGTGTGTATTCCGAAGAGTTGCTTGAGAACAAAGGCATAGGAGAAGTGCCGCGCGAAGGGAACAGCAACGGCACTCTCGCCCACATCACCGCCATATTCGGCTTCACCCTCGCAGGCCTTGTGATGAAGGACCTGACCGCAAACTGCGCGCAATAACGCTACAAAGTGACGCTCACCGCACTGCCGTCATACGTGACAGTCTTTCGTGACTGCGGCGTCTTGACGATGAAGGTGCGGCGTTGCGGCATACCGGGGAAGGAGCCTTCACGTCCCGAAATGGTCAGCCTGCGCTTCTTGTCGTTCCACGACAGGTGTATCATGGAACGCTGTCCACGCTCATATCCATACCCGTCTCCTTCATCTTCATACAGCACGAAGCGGGCGTCAGCACCGGGATAAACGTTTATTTCCACATCCTTGTCCATCTGTGCGGCGGAATATTCCGTCGCCTCGGCCGTAGTTAAGATGCTGCCATTTCTGACAAACAGGGGCAACACGCCTATCTCCACCGGCAGTTCCAGCCATTGTCCGCCATCATACACGGTGCCGTCCCAATAGTATGTCCACTTGTTTCCTTCCGGAAGATATACCCGGCGTGACCTGCTCTCGCTCAGAGGACGTGTAACCGGACATACGAGTATGTCCCCAAACATATACTCGTCTTTCATGTCCAGCACGTTATCGTCCTCCGGATAGTCGAAGGCAAGCAGCCGTGCCATGGTGTAACTGCCCGTTGTCTGCCGTGCAGACATACTGTATATATATGGAATAAGGGCATAACGCAGGTTTATCATACTGAGAATGGCGTCATAATACGGCGTGCCCTGCTCCCCGAACCGCCATATCTCGCGCGGGGTCTCTGTGCCATGGCTGCGCAACATGGGCAGGAACGTAGCCCATTGGAACATTCTTGTGTAGTATTCCTTATAGGCATCGTCCTTCACTCCGTCCTGAAACTCGCCCGCCCTGAACCACTTCTGGGGATTTTTGCGGACAAAGAAAGAGCCTACGTCCACCGTCCAATAAGGATTGCCGGTGGCCATGTAGTTCAGTCCGGCAGGTATCTGCTGGCGGAAAGACTGCCAAGACGCGTGCGTATCGCCGTTCCATACTATCGTACCGTAACGCTGCTGCCCCGCGTATGAGCTGCGGGTGAGGTTCACCACACGCTTGTCTGCCGTTACGGAGCGTTGGTTTTCATATATTCCCTGCGCATGATACAGCGAGAACAGGCTGCTGCGCTCCGCCCCGAGGGCTTCTTCCAGAACGGCTTTGTTCAGTTCCCAGCGCCGTTGATGGTCGTTCCAGCTGTATGGAATGCCGTTTTGCGGCTCGGGCGTCTTGTTCCAATCGCCGTCAACCGGCTCGCTACAATCGCACCACCACGCGTCAAAACCTTTGGAAAAGAACTCATCGTTGGCGTATTTCCAATACAGTTCGCGTGCCTTCGGGTTGAAAGCGTCATAGACTGAGTGCCCGAGCATAAAGCCACGGCTGCGGAAGTCACGCTCCTGAGGGCAATACTGAGGGTTTGGCCAGATGCTGACCATCAGCTTGGCGTGCATTGCGTGCACAGAGTCTGCAAGTGCCTTGGGGTCGGGATAGTGTTTGGGATTCATCTTCATGTAGCCCCATCCCTCCGGCCAATAGTTCCAATCCTGGACTATCATGTCGATAGGCACATGACGGCGACGGTACTCGCGGAGGGTGTTTATTATGTCATCGGACGACACATAGCGTTCCTTGGACTGCGTATATCCGAACAAATAGCGGGGCATGAGGGACACTTTGCCGGTAAGGTAACGGTAGCCAGCAACGACATCGTCCATACGCTGCCCCTTTACAAAGTAGTAGTCAAGTTCCTTTGCCGCCTCCATCTGCATGGAGAATGCACCGCCTGACGACGGAGAAGAGGACACGGAAGAGGTGAACTTCATGGCACAGCCCGCATCAAACAGTACTCCGAAACCGCCGGGAGACAGCAACATGGGTACCATCGCCTTGAGATTGTGCTGCGTAAGCCACACGGTCTTGCCGAGAAGGTTCATGTAATCCTCCATGTGGCAGCCGAGACCGTACAGGGCCTTGCCGCCGGGAAAAGAGAAATGCACACGGTAACGGATGCCGGTACCGACTGTATCACGGCGGATTATGTCCTTGACGGTGACCATTCCGTTGGCTGTTTCCTCCATGTGCGCGGAGTTGTCATCATATATTATGCGCTCCCAAACGACAGGCTCAGCCTCATGCGGTAAGGCCGGAGCTTCCTGTAACAATACCTTTCCGGTCTTCCTGTCAATAAACGTAACCGCAGACTGCGCCTTGCAAACTTTGACTACAAGGTCGGAAGAGGTGTACTCCACATAAGATTTCCTATCTTTCCGCTTCACGTCCACAGCCTGCCGGGGATATACACAGACACCGGTACCGTTGTCCTGAAATGCGCCTTCCGCCACCCATTGAACTCTTACGATGGAAGAAGTGACGAAATCTACTTTCAACCGCTGCGCTTTTGCGGCGGAAAAAGAAGCGATAATTCCCAGAATTATCAAACAAAACCTATTCATAACATTCTTTATTTTAGTTATTTCCGTATGCAAAAGTACGAAATATTATTGGATTTCATCCTTTTACACGCCTCATACTACTTAGAAAAACGTTTTTATATAATCACTCATCGATAAAATACAATACGGTAATATACAAAACAAAATGCCCGTCTCCGGGCTTTACGGCATAGTCCGTAAAGCCCGGAGACGGGCAGAAAGAATTGCTATCAGCTCATTTCTTCATCGGTTAGTTCCGGTGATGGATGCCATAACAATGGCGTTATGGCTTTATAATCATGACAAATCCGCCCCTCGGCCGGCAGTCAACGGAGGCGGGGCACTTGCCTTTTATGCACTTTATGCTCCACGGAGTGCTTGCGTTCTCACCGTCGGCGAAGAGCGTTACCGTCTTTTTCCCACTGCCGATGAAAGGCAAATCGACGGGCAATGTAACGGGATTGTCCGTACCGTTGATGCCCGCAACGTACCATGTGCCGCCATGTCGGCGTGCCATCACTACACTTTCACCCGGATATCCGGAAAGGAAACGCGTCTCATCCCACACCGTTGGCAGTTCTCCCATGAAGTCCTGCACTTCTTTCGGCTGGGCAAGGTAGCTCTCCGGCTTGTCCGCCCAATGCAGCAAAGCGGACTCAAACAGCACCGGAAGCGCCAGTTCATGGGCGTTGGTGGTGATGTGAGGGTGCTGGGAATCAGAGAAAGTGCATGGAGTATAGTCCATGGAACCGATGACATTCCGCGTAAAAGGCAACGTTGCGTTGTGGGCGGCGGCACGGTTTGTGAGCACGGGGAGGTTGTTGTACCACTCCGCTCCATACACAGCTTCAACGGACATGAGGTTCGGATAGGTTCTTTGCCAGCCCCTCGGGACGGTAGCCCCGTGGAGATTGACAAGGAGATGATGCCTTGCGGCGCACCCAAGAAGGTCTATGCAGTACTGCATCGTCTCCTGTTTGTCACCTGCGAAGAAGTCTATCTTCACACCGGACACGCCTTTCTCTTCAAGCCATGCAAACTCTTTCTCCCTGTTCTCCGGCGCATTGAGACGCTCATGAGGCCCCGGTGCGCCGTATTTCTGCTTCCATGCGGTGGATGAGTTGTACCATAATATGGTCTTTACGCCCTTTTTCTTCGCATAGTCCAGCGCATCCTCTATCGTTCCTCCATTGCCCATCTCGTCCCATTCGGCGTCTATCAGCACATAGGGCAGTCCCAATGTCGCAGCCATGTCGATGTACTTGCACACTATCTTGTAATCTTTCGAGCCGTGATTGTACGCCCAATATATCCATGACACGCTTCCGGGAGCTATCCATGAGGTGTCATCCAGACGGCTGGGAGCGCTGACATCGGTAACGAGAGTAGATTCCACCACGTCTTTTTTGCTGCCCATAATGACAACTCTCCATGGTGAGTACCATTGTCCGGACACCTGACTGTCATTGTGGTCGGGCACTACCCGATAGTCGGTAGCCGAATGATTGTTGTATAAAGACGATGCACTGTGCCGGCGTTCTATGCCCGCTTCCGTTATCAATGCCCACACATCATCGTCTGACTGCACCAAAGCGGGATAGCCCCAATGGCGGTTTTCCGTGTTGCCTGTGGCCGACAAGGGGAAAAATTCCTCGTAAGGCTCAGTCCATTTCTGCATCCATCGCCTTGTACCTTCTTCTATTTTATAGGCTGTGCGTTCGTCATTGACTGTGGTATTCGGTAGATCTGACAATTCATAACGGAAGGCTATGCCGTCATTATAAAGCCTTACTATCATGCGTTGGCCGCGTCCCAGACTGTCAGTGAACGCATATTCCACCTCGTTCGCCTCGTTACTGCACTGCAAGCGCTTTCCGCTGAGCATGGAATAACGTTCCTTTATCTTACGTGGCGCACCGACATTGTTTATCCTAAGCGCCTTTCCTCCGCCGTCAGCTGTCTGTACTCCGAAGCCGGACAGCGCAAGAACACGACTTTTCTTCGCCCCGTTCTTTTTATAACAGAGCGAGAATCCGGTAACGTTATTATCCTTTACGACGGGCGTCAACAGCACCTTTCCGTTGGGAGAGGACTGTGTTTTGGCCACAACGGCAACGTTATCCCCTTCCATTGTGCGGGAAATAGAGGGGGCATTCCGCCATGCCTGCACCTCATAAGGCGCACTTACGCCAAGTGCGGCGAGGCATACCATGACGGCGTTTATTGTCAGTTTTTTCATAATCAGCTACAATGTTCATTTTGTTTCTGTATGCAAAATTACAAATTGTGACCGATTATTATCCCCTCTTCCGTATCATTTTCTTTATCATTTATACCCAATTTGCATGACAACACTCGTAAAAAGCCATGGCAACAGGCACAAAACACGTTGCAGCCCCGCACTTTCCGCAAGCCTTAGTCCTGCTCAAAGTCAAGACAAGTGCGCTGAACGGTGTAAGGACGGACATACTTATCCGCCACTTCCACGTGCGCCGGATGCACGGCGTAAGCCTTCAACGCCCCAAAAGAGGCAAGGGTGCTGTCGAGCATGACGTCACAGTTTGAGGTTTCAAGACGGCCGTCTGCATTCACCTTAATGTCAATAAGTCCGGGAACCTTGCCTTTCAAACCTTCAAGGGCAGACTTCATGTCTGCCTTCACTGCGTTCTTTCTCTCCTCGGAGAGTTCCGGATTGAGTGTCCAAAGAATAATGTGCTTTATCATATCTATTTGTTCTTTATACATGAATAGAACGCAACACAACACTAAATTATTACAAAAACAACGGCTTTTTGCACAAAAATATGCTAAAAGATGCCGTCTCTTCAACTTTTATCGCTACTTTTGCCGCTGAGAAATAACCCTTAAAAACAACATGACATTATGGAGAACAACAAATTTTCAATGCCGGAACTGAGCTATGCCGCCGGCGCTCTCGCACCCATTATCAGTGAGGAAACCATCAACCTGCACTATGGCAAGCATCTGCAAACATACATAGACAACCTGAACAGGTTGCTGCCCGGCAGCGGATTTGAGGGTAAATCAATCGAAGAGATTGCCGCAAAAGCCGACGGTCCGATAGGAAACAACGCAGGACAAGTACTGAACCACACTCTATATTTTGCACAATTCTGTCCTGACGGCGGCAACACCACAGCCCCGTCGGTTTGCCTGAAAGCCAAGATAGAGAAGGCTTTTGGCAGCATTGATGAGATGTGCGGCAAGTTAAGCGATGCCGCCGTAGGCCTGTTCGGGTCCGGATGGGCATGGCTTACGGTTGACAGCGAAGGCGAACTCGGGATACACCAGATGCCAAACGCGGACAATCCGCTGCGCCACGGACTGCATCCGCTGCTGACAATAGACGTGTGGGAGCACGCATACTACCTGGATTACCAAAACCGCAGAGCCGAACACGTGAAGAATATATGGAAAATCATTGACTGGAATGTCATTTCCCAGCGTTTGAACCTGTGCTGACTTCCATGGGACAGCAGCCAGTGAACAAATGACAAAGGCATAAACAAGCGGGTCGTCATATCCGGAATGTCCGGGTATGACGACCTGTCTTTATTATAATAAGGTGTAGAATGTTTGTCACATAATGCCTCTTCAATGTCCGGTCATGCCGTAAAATCACGTCATCAGCCACTCACTGACAAACACAACAATACAGCAAATGGCGGCAACGGGGAACAGCCCAAGTCCGAACATGGCCGCAATGATGCCCAGCACCAACGCCAACAGACCGGCCAAAGGAGACTGCGTAGTGTCTATTATAGCCGGAAACGTCATCACCGCAAGGGTAACATACGGCACATAATACAGGAAACTGCGGATGAATGTGTTGCGAATCCTGCCACGAATCAGTATCATCGGTATGACACGGATAAGGTTTGTCACAACTATCATTATCACTATATATGTCAATATGCGCGCATCCATTGTCTAATCGCCGTATTCATCATTGCCGACAGGCTTGCAGACAGCCGCCGCGGCGGATATTATAATAGTGAGAAATATGGTCCGTGTGCCTCCGCTGAGTTCTGAAACAACAGGCATTACGGCGCACATCCCGCTCAGAAAGAAGCTGGCTACCACGGCCATTCCCACCGCCCTGTCCTTACGTGAGGGCGGAATTATGATGGCAAGGAACATTCCATAGAGCGCAACACTAAGCGCGGAAACGACATTGGCAGGCAACACGTCACCGGCAATGATGCCCGATGCTGTGCCTGATGCCCAGAAAACGGTAGAGACAAGAGCCGCGCCGAAGGTGTAGGCTGGTGCCAGTTTGCCCGGGTAGGCTATTGAAATGCCGAATATCTCATCGGTCACACAGAGCGAGACGAGCACGCGTTTAAGCAGTGACACGCCCTCCCCGAACTTCTGGGACAGCGCCGTGCTCATAAGGAGATAGCGCAGATTGGTGACAAGGCTCATGCCTACCACCTCCGCGTATGCGGCAGACGCCGCCACAAGTGTATAGACACCGTATTCTCCGGCGGACGCCCTTGTAAAGAAACTGCCGGCAAATCCCGCCAACGCGCATATCCCCGCATTGCCGGCAATGATGCCCAATGAAAACGCGACGGCATAATATCCCATCGCAATGGGTATGCCATCACGAACACCACGAAGAAATATACTGCTCATAACACAAGGGTTGAAGGTTGCAGGTTAGAGGTTATAGAGGGTGTGTCAAAATGTGGAAGTTAACGGAAGTTATGCGGCTTGTGCCACATGAAGTTAACGGACAATAGCCTGAATGTCAAGGTAAAATCATTTGTCCGCTAACTCCCTGTAACTCCTAAGCGGAGCGATAACTCCTGTTTATTTCTCATTTTGATACACCTTCCACAACCTTTAATCTTTCAACTCTGCCCCACAAATGTTTATTCTGCCGCCAGTTTTGCCCGGATAGCCTTTGTCTCCTCTTCGTAACCCGGCTTTTCGAGAAGCGCAAACATATTCTTCTTATAAGCCTCCACGCCCGGCTGGTTAAAGGCGTTCACGCCCAACAGCTGTCCGGAAATGCCGCATCCGAGCTCAAAGAAATAAATGAGCTGGCCATAGTTGTAAGCGTCCAGACGCTCGATAGAGATGAGGATATTCGGTACGCCGCCGTCAACATGAGCGAGCCTTGTGCCAAGTTCCGCATTTTTGTTTACCTCATCAATGCGCTTTCCGGCAAGGAAGTTCAGGCCGTCAAGGTTCTCCTCGTCCGACGGGAAGAGCAGGCTGCGCTCCGGATTCTCCACTGATATGCAGGTCTCGAATATGGTACGCTCGCCGTCCTGAATCCACTGTCCCATGGAGTGCAGGTCGGTGGTAAAGTCACATGATGCGGGGAAGATGCCCTTGCCGTCCTTACCCTCTGACTCTCCGTACAGCTGCTTCCACCACTCAGCATAGAAATGCAGCTTTGGCTGGTAGTTTATGAGAATCTCTATCTTCTTGCCGTTGCGGTAAAGAGCGTTTCTTGTAGCGGCATAGATAGCCGCAGGATTCTCCTCGAAAGGCACGTCTATGGCGCACTGCCTTTCCATTGCCTGCGCACCTGCCACGAGTTGCTCGATGTCTATGCCCGCGCAAGCGATCGGCAGAAGGCCTACCGGCGTAAGCACGGAGAAACGTCCGCCCACGTTGTCGGGGATGATGAACGAACGGTAGCCCTCCTTGTCGGCGCAAGTGCGTGCCGCACCCTTCTTGGCGTCAGTAACGGCAACGATAAGGTTCTTCGCCGCTTCCTTGCCAACCTGCGTCTCCAGCTGTGTCTTCAACAGGCGGAAAGTGAGGGCGGTCTCGGTCGTTGTGCCGGACTTTGATATGTTTATGATGGCGAATGTCTTGCCTTTCAGATACTCCGTAAGTTCAGACAGATAGTCCTCGCCGATGTTATTGCCGGCGAAAACCACGGCAGGTGTCTTGCCATCGTTCACAAGCCACGCGAAAGAGTTTTGCAAACCCTCAATCACCGCCTTGGCCCCGAGATAAGAGCCGCCTATGCCTGCCACGACGATAACCTGAGCCTTGGCGCGCAAGTCAGCGGCAACGGCCTTTACTTCGTTGATAAAATCAGGCGTGATGGAAGACGGAAGATGCAGCCATCCCAAGAAATCGTTACCGGGAACGGTACCTTCCTCCAAACCTTTACGTGCTTTTTCAACTTCTTCTTTGAACGCCATTACCGCACCGGCAGGAAGAAACTGCTGTGCCTTGCTGATGTCTAATGAAATGCTTTTCATAATTATTAATTTAACTGTTTATATGTTTCTCGTCCGCATAAGCCATACATCCACCGCCGCACAAGAGCGTCATGTCCATGTATGACAATACAATAAGCTACCGGCAAAATTACTAATATTATTTCATTCCGCCAAAGAAAACAAACGAAAAGTATTTCCCGCAGGCACAAAAAAAATAACGCAGGCATTTGCATATGCAACTACAAAAGCCTGCGTTATAACTGTTCTGCCCTCATAAGGGCAAAGAAGAAATATCTCTTACTTCTTCAAATTACCGTAGCGGTTCATGAAGCGGTCAACACGACCTGCCGTATCAACGAGCTTGCTCTTACCGGTATAGAACGGGTGTGAGGAGCTTGAGATTTCGACCTTTACCACTGGGTAAGTCTCGCCTTCGAACTCTACTGTGTCGTTTGTCTTACAAGTAGATCTGGAGAGGAACATATCGCCGTTGGACATATCCTTGAATACGACGGGGCGATAGTTGTCTGGATGAAGATTCTTTTTCATTTTTTGTTTGATGTTTGTTTAATAAAATGTGGCTGCAAAGGTACTACTTTTTGTTGGAATAGCAAAATATTACAGCAGAAACAAGGCACGTTGTTAATTTTTTTTAACCCTTAAAGACATAAAACATACCCAAAGCCATCAATGAACCACGAAGGGAGACAGATTTAAGTCCAAGGTGCAAGCCTTGGGAATTATCGCATCGAACGGCAAAACGTGTTGTCATCAACATCCACAGGGTTTACACCTCGGGCTTTAATCTATCACCCCTTCGGGGCTCATCGCTAACGTCATCATGCCCTACTGCGGGATACATATACCTACATTATATCATCCATACCACTCCACATACCACCCCTTCCGAATTGTTAAAGTTTCCTTAGCGGCGGAAGAAACGCCGTTTTCCACTGTGCTTTCACACCAATAATCAGACAAAACAGCCTGCATCAGAGCGTAATTTACACCCTGTACCGCCGCAAAAGAGGGCTGTTAACATTGTTATCGGGTGCTGATTACATTGTCAACAACGCCTGATTACAGAGTAAAAGGGCCTCTTTTGCGTCACTGTCGCATTTTATCAAAATCCTTAAAAATCGCCGCTCTGTTTTTAACGCCTTACATACGTTCTGAGGGCGTTGTGCCTTTTCCGGCACATTTCCCCACTGGTGCCATTTTAACACGGCAGAAAGAGTTTTCATCTTCACCACCCCGCAGAAGGCGGTCAGACGCAAAAAATGCGCCACCGCTTTGTGCTTGCCTGCACAAAACGGTGGCGCATATATCTCATCTTGCACCGGTCACCTTATATTATATAAGGTTCATGCCGAGTTCCTTGCATTTCTTTCTCTGCTCATCCGGCCAGATGCTTGACTGTATCTCGCCTATGTGCCCCTTGTGGAGGAGCACCATGCAGAGGCGGCTCTGCCCTATTCCACCGCCAATGGAGAGCGGCAGCTTGTCGTTGAGGAGCTGTTGGTGGAAGTATAGCTGCGTGCGCTCGGTCTTGCCTTCCAGCTCAAGCTGGCGGAGAAGGCTCTCCTTGTCAACGCGGATGCCCATTGACGACAGTTCGAACGAACGTTCCAACACCGGATACCATATAAGTATGTCGCCGTTAAGGCCGAGGAAGCCGTCGCTGTTGGGCGTTGTCCAGTCGTCATAGTCAGGCGCGCGGCCGTCGTGTTTCTCGCCGTTACTCAGCTTTCCGCCTATGCCCATCACAAAGACGGCGCCGTATTTCTTGCAAATAGCGTCCTCACGCTCCTTCGGAGAGAGGTCGGGGTACATCTGCAACAGTTCTTCGCTGTGTATGAAATGTATCTCGCGGGGAAGGAACGGCTTTATCTGCGGATAGGTCTCACAGGTAAGATACTCCGTGCGGAGTATGGCCGAATAGATGCGGTTGACCACATTCTTGAGGAAGTCAAGGTTACGTTGTCCGGCCGTCATCGACGCTTCCCAGTCCCACTGGTCAACATACAGGGAGTGAAGGTTGTCCAGTTCCTCGTCGGCACGTATGGCGTTCATGTCGGTATAGATGCCGTACCCCGGCTCAATGCCGTATTCCGCCAGCGTAAGACGCTTCCACTTGGCCAGCGAGTGCACCACCTCCGCCTTTTGATCGCCAAGGTCTTTTATCGGGAAGGTAACGGCGCGCTCCACTCCGTTGAGGTCATCATTGATGCCCAAGCCCTGCAATACGAACAGCGGCGCGGTGACTCTGCGCAGGCGTAACTCCGTGGAAAGGTTCTGTTGGAAGAAGTCTTTTATGAGTTTTATGCCTTGTTCCGTCTGTTTCAGGTCAAGAAGGGCTTTATAGTCTTGTGGTTTGATCAGTTTACTCATAATGTTGTGTCTGTATTCTTTATTGCGAATGCAAAGTTACTACTTTTTTATTAACTTGCAAACACAAACAGATAATTATTTTACACAAAGCAACTTTTTTTACCTTTATATTGACTTTTTGAAAGAAAAAACGGCAGTTGTTTATGCAAAATAATGCAAGTGTATGTTTTTCAGCAGCCCTCTCTCATGAAGTCAAGCGCCTCTTCCATCTCCTTTGCCGTTGCGGTCTGGTTGATACGGATGTCGCCTATGCCGCCAAGCAGGGTGAAGTTGATCACGCCCGCCGTATTCTTCTTGTCGTGAGTCATCAGTTCCAGCAGCTCGGGATAGTCGTCACACGTTATCGGCAGCATACCATATACGTCACGAATGTAACGCACCGCCTCGCGCATCACTTCCACGGGGAAGCCCGTTTTGATTACCGCGAGGTACAGTTCGGGTATAAGTCCGTAGGCCACTGCATAGCCATGGAGTATCGGTCTACGCTTTTTCATCGCCCAAGACTCAAAGGCGTGCCCCATGGTATGGCCGAGGTTCAAGGCCTTGCGTATGCCGTTCTCGTGCGGATCTTCGGTCACCACGCGTTCTTTCACGGCCACGGAGTCGGCCACCATGCGCTGCAATGTCCGCAGATCCGGGCGTGTGATGTCGAAGGTTACAAGCTCACGCCACAGTTCCGGTGTTGCGATAAGCCCGTGTTTCAGCATTTCCGCATATCCGGAACGTATGTTTTCATCGTCAAGTGTCTTGAGAAACTCGGTGCAAAGGATGACATACCTCGAGTCGTTGAACACTCCTATCTCGTTTTTCAGGCCTCCGAAATTGATGCCGGTCTTGCCTCCCACGCTGGCATCGACCATAGACAGCAGCGTGGTCGGTATGTTGATGAAGTTCAATCCGCGCTTGAACGTGCCGGCCGCAAAGCCTCCGAGGTCTGTCACCATGCCCCCGCCGAGGTTTATAAGCAGCGAATGTCTGGTGGCACCACCCTGTTGCAGGCACTGCCAGACGTGCACAGTGCTGTCGAGTGTCTTCTCCATGTCACTGGAACCGATGGTGATTACCGTGGCATTCACAAGGCAAGGATAGTCTTTTATGACCGGAAGACAGAGCTTGTTGGTAACCGTGTCCGTAAGTATGAATATCTTGTCATGCTCGCAGTCACTGACAGCTGACGTCAGTTCCGCTTCAAGGTCTTGTGATAAAATTATTCTTTGGTTCATCGTTCTTGTAATTATCTTCGTCACTTACACAGCTCCGCACACACCATATTCTGAAAGTTCTTGGCCGCACCGCTGCTCATTATCCCCTGATTCATGATGGAAAAGCAAAGCTGGTGGCCGTTGGCGGCAGTGCAATATCCTGCCAGGCTGTTTATTCCGGCCAGCGTACCGGTCTTCGCGTGCACATTGCCGGCGGCGGGAGTTCTTGCCATACGCTTCTCCAACGTGCCGTCAACGGCGGCGACAGGCAAGGCTGGCAGGAGGTTGGAGTATATGTCCGGGTTGTTAAACGCATACCGCAAGAACCCTACTTCTATCTCCGCAGACACGTAATTGTATAGCGACAGCCCCGAGCCATCAGCGAAACGGTGCGGCGATTTGGCCAGCCCTATCTTCCGAAGCAGGGCTTCCAACACGGCTTTCGCCTTGGTTGCGGTGGATGGTTTGCCCTTTGTCAGCCCTATATGGTAGAACATTGTCTCGGCATACAGGTTGTCACTTTCCTTCATCATGCGGTGGAGTATCTGCTCTATGGTGTGCGTCTGCACGCAGAGTTCCTTGGCATTGGCCGGGCAGGTCTTGTTCACCATCTCGCCATCGACGTATATTCCCGCGTCGGCCAGCACGTCGGCGAACTTCGCAAGCAGGTTGTCCTTGCGGCCATAAAGCAGAGGTGTCAGCACGGGATTGTCGTCATCCCAGCACCATCCCTCGCCCAACAGGTCGCTATCCTTCATCGATCGGTCGGCATACACGTTGCCCCGTATCGTGTCTATGCCCATTTCCTTCACCGCCATGGCGAAAGAACGGAGGTCATCATGCCCCAACCGCGGATCCATGCCGCCTATTATATAAAGGTGTCCGTTCAGTGTCCGCAGGCTATCATCCACTATTCCCGTATAGCACAGGCGTGTCTTGTACAGGTATGCGCCGCCCAGCTTGTCGAGGGCGGCAACTGCTGTCAGCACTTTCATGGTCGATGCGGGACGCAATGTCTGCTTCTCGCCGCGTGCATACAATACGGAATCGGCGGTAAGGTCATAGACCATCATGCCGAGTTGGGATGTTTTCAGGAAACGGCTCCGGCCGACTATGCTGTCGATATTGGCCTGCAACGACTGCGGCCACGGCAGGGTTGACGGCGGAATGACACCAAGCGTGTCTGCGGCCACGGTGTCCGCGGCGTCCTCACAGGGCTGTTCCAACGACGCAGGAGGGCACACCGCAACGCTGTCGCGGCGTGACGCGTAGGACGATACGGCCGCCGCAACAAGCAGCGACAGCATAAAAACACGTATCCTGAGGTTCAAGGTGCGGAACGGATTACTTGTTGTCATACGCATGAAGCGGGTAATCCGTAGTGAAATGCAGTCCCCGGCATTCCTTGCGCTCTATCGCCCAGCGCGTGATAAGGTAGCCGACGTTGATCATATTGCGAAGCTCGCAGATGTCGCGGCTTGCGTAAACGTGCTTGAACAGCTTCTCCGTCTCCTCGTACAGGACGTCCAGTCGGCGCCACGCACGCATCAGGCGGAGGTCCGAGCGTACTATGCCCACGTAGTTAGCCATTATCTGTCCCACCTCATGCACGCTCTGTGTGATGAGCACCTTCTCCTCGTTTGAGAGAGTACCCTCATCGTTCCACTCCGGAACCATGGTGTTGAAGTCATACTCGTCAATGTGTTCCAGCGAATGCCTTGACGCCGTTTCCGCATACACCACCGCCTCAATGAGAGAGTTTGAGGCCAGGCGGTTGCCGCCATGCAGCCCCGTGCACGAGCATTCTCCAATGGCGTAAAGCCGCTTGATGCTGGAACAGCCGTTCAAATCGACCTTTATTCCTCCGCACATATAATGCGCTGCGGGGCGCACAGGTATGTATTCCTTGGTGATGTCAATGCCTATCGACAGGCATTTCTGATAGATATTGGGGAAGTGGCGGCGCGTCTCCTCGGCGTTCTTGTGGGTTACGTCGAGACACACATGGTCCAGTCCGTGTATCTTCATCTCCTTGTCTATGGCACGTGCCACTATGTCGCGCGGCGCAAGTGACAGCCGTTCGTCATATTTCTCCATGAATGTCTCGCCGTTGGGCAGGCGCAAAATGCCGCCGTAACCGCGCATGGCCTCCGTTATGAGGTAAGCGGGATGTGTCTCTCCGGGGTGGTGCAAGGCCGTCGGGTGGAACTGCACGAACTCCATGTCGGCCACTGTTCCCTTGGCACGATAGACCATAGCCTCGCCGTCACCGGTGGCGATAATCGGGTTTGTGGTTGTCTGATACACGGCACCGCACCCGCCTGTGCACATCAGCGTGACCTTGCTGAGGTAGGTATCCACCTTATGTGTGTCAGGATTGAGCACGTATGCGCCGTAGCACTCTATGTCGGGAGTGCGCCTTGTCACCTCTATTCCCAGATGGTGCTGCGTTATAATCTCCACCGCAAAGTGGTTTTCCTTAACCTCGATGTTAGGGTTGCGCCGCACGGCCTCGATGAGCCCGCGCTGAATCTCGGCGCCGGTATCGTCGGCATGATGCAGTATGCGGAACTCCGAATGCCCTCCCTCGCGGTGCAGGTCGAACTCGCCGTCTTCTTTCCTGTCGAAGTTTACGCCCCAGTTGACAAGCTCCTTGATCTGCGACGGAGCCATGCGCACCACCTGTTCCACGGCCGCACGGTCGGAGATGAAGTCCCCGGCTATCATCGTGTCCTCTATATGCTTCTCGAAATCGTCAACAATCACATTTGTGACTGACGCCACTCCGCCTTGCGCGAAATTGGTGTTCGCCTCTTCAAGCGTGGTCTTGCAGACAAGGCATATCCTGCCCTTGTTCGCCCGCGCCACCTTCAAGGCGTAGCTCATACCGGCCACTCCCGAGCCGATGATAAGGAAATCATATTTGTATGTCATAATCAATTGCCCCACCTGACGTGCAGAAAACTCACGAGGCGTATGATTTGAGGGGGATTGGTTGGTTACTTTGGTTCTTGTCCGTACTTATGTACGGATGTGCAAAGGTACACAGTTTTTCCGATAACGCCAAATTATTACACTGAAAAATGCGGCTTACAGCCGTTTGGCATACCTGTATATGCCGTGCGGGCGAGCCATGGACGCTCTGTCAAACCATTAAAAGGCAATAAGTCAAGATGCCACAAAAACGGCCGTTTTCATGACATTATGATTTTCCGCGGCATCAGACCACTATACATATAAATAGAGAAAAGGAGGCCATATATTGCGTACCGCAGCGGAAGTAAAACGGCTTGTCACGGCAATATGGTGTTTGTCATCATGCAATCAGTATGCTTTTACCGTGTGAAAAGCACCCTTTCAGCTTGCAATAAGCACCTTTTTGCAACGTCATTTCATGCTTTTTTGCAGCAAAAAGCAATGCACTCTTTTTACAACTTTTCGTTAACCCACACTGTATCAGCGCAATAATAAAACTCAAAAGAACCGGCACATTTCGGGCAAAGCGTTTTTGTGTCCCAAATATTCCAAGGATTTTGCACCATGAAAAAACAAAGTGTAAGCAAAGTGAACGTTTTGTCAGCAAAACGACAAATCTGAAATAAGCCCGTGTGTGGCGTTTTTTTCTTTCAATATCTGCACGAAAATGGCCGGTGAAAACAAAACAGGGACTACGCCTTTTACGGCATAGTCCCTGTCGGTATAATGCGGTATGTTTCCTCTCTGCCTTACCTTGTCTGTGAGAATTTGAGGCTTAGCCCGAAGTCTTGGGGTGCTGTCGGAACACAATGGAATATGAAAGAACGGGCAACAAGCGTTTTTACCACTTGCAAGGGCAATGGCTGTCAAACGCACTGTATTACTTTCCTTTCTCGCTCTCTTCGTATTCTTCTATCCATTCTTTCACCTTTGCTTGCAGCAAGGCCTTGTCAGGAAGACAGAGCTGGTAGGCGGTGGCATAGACATTAGCGTCTTTCGGCAAAGTCAGTTCTACAAGGGCGTCGTCCTTTTTCTTGCACAGCAGTATGCCGATAGTGGGTTTCTCGTAGTCAAACTTAACGTAGCGGTCATAATAGTTTACATACATCTGCATCTGGCCAAGGTCCTGATGGGTGAGTTTGTCTATCTTCAAGTCTATCAGTACATAGCATTGCAATATGCGGTTATAGAGAACAAGGTCAACAAAGAAGTGCTCTTCATTGAACGTGAAACGCTTTTGCCGGGTCTCGAAAAGGAATCCTTTGCCCAGTTCGAGAAGGAAATCGCGCATCTTTGTGATGATGGCGCTCTCCATTTTGCTTTCACTGTAACACTCGTTCGGCTTCAAGCCGAGAAACTCCAAGGTAAGAGGATTCTTGATAATGTCATCAGGTTTCTCCAGTGTCTGCCCGGCCTTGGACAGCCGCAGCACCTCGTCCTTGTCACGGCTTAACGCCAACCGTTCGTAGAGGCTTGACGCATACTGGCGCTGTAACTGCCGAACCGTCCAGTCTTGTTTTTGACATTCTATCTCATAGAAACTGCGTTCGTCCGGGTTCTCAATGCGCATGAGGATAAGATAGTGTGACCATGAAAGGGAGAACCGCGGTACACCATTTTGTTTCCGAATAAGGTCCACGCTGTGGACCTTATTCAAATTCTCACGCAACGCATCCCTACCCTGCGTCCCAAATACGTTATAGAAAAGGCGACATTTCTTTAATGTCTCAACAGACCACCCCTCTCCGTATTTATCAGTAAGCCTAACCGATAGATTCTTCAACACAGCCTTGCCATAAGCGGCACGTGCATTGCCGTGCTGCTCGGTTTCCACTATGTAGTAGCCTATGCCGAAATAGGTGTAAACCATTGTCGTGTTGACAGTGGTCTTCACTTTCTGACGTGCTGTATCGATTAATGCCGAAACGCTGACAAACAGTTGTTCCTCGGTGACTTGTATTTCTTTGGCCATACTTATACTGTATTCATTTTTTCTATTTCTATTCAAACGTGCCTTTCCCGCCCTACCTTGTCAGTGAGAATTTAAGGCTTAGCCCGAAGTCTTGGGTAACTGTCGGGTAGCTGCCGGCGGACAATAACGGGGTATTGCTCTGGCGATCGTAATAGAAACTCATGGTGAGCAGCCTTGAAAGACTGTAATCTGCCGAGAACGCAAGTTTGAAAGCATCATTGCCGGAGGTAGCGGAAGAACTCATGGAGGCTATGTCTCGCGTGAGTGCCGCCTGTGACCTTATGCTTACATCCAAGCGCAGGTTGAGGTCGTGGGCAAATCCTTTGGACTTGTTGGTGACCTTGCTTCCGCTGTTCTTGCCGTCATCGGTTCCCGTACCGCGGTTTCGTGAGGCGGCATGAAGGGCGCGGCTTCTCATGAAACGGAAATCGGCTATCTTGTAACCAATGCCAAACACCCAGTCCTTGGATATGGCTTCGTTGATCTGCACGCTGGTCATGGAGAGGTTAAGCACACGGGTTGTGCGGTATTCTGCCTTGAAAGTGAGGTTGCTTGGCAGGGTGAAATCGATGCCAAGGAGTGGTGCGAACGCCTCGTTTATGCTTACAGTGGAGATGTTGAACATGGAGTTCGGCATCGGATTGCCGGTGCTTACGTCGTTGACAAAGCCTATCATGTCGCCCATAAGTTCCTTGTATGTGGAGAAAGAACTGTAAGAGCCTACGGCGAACACGCTCTTATAGGAGTGGTTTACATTAACGCTCTTGAAGTGATCACGGACCCATGGTATCTGCGTCAGGCCGCTATAACGCAATGTCCAGTTGGGGAGCATCCGTCTAAGGGAGGGGAACAGCGACAGGTCACCGTTGCCTGTATAAGCGTCGAGGAACGCAGGTATCATGACATCGGCACTGTATTTGTTCACCGCACCGTTGGCTGGATCAAACTTCTGGCCTGCAAGGGATGTGCCTTCCGGATAGATTCTGCCTATGTACTGGCTCTGCACGCGTGCCTGATATGTGTCCAAAGAACGGCAGAACTTGTCAAACGATACCGAATGGTAGCCGTTATTGGCGTCTCCCATGCCTTCAAAGGCGGACTTGATGCTTATGGTGGTCATGGAGAATGAACCGCTTTGTGTGGTGGGACTGCCCGCATACATATATTGTATGGACTTGGCCGTCGTCTTGGTGCGCGACATATTCAGGTCTATCTTCAGGTTACGGATTGGCTCAAGCGTCATCTTCACCTGCAAATCCTGACTTGTGCTCGTCGTGGCCGGCGTGGCAATGGAATCGCCTCCCTCGCTGCCGAGCAGCCAACCGTTGCCGCGGGCTTTCTCAATGTAACTGTCTCCGACCATGCCGAAGGCGAAATCAAGTCCCGGACGCATCACGCCACCGGTGCGTTGGCCGAAGATGTCGCCGACATTGGGCATGAAGCCCGGCAGCACAAGGGAGTACTGGTTTCGATATACCACGTTGATGTTGCGCACCATCATCATAATGCGGGCGGTGCTCTGCGCTATCTTGTACCACGTTTTGTTCTCAAGCGGTTCAAGCGCAAGCACGGACACTTTCATGGTAACGGCGGAATCGGCCTTGTTGATTATCTTTATCTTGTTCTCATCGACCTTGCGGTACTTTATGTCAACGGCCTTACCGTCCTTGTCCTTGGCGGACACGATGATGCGTTTGGATTTCCGTCCGTGCGTTATGACAATGGCTGTATCGGCGTTTATAGTTATTTCACGCGAGAAAGTGTTTCTCTTCTTACGGTCGTCAGCAAGCTTTGCCTGCGCCTCTTCTTCCTTCTTCTTTGCCAACTCCTCCTCTTCCTTGGTGAGTTTGGGTTTCTCGTCCTTCTGGTTCTTCGGTTGTACGCCGGTCTTTTTCTTGTTTGCGTTTCTTGTTACCACCGGCGTTCTGTTGAACTTCTCATTGACTTTCTTGAGGAAAGGCACGTGATTGTATAACTTCACAAGGTCTAATGTGGAGTTTATGTTGAAGTTCCTGTTGGTGCTTATGGTGTTACCGTAAGACGTTCCGTCCTCCTGTTCCGTGCCGCGCGCCCACTGATAGGTTGCGTTGTATGAGCTGTTAGCCTGCAACCAGTCAAATATCGGCAGGAGAGAAAGCGGCAGTTTGTATGATGCGGAGAAGGTTTGGTTATAGTCCAAAGGCGTACCGAAGTGCTTGATGCTGTTCCATACCGAGTCCTTCCATATCTGGTAGCCCTCCGGATTGAGGTCTTTGTTCACCTGTCTGTCCGGCTCTTCTATCTCCGCACGTGTGGCACTCTGGAAGTTCAGATGCAGGTTCTTCGTAAGATCCCACCGCATAGAGAACTCGCGATTCCACAAAAACTGCGAGCTGAAGTTTGCCGGAATACCGTTGGAACTGCCCAAATCGTCAAGGTCACGCTCCTGCATCTCATAATAGCTGCGTGTCATTTCTGAGTTGGCCGATATGTTCTGCGGCAGCCAGTTGAACGCAAACTGCTTTAAGATGTCATAGTATTTGGACTTAGACTTTGCCTTTTTGAAAGGTGTAAGCGGCTTATACAGCGGCGTCCATGAATAGTTCATGGCACCACGCCATTGCAGTTCGTTCTCATACACCGTAGTCTGCCCGTCGGTATGCCTGTCCGAACGGCTGTAAGAGAAAGAGAAGTTGGCGGGATCATACGGCATCGGATGGCGTTTGGTGGCTATTCCCACACGCATACCGGAGACTGAGAAGTTCTTGCTGACGGTATTAGTGACAGCAATGCTGCGTATTGAGTCCTTCTCATGCTCGTTTTCCGCGCTTTCCAGTGCGTCATCAAGCAACATATCGGTATCAAGCGGATTGTACTTAGGTGTGGTTTTCTCGCGGGTGACACTGTAATAGACCGGGATTGACACCTTTGCTTTGTCCGGGAAGAACTTACCGAGTTCGAAATTGGTTGTGACTGTGTAGGAACCGTACTTATCCGTCGTGCGTTCCAATACCTTTTGCTCCAAGCCTCCGTAACCGTCACTGATGTACTTGCCTGATGCCGCCACATTGCCAAAGTCCGACAACTGCACGTTAAGGTTGGCGGCAGCAGCCCATCCGCCGTCACTTTCCGGTTCAAGCATTCTCAACTCGTTCACCCATACCTCTCCGGCCTTCACCTCCGGGGAATTGTTCCTGACGCCAATCATAAGGACTTTCACCTCACCCAATGACGGATTGCCGACAATAGACAGCTTGTTGCTCTGGTTGTCGGAATCATATTCTGAGTAGATGGCATTAAACGACGCAAGCCCGATGGCCTTTTTCCTGTTTCGTTCCTTCTTTAACGCCGTGAGTTTCTTAAGGTTTATGTCAAGCATATTCGCCTCCGGCCACACCGCACGGCAATCAGCCACGGAATAGGTGTTATATGTTCCCGGCGCCGTTAGCGACAGCGGTATCTCGTATTCGTAGAAATTATTGTTGTAATCGGAACCTATACGCACAAACAACGCAAGCTGCCCGTTCTGCAAGTTCGTCACGTTCTGCTCAAGAGCATTGGCATGCACGAACATCTGCAAGCGGTTATAGTAACGCATATCGTATGCAGCATTCTTGTAAACCGCCACGGCATCACCATGCGACATATTGTCAATGTCAAAGCGCATGGCCTGCTCATTATTCTCCGTCAGCTGCGGTTGTGACGGGTCAACCACACGCGATATACCCGGCGGGAGTACATAGTTGACCGGTTTCTTGTCGTTATTCTCCTCTATATTGATGGCAGACGTAGTGAACTGTGCGGTAGGATTGGCGGAAGCTCCCTTTATTCTTTGGTCATACACGCGCCAGTCTCCTCTCACAAGGTCAAGGCTGGCGAGACGAAGAACGGTCGGTTCCTCGAAGCCTGTCATATACATACGCATAAAGCGGATGGAAGAGACATCGTTAATACCACCTACCGACTTTCCCTGACTGATGGGAACGCGGAACTGATACCATGTCACCGTCTCCCTCTTGCCATTGCGCAAGGACACCGTCGCCTCACGTTTGTCAACGATATAGTTGTCACCCACATTAAAATGATTAGGGTCTATATCCACACTGTACTCATAATACTTTTCATATTCGTTGAGAGTGTAGTCCTGATTGATGTCCTCCACGTCAGGAGTTGTCTTATATGACGTGTCGTATGCCTCTGTTCTTGAATCAGAGTCGGGCGAGTTACCTTGCGGGTTGTTTATAAACTTATATCTGTCAAGGATGGATGCCCTTCTGCTATCCCAATAATCCCCGCGGAAATAGCGATAATCATCATTGGCTGGGTCTTGCACTATCTCCGCTATCACGGAGTCATTCCTCACCACTCCCGAACCGTCAAGGCCGGCACCGACAGCCGTTGTCAGGAAACCTTTGTACGGTTCCCACGAGCGTTCCTCCTCATCGGTCAGTCCGTTGAAGCCGACATCCTGCCTTTCCCGTGCTCCCGGCGTAGTGGCAAAAGCGTAATTGATGGTATTCTGCACCGGAATCTTACCCCATTGAGTGGTAGATACCGAGTCAATGCCATTCACCGGCATACCGCTCTCATAGAATTTCTTTCCGTCAAGCAGCACATCCTCCGACACCTCACCAAGGTTAAAGTAGAGTTTACCCGTATGCCGGGCGGCAGTACCGTCGTTGCGTGTATATACAAACGGGTCAAGCATCCAGAACTCGATGTACTCTATGTTCGCCTCCTGAAAGTCATTGGTGTCCAGCTTGCGCATCATGCCGCCCCAAGAGTTCCTTGGCGTGAGCAGATGTCCGTTCTGGTCTATGTTCGGATTGAAGTTATAAGGTCCGCGTTCCTGCGGATAGAACGCCAGATTCATTATGCTCAAAGTGGATGTCGCGCCGCTGTAAGTGTTTTGGTCACGGTTAGGATACAGTTCCGACACATACACCTCACGCACATAATGGTTAGACAACTGTTCAAGGTCTTCCTTTATATGTCCCGGCGTAAGCGTGGATGAACGGCGTGTGAACAAGGGATCTATGGTGTACCATGCCAGCCTTGCGCGGTCATATCCTGACGTAAGGTCCGTCTTGCTCAATGTCCTGCCACCGCCGTTTTCCCTTGCCGACGGCACACTTGACAGCGACCACGATGTCGGAGTGAGCAGACTTATCCCCATGGTTGACGACTCAAAGTCGTCTATGTACGACGCATTGTCCTGCGTTCCGCCCGCTATGCTGCTGAACAGCTTGGCAAACTCCGCGTTAAACTGTATGTTGGAAGGTTGCGTGACGTGCAGGAAAGGCACTTTGTTCAGCATATTCGTCAGCCACTGGCTGTCTTTCTTCCAGTTTATGTTAAAGCCTACAAGGGTGTTGTTCACAGGTTCCGACCCCATGGTTACCTTCGACGTGAGGCTCTGTTCGGCCAGATGCTGCAACGTACCGCTTATCTGGAAATCCTTGGAGAAGTCATATTCCCAGTTCACACCGAACATGGTCTTGCGCGACATACCGTACTCCGCCTCGCTTTCCAGCGACACATTGACGTTAGTTCCCGCGTCTATGATGCTCTGGTTGAGTATAGTCACCACTCCGGCGGAATAATCCACCGAATAGTCCGAGCCCTCCACCAGCGTCACTCCGCCCGCCGTTACCACCACCGAGCCTTGCGGTATGTTGTATGCGCCAAGAGATATTTCGTTGGCCGATGTTCCCTTGTACTGTCCGGTGATGGCGAAACGGTTTTTCTCGGCTATCTGTTTCGCTACGGTACGCGTGGTATCATACAGTTCCTGATAACGGTATCTGGCGGCAACCTCATCGCTTGCCCCCGCTTGCCGCATGGCATCGTACAGTCCTGTGCCGAAAGGCTCCACCTTAGGCATGAACACCCGGCCGTTACTTACGGTATATCCCTCCACGAAGTCGAAGTAACCGTTACTGCGGACACGGTTGTTGTTGTCCAGACGGTCAGCCCCTATGAGCTTTATTATAGGCGTGCTTTTAAGGTTTCCGGCGTTCTCCGGAATGTAATTCACATACACTCCCACCGTGTCACTCTGGTATTTTATGTCAAGGCGGAACTTCTCTCTCTGCACAGACGACGCGAGATAATACACGTTGCGCATCATAAGCCGCCAGTTAGGCTGCGAAGGCACGCTGCTGGTGTTCTTCAACGCCTTCACGAACAGTGCCTGATTGACGTCCGTATAGTCTGACGAGAACTCTCCCACCTGATATGTCACGCCGCCCCTTGTATATTCATACGCCACGGCAAGAACCTGATCGCTTTGCAGCGTGGTCTTCAGCGAGATATATCCCATCGCCTGATTCACCGTATATTCCGACGGATTAAGCAGCCGCGCCTTTTCTATCTTCTCGTAATCAACGCCGGCTGTCATCACGGCGTCAAGCACCCCGCTCGTCTGGTTCACGTCACGCGCGGCGGAATAAGAGCCCGCCATGGTCCCGTACTCGCCGTTGGCACTGTTCGACGGTGCCGTCCCTGCGCCCGTTCCGCCCCACATCGGGTTCTTCGGAGTGCCCTCGGCAAGGTCTCCAAGGGCTATGATGTTGCGTGTGTTTGAGGTCTGCCCCGACTTGTTCGTCACCCACACCTCCACACGTCCGATTTTTATTCCGGTGGTAAGGTTCGGCAACGAGCGCATCCACTTGTCGTAATTGTCACGGAAATAGAGGCCGAGGAAGAAGTGACGGTTCTCCTCATAGTTGGCGACATCCAGCTCAAACGGCGTCAGCTGCACGCCTCCCTTTGAGGAAACGCTGGAAGAGGAGGACTTCTTCTGCGACAGAACAGTCTGCAACTTCAGCTTGCCGAACTGCATATCCGTTCTTATTCCGAAGAGGGACGACGCTCCCTGTATGAGCGAGGAGTTGCTGGGGAAGCTGACATTGCCCGCCTCCACAAGCTTGATTATCTCGTCTTCCTTGCCGTCATACTTCAACTTCATGTTCTGCGCGTCATAGTCAAACGTCGCGTCAGTGTTGTAGTTGAGGTTCATGTTCATCTTGTCACCTATCTTTCCGGTAACGTTGATGTTTATCTTCTCGTCAAAGTCTATGGTCGTGGTCTTGCGGTTGCGTATCGGCAGTGAAGGGTTGTCAACGCTTTTCAGCGTCGCCCCCAGTTTCAGTTCGGCCGTTCCCTGCGTCTTTACGCGTATTCCGCCGGGGCCGAATATCTTTTCCGCCGGGCCAAGGTCAAAGTGCATGTCGGTGAAGTCAAACTTCTCCTTGCCCTTTTTCTCGAATATCTCCGAGTTCTTGCTGCGGAAATAATTGCTGAACAGGGCCTTCTCGCTCCACTTCTGATACTCCGTGAGGTCCATCATTATGGGTGCGGCCATCCATGTCTTGCCCATACGCGTGCCGATAACATAACGGTCGAGGGTGTCGTTATACTCCACCTCCTGCTTTATGTTGTCCGGTCTCTTGAGGTCTGCCGACCCTTGTTTCAGGTCGTCGTAAGTCACCGGAGTGGTCTTCTGTATCTTCCAGCGCGGGTTGAGCAGGCTGTCGGGAATGGTGTCCTGTTGCAGTTTCAGCCTTGCCTGACGCTCACGGTACCGCTCAAGCGAGGATTTCGGCGTCCTTTTCTTGGCCGCCGCAGCGGCCTTCTCTTCCTTCCCGTCCTCTTTCCGGTCGTCACCGTCGCCGGGAGCGGCTGCAAGACGCACCATGGCCGAGCTGACGATGACCGACAGCAGCAACGCGGATACGGTCAGGGCCACACGCCTTCTTCCGCCGCCACAGCACCGGAACAGGCCACGAGCCACGTTTCTCATTATGTTGTCAAGACGTTCTGTCATCAATGTCTCCGCTTATTTTATCATCTTCAACGCCAGTTTTATGACCTGCTCCACAGGCATATCGGGCGTACCCTGCAATATCTCCGTCACCACCTTGGCACTCGGGGCCGGCGAGAAGCCGAGCATCGTCAGCGCTCCCACCGCCTCGTCATGCACCTCCGTGTTAACACTCGGAGCCGGCGCACCGGCGGAAGAGGCGCTCATGTCGGCTATGATGCCGCAGGCGGTCATCTTGTCGCGCAGGTCAACGATAATCCTCTGCGCCGTCTTCAGCCCTATGCCCTTAACGCCTTTCAACGCCTTCTCGTTGCCGGTGGAAATGACATTCACCAGATCCGCCGGCGTAATGGCACTGAGAATCATGCGGGCTGTATTGCTCCCGACACCGCTTACGGTTATAAGCATACGGTAAATCTCCCGCTCTTGCTTAGCGTAAAAGCCGTAAAGGGTGTAGGAATCATCCCTACCCCCGGTCATTATGGCCTCATGCACATACAGTCTTACTTCTTTCTTACCCTGAATAGCGGTATATGTATTTAAGGAAATGTTAAGCAGATACCCCACTCCGTGAGCCTCCACCACAGCCTGCGCAGGCGCAAGGTCGGTGAGTTCGCCTTTTATGTATTCTATCATCGCTGTTAAAGTTTCTTTTCTTATACAAAAACACGTAATAGAATAACGCACGCATGAGAAATATATTGTGTATTATCCGCCATTAGTTTTTGCGTACCGACAGGGGAAAGCCAAGATGCCCGATGCGGATGACATCAGCAGTGAATCCCGCCTCATCCGCAAAAGGGTGCTGATTACCTCGTGATCAGGTGCTGATTACAGTGTAATCAGGCCTCTTTCACACAGCAATCAGCACCCTTTTACAGAGACTGTTGTAACGCATTGAATAGCAACGCAATGTTGGCGGTTATATTCCCCCGTATTTTCGGACGCACACCACCGTATAAGCAGACGCACCAAGGTGCGTCCCTACAACGTCGTTTGTCATTATAATATCGGGAAATTGGCGGTGTTTGCAACGTAATCAAACATCTTTTATTATGCAAACGGAATGTATTTACCTGTTACCGGAATAGAGTTTGGCCAGCCGCGGGGTAAATTTCTTCAAGAGAAGCAATATAAATACGCAAATCGCCGCCGCAAGAAAGGGGGAAAGAAGATAGCATACCGCGTTCTCCAAGGCCGATGAACCCGGTATGACGAAATGCAGGATGGTGTTGGAAATGCCGAGCGGATTGCCGGTAGGGGAATCGTGGAAGGCATAGACGAAGAAGCAGCTTGACACCAAGAACTTATTGGCCTTCACGTTCCAGCGTGTCACGAAGACCGAGGCTGCATAGAAAGAGACGAATACTGTGGCTATGGCGAAGAAGGGATATATGTTCTGTCCTATGACGGTATGCTCACCGTTGTAGGCGATGCAGGCCGCAAGCAGGGCGAGAAAAGACACTATAACCACATATTTCGTGCGCTGCACGAAATGTATTACGTTTATGCCGTTGATGGCAAAGTATGCGCCAAGGGAGAAGAAAAACACCGCCGTAACGCTGAAACCGGTGGCAACAGGCCATATTCTTGATATATAGGCAAGGGACAACAGCGCCATACCGTAGATTCGGGTGCGCCTGATGAAACAATAAATCAACGGGGAAAGAGCCGAGACTACCATGAGGTCGCGCAGAAACCATAACGGAGTGTCAAAGGGACCGGTGGTGCGCAGCGACCCGCCAAGCCAGTTGACACGGTCCGTACCCCACTCGTTGCAATCCCAAACGACATGCCAATTCTGTTCGGCGAACATTGCCCAAGCGTAGGAAAGCGGCTCGCCTTTCAACAATATCTGAACCGCCACAAAGATGAAGAACGTGGTGATGTTCCACATAAGATAAGGGATGAGCAGGGCTTGGAGCCTGCGCCGCATCTTCTTTTTGTACCCAAGCCACGACCATTGCCTCATGGTCAGAAAGAAAAGGAGGCCGGATATGAAATAGAACACAGGGACTTTGGTCAGCAGGTCGGTCAGTATCAGCTCCAAAATATAGTGCAGGTCAGCCGCGGAAAGTGGGGGGGTAGCCCCTAATTGTGCAGGAACCGGTGCCTCAATGGCTATATGTGAATAGATAACCATTACGGCCAAGGGAAACCTTAGCAGATCTATTGTCTGCGACTGCGCTTCCTCCGGTGACATTACTCCTTGGTGTTTCTTCTCTGTCATGATACTGTCCGTCAATGCCCTGTGCGGTATTTACCCTCCTCCTTGTCTTCAAGCATGGACAGATAGCTTTGGTAACGGGAAGCGGATATGTAGTGTTCCTCCACCGCTTTCAGCACCGCGCAACCGGGTTCATGGGTATGTGTGCAGTCGGAAAAGCGGCAGTCTTTCGAGAATTGGAATATCTCCTTGAAATAACTTGTAAGTTCTTCCGGCTCTATGTCAAACGTTCCGAAGCCGCGGATGCCCGGTGTGTCGATAATCCAGCCTTGCGTTTCCTCCGGCATGGAGGCCGGAATGGGCAGCATCTCGCTGAAGGTCGTGGTGTGCATACCTTGGTTATGCGCGTCGCTTATCTCCGCAGTGCGCAGGTTTGCGCCGGGTATCAGGGTGTTGATGATGGTCGATTTGCCAACGCCGCTGTTGCCGCTGAACAGCGTTATCTTGCCGGCGAGCATATCATGCAGTTCCTCCATGCCGCTGCCTGTGGCGGCGGAGACAGCCAAACTCTTGTAACCTATGGTGTCATAAAGCGTGCGCATCATGTCAAGATAATGCAGTTCCTCCGCGGACAGCAGGTCAATCTTGTTGAATACCAGCACGACCGGAATGCGATATGCCTCCGCCGAGGCAAGGAAGCGGTCGATAAACGTCGTGCTTGTCTCCGGATAGTTTATGGTAACGATAAGCATTGCCTGGTCAACGTTGGCCGCTATGATATGGCTTTGCTTTGAAAGGTTTGACGATTTGCGTATGACGTAGTTCCTGCGGTCTTCTATTTCCGTGATGAACGCCGTCGTCTCGTCCGCCTTCTTTATCACTACCCTGTCGCCGACGGCAATGGGATTGGTGCTGCGGATGCCTTTAAGGCGGAAGTTTCCCTTCACCTTACAGTCAACCGTAGCACCGTCATCTGTCAGTACCGTGTACCAATAGCCCGTGTTTTTTATTACAAGACCTGTCAAATTCAGTTATAAATTAGAGCCCCCTCTAACTCCCCGAGGGGGAGAATATATACTTTATCCCGGATATTATGCCTTGCATACAATATCAACAGAGGATATATAACCCTTTATTTGTATTCTCTCCCCTCCCTCGGGAGGGGTCGGGGGAGGGGCTATTACACCGTCATTATCTCCTTATTCTTTTCTTCAAGCAGCGCGTCTATCTTCGCAATGTACTTGTCATGCACCTTCTGCAAGCTCGTCTCAGCATCCTTTTCCAAGTCTTCCGACAGCCCGTCCTTGATGGCTTTCTTCAATTTGTCTTTCAGATCACCACGCACATTGCGCACCTCCACCTTGGCTTTCTCGCCTATCTTGCTGCACTGCTTCACCAAATCACGGCGGCGTTCCTCCGTAGGTTGCGGTATCGCGAGACGTATCACCTCACCGTTGTTGTCGGGAGTGATGCCCACTTCAGAGTCCATTATGGCCTTCTCTATGCCGCGTATGGCCTTCTTGTCCCATGGTTTGATGGCGATGGTGCGGGCATCGGGTGTGGTTACGGTGGCAACCTGATTCAACGGCACCATCATGCCGTATGATTCAACCCTCACACCGTCGAGTATCGCCACGTTGGCACGCCCTGCACGGACGCGTGAAAGCTGCTCTTCAAGAAACATAGCGGCCATCTCCATGCGCTCCTCGGCGTCCTGGAGTACTTCTTTTACATCTATCATATCTGCTGATCGTTATTGTTTTGTTTTATTACTCGTTCTTTTGTTTTGTCCGCAAATTTACTTATTATTTTCCATTCCACAAAATTTTGGAGAGTAAATGTTTGCCGTGTTAATTATTTCTTGTAATTTTGCAAAAACAAAACCGTGACTGTCATGTACAAAACCATAACCTTATTTCTTTACGTCTGCCTGCTTGTCTCATGCGCAGGCGGCGGAAAAAGCGGCACTGACACCGGCGGACTGCCGATGGACATGAAGTACGCCGAGTTGCTGGTAATGCGTGAGACCGACGACTTCGTGCAGGTAGAGATACGCAATCCGTGGGACAGCACGTCGCTGTTGCACCGCTATATCCTCGTGCCTTCCGGCAAGGAACTGCCCAAGCAGCTGCCGGAGGGCGAGATAGTACGCACGCCTCTCAGGAACGCCGCCGTATATACGTCCGTGCATTGCGGCCTCATCGACGAGTTGGGGGCGGCTGACGCCATCAAGGGCGTGTGCGACTTGCAGTACATTTACCTGCCGAAAATCAGGCAGGGAGTGCAGAACGGCACCATAGCGGACCTTGGCAACAGCATGACTCCAAACATAGAGAAGCTCATGATGATGCGTCCTGACGCCATGTTCATATCCCCTTTCGAGAACAGCGGCTCTTACGGGAAACTCGGCAAGCTGCACATCCCCATCATAGAGTGCGCCGACTACATGGAGACCAACCCCTTGGGCAGGGCCGAATGGATACGGTTCTACGGCTTACTGTTAGGGAAACGCCACGAGGCTGACAGCATTTTCTCCGCCGTGGAGAAGAGTTACAACGGCATGAAGGCTCATGCCGCACGTCAAAAGACACGCCCCACGGTGGTGACCGAGATGAAAATAGGCGGCACATGGTACGTGGCGGGCAACAAAAGCACCGTGGGAATACTCATCAGCGATGCCGGAGGGGACTACATTTTCAGCGACGTGGCGTCAGCCGGAGCCGTGCCTTACAGCCCGGAACAGGCTTTCATAAAGGCGCAGGAGGCCGACTTCTGGCTGATAAAGTACAATCAGGCCACGGACATGACAATGGAAGAGCTTGCCGAGGCATGGGCTTCCAACAAATACATGGAGGCATACAAGCGCGGCAATGTCTTCGGATGCAATCTCGCCAAGACCGGTTTCTATGAGGAAACGCCGTTCCATCCCGACGTGCTGCTGATGGAATACATCAACATCCTGCACCCCGGCACGCAGGAAGAGCATACCATGAAGTATTACAACAGAATAAAATAACCGCCAAAATGCAGAAAGGTCTCATCATCAACATATCGCTCCTGTCGCTCACCCTGCTGCTGTCAGCCGCCAACCTGCTGTTCGGTTCCGTCAGCATACCGCCCTCCCAGGTGCTCAACGCACTGACGGGAATGCCGGTAGAACAGGCCGGATGGGCATACATCGTGATAGAGTCACGCCTGCCGCAGGCCGTCACCGCCATGCTGTGCGGTGCAGGGCTTGCCACGTCCGGGCTGCTGTTGCAGACCTCTTTCCGCAATCCCCTCGCCGGCCCGTCCATTCTCGGCATAACAAACGGCGCAAGCCTCGGCGTGGCACTGGTGATATTGTTCTTCGGAGGGGTCATAGCCATGGGCGGAGCGGGCACTGCCGACGGTACGGCAGGTATGCACATAGGCGGCATACTCGCCGTCACGACAGGCGCGTTCATAGGCGCCGTGGCCGTCATCATGCTGCTGTTGGCGCTGAGCCACGTCGTGAGCGGCAACCTGATGCTGCTCATTGTCGGCATAATGATAAGCTACCTCACCTCTTCCGCGGTGTCACTGCTCAACTTCTTCGCCGACTCCGACAACGTGTACAACTATGTAATGTGGGGCATGGGCAGCTTCAGCGACGTCAGCCTGCAACAGTTGCCGTGGTTCGCCACGCTCAACGCCGCCGGCCTGTGCCTTGCCGTGCTGCTTGTAAAACCGCTCGACGCCCTGCTGCTCGGCGACAACTATGCGCAGAACCTCGGCATAAACATCCGCCGCACACACCGTCTGCTGCTGCTTACCACAGGCATTCTCACCGCCGTCTGCACCGCTTACTGCGGTCCCGTGGCGTTCCTCGGCCTCGCCGTGCCGCACATCGCGCGGCTGCTTACAGGCACCGCCGGCCACACCGTGCTGCTTCCGGCCACCATACTGTGCGGAGCCGCCATAGCACTGCTGTGCAACCTCATCTGCATCATACCCGAAAACACCGTCATACCCATCAATGCCGTAACGCCGATATTCGGCGCTCCCGTGATATTATACATCATATTGCGGCGGAAATAATGGGCGAAGCGAAAATGCACCGCGGTTGTAGAGACGATGTACCACATCGTCTCAATGAACAATGTAACGATGACTGGGAGACGATGTGGTACATCGTCTCTACAACGCGAGGCACAAAGATTCGCAATAGGGCGGGCTATAATAAATAATGGAACTAAAACCTATGATGAAACAATGACCGACAAACTTTTCCAAAACAAATACCGCATACAATCCACAAGGGCTATATGGCACGATTATAATTGCGGAATGTATTTTGTAACAATATGCACCGCAGAACACAAACATCATTTTGGAAAAATAATCCTTGAAAACGATGAACCTAAAATGTTATTATCTGAAATCGGGATGGTGACCGATGAATGTATAAAAAAGATGGAAACGCTACATAACGACATTGTTGTACCATTGTATCAGATAATGCCAAACCATATACACTTAATCATCGTAGTAGAGGGTTCACCCACATGCAACAAGGAAACGCCATCGCCATGTAGAGACGATGTACCACATCGTCTCAATACAACACAACCTAACAACACAGAAACACAACCCGCATGTAGAGACGATGTACCACATCGTCTCAATAACCAATTACACCATACAGTAAACAAAAACAAACAACACATATCCCACAGCCGTGGACGGTTGTCGAATGTGATAGGAGGCTTGAAACGCGCCGTCACAAAATACGCCAACGCAAACAACATTCCGTTTGTATGGCAACAACGTTTTTATGACCGCATAATGCGCGGTCAGGACGAGACAAACCGCATTGCGGAATACATTGAGAGTAACCTCGGAAACTGGCAGCAGGACGAACTCCTCGCAAAAGGGTGCTGATTACACTGCAAACAGATGCTGATTACACTGTAAAAAGGCCTCTTTTACAATGTAATCAGCACCTGTTTGTTTTGCCGTCGGTAACGTATGTATTTCCAGACTGTTACGGAAGGGCATCTATTCCCAGTCGCTCAGGTCGGCCGTGGCCTCCACCTTACGCTCCAAATCGTCGGGAAGGGCAGCGAAAAAGTCAAGCCCCGTGACGCGTTCCACATCGTCAACGGTGTTGACGTAGGACGTCATCTTCTTGTTTGTAGGCTCGTTGCGGTAGATGAAGCCTATGGCCTTTGGCTTGCCACGCATACACAGCACGACCTTGAAGAATGCTTCCGGCACAACGATTTTGTTCTTGCCTATCGTCTTGTGCTTCTTATTGAGCAGCAACGGGCCGCTGACGATGTAGATGTCGCCGTACCGTTGCGCCCATACACGGCATTTTTCCTCCAACTCTCTCCAGTCTCCTGTGTTGAGATTGCGCAGTTGCGGGCAGCAGTTGGTGTAAAGAAACGACTGCACCTGCGCCTCACGGCTCCAGCGGTTGTCGCCCGACGGGCATATATGTCCGCGGTCATAGCCGCTGTTCACATAGTCCATGTTGGTGGCGCGAGGCTCCGGCACGTCCTCGTCCTCGGCAAATTTCAGCCCGTCACGCTTGTATGCGCCGTCCGTGTGGTCTGCCGTCAGATGCCACGCCACCCACACCGGCAGTCTGGTGGCCGGGTTATATGACAGCATATACGCCGCACGCTCCAGCAGGATGAAGTCAGCCACGGTGGCATCGCCTGCCGCTGGAGAGACGACATGAGTGACAAGCAGCCTTCGGGGAGACAGTGTGTCGGCGGTTTCCGCCATCTTTTGCGACGGTTTCGGCTCTGCCGTCTCCGTGTGTAATGACTGTTTCGCAATGACGTTGCCTACGGCAAGCGCCACGGCGGCAAACAGAGTGGCGAAGAAAATCTTTGTTGCTTTGTTCATAATGGGAGGTTAAAAGGTTGGAGGTTGAGGGTTATGGAGGTAAGAGGCCGATGGTTATGGAATAGGAATGGCAGCGAAGTGACCAACAACCTAAAACCAATAACCACTAACCTTACGGAATATCACCTGCTGCGCCGCACCCCGCATGAAGAGATATGCGGTGAAGGCGAGCCACAGGGCGTGGTTGCCGAGGGTGTCACGGAAGGCAAAATAGAGCAGGAAGAACGCCGTAGCCCCGCAGAATGTGCCCCAGAGCATGCCCTTGGTGTTAGTCATTCCCACGAAGACACCGTCCCACACGAAGGCCGCTATGCCGCAGAAAGGTATGGCGACAGCCCACGACAGGAAGTCCGTTGCCGCCATACGTATCGTGGCATCGTCCGTAAGCAGGCGCAGGAAAGCCTCTCCGCCAACGGCATAGGCCACGGTGTAGGCGGTGGTGAGGGCGAGTCCCCAAAGCCATACGCCACGCAGGGCGAGACGGAAGTTGGCCTTGTCATGCGCTCCGTAGTAGCGTCCGCACAGGGCTTCGGCGGCAAAGGCGAAACCGTCCATGACGTATGTGTAGAGGATAAACAGCTGCATAAGCACGGAATTGACGGCGAGAATGACGGCACCGCCGCGCGCTCCCGCCACGATGATATAGAGATTGACGGCCACAAGGAACAGGGTGCGGTAGAACAGGGTGCTGTTGACAAGGAAAAAGCGTTTCATCTGCGCCAGTTTCACCGCCCCTTTCAGGCACACGCCGCGCCACAGCCCGCCATACTTGACGCGCACCATGGCAAGAGCCATCAGCGCCCCACTCCACTGTGCGGCAAGCGTTCCCATGGCAACGCCCTCTATCTTCATGCCGAAGCCATAGACAAAAAGGCACGAGAGACAGATGTTGACCACGTTCTGCGTGATGGAGATGACCATGGGCAGCACGGTGTTCTGCATTCCTACGAACCATCCGGTAAAGGCGTAAAGCGCCAGCGAGGGCAGCGTCCCCCATATACATATATTATAATAGGTATGTATAATGGGGCAAAGAGCCTCTTCCGGCTCTATGAACCACATTGCAAGACGGAACAGGGGCTGCTGCATGACAACGAGAACCGCGGCCATGACAAGGCAGGTCAGCTGCGCACGCAGCAGTATGTGGCAGCATTCCCGAAAGGATTTCTCGCCATAGCTCTGCGCCGTCATGCCTCCCGTACCGAAGCGGAGGAAGGCGAACAGCCAGTATATGATATTGAAAACCATCGACCCTACGGCTATGGCGGCCATATATCCGGCGTCACCCATGTGGCCGGTAATGGCGACATCCACCAGTCCGAGAAGCGGAACGGTGATGTTTGACACAATGGAAGGAATGGCAAGATGCAGTATCTTTTTGTTCATAAGATGAGACGATTACGGTGCAAAGGTACTGTTTTTTGGCGAAAAAATACCCGAAAGCGTTTTTTTTAACGAAATGTTTTGCCCATATAAAATCTTTTCCGTACTTTTGTACGCAAAATTCAATGACGAAGGTTATACCTATAACTCTCAAAATGGAGCACCGCACAAGAGGTGCCCGAACATCGATTCATTAACAAAAACAACAATGATGGACTCTCAAGAGATGGCGCAACAGCCGCAGGAAACGGCACAGGAGAAGCGCCTTTACACCTCCAAGGAGGAAGTAATCGCCCGTGTGAAAGAACTGTCACACGGGGAGGAAGAAGCAACAAGGCCCGAATTGGATCATCTGAAAACGGCTTTCTATTTCCTGCTGAACGCAGAACGCGAGGCAGCACAGAAGGCTTACCTTGACGGCGGCGGTGACCCTATGCAGTATGCAGTACTGCCTGACCCTCTGGAAGAGGAGTTTAAGGTCGGGATGAACACCATAAAGGAGAAGAGACAGCAGGCCATAAAGAGACAGGAAGAGGAAAAGCAGCAGAATCTGAAACGCAAACAGGAGATTCTGGAACGCATAAAGGAACTGACAACCACACCCGAAGAGGCCGCAAACGCTTTCCAAGAGGTGAAGCAGTTGCAGCAGGAGTGGCGGGAGATAAAGGCCGTTCCGGCCGAGAACGCCACGGAACTGTGGAACACATACAAGCTGGTGCAGGAGCAGTTCTATGACCTTTTGAAGATGAACTTCGAGGCTCGCGAATATGATTTCAAGAAGAATCTCGAGATGAAGACCGCACTTTGCGAGGCGGCGGAGAAGCTGTCGGAGGAAGAAGACGTGATAAGCGCGTTCCACCAGTTGCAGGAACTGCACAACCAATACCGCGAAATAGGTCCCGTAGCCAAAGAGTTGAGGGACGAGGTGTGGGCACGTTTCAAGCAGGCAAGCACCGTAATAAACAAGAAACACGCCGCACACTACGAGGCGATACGCCTGCAACAGGAGGAGAACCTCACCAAGAAGAGCGAGTTGTGCGACAAGGTTGAGATGCTGTCAGCAGCGGAATGCAAGACCGCCGCGGACTGGGAGGCGAAGAGCAAGGAGATTATCGCGCTGCAAGCGGAATGGAAATCCATCGGTTTCGCCCCCAAGGCGATGAACGTAAAGATATTCGAAAGGTTCCGCACGGCGTGCGATCAGTTCTTCGTTGCCAAGAACGAGTACTTCACCGAACTGCGGACACGCTTGCAAGAGAACATCGCCAAGAAAGAGGAACTGGTGAAACAGGCGCAGGCTTTGCAGGACAGCACGGAATGGAAGCAGACCGCCGACAAGCTGATTCAGCTGCAAAAGGAGTGGAAGACCATAGGAATGGTGCCGAAAAAAGTAGGCGACACACTGTGGAAAGAGTTTATCGCAGCGTGCGACAAGTTCTTCGAGGCACGCAATGCGGCCAACGCCGGCGAGCGAAACGAGCAGCAGGAGAACCTTACAAAGAAGCAGGACATAGTGTCAAGGCTTAAAGCCCTGTGCGAAGAAGAGGCCGACAACCTGCGTCAGAAGATACAGTCCCTGACGGAAGAGTTCAACTCCGTAGGCCACGTTCCGTTCAAAGAAAAGGACAAACTGTATGAAGAGTATCACGGAACACTCGACATTCTGTATAAAAAGCTGAACAAAAACCGTGCTGACCGCCGCCTAAACGCCTTCAGGCAGGGAATGAAAGAGGTGGCAAAGCGTGGAGAAAACGCCGTGGAGACAGAGCGTCAGCGTATGCAGAAACGCTTTGACGCGATGAAAGAGGAGCTTGCCAACTACGAGACCAACCTCAATTTCCTGTCTGCAAGCAGCAAGAAAGGAAACACACTCATCGACGAGATGAACAGGAAGGCGGACAAGTTACGCGACGAACTGGAACTGATGAAGCAAAAGCTGAAGGCTCTCAAGGAATGATTGCCACGCCTTCATGAAGGCAAAAGCAATGACAACGCAATACAAAAACGGGATGATTCCATCAGGAACCATCCCGTTTTTATGTTCATAAGCCTATTCGTAAATCTCCTTCAGCTTGGCGGCCAGGCCGTCACCACGAAGCTCTACCGCCACGATGACGCCCTCCTCATCGCACAAGAAGTTCCAAGGTATGTACTCAATGCCGTACATTGCCGCCGCAGGACAGTCAAAACCATTAAGGTCAGAGAGCTGCGTCCATGTGTAACCATTATCTTCTATGGCCTGCATCCACGCCTGACGGTTGCCGTCAAGTGATATGCCCACCACCTCAAAGCCCTGCGACTTGTAACGCTCCCAGTTGCTTTTAACGTTCGGCATCTCCATCATACAGGGTCTGCACCAGCTCGCCCAGAAATCGACAAGCACATACTTTTTCTTGCCGCGGGCGGCCTTTCCGCCTATAAACTCACTCAATTTGTGCTGCTTTCCGTCAATGCCGCCAACACTGACATCCACAAATTTCTGTCCGATAAGCGGATGTGAAGGAGCCTCAACGGTGCGCGGAGCGGTGTCAACGACAGCACTCTGTGAAGGATTCGCCGTGTCCGGCATCGCGTTTCTGTTCCGTGCACAGGCAGTAAGGCACAGCATCATTGTCAAAACAGGAATAATGTAATGTCTCATAACTATTGATTTATATAATAATAATATCTTTATACCGTTATCTCCGCCGACCCGTAGCAACGGTGATGGCACTCGTCATATATGACACAGAACTGTCCCGGCGCAACACCATGTATGGGTTTGCGTGCATGGACCATATAGACCCCGTCCGTGCCAAGCTCCAATGACGCCGGCAGATACTCCGGGGTGTGGCGTATCTTCACGCAAACCTCAACCCTGTCTCCCGGCTTTTGCAGGTGTTTTCCCGGCACACGCTCCTGTCCTTCGGCCACCTCCCAAGGGTTACAGGTGAGGAAGTTCATGTTGAACACGGGGAAATCCTGCTTGTATGCGGTCTTCGGGTCATAGCCGTTAGATACGAAAAGAATGTTCTTCCTTATGTTTTTCTTCACCGCAAACCATGGCCCTCCGCCGAATCCAAGCCCGTGCCGCTGTCCGATGGTATGGAACCACAGCCCTTTGTGCATACCTATCTTCTTGCCGGTCGCAATGTCTATCACCAGTCCGGGGTTCTCCCCAAGATACCGGCGCAGGTATTCGTTATAGTTAATCTTGCCAAGAAAGCAGATACCCTGCGAGTCTTTGCGCCGCGCATTGACCAGACGCTCCCGCTCGGCAATGCCCCTTACCTCGTCTTTCTGGTAGTGTCCTATCGGGAAACAACTCTTTTTCAGCTGCCAGTCATACAGTTGTGCAAGGAAATCCGTCTGGTCTTTCACCGGGTCTGGCGACGTGACGAGCCACTTTCTGCCCTCTCCGTCAACCTCCGTTTGGGCATAATGACCGGTAGCTATGAGGTCATAGTCGTGCCCGCGCTTCTCGTTGAACGCCCCGAACTTGATTAGTCTGTTGCACATCACGTCGGGATTAGGCGTGAAACCGTTGCGAACCTTGTCCATGGTATATCTGGTTACGTTGTCCCAATACTCCCTGTGACAATCCACCACTTCCAGTTTCAGTCCGAAACGGCGCGCCACGGCCGTGGCCATCTCAAGGTCTTCCTCGGAGGTGCAGTCCCACTCCTCCTGTTCCTCCGGACCGATTTTAATGTAAAAGCAGTCCGGTTTCAGCCCCATGGCACACAGTTCATACGCCGCCACCGACGAATCCACACCGCCGGATAGCAGCAACGCTATTCTCTTGTCTTCCAGTTTCTCTGTCATTCGCTTCTCTTGTTTCATGCGTTTTCCCGCCGGCCATAACCGGCAGTCATCCGAGGGTCTCCGCAATCAGCACCTGATTACAGTATAATCAGCACCTGATTGCATTGTAATCAGCACCCTTTTACGGGGCAAGGTGATCAGCACCCAATCAGAACTTCACCTCAATGCCCCTCTTTCTGCGGTCATAGAAGTCCGCCGTGGCGGTGAACATGGCGTCTCCGCTGGAGTTAAGCGCGGTCTCGACGGAATCCTGTATCACGCCGATGATAAACCCTACGGCCACCACCTGCATGGCTATGTCATTGCTTATACCGAACAAAGCGCATGCCATCGGTATCAGAAGCAGCGAGCCTCCCGCCACTCCCGACGCTCCGCAGGCGCCGAATGCGGCAAGAACGCTAAGTACCAGCGCACTGCCAAGCGACACCTCGATGCCCATGGTGTGACAGGTTGCCAGTGTCATGACGGTAATCGTGATGGCGGCACCGTCCATATTGATTGTGGAACCAAGCGGAATGCTCACCGAATAGAAATCCTCGTCCAGCCCCATGCGCTTGCACAGTTCCATGTTCACAGGTATATTGGCGGCGGAAGAGCGTGTGAAAAACGCGCTGACAGCACTTCCTTTCAGGCATTTCCACACCAACGGGTACGGATTCTTGCGCAACAGCAGGCCGGCTATGAGCGGGTTTACGCCCAAAGAGACCGCCATCATGCAGCCGACGAGCAGCAGAATGAGCCTGCCGTATGTCGTGAAAATATCCAGTCCGCTCTCGCTTACGGAGGAATACACCAGTCCGAGTATGCCGAAAGGCGCGCAGCGTATCACCCATTGCACCACAAGGCTGATGGAATCCGCCACATCCTGCAATATGCTTATCGTCTTGTCAGACGCCTTTCTCTTCAATGCCACGCCGAAGATAACAGCCCAGAAGAGCACACTGAGGTAACTTGCCGAGCTGACAGCGGTCAGGGGATTGCTCATAATGTCGCGCGCAAGGTTCTGAAACACGTCCCCTAATTCTCCCGGAGCGGCGTTCTCCGCCCCCGAAACGCCGGCGAGTGCCAGCTGCAAGGGGAACAGCTGGCTGGCGAACACGGCCACGATGGCAGCCAGCAACGTGCTTGCCATATAGAGGATGATAACCACCCGGAAGCGTTCTCCAAGGCCTTGGCGCGCCTTTGCCACCGAAGCCATAACGAGAACTGCCACCAATACCGGTGCTATCGCCTTCAACGCCCCGACAAACAATGTGCCGAGAATGGATATTCCGGACAGTCCCGGACAGGTAAGCGCAAGGGCCGAGCCTATGATGATGGCGCAAAAGATGCGCAACATGAGGTTGGTGTTCCCCCATACCCGTACAATCGTCTTTATCATTTCCATTATCCTTATTTATAATTTGTCATGCCTTACGCTTATTTCTTGGTCATGCGTATGCCCACCTTCATGCCGTCCATCGACTTCAACAGCGACGTTACAGTTGCCAGCTGCGACACATTGGAGCCTACATTCTCAAAGAACGTCTTGAGCTTCGTGGCGTCCATGACCATGACCAGCGTGCCGTTGTCCAGCTGCGGAGTGAGCTTGCTTGGCGTCTTCTTCCCCTTGAAGGTAAGCGTCACGTCGCTCTTTGATACGGCGTATGTGCCCGACGCTATCTTCTTGCCGTTGCGCAAGACATAGAAAGACTTGTCTTTCTCAAACGTGATTGTCATGTTTCCGTTCTTGATGCCGGTCTTGTCAAGATAGCCCTGCAACTTTGTCTCGATCTGTTTTGACACTACCGAGCTTGCCGCGCTCTTCAAGGCGTTGCCGCTTGTGAACATCACCGCCGGCTCCCTGTATGCCCATGTGCCCACAATCTGTGCGGAGGTTGGCACCAGCTTGCTCGATATGATGCTGCCGATGGTTGACAACGTGCTGTTGCCGCTGCCCGAAGTGGCGGACGAAACCTTTGAAGTAACCTTGTTCAGAATGTCATTTAACTGTGCGTTTGCGTTGTTTGCGCTGAATGCAAGCACTGCCATCAGTGCCGCCTTTGATAAAAAATCCTTCATCTTATGTTTCTGTTTATGCGTCTTTCTGTCATCATTCCCATCACAACACCTCCGCCACCATGTTCGTAAGCGTCACAAACTCCTCGTGCGTCAGCTGCTCCGGACGCTTGGTAAGGAACTCCTGCCGGAAAAATTCCGGCGTCACCCTACTGTTCTCCGTGAACATCTGTCTCAGGCTTACGCGCAACATCTTGCGGCGTTGGTTGAACACTGTCTTGACAAGACGGCGGAACAGCTGCCAGTCGCAGCCAAGGTCCGTGCGCCCGTTGCGTGTCATCCTTATCACGGCCGACTTCACTTTCGGCGGCGGGTTAAACACGTTCTCATCGACGGTGAACAGGTATTCCGTGTCATACCATGCCTGTATCAGCACGGAGAGTATGCCGTAAGCCTTGTTTCCGGGGCAAGAGGCAATGCGGAGAGCCACCTCGCGCTGTATCATGCCCGTGCAGCAGGGAATCAGGTCCTTGTTGTCAAGCATCTTGAAGAATATCTGTGAGGATATGTCATACGGATAATTGCCGGTCAGCACGAACTGCCTGCCGCCGAATACCTCGTTAAGGTCCATGCGCAGGAAATCGTCTCCGATGATGCCTCCGCGCAGTTTCGGAAACGCCTCTTGCAGATATGCCACAGACTCCGTGTCTATCTCAACACACTTGAACTCACGGTCTTTCGGGTAAAGATACTGCGTCATGACACCCATGCCCGGCCCTATCTCCAGAACGGGGATGTCCGGACAGGCGTCAACGGTGTCAGCTATGCGCCTCGCTATGCCGAGGTCGGTAAGGAAATGCTGTCCGAGATTCTTCTTGGGACGTACTTTTTTCATCTGGTCATTAATATATCTTCGCAAAGGTACAATAATTTTACGAAAAAAAGACACTGTCATTGAAAAAAACTACGCTTTGTTTGGCCATTTCGACTAATTGCAGTAATTTTGCGTCTGATTTGCAACAACTTTTCACATCACACCGCTTCACTATGAAACGATACATCCGCAAAACCGCAAACGTGCTGCTGTCCATACTTCTGGGCGGCGCAATACTGTATTGGATGTACCGCGGTTTCGACGTGAACACCATAAAGGAGGTGCTCCGCCACGACGTAAACTGGTGGTGGATGCTGGCTTCCTTCCCCTTCGGCATACTGGCGCAGATGTTCCGCGGATGGCGGTGGAAACAGGCGTTGGAACCTCTTGGCGAGCGGCCGAGGACGGGAACGTGCATCAACGCCATATTCATCTCATACGCCGCGTCACTCGTTGTCCCGAGAATAGGCGAGTTCACACGCTGCGGTGTGCTGGCAAAGAAAGAGGGGACAAGCTTTCCCAAGGCTCTCGGCACGGTGGTGACGGAGCGTGCGGTGGATTCGCTCATAATATTGTTGATAACGCTTCTCGTGCTGTTATTACAGATGCCGGTGTTCGTTTCTTTCTTCTCCAAGACCGGAACGCGCCTCGACAGCCTCATGGAGGTGTTCGGGATGTTCTCCAAGACGGGATACATCGTGACGGCGATATGCGGCCTTGCCACGCTCGTCTGCTTCTATATCTTCCGCAAGAAACTGGCCTTTTACGACCGGATGAAGGCTACCGTCAGCGGATTGCGTGACGGAGTGATGTCTCTCAGGAACGTGCGCAACGTGCCATTGTTCCTTTTTTACAGCATTGCTATATGGGCATCGTACTTCCTTCATTACTACCTCACGTTCTTTTGCTTCGATGCCACGGCGGGACTGGGCATGACCTGCGCTATGGTCACGTTCATTGTTGGTTCGATAGCGGTGCTTGTGCCCACGCCAAACGGTGCGGGTTCCTGGCATTTCGCCGTCAAGACGATGATGATTCTTTATGGTGTCGCGGAGATGCCTGCCCTTTATTTCGTCCTTGTGGTGCACAGTGTGCAGACGCTTCTCGTTGCCCTGCTCGGCATTTATGGCTGGGTTATGACAACGATAACCGACAGCAAGCGATAAGAGGAGATAGCTATAAATCAAAAATCAAAAGTAGCACTGTGACGAAGTAGGCACGGCATCTTGCCGTGCAAGCGCCGCACTGATGCCGCTGTGGCAAAAATGCCTTTGCAATGTTTTCACGGTTGTTGCACGGCAAGATGCCGTGCCTACTTATTCACAATCATCCTTTTCACAATTTGTTGCGCCTTTGGATGAACAGCACTTGCTAGTTGAATCCGCGTTTATTTTTGAACACTACCCTTAGTTAATTATTGCTAATAATACTACCATTTTCGGGACTTATTTTTGTCAAATCAACATTTTTTACTATCTTTGAAGCCATAACAACAGTTTCTACAACAAACTGTTTATATATCTTTACACCTAACCACAACAACCCTAAATAACAATGAAAACAATCATTCGCATTAACCAATATATATTGGGAGGAATATTTCTTATCTCCAGTATAGCCAAATTAGCGGCACTTCAGTCTTTTGCTACAGAAATAGCAGAATACTCAGACGCGTATCTTTTTGAATGGCTCATCGCTTATCGGAATCACATTGCCATCATTGTATGCTTATTTGAATTATTAATGGGGATTTTTGCAATCACGGATTATATGAAAGTCCTGAATGGCTGGCTTATGTTCTCCACTTTAACTTTTTTCGTATGGCTAACGGGCATTAACTACTTTTCTCCGGATATTGGTGGAAGTGTGGAATCATGCGGCTGTTTCGGAGAACTTATTCACCTGACACCTGCCAGCTCGTTTATTAAAAGTATTGTTCTTTGGGGACTTTCTTTATATAATCTTATAAACCATGGAAACCTTAGGAAATTAAAAGCATGGTAAGAAACAAGGACATACACAAAGCAAAAGTGTCTCACAGCACGCAAGCAGTGCTGATATTTCTGTTGTTATGCTGTACCTGCATATCAACAGAGGGATATTTTATTGATGACTATGTTCTTCCCAAGTGGGCCGCCATTCGTTTGTCAGTACCAGTCACTGCTGCTTTCTTAATTATAGTACACAGGCATAACCTGAAGGAAATTAAAGTTGAAGCATGCGCTGTATATCTTTTCTTGTTTATATTGACAGCGATATCATGCAAGGAAGCCATCATACCATATCTCTTCTTCCTTATATTATCTACATTCATATTCCGTTATTACAATAGCGAAAGTGAATTCACCATTGCAATACTGATTAGCGGTATCATACTACTGTTCAAATCTATTATCCAGTTCTATGACAACGAACCCATTACTGGAGGCTTTGACACCAGTGCCGCTCTGGCACTTCACTTGTCGCTGACCAGTCCTTATGCGTTAAAGGGAACGATCTCAAATGAATATTACTATAGGAAAACATATCTTTGTCTTTGTATCTTGTATATATTGATGACAACGACTGTTCTGATTGCGGTAGGTTCAAGATTAGGGATTATAGCATTTTGTATATCCGCGATTCTTATTTTCAAGCCAAAGAAAAGACTTCCGGCCTTGTTGTTTGTTCTCGGAATTACAACAATGTGCATGCATGTCAAGAAAGATTCCACAAAAGGCAGGAGTCTCATATACTACACATCACTTACACTTATTGACTCACCACACAAGGCTTTATTCGGTCTTGGTGAAGATGGCTTTAACAGAGAGTATATGCGACGGCAGTCCAAAGTGCAAAAAGAATCCCCTTATGAGCAGGGGCAGTTGGCAGACAATATCAGACATCCGCTGAATGAACTGCTTCTTGCCATTATCAACTATGGTGTTTTGCGGGTAGGCGGCGTGGTGTTTATTCTTGTGCTGGTATTTCGCAAGACCGCCATACCAACGGAAACAAAGGCCTCTATCTCCATACTGTTGCTGTTCGCTTTCTTTTCTTATCCATTCAGATACCCCATAGCTTGGCTGATATTGGCAAAAGCGGCCGCTCTCTCATTTTCACAGCCTGACAGAAGCCATACCAATAACAAGATTGTACTATTTTCCATACTCGTTATAAGCGTAACCCTTGTATATAATACAATTGCCGAGACTATATGGAACAGAGAATGGGAACAAGCTCATGAGAGAGCGAGGTTTGCGAATGATAAGAGTGCACCTGCTGCCTACTGTGCTTTGTCTAAATCACAATACGCTGATGACATGTTCTATTATGACTATGCGGCAGTGTTGTTAGAGCACAAGCAATCATCGCAAGCCATTAAAATTCTAAACAACTCAGCCACTATAGATTACGACACGCAACTGTTGCGAGGGGACATTTATGCTGACTTACACCAATATGACAAGGCAATAAGCCATTATGAGGAGGCGGCAAGTATGTGTCCGAACAGATTCTTGCCTTTGTACAACCAATATAAGGTTTACGAAGAGAAAAAAGACACCGCCAATATGACATCATTGAGAAATGTCATAATCAACAAGACTATCAAGGTTCCTTCCTATGAAATCATGCAGATGCGCCATGATGTTACCCACTAATTTTATTTTATCGGGTGATTACATAATATCACCTTTGTTTCATTTTTTAATATCTTACAATTATGAGAAAAAACATCATTTATTATGTGCTGCTCACAGGCATCAGCGCATTGTGCTCATTGACATCGTGTTCCGGTGATGACGAGCAGGTTTACAGCTGTGACAAGCAAGTAAACACGTGGGTAAAGGCCAATGCGTCAAGTCTGCAAACCATGACAAGAGAGCAATGGAAAGGATTAAGTGAGAGGGTTAACATCCCTGTCTATCGAGCGTTTTCTCCAGAACAGAAATACACATTCTGGAAAGAAAAGATTTCTGAACTTAGGACATTGCCATGGTCTGCAAAGGAATTGGAGCATATCATGCGTCTTGACACCTTCCTTAATAACAACAAATCCTTATTCTCGAATGAGAAGATGTCCGATGAAGAAAAGGACGACCTTGATGTATTCTCTTATAAATGGATAGATTATGCGGAAAAGGAATTAGGGTGGTCAAAAGAATTAATCTATGCTATAGTTGCTACTGGCTCTGAGGTTAAGGACACCAAGGGGACGCTGCGAACAAGGAAAAGATCATCAAAGGCAATAGCAAAGCTCACTCCATTAGCGGAGTCAAATACCTCACAATCTGAATGCCATTGTAACACAGAGTCTTTAGTATCTTGTTTTCTGACCGGTTTTTATTGTGAATATGCCAAATGTGAAACAACTAACGATGGTTGTGGTTTCTTGACCCTATATAAATGTGACGGCACATGTGGTGGATTCTAACAATTCTAATATAAATACAGACTATGATCACAACAAAATTTTTCATCAAGACCGCCATCGTAAGTCTATTGGTATTCCTTTCCGTCTGTTGGGCAGGAGCTTTCAACCATGGTTATGGTGTGCACGTGACAGAGGCACTTGTGTTTCTCGCCTTCACATGGTATTGGTGCTGGAAACACCAAACAGTAGGAAAATCCACAGCCATGACGGTGCTGGCAATAATACTTGGACGCTTTGTACTGGAATTAGGTGTGCGCATCACTGATTTCAACGGTTCGGTAGGCAGTCTTGGCATTTCTCTGATATGCCTCATGGGCATTCTCGCCGGAGCGGTATGCTACAAGTTTGAGAACATCTACATCAGGCTGGCCTACATATACTTTATTATAATACTTGCCTTTGTGGGCGGTGACTGCTGGGATTATTATGTGATAAAGATTTTGCAGCCCGACGAGGGGTATGTTTACAGAGGACTGTTGTTCAGACAATAAATCAATACTAATATGATTAAGATTTTAATACGAACTATTGTTTTTCTTGTTTGCCTGATATTCACAGCATGCGCCGACATAAAGCAACCCCACGAAAGGGACATTGATGGACTGTATGTGGCTGATGCGTATTACGACTGTGGAACCATGCGCAAGTCAGAGGATAAAAAGAACACTTTTTCTTTCCTTTTACAAAGCCGCAGTGACCGAGAAATCTACATAGAGAAAGTGGATGTGTCATGTGGCTGTATGAAAATAGACAAAAAGCCAAAGACAATAGCCAAAGGTCAGAGCGCATCATTAGACGGACATGTTGAAATAAGCGGTCAGTCCGGTAAATTATCAAAAGCTATCTTTGTCAATTTCAACAATGGCAAGGTCTTGATGTTACGTGTAATAGGCGAAGTCAAGGAGTGACAAGTATTTAACGAGAGTCTCCGGGTGTACAACCCGGGGACTCTCATAATAAGCATTAAAATATGATTTCAAAGTATGGAAAGTACGCTGTGCTATACATCTTCCTGTTCATTATGTCCGCTGTCAGTGTTTCGTGTGAACAGGATTTTAAGCAAACTCACAGTATAGCAGGAGAGAATTATAACGAACTATACGAATCGCTTACCCACTACAGTGGATGCGGAAAGAACTACCACTTGAAACGCCAAGCGGTAAAATTCCTGTTAGATAATATGGGCACACACCACACGCAGACGAGCGAAGCTGTTGATTCCTTTATAGCGAGTATACATACTTCTGATACTGTTGTGCATTCAACAAAATTAAGGGAGTTATGGAACAGTTTCAATAAGTATGATGTTCTAAGAACAGTAGAATATGATGCACAAACACTGACAGCTAATTACATGATAGACAATGTTGACGGTGCTTTCAGAGCGTGGGAGTCTGCTCCATGGCATAATGAAGTGGGGTTCTCTTTGTTCAGGCAATATGTCCTTCCATACAGAATAAGTACTGAGCATTTGCCGCCAATAGGATGGCGTGATAGTCTGATGAACAAATACAGTAATACCCTGAATGGGGCTACAGACTTAAAGACAGCATACGAGAATGTTTACAAATCACTTTACAAAGCTATGCTAATAAAGGATTTTGGTTATCCTTACTTGCTGGATGCAATAGAAATGCAGCGCGTAAACAAAGGCTCCTGCCTGCAACGTTCAGTATACATAGCTACAGTAATGAGAGCATTAGGGATTCCCGCAACAGTGGAAGTTGTTGACCAGTGGGCTAATTACGGTACAGCAGGGCATTCGTGGGTGGCTCTTGTGACAAGTCATGGCACTTACACTATAGCGGAAGGGGACACCGTTGCGAGAATGGATAATGAATTGAACTCTGCAATATTCACAAGGAAGTTCAAAGTCTCTGATGGTTTCCCGTATGACACGAATTTCAAGAAAAGAAGCGCAAAAGTATGGCGGATGACATTTGACAGGCAAAAAACTTTTCCTTTTGACAACACAGCACCAGAAGTAGTAAATGAAACACTCGTAAACCAATATAGGAAAGATGTTTCATCAATATACGGCTTGCGGAGTTCCGCCGTGATAGATATTAATACAAATAGCAAACATGCTTACCTTTGCATTTATGCAACAGGCAACGGCTGGACTCCTGTTGCAAGCGCAACATCTGTTTTAGGTAAATACCGTTTCAAGAATATAGGAGATTCCATAGTGTACCTGCCTGTTGTATATAAAAAAGGTATACAGACACCTGTAGGGGAACCTTTCTTCATAGCTTCTGGTCATGTAAGATATTTCTCCCCCATGAAACGTAAGGGAACGATAGCCATAGACAGGAAATACCCTTTAGTACCCTCGCATATAAAGAATTTGAGTGAACTTCGTTGCGGACGGTTTGAAGGTTCCAACGACTCGTTATTCCTATATTGTGACACCCTTTATGAAATAAAAAAGACCCCTGTATTCCGCAATGTGATAAATATACATGGCAATAAAAACTATAGGTATGTAAGGTATGTATCCCCGTCAAAGAACCGTTGTCCAATCACAGAGATTGAAATATATGAGAGGGATGTGATATTGAAAGGAACACCTTTTGGACATGATGTGCGCAATGCACAGAAGTGTTTTGACGGTGATACCTTCACTCCTGTTGACAAACCGCAAGTAGGGTATTCTGTCGGATTAGACATTGGAGAACCCAAAAGAATAAGCCGTATAGTATATTTCCCAAAGAATGATGGAAACTTTGTTGTTCCGGGAGACGAGTACGAACTTTACTATTTTGACAAAAGCTGGTGTCTGGCAGGGTCGCTGATAGCAGATGATTATAAACTTGTATTTCCAGAAGTTCCCTATGGATCTATCTTGTTGCTGCGTGATTTGTCAAAAGGCATAGAGGAACGCATCTTTACTTATACGCATGGAAAGCAGCAATGGTGGTAGCTACGCTATACCGTAAATATTGGAGAGAAAAGTAGGCACGGCAGGAAGCTGTGAACAACCTGCAATGCAGGCAGTAAGTTAAATAAATATAAAAGAATACACATTACACCCTTGCATTGAGCTGTATGTCAATAATTATGAGTAATTTTGCAGACCGATTATTCGGAGTACACTTAGAACTCCACGGATGATGGTGTTAATAGCCGTGCGTTTGGCCGCGCCGGTGGTTAGTGAATCCGCGTCCGAAAACAATGTTTTTTAGTAGTTTAATATTATTAAAGTCAAGAATGAACACTTTAAGTTACAAAACAATCTCCGTAAACAAGGAGACTGCAAAGAAGGAGTGGGTTGTCATTGATGCCTCAGAGCAGGTAGTAGGCCGCCTCGCTTCAAAAGTGGCAAAATTGCTGCGCGGCAAGTACAAGCCGACTTTCACACCACACGTTGATTGTGGCGACAACGTTATCATCATCAACGCAGACAAGATTGTCTTCACAGGTAAGAAGGAGACAGAAAAGGTTTACACACGCTACACCGGTTATCCGGGCGGTCAGCGCTTCAACACTCCCGCAGAGTTGCGTAAGAAGAACGACGGTTGCGAGAGAATACTGCACCACGCCGTAAAGGGTATGTTGCCAAAAGGCCCGCTCGGTCGCTCCATCTTGAAGAACCTCTACATATATGAGGGAACAGAACACAAGCACCAGGCACAGCAGCCTAAGGCTATCGACATCAATCAGTACAAATAATAATAGATATACATAACATGGAAATAATAAACGCAATCGGTCGTCGCAAGAGCGCTGTCGCTCGTGTATATCTCACTGAGGGCACCGGCAAGATAACCATCAACAAGGTAGAACTCTCAAAATATTTCCCTTCTGCCATACTTCAGTATGTGGTAAAACAGCCTCTCGAGCTTCTTGAAGTTGCCGAGAAGTATGACATCAAGGCTAACCTTGACGGCGGTGGTTTCACCGGACAGAGCCAGGCTCTGCGTCTCGCCATCGCACGCGCATTGGTAAAAATAGACGCTGAGGACAAGAAGGCACTCAAAGATAAGGGCTTCCTCACACGCGATGCACGTAAGGTAGAGCGTAAGAAGCCGGGTCGTCCGAAGGCTCGTCGCCGCTTCCAGTTCTCTAAGCGTTAATATTCGGGAACGGAAGAATATGGTTGTCATGCGCCATCATCTGATGGACATACGCCATAAAGATTGTTTAGCATCTAAACCTGCCAGACTCTGTCACCTTTTATATATAAGAGGACACAGGCTACTTGCAGGCTGATTCTAACAAAAAAGAATTAAAAAGAAAGTAAACAAACCGGTCAACGGACAGGACTGACATGACAAACAAAAACGAGAAAAGTGTCTGCCGTCCCGCATCCAATGGCCACCAAACAGAAAAAGACAATGTCAAGAACTAATTTTGATCAGTTACTTCAGGCCGGTTGTCACTTCGGCCACCTCCGTCGCAAGTGGAATCCCGCTATGGCTCCTTATATCTTCATGGAGCGTAACGGCATACATATCATTGACCTCCACAAGACTGTGGCTAAGGTTGACGAGGCTTCTGAGGCACTGAAAAACATAGCAAAGCAGGGTAAGAAGATTCTGTTCGTCGCTACTAAAAAACAAGCTAAGGACGTGGTTGCCGAGAAGGCACAGAGCGTAAATATGCCTTACATCAACGAACGCTGGGCCGGTGGTATGCTCACCAACTTCCAGACTATCCGTAAGGCTATCAAAAAAATGGCGAACATCGACAAGCTTACCGCTGACGGAACTTACAGCAACCTCTCAAAGCGTGAGCTTTTGCAGATTTCACGCCAGCGTGCCAAGCTGGAGAAGAACCTCGGTTCCATTGCTGATCTGACACGTCTTCCTTCTGCACTCTTCGTCATTGACGTAGAAAAGGAGAACATCGCCGTTAAGGAAGCCAAGCGTCTCGGAATACCGGTATTCGGTATTGTTGACACTAACGCCGATCCTAACAAGGTTGATTTCGCCATCCCTGCAAATGATGACGCCAAGGACTCAGTAGAGGTGATACTTGCAGCTTGCTGCGAAGCCATCAACGAGGGTCTGCAAGAGCGCAAGATTGAGAAGGCAGACGAAAAGGCTGCTGCACAGCAGGAGGACAAACCAAAGGCTGCTGCGGAATAATTTTTAACAAACAGTACTACTGTTGACCGGCTGTCTGACCGCAATAATTGCGGATACAACCGGCCAACATGGTTTCTGAATACCACAACCACAAACATTTTTTATATACAATGGCTATAACAATGGAAAGCATAAAGACCCTGCGCGCCATGACAGGTGCGGGTCTTGCTGACGTGAAAAAGGCTCTGACAGAGGCTGACGGCGACATGGATCGCGCCAAGGAGATTCTCCGTGAGCGCGGACAGGCTATCGCAGCAAAGCGTAGTGACCGCGAGACTTCAAACGGTTGTGTGCTCGTAAAGGCCGAGAATGGCTTTGCGGCAATGATCGCCTTGAAGTGTGAGACGGACTTCGTGGCTAACGGAGCTGATTATATTGCACTGACACAGGAAATACTTGACGCCGCTATCGCCGCAAAGGCTAAGGACATAGAGGCCGTGAAGGAATTGACACTCTCTAATGGCCAAAGCGTTGCCGCCGCCGTAACAGAGCGTTCAGGCGTTACGGGCGAGAAGATGGAGCTTGACGGTTACATCTTCATCGAAGGCGACAATGTTTCCGTTTACAACCACATGAACAAGAACGTTCTGTGCACCATGGTACAGACCAACAAACCGGCAGAGGAGCAGGCACACGCTGTCGCTATGCAGGTGGCTGCCATGAAGCCGGTGGCTCTGAATCAAGAGGCCGTACCCCAGTCTGTTATTGACGAGGAGATAAAGGTCGCTATCGAGAAGACCAAGCAGGAGCAGGTACAGAAGGCTGTTGAGAATGCACTCAAGAAGGCCGGTATCAACCCTGCACACGTTGACTCAGAGGACCACATGAAGTCAAACGTTGACAAAGGATGGATTACCGCAGAAGACGTGGAGAAGGCTAAGGAAATCATCGCTACCGTATCCGCAGAGAAGGCAGCAAACCTCCCTGAGGCCATGATTCAGAACATTGCCAAGGGCCGTCTCAACAAGTTCTTCAAGGAGTCTTGCCTGTTGAATCAGGAATTCATACAGGACAGCAAGATGTCTGTGGCCGACTACCTCAAAGCTGCCGACAAGGAACTGACTGTAACAGACTTCAAGCGCTTCTCACTTCAGGCTGACTAATATTTCCGGTAATAAACATTAGTCGTAAAGGAACGGACTGACGGCTTTGTCATGCCTGACGGTTTGCATCCCAAAGACTTAATTTCCAGGTTATAAGTTATGGCTTATAAGTTATAGGTTGTAGAGCATTTAATGCTCCACCGGCTTATAACTAAATCCATAACTTATAACTTTTTTGCATATTATGAAGATTTTTGCAGTGGGTATGAACTATGCCCTACACAATAAAGAAATAAAAACTACGTTATTACAACAAGGTGTTGGCTCCGCTGACGATGACCGGCAGCGTGATCCGGTGATATTCACCAAGGCCGATTCTTCACTCATCAAGGATGGAAAACCGTTCTTCATACCTGACCATCTCGGCAGAATAGACTATGAGACTGAGATTGTGGTGCGCATATCACGCCTTGGGAAAAGTATTCCGGAACAATTTGCACACAGGTATTACGATGCCGTGACAGTCGGAATAGACTTCACTGCCCGCGACCTTCAGAAACGTTTGCGTGAAGAGGGACAGCCGTGGGAGATAGCGAAAGGCTTTGACGGTGCGGCGGTCATAGGCGAATGGGTGGACAAAGAGAGATTCCTGAATATACAGGGACTGCACTTTGCCCTTGACATCAACGGCGAACGCAGGCAGGATGGATGCACCAGCGATATGCTGACAGGCATAGACCGTCTCATTGCCTACATTTCAACATTCTTCACTTTGAAGACGGGAGACTTGCTATATACCGGCACTCCGGCAGGAGTAGGGCCGGTAAAGATAGACGACCATCTGGAAGGTTATCTCGAAGGAGACAAAGTTCTCGACTTCTGGTGCAGGTGAACAACTTTGGAACAACAATGCGAAAGAAAACAATCATAACAGGGTTGGCGGCTATTATGCTGCCGGGCATGGCTGCGTCAGCGCAGAATTTCGTTGATCTGACATCATCACAGATGCGGATTGACACCCTATTACCCAAGATTTCGCACTTCATAGCGTTGCCAAAAGGCTATCAGGATTCATTGTATTCCGTAAAACTGCTGTACCCGGAATACACTCCTCTGACACGAAAACAACGAAGGGCTTACAGGAAAGTAACAGGAAAGAAAACGGCCCCGGCCACTCCGGAAATAAGACTGGAAACATATCAGGAACGAAAGAACGGCACACTCGGCATGGAATTTATGCCTGTCGTAACACATAATGACCGGCTTTGTTTCATAAGTTCTTTCCTGCCGCAACTTGTTTCCGCCCCAGCAGCACCCGCATTGACACGCGCCGCAACAATGGAAAGCATGCAGGTATATGCCGACAACTCCGTATTGCACGAAGGCTCGTGGGCAAAAATACGCGTCTCCACAACCGGAATACACCGGCTTACTGCAGATGTCATACGCCAAGCCGGTTTTTCCGACCTGTCAAAAGTAAAAATCTACGGCTACGGAGGCGCCATCATTCCGGAAAAACTGACACAGGATTACTTGCGGAAACATGACGACTTGAAGGAAATCGCCACCTGTACCGTAGGCGACTCCAAGTATTTTTATGCGCAAGGGCCGGTATCATGGGACTCAAACACTGCGACAAAGCGTAACAGGAACTTCTATTCCGACTATGGTTATTACTTCATCACCGAAGCGTCAGACACGCCGTTAGCCTGTTCTGAGGCCGATTTGTTGCAACTGGCGACAAGTTCCGCCGACGCACATCATTATCTGTACGAGAACGATAAATACGCATGGGCGGAGACAGGACGCAATCTTTTTGACGGAACAGAAATCAGAGCGGGGCAGCCTATGACCGTGAACGTACTCATTCCGGCAGGGAATACCACCGCAAACATACAGGTAGTGGTGTCAGCCGGCACTACAACGCCATACACCATTAACCATGGCAATGGGGCATCCGTCAACGGTACAGTGGAAGTCGGCAAAGACGAATACAACAAAGCGAACGTGAACGCAAAGTATTTCACGGCAACAGACCTCGCATCTTATCCCAAAGACGACAACGGAGCGACCGTTTACCCTGTCACCATCAGCACAGCAAACAGTTCCGCTGTGTTGAGACTGGACTATGTGTCGGCCAATTTCGCTACACCGGCCACACCGGCTTCATTGTCTTCCGCCGCTTATCCCGCAGCGCAATACTACTGCAACATTACCAATCAGAACCATCACGCCGACACTCCAACCGACATTGTCATAATAATACCGACCTCACAAAAACTTAGGGAGCAGGCGGAAAGACTCGCAGAATGCCACCGTCAGCATGACGGAATGACTGCCCGTATAGTGTCGGCGGATGAATTATACAACGAATATTCAAGTGGCACGCCGGACATGGCAGCCTACCGCCGATACCTTAAAATGTTTTATGACAAGGCAGAGAGCGAGAACGACATACCAAAGCACGTAATTCTCTTCGGCGACGCCTTGTGGGACAACCGCATAAAGACCCTCTCCCCGTCAATGTATTCACCCGATGACTATCTGCTGACATACGAAACGGAGAACTCTTACCACACGGTCAAGAGCACAGCGGTCGATGATTACATCACAGTGCTGCAAGATAACATGACCGTACACACCGATGCCAACGAAGGCGCAAGCCGCAATTTACGGTTTGACATTGCCGTCGGACGAATACCTGTGGTGCAGAGCAGTGACGCAAAAGCGGTTGTTGACAAGATAATACACTATATGACGGCATCTCCCGCAGGCCCATGGCAAAACGAAATAATGTTCATGGGCGATGACGGGGACAATAACAGCCACATGGCCAACATCAACTCCACCGCCGATAAAATCATAAACAGCGCCAAAGGATACAACGTCAAGAAGGTGATGCTTGATGCCTACGAGAAGAAAAGCACCGCTTCCGGCGACATTTATCCCGAAGCTACGGCTGCGGTAAAGAAGCAACAGAATGACGGAGCACTGATAATGAACTACGGCGGACATGCCTCTTGGGTGCTTTTGGCAAGCGAAAAACTGCTCGTACTGTCTGACTTTGCCAACTTCAAAGGCTCAAACTACTCGCTTTGGTTCACCGCAGGTTGCGAGACTGTGCCTTTCGACGGTACATCAAACACTCTCGGCGAAGCGGCATTACTAAATGAAGCCGGAGGCGCAATAGCGTTTATCGGCACCGCAAGAACGGTTTTTGAAAACGATAATGCGGCTATAAACGATGCCTTTATGAGCCATATCCTTGAATATGACAAGACAACCCCCACCCCGACAGCCATCAGCATAGGCGAAGCCATGCGCCTTGCCAAAAACGATCTTGTCAAATATGAAAAGGATCTCACAATCAACAAGCACCACTTTACCATCATAGGTGACCCCGCACTGCGTCTCGCTTTGCCAAAAGACTCTGTCGTTATAGACTACATAAACGAAACACCCGCCAATGAGATAAGTACACTTAAAGGCAACAGCACCGTCAATGTGCGCGGACATATCGCCAGCCGCAGCGGAAACAACGACATCGTCTCCGACTTCAACGGCACCGCAAACATTCTTGTAAGAGACAGTAAGCAGACCATGGTATGCCGTGGCAACGATAAAAAAAGCGATACCATATTCTCCTACGACGACCGACTCAGCACGCTATACAAGGGCACTTGCGACGTAAGGAACGGCCAGTTCGCCTTTACCTTCAAGGTGCCACGCGACATATACGATGACGGCGAACCGGGACTTATCACCGTTTATGCCATGGATCCCACACGACGCACAGCGGCAAACGGCGAATGTAGCAGTTTCACTGCACAGGGTTGGGAAGACATCAACAACGACCTCGTGGGACCATCCATATACGCTTACCTCAACAACCCGTCCTTCTCCAACAATGATGCGGTAGGACAGACGCCGTTCTTCGTGGCAGAAATCTCCGACAAAGACGGCATAAACACCACCAGTTCGTCCATAGGCCACAACATGGAGCTTATAATCGACAAGGAAGCCGCCATGACTTACGACCTGAACGAGAACTTCCAGTTTGACAGCAACAGCTACACCACCGGCCAGACATACTATGTTCTGCCGCCCCTCGCCCCCGGCAGCCACAGCCTGTCATTCAGGGCATGGGACCTTCTCGGCAATTCCAACACCGTTTCCCTTGACTTCCGTGTGGTGAAAGGTATGCAACCGGAATTGTACGACGTTTCTGTCGCCCCCAACCCGATTACCGATACCGCCACCTTCTACGTCACCCACGACAGGCAAGGCAGTGCCGCAACCATCTGCATAGACATCATCGACCCTTCCGGCAGAACCGTTGACATTCTCCAATGGGACGATGTATTCTCCGCAACCAGCCCTACCACCACCTACCGCTGGACTCCAAGCGGCATCGCACGCGGGCTTTACCTCTACCGTGTACGTGTCTCCTGCGACGGCAGCGACTTCGTGTCACAAACAAAGAAACTCATAATCGCAAAATAAAACAATACAATAATGAAAAGACTACTGACAGCAACAATGCTTCTGTGCCTCTGCATCCTGACAGCGACAGCAGACGATGACAGGTACGATGCCTTCAACCCGGTTCATACCGCAATCGTATCACAGACCATAACTCCTGACGCCCGCGCCGGAGGTATGGGTGAAGTGGGTGCCGCAACAGACCCGGACGTAGCGTCACAGTACTGGAACCCCGCCAAATACCCATTCTGCATATCACGCGCCGGTGTCACAATGGGCTACACTCCGTGGCTGCGCCAGCTGGTAAACGACATGAACATCGCCAACCTCACAGGCTATTACCGTATCGGAGATTACAGCGCCGTATCAGCGTCACTGCATTATTTCTCCCTCGGTGAGGTCTATACCAACTTCCCCGAGGACGGAAACGTCTCCTCAACGGAATCCATGACCATCAAGCCATACGAGATGTCATTCGACGTAGCGTACTCACTCATGCTCAGCGAGAAGTTCTCCATCGCCGCAGGCGTGCGTTTCCTGCTCTCCGATATGTCATACACAGCGACAGAAGAGACATCCGCCGCCAGTGCGTTCGCAGCCGATTTGGCCTGCTACTACCAGAACTACGTCAACATAGGTCAACGCGAATGCCAGCTCGGCCTTGGCTTCTACCTGCGCAACATCGGCTCCAAGATAACGTTCGGAGGCAGTGACCGCTCTGAATTCATACCGACCAACGCCCGCCTCGGAGCGTCACTGATGGTGCCTATCGACGATTATAACAAGTTCACCATCGCCGCAGACGCCAACAAACTCCTCGTACCCACATACCCGAAGAAGCGTGACGACGAGACATCCGCCGACTACGACGCACGCCTTCAAAGCGACTACTACGATGTAGGCAGCATCTCCGGTATGTTCAAGAGTTTCACCGATGCGCCCAACGGTTTCAAGGAAGAGCTGGAAGAGATACAGTGGAGCGTCGGTGCGGAATACACTTACAACGACCGTTTCAGCCTGCGTGCCGGTTATCACCATGAGGCAGAGAACAAAGGTAACCGTAAATACTTCACCGTTGGCGCGGGCTTCCGCATGAGTGCGTTCTCACTCGACGCGGGATATGTCATCGCCACGGCCAAGTCCAACCCTCTTGACCAGACCCTCCGCTTCTCCCTCAACTTCGACATTGACGGCATCAAGGACCTCTTCAACAGGAGATAACCCCCTGCCCCACCCTCTCCCGCACACCGTGGGACTACATAACATATTGCAGACACAAGTCCGGCGTGACAGGATTCACCTCCCGTCACGCCGGACTTGTTTTGTTATGCGGCATCAAAAAAGAGCGAAAAATATATGCGAAAGTATGTAATATCAAATAAATTATGTAACTTTGCATCCGTAAGCATATAATTCTCAAAACACTATGGCATCAACACCACTCACACAAACAATAAAACGGCTGCGCAAACAGTATGGACTGACGCAGGAAGACCTCGCCATCAAGGCAGGCGTCGGGCTATGCTTCGTCCGTGAACTGGAACAAGGCAAACCAACAGTAAGGATGGACAAAGTCAACCAAGTGCTCGACCTGTTCAACTATGAACTACAACCATCACCGAAATCATGAGAGAAGCATTGATTTACAGAAAAGGAATACCGGCAGGAAAACTCGTGGAAGGAGACGGAGAATACACCTTTTCCTATGACGATGCGTATATAAAAGACGTCAACGAACCCGTCAGCCTGACACTACCCGTACGCAGCCAACCATACAAAAGCCCCATCCTGTTTCCGTTTTTCGACGGTCTCATACCGGAAGGGTGGCTGTTGGACGTAGCTCTGCGCAACACAGACATCAGCATCCTCGACCGGATGTCGCTGCTGCTAATCTGTTGTCGGGACTGCATCGGCTCCATAAGTGTCATACCAATAGAAGAAGGAGGTAATCATGTGTAAATGCCTGTTCTGCTATAAAGAACTCAACGACGGCCAAAAGGCCTATCACCCCAACTGTGCCAAAAAGTTCTTCGGCACAAAGACGCTTCCCGCCATAGAGTATGGCAGAGCGGAACTTGACGGTCTCGCAAGTAAAATCATACAGTCACAAACAGCCTTGACAGGCGTACAACCCAAGCTGTCACTGAACCTTGTCAAGCACAGGGACAGCAGCAAGCTGACTATCGTAGGGTTATGGGGCAACTATATCTTCAAGCCACAGACAGAAGAATACCCACAATTACCCGAAACGGAAGACCTGACCATGCACCTTGCCGACATAGCCCACATACATACCGTGCCACACTGTCTTATACGCATGGCGGATAACAGCATCGGATATATCACCAAACGCATAGACCGCACTCCTGAAGGCAAAAAGATCGACATGGAGGATATGTGCCAGTTGACGGAACACCCCACAGAATACAAGTACCGGAGTTCATACGAGCAGGTAGCGAAAGCCATCGCTACATATTCAAGCATCCCCCGCCTTGACATGGCAAATTATATGCAACTGCTGATATTCTGTTTTCTAACCGGAAACAATGATATGCACCTCAAAAACTTCTCGCTGTACTCTCCCATTGGAAAGCCTATCCTCACACCGGCATACGACCTGCTGAACGTCACAATAATAAACCCAAAAGACAAAGAAGAAACGGCACTTACACTGAACGGGAAGAAGTCAAGACTACGGCTTTCAGACTTCATCACAGCAGGCAGAACCATGGGAATAGCGGAGAATACCATCATGCAAACCATAGCACAGTTCCGCAAAATAATGCCAAAATGGGAAGATATGATACGCCGTTCCTTCCTTACCACGGAGCGACAAGATGCCTATATCACGCTATTACACGAGAGAATGGAAAAATTGCAATAGTAAATCATATAGACAAATTATATACTATCACATATAATATCGCCTTATTTACCCATAATTATATTAGATAGCATATAGTTCTTGATTACAGTTAAGGTGAGAATAGAGACGAAAGAGATGCGGGAAGGTGCATACATTATTTTCATATAACCACGCAGCCGCGAAATGTTAAAGTTTCCTTAGCGGCATATTACGGCCGTATTTTTACGGTAATTACAGCGTCATTATCTGACATAAAGGTGCATTTCGGAACATAGAAAGGCGTCCGTATAAATGCGGAAGCAGGCTTTTAACAGTGTGAACGGCGGCAAATCGCAAAGTGAACGGGTGCAGATTACATTGTAATCTGCACCCGTTCACATAAAGACAAAATATCAGGACATTTCTTTGAAAACGCCGTTCCGTTTTCAAGCGGTTACAGGCGATATGAGCGCGTCACGCCTTTTACGGCACATTACGTCACAGGAAGGGATTTAACACGGCAGAATGAGTTTTCCGATTTGCACGCAAACATCCGGCCGCCGGCCGTGTAGAGACGATGTACCACATCGTCTCAAAAAACAATTCGCATATTCCCATGCTGAGACGATGTAGTACATCGTCTCTACAAACCGTGGATATAACATTTACGGAACGTAATAAGAATCCCAAGAAATGCCGGAAACACGGTACAATGCGGCCGGCTACCGCACCATCATTTCCTTGTGATATGCAGGAAACGGGTGAACTTTGACAACGCCGAACGGTCCTTCCTGTCGATGTGGGCTTCAAGTATTCTTGTCGAAGCGGCTATCGGTATGATGTCATAATCCGCTATCGCGGCCGGTATAAGGCATGAGTTACCGGCCTGTATCTCCACCGTCCGCTGCACACCGGAGTAGTTACGCAGGGATATGCGGCAGGCTCCCTTCACACATACGGATATGATGAACGAGTCATATTTGATGAGGTTGCGGTGGAAAGGCTCGTTGATGTCCATCACCCTCACGTCAAAGAACGGCGTGTCTATCACCTGCGCCGCCCTTTCCGTAGGGTCACCGTAATGCGTGCGGTAGTCTTTCTCCACACGATAGTCTATGGCGTCCGCCGCAAGGTCGGTGTGCAACTGCCGTGGCTTGCCGTCAAGTCCGGGACGGTTATAGTCGAAGATGCGGTATGTCACATCGCTTGACTGCTGTACCTCCGCCAGCATTATGCCGCCACAGATGGCGTGTATGCGCCCGGCCGGTATGTAGAACACATCACCGGCGCGTACTTCATGGCGCGCGAGCACGTCACATATCGTTCCGTCCTCCACCCGCTTGCGGTACTCGTATGGCGTTATGCCGTCCTTAAAGCCGGCGTAAAGATACGCTCCCGGCTCCGCATCGATGATGTACCACATCTCTGTCTTGCCAAACTTGCCGTGCAGCCGTGCAGCAAGGGCATCGTCGGGGTGCACCTGTATGCTGAGGTCTGTCCTCGCGTCAATGAACTTCACAAGCAATGGCAGCTTGCCTCCATACTGTTCAAAGACCGCCTCGCCCAGCAGTTCCGCCCCGTATTCCTCCACCACACTGATGAGGTCACGGCCTTTCAGAGGACCGTTGGCGATGACACACGGACTGGATTCCACTGCCGATACCTCCCAACTCTCGCCTATGGGCGTGTCGGCGGTAACGCCTTCAGGTAGTGTTTGTTCCGCAAGACCCTTGTAAGGTATGAGCCTGTTGCCGCCCCACACAACGGTATGGAGATTGGGTTCAAAAAGAAGAGGATATAGTTGCATTGTTGGATTATGGTTTTATCGGTCACGGTTTATTGGTTTTCGTCGCGCACCAAACGGAGATTATATTTCTGCTTTGCCCCTACCTTGGTGGTGTTGGAGCCTTGTTTCAGCGAAAAAGAGTATGTTCCTTCCTCGCAAAAGTAACGGTAGGCGGGGTGATTGTCCTTTATCTGCCATGCCCTAAGCCCCACCCCGCCATACGATTCTATCTCGCTGTTAAGGGATGTCAGTGCCTCGTTGAGGTTGTCTTTCGTGCCATCGTTGCTGCTGTAATACCTTGCTTTGATAGCCTTGCATTCCTCTTTCGTCGGTATGCGCCAGCCTCTAAGGCCTCCCTCACTGTACTTTTCGGCATATTCCCCGGCCGTTTCCACTTCAGAACCTAAGATGTCATGCCACTCATACAGCGAGACGTATATGGCCGGGGCTTCATCCGTTGCGTCAAGCAGCCGGACATGATTTTCACTTGGAAACAACAGTGTGCCGTCAGATTGTACTTCCAGCGTCTTTACCGCTATGCCGGAAGAGCCGCCATTGTCATTGCCGGCATCTCCACCGGACGATGTCTGGCCGTCGGATGCGGCGGTTTGTGAGCCGGAAGCGTTCAAATCGCCGTCGTCTATCTTCTCGCAGGCCGTCACGGCAAGCAGTGTTCCCAAAAGGAATGGCGCGAGGTATGTCCTTATCTGCATTGAAAACGTAGTGTATTTTGATCGTTATAGCGTAGGCTGCGCCTTGCTTTATTTAAGATTATGGGTTGCAGATTACAGGCGAAGAGCAATAACATTGCATCCGGAACCTATAACCTGCAACCCATAACCCGTTACCTTTAATTACAGATTGGCTTTTATCTTGTCTATCATCTCCTTGTACTCCTCATCCGTGAGATACACCTCGCCGGGATTCATGCGGAACAGTCCGGGATAGTCCGGGCCGCCCTTGTACTTCGGAGCGAGATGGAAATGGAGGTGTGAAAGCGTGTCAGAGAAAGCCCCGTAGTTGATTTTCTCCGGATTAAACGCCTTCTGCATGGCGCGTGTGGTCTGTGCCACATCGGCCATGAAGTCGTTACGCTGCTGGTCGTTCAGCTCGTTCAGGTCGTTGACATGACCGTCATACGCCACAAGGCAACGGCCGTGGTAGGTCTGTTCCTTAAAGAGGAAGACACGTGAGACACGCAGATGCGTTATCTCGATCATCAGATTGTGCAGAGTCTCATTGTTTGTGCAATAGAGACAGTCTTTCGGGTCACTGTACATAGTGTTAGTATTTTGAGGTTATAGCCCCACTCCTGTTCCCACAAAAGAGGGAAAGCATATAGTTGTTCGGTTTCAAACTATTGTCGGCAGGGCTGTTTTTGTCATTGTCTTCGGTTGCATCTCCCCCTCCATCGGGAGGGAACGGAGTGAGGCTAAACAATCTTTTCCAGAGCGTCTTTAAGCTCCTGCAACTGGTTCTTCACCTCCACCAGCTGCTCAAGAACCTTTGTACTCTTGTCAACACCGTCACGATTGGTGCTTATGATTTTCCTTGCAGCGGCTATCTTGAAGCCGCGCACCTTCACCAGATTGTGTATGTAACGCAGTTCCTCGATGTCCTTCTCCGTGTATTGCCTTACATTGTTGGCTGTGGTACGGGGCTTCAGATACGGGAACTCCGTCTCCCAGTAGCGGAGCGTTGATTCCGTAAGGGAGAACATCTTTGCCACTTCCTTGATGCTGTAATATGTTTTCAGATTCTTGTCTGTGTTCAATGCCATGGTCGTATAGCGTTTAATCTGTCTGCAAATGTACGAAAAAGTTTTTATTCCGCAAAGGAAATGCACGAAAAAAGCCTCCCGACAGTCATCGGGAGGCTTTTTATCTTCATTATAATATATGCTGAAACCAATAAGTTATCTTTCAACATGAAAAACGCAGATGCCATTTACGGTGAACCCTGAAAGGGTGACAGAACACAGTTTATGAAACACTTTCTTTTTGTATGTATTGCCAAAGGTCACCGACATCAATATAATCCAAAGGCTCCAAGCAGAAGAATGGCAAGGAGAACAGGGGCTACATAGCGCAACATTATAATGTAAAGGGTCTTGCGGCGGAAGGCATATCCGTTGAGTCGCATCTCGCCAATGAGCAAACGGGGCTTGACAACCCATCCGAACAGGATGCAGGTGCAGATGGAGACTATCGGCATAAGTATGTTGTTGCTGAAATAATCGAAGAGGTCGAGTATCTGGGCAACGGCTCCGTTAGGCAACGGGAGTTCAAAATACCAGTCGTTATAACCGCGGCATACCACGACAGAGAGTATGAAACCGCAAGCGGCCATGGCAAGTACGGCTTTCTTGCGTGACCACTTGAACTTGTCCATCACACTGACGGTGATGGCTTCAAGGATGGAGACGGCACTGGTAACAGCGGCGAAAAGCACCATAAGGAAGAATACAAGACCGAGTATCTCGCCCGCAAAGCCCATGGACTCAAATACTTTCGGCAGTGCGACGAACATCAGTCCGGGACCTGCCGACATTCCTTCCGTGCCCATGAAGACATAAACGGCGGGGATAATCATAAGTCCAGCAAGGATGGCAATGGCTGTATCGCATATCTCAATGCGGTCAACGGCCTTGCCGAGGTTGACGTCCTTCTTCATGTAAGAGCCGTATGCTATCATTATGCCCATTGCTATGGAGAGGGAATAGAAGAGCTGTCCCATTGCGTCTAACACCACCATAAGAAACTTACGCAATGTCAGTCCCTCGAAGTTAGGTATGAAATATACCGCCGCACCTTCAAGACCTGTACGCGTGACACCGCTGACGGTGGTATAGGAGATGGTCAGCGAATAGACGGAGATGGCTACAACGAGGACTACAAGGGACGGCATGATGATGCGGGAGTATTTCTCTATACCTTTCTCTACCCCCCTATACACGATGTAGAAGCAGGCTGCCGCGAAGATAGTCATGTAGATTATCGGTGACCATTGTGATGAAATGAACTTGCCGAAGTATCCGTCACCACACAATTCCTGATAGTTGAAGGTGGCGTATGTGGTGAGATATTTCAACACCCAGCCGCCTATCACGCAATAATAGGGGTAAATGATGAATGGAACGATGAAAGAAAACAAGCCTATGAACTTCCAGTTCTTGTTGAAGAAACCGTAAGCCGTAAGCGGGCCTTGCGCAGAACGGCGGCCGATGGCTACCTCGGTGATAAGCAATGTGAAACCGAATGTCACCGTGAGGATGATATAAACGAACAGGAACAGGCCGCCACCGTCACGTGCGGCAAGGAAAGGGAATCTCCAAATGTTGCCCAAGCCTACGGCACTTCCTGCCGCCGCAAGGACAAAACCCATGGAACCACTGAAAGAGTTACGGTTCTTTTTCATTTCTTTTTGATGTATAGTTTTAATTATTATTCTGTTGTTATGTCAGATTATCTCGGCAAGACGCCTTATGTCAACGTCGTCACCAACGATCCAAAGTATGTCACCAACCTCGAACTTATACGTGGGTGTCACGGCGGACAGGCTCTCCTGGTCTTCCTCCATGCCGACGAGCATACAGTTGTATTTATCCCTCAGCCCGCTTGTAACGAGTGACTTGCCAAGCAATATGCTGTTATTGCCGATGGCAAAACGGCGGAGCCGCATCTCCGGTTGGTCAAGTTCCATCTCATCAGAGAACTGTTCCTGCTGCAATGCGGCGTTAAGTTTGGTGAGCTGGTCATCGGTTCCTATCGCATGAAGTTTGTCACCGGGAAACAGCATATCGCCCCCGGAAGGTATATGGATGTGCTGTCTGCCACGCTGAATGCTGCTGACGTGCACCCCAAAGTGTTGTGCAAGGTTCAGTTCCGCAAGGGTCTTGCCCGCCCAAAGGGTGTCTTGCGGCACTTCGACCTCGGCAATGTGTATGTCACGGTCGAGCAGACGGCCTTCAAACAGCGGTCTTTTCTTACCGGCAGCACGAGCCGCCATGTCTTTGGAACGGAGGTTCTGGATGAACAGACGCTCCATGCGTATGCTGCTGTTCTTCATGCTCCGTGAATAGACTATGCCCGAAATGGCTGCTATTGCGATACAGATGATGATGGAATCGGAATAGTCCAGCAAATGGTTGCATATATAAAAGATATACATTATGGCAAGCACACCACGGGCTATGATGGTGAATACCAACGGCGCACGGTTATGCCGGCTGCCTGTCCACAGTGCCTTAAACTCCTCGCTCTTGTTCTTTTTCATCACCATGGCACGCAGGAACGGTGCCGCAAGCAACACGGTAAGCAGCGCACAAAGCGGATTGGCGAAGCCTTCGGGTATTATACTGGCCATGAAATCCTCGCCGATGGTCAGCATTATGGACATGACGGCGATGGTAAGGACGGAATATATCAGCGTGTTCACCGCCATTTGCGTCAGCAACGGCTTCCAATTATTCCCTGAACGATCCACGTTAGAGGGGGCAATGTCGGATATTTTGTTTATGCGGCTTATCCATACTTTCGGCAGATGGCTCTCTATACCGTTATATATAGGCACGGCTCCGCGTATCATGTATGGCGTAAGGAACGTTGTTATGACCGATACCGTGACGACAACGGGGTAAAGGAAGTCTTCAACCACGCCCAAAGACAGTCCCAAAGTGGCGATGATGAAGGCAAATTCGCCTATCTGCGCCATGGAGAAGCTGCATCGCATGGCGGTCTTCAACGTCTGGCCTGAGAGCATAAAGCCGAATGTCCCGAATATGCTTTGCCCAAAAAGAATGGCAAGAGTGACTACCAATATCGGGAACCATTGCGCCGCCACCACCTGAATGTCAACCAGCATACCGACCGAAACAAAGAAGATGGCGCCAAAAAGGTTCTTCACCGGCTCCACAAGTTTCTCTATTTTCTTCGCCTCTATGGTCTCCGCCAGAATGCTGCCCATGACAAAAGAGCCGAAAGCAGAGCTGAAACCGACCAAAGAAGCGCACACCGCCATGCCGCAACAGAGTGCCAACGCCACAATGAGAAGCACCTCATCATTTATCAAAGAGCGCACCTTACGCAAGAATATAGGAATAAAGAACAGCCCGACAATAAACCAAAGCACAAGGAAAAAGACTATGCTCAGCAGGCTTGACAGCATTTGCTCCCCGTCACCCGCCCCTCCTTTGGCTATGGTCGTGAGCACAACCATCATGACAATGGCGAGAACGTCCTCCAATATAAGCACACTCATGACAAGAGAAGAGAACTGCTGCTGTCTCAACCCAAGGTCATCAAACGCCTTATAGATTATGGTGGTGGATGACATGGCAAGCATTCCGGCAAGAAACAGGCCGTTCATGGATGACCATCCGAACGCTTCGCCTATCAATACGCCTATCGTCATCATGGAAAAGATGATGGTCAGGGCCGCTATCACAGGCGCAATGCCCATCTTCAAGATCTTCTTGAAGGAGAAATCCAAGCCCAACGCAAAGAGCAGGAACATCACTCCTATGTCCGCCCACACCTTTATATTGGCATTATCGACCACAGACATGGTGAACTTAAAGTTCGGTGACACAAGAAAACCGGCCATAATATATCCCAATACCAATGGCTGTCTGAGTTTCTTAAAGACAAGCGTCACGATGCCCGCCGTTATAAGAATCAACGCAAGGTCCTGTATTAAAGATGGTATTCCGTGCATGTGGCCTTTATTATATTAACTATTACCTTCGCAGCTTTTTCCATTACCTGCACGGAAACGAACTCATGAGGTCCGTGGAAGTTCACCGCTCCCGTGAAGAGGTTTGGACATGGCAGTCCGCGGAATGACAGTTGTGCCCCGTCCGTACCGCCCCTTATGGGCTGCACCTTTGGCATTACGCCTGCATCGGCCATGGCTTTCCGCGCTATATCAACGATATGTCGCACCGGTTTTATCTTCTCCAACATATTGTAATACTGGTCTTCCACCGTCGCCTCGCATACCTTTGCACCGTATTTTGCGTTTATTTGTTCCACAATCTGCCCGATAACAGCCTTTCTATGCAGGAACTTCGCACTGTCATGGTCACGTATTATGTAGTTCAGTTGAGCCTTTTCACAGTTTCCAGTCATACCGGTCAGATGGTAAAAGCCTTCATATCCTTCCGTTTCCTCGGGTATCTCACCTTTCGGCAGCATTGCCGCAAACTCCGCAGCGATGCGGCCCGCATTGACCATCTTGCCCTTTGCGTATCCCGGATGCACACATACCCCGGTGAATGTCACCACGGCCGAAGCCGCATTGAAGTTCTCATATTCCAACTCCCCGGCATCTCCTCCATCTACGGTATATGCCCATTGACAGGCGAACGCACCGACATCAAAGTGATGCGCACCCATGCCTATCTCCTCATCGGGATTGAACGCGACACGAACTGTGCCGTGCTCTATCTCCGGATGCCGCACAAGATATGCCATGGCGTGCATTATCGCAGCAATGCCGGCCTTGTCGTCCGCTCCAAGGAGGGTGGTTCCGTCTGTCACTATCAGGTCTTCACCCACATGACAGAGTAGTTCCGGAAACGTGGCGGTTCTGCTCCAGATGCCGGGAGACAGTTCTATATCGCCGCCGTCATAGTCCTTCACCACTTTGGCTTTCACGTTTTCACCGGAGCAGTCGGGCGAAGTGTCATAATGACTTATAAACCCTATGGCGGGAACGGTTTTGTCTGTATTCGCAGGAAGCGTGGCATACAGATAGCCTTTGCCGTCCAATACGACATCACAAAGCCCCTCCGCCTCCATCTCTTCTTTCAGGAACTTTGCGAAGAGAAGTTGCTTCGGGGTACTTGGCACCGTCATTGAATTTTCCGCCGACTGCGTGTCAAACTGTGTATAGCGTATGAATCTGTCCTGTATAGTCAAAACGAGCAATGGACTAACTGTCTTTTTCTGCGGCTATCGCCTCCCTTACTTTCGCCTCCAGTTCCTCGCACAACTCCGGATTGTCCTTCAACAGCGTAAGCACGGCATCGCGTCCCTGCGCCAGTTTGGATTCTCCGTATGAGAACCAAGAACCGCTTTTCTTTATAATGCTCCGCTCAACAGCAAGGTCGAGTATCTCCCCTACCTTCGATATGCCCTGCCCGAACATTATGTCGAACTCGCATTTGCGGAACGGCGGAGCCACCTTGTTCTTCACAACCTTAACCTTCGTGAGGTTACCCAGCACCTCCTCGCCGTTCTTTATGGCCGTGGATTTGCGCACATCAATGCGTACTGAGGCATAGAACTTCAAGGCGTTACCGCCCGTTGTGGTCTCAGGGTTACCGAACATTACGCCTATCTTTTCCCTGAGTTGGTTGATGAAGATGCAGGTTGTCTTTGTCTTTGATATGGTGGAGGTCAGCTTTCTCAACGCCTGCGACATCAGTCTGGCTTGCAATCCCACCTTATTGTCGCCCATATCGCCTTCAATCTCCGCTTTCGGAGTAAGCGCGGCAACTGAGTCTATGACTATTATATCTACCGCAGCACTTGAAATAAGCTGGTCGGCTATCTGCAAAGCCTGCTCTCCGTTATCCGGCTGCGAGATGAAAAGATTGTCCACATCCACCCCGAGGTTGGCCGCATAAAAGCGGTCAAAGGCGTGCTCCGCGTCAATAAACGCCGCTATCCCGCCCATTTTCTGCGCCTCGGCAATGGCGTGTATGGCCAATGTCGTCTTGCCGGAAGACTCCGGACCGTATATTTCTATGATGCGTCCTTTCGGATAACCGCCCACTCCCAGCGCTATGTCAAGCCCCAGCGAGCCGGTAGGTATCACCTCCACGTTATCGACCCTTTCGTCTCCGAGCTTCATTATAGCTCCCTTGCCGAAGTCTTTTTCTATTTTCGCCATTGCGGCCTGCAAAGCTTTCAGTTTTGCTTCTTTCTCGTCCATCGTGTATTACAATAGTATATTATTATATAAGGTATATCAGAATTCCAAGTCTCCGCCGAACACTTCGTGCCAAGGCAGTCCCTGTTTGTTCAGCTGTTCCATAAACGGATCCGGGTCAAAGTTCTCTACGTTCCACACACCCGGCTTGCGCCACACCCCCTTGAAGAACATCATCGCGCCAATCATGGCCGGCACTCCGGTGGTATAAGACACGCCCTGCATCCCGGTTTCCTTGTAAGCGTCCTGATGTTTGCAGTTGTTATATACGTAATATGTCTGCTCCTTACCGTCCTTCACGCCCCGTATGCGGCAGCCTATGCTGGTCTCGCCGTCATAATTCTCGCCGAGATCCTGCGGATTAGGCAGCACGGCCTTCAAGAATTGCAGCGGCACGATTTTCACCTTCACCGTCTTTCCCGGCTCGTCAGCCAGCGGAGCCTCGTATTCCATCTCGTCAATACGTGACATACCGAGGTTCTGTATCACGTCAAGATACGTGAGATACTGCTGTCCGAACGTCATCCAGAAGCGCGCCTGCTTTATTGTCGGATAGTTCTTGACGAGTGATTCCAGTTCCTCATGGTGCATAAGGTAACTTTCCCTCGGCCCGATATTAGGGTAAGTGACAGGCTGGTGAACGGCCAGAGGCTCTGTCTCTATCCATTCCCCGTCCTTATAATACAGTCCTTTCTGTGTTATCTCGCGTATGTTTATCTCCGGATTGAAGTTCGTGGCGAACGCCTTATGATGGTTGCCGGCATTGCAGTCAACGATGTCAAGATAGTGAATCTCGTCAAAATGGTGCTTTGCGGCGTATGCCGTATATACTCCTGACACACCGGGGTCAAAGCCACAGCCAAGTATGGCGGTAAGTCCCGCGTCCTCAAAACGCTGCTTGTAAGCCCACTGCCATGAGTATTCGAAGTGCGCCTCGTCCTTAGGCTCATAGTTAGCCGTATCAAGATAGTTCACCCCGCAGGCCAGACAGGCGTCCATTATTGTCAGGTCCTGATAAGGCAAAGCGAGGTTTACGCACAGTTCCGGCTTGAAATCATTAAACAAGGCCTTCAACTGCTCCACGTCATCGGCATCCACCTGCGCTGTGGATATGTTCATTTTACTGCCATGACCGGTCTTTTTAATGGCCTCAACTATGGCGTCGCACTTTTCCTTGCGACGGCTTGCAATCATGAAATCGGTGAACACGTCATCGTTCTGCGCAATCTTATGGGCGGCGACAGTGGCCACACCACCCGCGCCAATCATCAATATTCTTGACATTACAGTATTTTATATGCTTGTTTTATTATATTATTCTTGGATTATCACTTCTTCGGTTTGAGTCTGTCACTCGCCGCCTCCTGTTTCTCCGCAGCCTTCACTGCGGCTTCGTTGGCTTTCATGGCGTTCTGCTTGCGGTGAAAGCTATACCTCTTTCCGCCCTTCAACAACACCAGCGAGTCGGTGTCCATAAAGACAAAGTCCAGCGTATCCACCACATCCGGGCTCTCTTTCCCGTCCGTCGCCCCTGACTTTCGCATCTCTCCGGACACAAGCAGCAACCTGCCGTTGCACATATACCACTGCTTATAGTTCTTGACCTCGGGGTACTGCACCGGCGAATCGTCCTCCAATGTGTTGGACCTCATGATTCTTCCCACCGGCTGCGCCTTGTGACTGCGCTTCAACGTGAATCCGTATTCGCGCGGCACGAGGAATGTTTCCTTCACTGAGTCGGGCATATTAGCCATCATGCGTCTCTGCATACGCTTGCTCATGTGCTGCAAATCCTTCATCACAGGCATAACAGGATACGTCCACGTGCCTTTCAACTGGTCAAGATTCAGCACCATCATGGCCTCGGTGGTGTCTTCCGGATTAATCATGACACCCGTCCAGTCACCTATCTCCGGCTTCCCGATGACACGGCCGGCATGCTTGGCATCGACACAGTTCAGCACGATGGGGTCACCGCCGAAAGGCCACAGCACAATGACGGAATCAGACGTACCGTCACACGTAAGACCGTAAACCATAGAGTCGTTTTTCACTACAAACTCCTTCTCCGGCTCTCCTTCCGTCATGTCCACGCCGTTATCCGCCCTCTTACACCCTGCCACTAACAGCACAAGCGAGAGAGAACAAAAGATTAATGTTAGATATTTATTCCGCATTTAATCTATACCTGTTTTGGATATACCATGCAAAGGTACAGACTTTTTCGCAAAATTCCAAACTTTTGCGTCGTTTTTCTTGCTTTGCAACATCGCTTGTCAACAATAGCATACGGGAAACATCCCTAATTATTTGCCCGTCATTTGGAACCAACGCTTCACCGGACACCAATTAAACGCCCCCTTTTCTATGTTTGTCACCGTTGCGGGAATGATTACATAATTGAGGTTCTTGCAACCGTAAAATGCTCCGGACTTAATGGTTTTCACGCCTGAAGGCAGGTTTATATAATACAAGTTGGGGCAGTTTGCGAACAAAGAGGACGTTATTGTCTCCACAGAGCCGTTCCATACCACATCTGAAAGGTCTTTGTTATACCCGAATGCAGCGTAGTCCATTTGCCTGATAGAGTTTGGGATGATTATACGCGACATTCCCTTACACTGGGAAAAGGCGTATTCCCCTATCCGCTCTACCCCCTCCGGCAATGTCACTGTCCGTGGCATCGGCTGCATCCAGAATGCCCGCGGGGCTATGACCTTTGTGTTTGGCGGGATTATGCTGCTGAAACATCCCGCAATCAGCCTGTCCGTGCCTTTCTCCATCACCACGTTGCTCCCGTCAGGCGAATAGTATCGCGGATTATCCTTGCAGACTGTTATCGACGTAACAAAATCGTTGCCGGCAAAAGCGCCCTCCTCTATGGAGGAGACTGTGGCCGGAATGTTTACCGACGTCAGCATGGTTCCGAAGAAAGCAAGTTCTCCTATCGCTGTCACGCTTTCCGTGATGCGTGTATTCTTGCAGGCGGCTACAAGCCTGTTTGCCTCCGTCTCCACTATGCCGTTGCATCCGTCACGCGAGTCGTAGCGCTCGTTTCCTTTGTCAACGACAATTTCTTGCAGGGCGAGGCATCCATGGAATGCCCCCGCGTCTATGTCTGACACATTGCTGGGAACAACGATTCTTTTCAGACTGCTGCATCTGCCAAGCGCGCCAAGCTGTTGTAGGGAATTGGGAAGAGTGATGCTTTCCAAGTTCTCGCAGTTATTAAAAGCATACGCCTCTATCTTAGTAACCCCCTCCGGTATGATTATCTCACGCAAAGAGGGACAACAGGCAAAGGCACCATAGCCTATGATGGTGACACTCTTTGGAATGACCGTTGTCCGGCATCCGGCGACAAGCGCATTGATTCTCTTGTTTATTATCGCATTGCAGTTGTCACGTGAGTCATAATCTTCATTCTTCCCGTCAACAGTAATGCAGCTAAGCTGCGGACATTCAAAGAATATTTCGTCCTCTATGCCCGCCACAGTAGATGGTATATGCACGGACTTTAACTGCCGGCATCTGGAAAAGGCATATTTTCCTATATCCTCCACGCCCTCCGGAACATATATATGCTTTATGTTATCACATCCATAGAACGCTTCTTTTGCAATGCTTGTCACATCATACCGCCTGCCGTTACGCTCCGCCTTGGCCGGTATTCGCAATATGCTGTCGCCGGACAATACATCGGCAATGGTATCACGATACACGCTTACAGACACTTCTTCGTCAGACAGGATGGTATAGAGGAACTTCTTGTCGGTGAAAGTCTCTCTGTTCACCTCCGTACCTGTCTGGCACCCATGCGGTTTGGCACTCTGTGCAACGGCTGACAACGACATCAGGCACGCCGCTAATAGAAACGTTTTGTGCATCATTGTAATTTAGGTTTTAATTGATTTCCGTACGCTTGACACCATACTCCCTACTGTATCGGCGAATAATGGAATCTGACCGTGTAGCAGACATCTTCGTATTCGGAAGATACTGTAATGGAGAGTATCTTATAATGTATATATTTACTTAGGTCTATATTATTGACATTGAATAACCGTATCAGATAATTAGGCGCAAACTCGTTCCATCTTTCCATGCACTCCACATCTGCGGCCTTTACATCCGCACTGTATTCCACTTCGCATTTATAGTCTCTATTGGCATCAACGGGGTGCTCCTGAATGATACATACAGACTTTCCCGCATCATATTCAAACCGGGCAATAACAGCGGCGGAATCCTGTTCTTTACAGAAAACCTGTTGCGGTCGCCCGTCCTCAAGGTATGTATATGTAAGGGTGTCAGTTCTGTTGTCGGTCTTGTCGTACATTCTGTGCCACAGCACGTTACCGTTCTTGTCATACCTGCCCCTGTCGTTTTCCTCCCATAAAGACGATAGGATGATGGAATCCCGCTGTATTTGTGTGCCGGCCGTTTTCTTTAACGGCGTAAAATGCCTGCACTCTTTTACTTTTCCCTTTTTGTATGTATAGTCAATCCTTTCTTTCAGTTCATATTTATTGTTGCGGACATGACATCTTATATATGCGGCAAGTTCTTGTCTCTTGTTATAAAAATAGAAGTGCCTGTTGAATGTACACCACCTTATTACGCCGGGGTTAATCCCTTGCGTTGATACCTCTGTGATATTTCCATTCCTGTCATATATATTCTTTGTAACACACATGGCTTCCCCGTTTTCTTTTGTGACAACGGTATCTATCTTTCCGTCCTCTGTATAAGAATATAAATTCTCCCGGTCATTATCCCACTTGTTATACGGGGCACGCGAAGAATAGTCAATTCTTGATGCCACTCTATTGCAAGAGTCATACTCATAGATATGCTTGTGCATTATGTTTTCCCAATCCTTGCCAACAACTATGCTGTCAAGGCGTTCCTTGTAAGTGCGGCTGCCGGCAGCCGCACTTATTGTTGAAATGACAAGTATGGGGATTAAGATATGTATTCTCATTTATATGGTAATGATATTATTCATATTTTCACTCTCACTATGCAAATGTAAGCAATGCCAATATGAAAAGCAAGTAATTTCAAAGAAAATTATGCGGAATGTTATTTTATAAAAAGTATTTGGTACAATTAAAAAAGTAATTGTTTCTTAATAAACTTATTTTTGGCAAAATATTAAAATATAACTTCTCAGGCTAAAATAAGTTTATTAAAAAGCGACTAAATATTAGTATCATTTTCTTTTTTGTGACAAGCACCGCCATGAAAGGGTGCTGATTACACTGTGAAAAGGCCCCTTTTACAATGCAATCAGCACTATTTTGGTTCGCGCCTCACGGCGAGTTCCGTTGCCGGCGCTTACAACGCATTCACGTTCAGCGCATTAAAGATATAAAGTTAGTTGTAAGATTATTATCGTTTTCGTTCACGTCCGTCTGTCTATGGCAGGCAGGTTGCGGTGGAATGTATCTCTCAGAATCTTCCGCCAAAGCCGCCACGACCGCCGCCGAAGCCGCCCCCGCGCCGTCCTCTGTCACCTCCCGGCGGCGGTCCCATAGGCGCATCCATACCCTCCCGGCGCTGCTGGCGCGCGGCTTTGCCGCCGAAAGCCTTGAAACGGTAGATGACATGGAACATGGCGTAGTTGTTGATGGAGTTGTAATAAACGTCCGAACGCTGCGTGGCGGAAATCATACGCGAGAAGGAACTCTTCTGTTGCAGGATGTCATACAGTTGCAGTGACAGCGTGAGCGGCTTGCCTTTGAGCAGGCTTTGCGACAGTTGGGCGTTCCATACGAACTCGTTGGTGTTCATGGATGCGTCACTGTATCCCCGGCGTGACTGCATGTGCGCGCCTGTTGAGAAACTCATGCCCCACGGGGCGTTGACGGTTATGTCCGTACCGTAGTTGAAGTCCCACGTGTCGAGGTTGGCATTGGGCTGCAACTTGTTGCGGCTGATGGAGTAAGTCACGTTTCCGTTCAATTCTACCTCCAGCCAAGAATTGCGGTAACTGAACCCGAGACGCTCGGAGATGCCGGTCGTGCGGGTGTAGTTCTTGTCCGGTTCCGCACTCCTTTGTAGGTTAACGTAGCTGACACGGTTATTGTAATTCAGCTGGGTGAACGAGTTTGCGCTCCATACTCCGACGGTGTCGAGCGAGGTGTTATACATGAACGCGCTCCTTACGTTCCAGTTTCCGTTGATGTTCATGGGCTGTGTGGTGCATCCGCCGGTAGCGGGATCATACCTGACCATCGTCGAAACGCTGTTCTGTGTGTTCTGATAGTCGATGAAAGCCATAATGGCATTCTGGCGATGCTGTATGTAATTGTTGTATTCAAGGAAGAACCTGTTGGTGAAGGAGGGCTTCAGGTCCGGGTTACCCTTGGATATATTCAGCGGGTCCGTGTCGTTGGTTATCGGCATAAGGTCGGTCATTGACGGCTGGTCGGTGCTGCCGCGGTAGTTCAGACGCAGGTTCTTCTGCTTGTTGAAGCGGTAGCGGAAGTCGAAGGTCGGCGTGAAGTTGGTTACCGAACGACGTGAGATTGTGTCAAGACCGAGATGCTTGTAGTGCAGTTCCGATGTCTGCGGCTGAAGCATCAGGCCGAGGTTGAGGTTGTAGAAGTTGGTGGTGCGGCGCAAGGAAAGCTCCACTTCGTGAATGTAGTTGTCGTATTCGGAGAAGCGGCTCTGCTTTTCATCAAGATAAGAGGACAGCGGAGTGGTTTCCGTCACAAAGGGATTGAGATACGACGAGAAGTCGCGGAAAGTGGGGATGATGCCGTTGCCGAACTCCGGCAGCTGGCTGAAGTCGTGTGTCTGGCGGTCACTTCTGCGGTTCTGGTATTGGTATTGGTAGCGCAGTTGCAGGAATGTGGCGAGCGCTATCGGCTCACTGTACGTAGCAGAGACACGGTATGTGCGGTTTTTGTTCGGCGTAACGTTATAGCGGTTGCGGTAATATAGCGAGTCTTCCGTGCTCGGACGGTACAGCGTCACGAACTGTGTGGAGAGGCTTTCGCTGTCACTGTTGGTGGAGGCGAAGCGTCCCTGCACGGTGACGTTGCGTCCCTTGTCGGACAACCGGCGCGAAAGTGTCGCCTGAATGTTGAAGTTTGTGTTCGTGCCGTATGACAGGGAGTTGTTGGCGCGGCGGTTGACAAGGATGGAGTCGAGCACCCTTGTCGGGTCGGTCAGCTGCTGGTTCTTGGAGTATTGGTACAGCGCATCATTAAGGGCGGCCATCGACGCGGCGTCAAGCGGGTCGGCAACGTACTCTCCCGTGTATGGGTTCACCGTGGTATATGGGTCTCTGTTGAAAGACGCATTGGCGTTGGTGGAGCGTGAATCGTTGCTCGACGTGGTAAAGTTCGGGCGCAGCTGTATGGTGGTCAGCGTGTCCGGCTTCCACTCCAAGCGGCCGGTGAAGTTCCATGAGTTGCTGCGTGAATAGCTCTGTGAGTATCCGTTGGAGAACGAACCCACGGTGGAGATGAAGTTCTCGCTTGCCGTTGTGGTGGCATTATCGCCGTCCCTGTGGTTCCACCGCACTGAGAAGTCCGCCCTTATCTTGTTCTTTATCTCGTAGTTGTAGTTCATTCCCAGCATCTTTGAGGACATAAGGCCGTTGCCGCCACCGCTGCCACCGCGTCCGCCGGTGCTGAATCCGCGGTCGCCCGTATTGTTGGCATTGGCGAAAATCATCAGTCTGCTGTTGTCTTTCATATACATTCCCATCACGCGCTCGGCGTAACGTGAGTGCGTTCCGGCCGCAAGGTCGGAGTTGAGCATGGTGCCCTTGTTCATGCCCCGCTTGATGTTGAAGTCCAATACGGTGTTTTCCTCGCCGTCGTCTATGCCAGTCATCTTGGCGAGGTCACTCTTTTCCTGATATGCCTTCACCTTGTCTATGATGGCCGTAGGCAGGTTCTTGAGTGCCGTCTCGGTGTCTCCGGTCATGAATTCCTTGCCATCGACCATGATTTTCTTCACCTCCTTGCCGTTGATGGTTATCTTTCCGTCATCGTCTATCTGCGCTCCGGGCAGGCGTTTCACGAGTTCCTCTATCACGGAGCCCTCCGGAGTGCGGTAGGCCGCGGCGTTATATACAAAGGTGTCTTCCTTTACCACCACCTTGGCGGCAATGCCGTTGGCTATCACTTCTTTCAGCATCACGGCGTCAGTCTCCATGTTTATCTTTCCGAAAGCGAAGTTCTTGTCCTCGGCTATGGTCACGTTGCGCACGATATTCTTATAGCCTATGACGGACATCTTGATGACATACTTGCCGTTTTCGGGTGCGGTAACGGTGAAAACGCCGTTTTCATCCGTAACGGCGCCGGCCACATAAACGGAGTCCTGCGCCTTCAACAGCTGTATTGTGGCTTGCAATACAGGTTCGTTTGACTCTTTGTCAAGCAATGTTCCTGAGATTTTTCGCTCTTGGGCCAATGCTGTCACTGCGGTGCAGACAATCAGCAGTATGGCAAGAAGGGTCTTTTTCATATTTGTTTGTTTTGTTGTTTATTCGTCGTTGCATGATGAGCACTACAATATCTATGACGTTACGGCGTTCAAAAAGTTTATATTCCCGTATCATTTTTTTGCAAGAACAATTACAATATGCTTTGTAGGGACGCACCAATACATGGAAGACGCAGTGATTCGGGGGGTCGCCAAAACAGCGGTGAACCCCGAAGGGGTGACAGAACTTAGCCCGGGGTGTAAACCCCGGGAATGTTAATGATGTATATAAAAACAGTATTGGCACCCCGAAGCCGGCAGGCGAGGAGCACAAAGTGCGACGAGGGGTGTTAAATCAGGATTTATAATAGTCTCGTTTTTGCCGTGTGGCTATTTCCTGTATTTAGTTTCCTTTTCCACCCCTCGTCGCACTTTGTGCTCCTCGCCTGCCGGCTTCGGGGTGCCAATACGGTTTATCGACTAATGGGATAATTCCCGGGGTTTACACCCCGGGCTAAGTTCTGTCACCCCTTCGGGGTTCGTCACCAACTACATTTGCATTTCGACCCACACACCCCTACAAACCATTGCAGTACAATGTGTTATAAAGGGCAAAACAAAAGGGTGCTGATTACATTGCAATCAGGTGCTGATCACAATGTAATCAGCACCATATTATACTGTAATCAGGCGCTGATTGCAAACGGGTATGTCTGCCCGGTCTTTTCCCGTGGTTATTTTTTCTCTATCGGCAGGCAGAACACGAACCGTGCCCCTTGGGTATATGACGTGTCCAAGAACACGTCCCCGTGCAGTTTGTTGGCCAGTGTAAGGCAGATGTTAAGCCCCAGTCCCGTGCCCTGCACATAGTCATTCAGTTTTGTAAAGCGGTGGAATATGTTTTTCGCCTGCCCTACCGGCACTCCCTCACCGGTGTCCGTGACGGCGAATGTCACCATGCCCGGATGCTCCGTGAGCGATGTTGACAGGGTGATGGAGCCTGCCTGCGTGTGCTTTATGGCGTTGGTAAGGTAGTTGATGAGTATCTGCTGCACCCTGCGGGCGTCGGTATAGACAAGATAGTCGTCCGGAATGTCGGTCTCGTAGGTCAGCCTTATCTCAGACTTGACCCTGTATTTCACCGACGCTATGGCCGTATTGCACACGGCATTGAGCCGATGGTCGTTGAGAGTGATGGAGTAGTTGCCGGTCTTCAGGTCCGAGATGTTCAGTATATCGTCGATGAGCATGGTCAGCATATTGCTGTTATGCTGTATGTGCTGTGCATATTCGTCACGCTCTTCCTGCGTGAGGAACTCCGGAGGCATGGCGAGTAACTGCGCGAATCCCACGACGGCATTCAGCGGCGTGCGCACCTCATGGCTCATATTCTGCACGAACAGGTCCTTGGCCTTGGACTCTTGTCTCGCTTCTTCGCTCAGCCTTCTCAGCCGGTCCATCTCCTTTCTCTGCCTATACATCATAGAGCGTGAGCGTATCAGCATCACGACAAGTACCGCCGCCGCACAGATAAGAAAGGCCAAGGCGAAGATAATCATTACATTTGGTTCCATTTAAGTATAAGGAATATAGTTTAGAGGGTATGCAGACATAACAAAAGATATGTGCAGGTCAGACATCTCACACGCCTTTCCTACACATATCACTCTAAGAATTCTTATTTTCCCATATCTGGTTGGCCTGTGTCGCCACGCAAGTAAGCAGCCTTTCCATTATAATCGGCTTCGTAATGAAGTCGTTTGCGCCCAGCTGGAAGCCCTTTGTGACATCGTCACTGGAATTGAGTGCGGACAGAATCACAACCGGCAGGTTCTTGGTAGCGTCATTGCCGCGCAGCTGTCTCAGCACTTCATAGCCGTCAATGCCGGGCATCATGAGGTCAAGCAGCACGAGATCGACCGGCTTTGAGGCTATTATGTCCAACGCCGCCTGGCCGTTGTTGGCGGTGAGTATGTTGAATTTGAACTTGCCCAGCATTTTCTGTATAAGCAGGACGTTAAGTGGAATATCGTCAACGACAAGTATGTTCACCTGCGTTTGATCCATTTCCGGGTTGATTTGTACGTTCATCTCTATTGGATTTATTTGGTAATTGTTTTCGGTTAGCAGTACGGCAACGGCCGTCCGGCTCCATGCCGGACACGGGGTTCCGCATTCATCTGAACGAGTCCGTCAGCAGCTTTATCTCCACTTGCGGGGCTATCCGCTCATAAAGGATGTTATACACGGCGTCAAGGATGGGCATATTAACGTGCAGATGCTTGTTAATCTCCTTCATGCACTTGGTGCCGAAGTACCCCTCGGCTATCATTTCCATCTCTATCTGAGCGGACTTGACTGAATATCCCTTGCCGATCATCGTTCCGAAGGTGCGGTTTCTGGAAAAGTTCGAGTAACCGGTAACCAACAGGTCGCCTATATATACGCTGTCTTCCATGTGGCGTTCAATCGGATGCACGCACTGCAAGAAGCGCGCCATCTCCTGCAAGGCGTTCGCCATCAGCACGGCCTGGAAGTTATCGCCGTATTTAAGGCCTGAACATATACCGGCGGCAATGGCATATACGTTCTTCAGCACCGACGAATACTCGATGCCTATCACGTCACTTGACGTCTTGGTCTTTATGAACCTGCCGGCAAGCACCCTCGCCATACTCTCCGCCTTGTCCGTATCGGAACAGCCGACGGTGAGGTATGAGAGCCTTTCCAGCGCCACTTCCTCCGCATGACTGGGGCCGCCGATGCAGGCAAGGTTGTCGTATGGCACGTCAAACATCTCATGGAAGTACTCCGAACACACAAGGTTGTCGTCCGGAACGATGCCCTTTATGGCCATGACGAGGAACTTGTCACGCACGTTCACCCTCAGTTTCCTGAGATGGTTTTTAAGGTATGGCGACGGAGTGACGAACACAAGGGTGTCGTAAGCCTGCGCTATCTTGTTGATATCGGAACTGAAACATATCTCGTCCATATTGAAATGAACGCCCGTAAGGTACGCGGGATTGTGACCGAGGCGCTTGAATTCCTCTATACGGTCATCCCTCCGCATATACCATCCGATGTGATGCGTGTTGCCGACAACTATCTTCGCAATAGCCGTCGCCCAGCTTCCACCTCCGATTATCGCTATTTTGCCACAGTCAAACATGGTATAGTCCGTGTTTATGAAGCCCTACCTCTAACCTTGGCTCGCCGCCGCGTCTATGTAACTCTGGAACTCTTCCACCTTTGGGTTGTCCAGTCCGAGCTTGTATTTCTTGTTCACTCCGCAGACATCCATCTGCAATTTCTGCGCCTTTACGTCCTTCAGGTCTGAGAGGAGGTAGTACCCGGCCTTGTTGAACAGGGGAATCCACTCCTCGGCCACGCCTATTGCCGCCCACTCTTCCTTGCCTGCCTTGGGCTGTTTCGGTTCCGGTTTCATCTGCGGGAAGAACAGTACCTCCTGTATGTAGGCGTTACCCGTCATGAGCATGACAAGGCGGTCTATGCCGATGCCGATGCCGCTGGTGGGCGGCATACCGTACTGCAACGCGCGGAGGAAGTCATGGTCTATCACCATTGCCTCGTCATCGCCCTTGTCGGCGAGCTTCATCTGGTCGATGAAACGCTCTTCCTGGTCTATCGGGTCGTTGAGTTCGGAGTATGCGTTGGCCAGTTCCTTGCCGTTGACCATAAGCTCGAAGCGTTCCGTCAGCCCCGGTTTGCTGCGGTGCATCTTGGTAAGCGGAGACATCTCGACAGGGTAATCCGTTATGAAAGTGGGCTGGATGAACGTGCCCTCGCACGTCTCTCCGAAGATTTCGTCAATGAGTTTGCCCCTGCCCATGGTCTCGTCCACCTCTATCCCGAGTTTCTTCGCCGTAGCACGCATATCGTCCTCGGTCATATCCGTAAGGTCATAGCCGGTCTTCTCCTTGATGGCGTCAAGTATCGGGAGCCTGCGGAACGGAGCCTTGAAGGAGATTGTCTTGCCGTCGATAACCGTTTCCGGCTTGCCGTTGACCGCAACGCAGATGGTCTCCAGCAGTTTCTCCGTGAATGACATCATCCAGTTGTAGTCCTTGTAGGCCACATACAGTTCCATGCAGGTGAACTCCGGGTTGTGGTTCTTGTCCATTCCCTCGTTGCGGAAGTTCTTTCCTATCTCGTAAACGCCCTCAAAGCCGCCCACGATGAGCCTTTTCAGGTACAGTTCCGTGGCTATGCGCATATACATGGGTATGTTGAGCGCATTGAAATGCGTTATGAACGGACGCGCGCTTGCGCCTCCCGCTATTGACTGCAAGGTCGGTGTCTCCACCTCCGTGTAGCCGGCCTCGTCGAGCACGCGGCGCAGTGTGCGCACCACGGTGGCGCGTTTGAGGAACGTGTCCTTCACGCCTTCGTTGACAACGAGATCCACATAACGCTGGCGGTAGCGCAACTCCGGGTCCTCGAACTTGTCATACGCCACGCCGTCCTTGTACTTCACTATCGGCAACGGCTTCAATGACTTTGACAACAGCGTCAGTTCCTTGGCGTGAACGGATATTTCCCCCGTCTGCGTGCGGAACACAAAACCTTTCACTCCGATGAAGTCGCCGATGTCAAGAAGTTTCTTGAACACCTTATTATAATAGTCCTTGTCCTCGCCCGGGCAAATGTCGTCACGCGTGACATACACCTGTATGCGTCCCTTTGAGTCCTGCAACTCCACGAAAGCGGCCTTGCCCATGATGCGGCGGTTCATCATTCTGCCGGCGATGCACACCGCGCGACTGTTCTCGGCCGTAGCCTTGGCGGGCACGTCGTTGCCCTCTTCGTCTTTTTCCAAGGGCAAGTCGGTGAATGAAGAGATTATTTCGTCTGAAAAAGCGTCGGTAGGATATTCGGCGGCAGGATACGGTTCGATGCCCATATTACGCAGTTCCTGCAAGCTCTCCCGCCTGCCTATCTCCTGTTCACTAAGTTCGAGTATGTTCATATACTGTTTGTTTTACTATATAAGAAACGACAACGCACGCCTGTGCGTATCTATAATAATGCGAATTTGTTGCAAAGTTAATAATTAAATCTGACAAAAACGAACTTTTTAGTAAAAAAACATTCATTTTATTGTATGCGGGCCATATTGCCACATATATCGTGACGAAATGCGGAATGTCAGCGGAGACCACGTTTTTGTGACACATTGACTTTTCAAAAAGTCTGTCCCGAGATTGCATTCAGGATTGTCTTCCGCACCTGCCAACCGGCTTTTCCGTCGTTTCCGACTCCGTTTTATGCGTCTTCCACCCTCTTTCACCATGCAAAACGGTGCTGATTACATTGTGAAAGGCGGCAAATCGTTGTGTGAAAGGCGGCATTTCGCAATGTAATCAGCGGCATTTTACCGTAAAAGAGGGCTTTTTACAGTGGGCGGCAACGGGCGTTTTCTTATCCCTTACCATAACTTCTTAACTATAAAACACTTATAAAAACACGGTTTCCTTGGAGTATTTCACAACGAAATACAGTTTCATGGATTTCACCGCCGGCATTTTGGGGTCGTAATAACGCAATGTGTCAGCGTTTCCGGCAGATAAACGACAAAGTGACTGTAAGGAAATCATGCGGCATATAGCGGCGAAGAGCCCGACAATAAAATTCATATTCTAAATCAAGTTTTTGAGGTTTTTGCGATAAACAAACGTCGAAAGAGTTTCAATATCGGACAACTTTCACTATATTTGCACCATGAAACGGCGAATACTGACATACGGCGGTTACTTTGAAGCATTCATGAAGACACTAAAAGAAAAGGAACGGGAGAAAATTCAATATGGTCTTCTGTTGCTAAAAACACAAGACAGACTGCCTAAGAAATTCATCAAACTGATAAAAGACGGCTTGTATGAGTTGCGGACAGAATACGGGGGCAACATCTTCAGAGTGTTCTTCATATTCGACGAGGGGAATATAGTCGTCTTGTTCAATGGCTTTCAGAAAAAGACTCAGAAGACACCGCATAACGAAATAGAAAAGGCAATACAGATAAAGGAGGCTTATTATGCAGACAAACAATCATCAAATCGTTGACTATGACCTCGTTCTTGACGAGAAATTCGGGAAAGAGGGAACGCCGGAGCGTATAAAGGCGGAAGAGGACGCTTTCTCATTCTACTCCGGCCAGATACTGCTGGACGCACGAAAAGAGGCGAAGGTGACGCAGGCGGAATTGGCCAAAAGGATAAACTCCACCAAATCATATATCTCCAAGGTGGAAAACGGAGTCATTGTCCCAAGCGTAGGCGCATTCTACCGCATCATAAATGCACTCGGACTGAGGGTGGAAGTGGTGAAGCCTATTTATTAACGAAACTCTTTGTAATCGCGAATGCACAAACAAAGAAACGGCTTATGGCAGCAAAGACGGGTTTTCTACTGTCTTTGCTGCCATAAGCCGTATATGTGTATTGCCGTATTCAGGAAACAATAAAGAATACATCACAGATGCAATGCAAGCGAAGGAACAAGCGCCTGCACCGCAAACGCGGCGAAAGTGAGCGCGGCTATCCACGCCACCACCCACGAATGACGTGACGAGCGCACATGAGTGAAGTGCAGCAGGTCCTCGTGTATCCATGTCAGCAGCCACACGACAAGCCATGCAAGGATGAAGCCGCCGAGAATATCACCGGGATAATGGTAGCCGAGATAGACCCGGGAATAGCATACCGCCAACGCGACTATCAGCATAGTGTTTGAGATTAGCCTGTCACGGAACCAGTGAATCATCAGCAATGTGAGCAGCCAGATGTTGGCGGAGTGCGCTGACGGGAAACCGCAACCGGCTCCGCGGCGGCCGTTGACAATGTGAACCATGGAGGAAATGGGGTTGTCCGGGTTGCTGGGACGCAGGCGTCCTATCCACGGACGCAGCAGATGGGCGTTGGCCCAGTCGGTAACAAGCATGCCGGCACCTACCATGAGAAGCACCATGAGCATGCCTTTCCATGAGTAGTTGCGCCAAACGACATAGAGCAGAGCGGCATACAGCGGCACCCAGACCGCCTTTTGGCTTATGAGGAACATCAGTTGGTCAAGGAACAGCGTGTGATGGCCGTTGATAAAGAAAAAGATTTGTGTATCCACGAGGGAATGAGTTATGAGTTATTAATTATGGGTTGTCAGTTATGAGTCATGAGGGGATTCTGCCGGTTGTCTGTAAAAAATATGAGTTTCGGGTTGTCTGGCAGCGGTATTCCATGTCCATGCAACCCAAAACTCATAACTTATAACTCACGGATTAGAACAGATAGGTCTTCTCAACCCAGTAGCACAGCATACCGGCGATGTAGCCTACGAAAGCAATCCATGTGACATTCTTCATGTACCAGCCGAAGGATATGCGCTCCAGACCCATCACCACCACGCCGGCAGCAGAGCCTATGATGAGCATGGAACCGCCTACACCGGCGCAGTATGCCAGAAGTTGCCAGAAGATACCATCGACAGCGAAGTTGACGCTGTTTGGATCAATGACGTACATCTTCATGGCACCGGCCACGAGAGGCACGTTATCGACAATGGATGACAGTATGCCGATGGCGCCGGTGACAAGATAATCGTTGCCGACAACCTCGTCAAGCCACTTGCCTATGGCCGTTAGAACGCCGACCTCAGACAGCGTTGCCACGGCCATGAGTATGCCGAGGAAGAACATTATGGTTGACAGGTCTATGCGGCTGAGCAGGTTGGTGACACGCTTTGCCATCGGGTCGTGCTCTTCTTTCTTGCGGTATATTATCTCCGTGACGCACCACAGTATGCCGAGAACGCCAAGTATGCCGACGAAGGCGGGCAACCCGGTGAGCGTATGGAACACGGGGACACAGCAAAGGCCTCCCACGCCAAGGGCGAAAATGAGGTTGCGCTGCACCTTTGTTATACCGCTGATGGAGGCTTCACGCTTATCTACCACCTGCGGGAGATTCCCGCTAAGATGGAGCTGAAGCACGGCAGTAGGCACGATGAAGGCGACGAAAGACGGAATGATAATCTCCTGAATGACGCCGAGGGCGGTAATCATCTTGCCGTTCCACAGCATTATGGTCGTGACGTCACCGATAGGTGAGAACGCACCGCCGGCATTGGCGGCAATGATGACACACACGGCGTACCACAGGCGGTCCTGATGATCATGTACCAACTTGCGGAGAATCATGATCATGACGATGGAAGTGGTGAGATTGTCAAGCACCGCGGAGAGTATTGCCGTCATAAAGGCTATCTTCCACAGCAGCGAACGCTTGGTCCTTGACTTCAATGCGCCACGCACCCAGTTGAAACCGCCGTGCTGATCGACAATCTCCACGATGGTCATGGCGCCCATAAGGAAGAACAGTGTGGTGCCGGCCTCGCCGAGATTCTTCTCTATCGACTCTCCAAGTTCAAAACCCGGAAGCCCCATTCCCTCATGACCAAGGGCGAGAAGGGTCCAGCACACCACGCACATAAGGATGGCAATGGCCGCCTTGTTGATTTTCGTCACGCTTTCAAGGGCTATGAAAGCGTAGCCGACAACGAAAGCAATGCAAAGTACAGTAATGGAACTCATAATAGTGTTAGTTAGTTATATGATAAGATTAACGTTGCAAAGGTAAACAAAATATCTATAACACATAACCTGACCACTTGTTTTTTTCGCAAAAAACGCAAAAAAGTCACAAAAAGAAAAAGTTTTCATTAGAATTTGTTGGCGAATGAAAAAAAAAACGTACCTTTGCGTATGAAATAACTGTTAACCGATTATCGAACGACAAAAGGAAAAGAAGTGACTTTTCCGGGAAAGCTGATAAAAGACTGTACTAACTGCTATATTAAACTGACAACTATGGAAAAAAAGTATTTCTTCGCCGTGGATCTTGGAGCAACAAGCGGCCGTACCATCATAGGCGGGCTGAACGGCGGAAAGATTGAACTGGAAGAACTTACACGTTTTGACAATAATCTCATAGAGGTGAACGGACATTTCTACTGGGATATATACGCCTTGTACTTTGAAATAATCAAAGGCCTGAAAGCAGCGAAGAAGCAAGGCATCGCAATAACAAGCATAGGCATTGACACATGGGGCGTGGACTTCGTGTGTGTAGCCGAGGATGGCAGCATAAGCCAGCCCATAGCATACCGCGACCCGCACACCTTTGACGCCATGGACGATTATCTGGAGAACGTCATGTCAAAGGAAAAGGTGTATGGAGTGACCGGAATACAGTTCATGAACTTCAATTCCATCTTCCAGCTTTACGCCATGAAGCGGGCGGGAAACGTCGCATTGAAGAACGCACAGAAGATACTTTTCATACCGGATGCATTGAGTTATATGCTGACGGGCAACATGGTGTGCGAATATACCATCGCCTCTACGGCGCAACTGCTTGACCCGCGCACCAAGCAACTTGACCCGCGCCTGTTGGCTTCGCTCGGACTTACACAGTCAAAGTTCGGCAGAATGGTGAATCCGGGCGACCTTGTGGGAACACTGACGGACGCAATACAGAAAGAGACAGGGCTGGGAGCCATACCGGTTGTGGCCGTGGCAGGACATGATACCGGCTCGGCCGTGGCGGCAGTACCGGCAAAAGACGAGAAATTCGCATACCTCTCAAGCGGGACATGGTCTCTTATGGGCATTGAAACCAAGGAGGCTATTATAAATAAGGTATCGTATGACCGCAACTTCACTAACGAGGGAGGAATAGAAGGCACCACACGCTTCCTGAAAAATATATGTGGAATGTGGCTGTACGAGCGTTGCCGCAAGGAGTGGACGGACGCACCGAAATCGCATACGGAACTTATTGCCGAGGCAATGAAGCAGCCGGCATTCCAAAGTATCATAAACCCTGACGACGCAATGTTCGCCAACCCGGTGTCAATGGTGGAGGCAATAAAGAGCTATTGCGAGCAGACCGGACAGCACGTGCCACAGGGTCACGCTGAAACCTGCCGCTGCATATTCGAGTCTCTCGCCCTGCGCTACCGTCAGGTGTTCGGCTATCTCACGGAGATGGCATCGTTCCCGATAAACGTACTGCACATAATCGGCGGCGGTTCACTTAACAATGACCTGAACCAATTTACCTCAAACTCACTCGGAGTGGAAGTGCTTGCAGGTCCTCAGGAGGGTACTGCGCTCGGAAACATCATGGTACAGGCGAAGGCTGCGGGCGAAGTTGCAGACCTATGGGATATGCGTCGCGTCATAGCCAACAGCTTGGAGCTGAAGAAATTTACACCGAAAGACAAGGAGGAATGGGATGTGGCATACAAGAAATTCCTCGATATAGTGGCGAAGAAAGGATAAACAAGAAACAGAAAAGAAAAATAATCATACACTAAAAACAAAACTAACTAAGACAATGAAAGCAGAACTTATCTCAAAGGCTTATGAAGTAGCCAAAGAACGTTATGCGGAAATCGGTGTCGATACCGAAGCCGTTTTGAAGCAATTGCAAGACTTCCACCTCTCGCTCCACTGCTGGCAGGCTGACGACGTGAAAGGTTTTGAGGTGCAGGCCGGCGCCATGTCCGGCGGCATCCAGTCCACAGGCGACTTCCCGGGAGCCGCACGCAACATAGACGAACTGCGTCAGGACATCCTGAAAGCAAAGAGCCTTATCCCGGGTAACCACCGTCTTAACCTCCATGAAATCTACGGTGACTTCAAGGGTAAGGTGGTTGACCGCGATGAAGTGACGGTAGAGTACTTCCAGTCTTGGATTGACTGGGCAAAGGAGAACAACACATTGCTCGACTTCAACTCATCAAGCTTCTCACATCCGAAATCCGGAAGCCTCTCACTCGCAAACCCAGACGAGAGCATACGCAAGTTCTGGGTGGAGCATACAAAGCGCTGCCGTGACATTGCGAACGCCATGGGTGAGGCACAGAACGACCCATGTATCATGAACCTTTGGGTACATGACGGATGCAAGGACGTGTCTGTAAACCACGCTCTCTACCGCAACACGCTGAAAAAGTCTCTCGATGAAGTATTCGAGAAGAAGCAGCCAATGATGAAAGACTGCATCGAGGGCAAGGTATTCGGTATCGGCCTTGAGTCATTCACCGTCGGCTCACACGACTTCTACACGGCATACGCTGCACAGAACGACAAGCTTCTGACCATAGACACCGGCCACTACCACCCGACAGAGTCTCCTGCGGACAAGGTATCTGCCGTTCTTCCTTTCCTCAAAGAGTTGATGCTGCACGTATCACGCCCTGTACGCTGGGACTCAGACCACGTTACCATCATGGACGATCCTACACAGGAGCTGTTCTTTGAGATTGTACGTGCCGGCGCACTCGACCGCGTTCACTACGGACTCGACTTCTTCGACGGCTCAATCAACCGCATCGGCGCTTACGTTATCGGTTCACGCGCAGCACAGAAGTGCATGCTCCGCGCTCTTCTTGAGCCACGTGAGGCCATCAGCAAGCTTGAGTTGGCTGGCGAAGGCTACAAGGTTCTCGCCATCATCGAGGAGCAGAAGGCAATGCCTTGGCAGGCAGTATATGACGAGTTCTGCGTCCGCAACAACGTACCGGTAGGTCAGGAGTTCATCGCTGACATCGACAAGTACGTGGCAGACGTTACATCCAAGCGTTAATCTTACATCAAGTGAATACGAATGTTCTATATACTCCGGGTCTCCGGAGTATATAGAACTTATGTTATTCTGGGCATTCTGCCAATAAGCCAGCATGCCATAACACACCAACAAAAAGACAATGGAAATCATTATCGGACTACTTATCATCGCCATCGGCGCATTCTGCCAATCCAGTTGCTATGTCCCCATCAACAAGATAAAAAGCTGGTCTTGGGAAAGTTACTGGATTATCCAAGGCGTTTTCGCATGGCTTATCTTCCCGCTGTCAGGTGCCATGCTCGCAATACCGGAGGGCGAATCACTCTGCGGGCTATATGCCGGCGCCAATTCATTCAACGTACTCATGACATTATTCTTCGGAGTACTGTGGGGAGTAGGCGGTTTGACGTTCGGCCTGTCCATGCGTTACCTCGGTGTCGCACTCGGACAGTCAATAGCCCTCGGCACCTGCGCAGGCTTGGGAACCATCATGGGGCCGGTTCTGCTCAACGTATTCTTCCCTGAGCAGAACGCACTCGAAAGACTTACAGCCGCAGTCATCATCGGCGTCATAGTCACCCTCATCGGCATTGCCATCATCGGCGTGGCGGGCTCAATGAAGAGTGCTTCCCTGTCAGAGGAAGAAAAGAAAGAGGCAGTGAAAGACTTTAACTTCCCCAAAGGCCTTGCCATTGCACTGCTTGCCGGCTTTATGAGCGGCTGTTTCAACGTAGGCCTCGCCTTCGGAGAAGACATCAACTTTGCCGACACTGACCCGATGTTCAAGGCTCTGCCGGCCATACTGCTTGTAACGCTCGGCGGTTTCGTGACAAACGCCATCTATTGCTTCTACCAGAACCAAAAGAACAAGACATGGGGTGACTACGCCAACGGCAGCGTATGGGGCAACAACCTCATCTTCTGCGCCCTCGCCGGAGGACTATGGTACAGCCAGTTCTTCGGATTGTCCTTGGGACAAGGCTTCCTTCAAAGCTCACCCGACCTGCTGACATTCTCCTTCTGCATCCTCATGGCACTCAACGTCACATTCTCAAACGTATGGGGCATACTGTTAAAGGAGTGGAAAGGCTGCTCAAAGAGCACCATCATAGTACTCGTAGTGGGACTAATAGTACTCATCGTGTCAAGTTTCCTGCCACAACTGATAGGCTAATCACTTAACAACAACATTCAACAAACAATAAAAACAAACATCATGAAAAGTATATTGGAAGGCCGTCCCGGATTAGAGGCCGTTGTAAACCAGATAGCAGAAGTCACCGGTTACCTTTGGCAAAAGGGCTGGGCAGAGCGTAATGGCGGCAACATCACCGTCAATGTAACCGAGTTCATGGACGACGAATGCAAGGCCATGCCCGCAATAGCACCCGTGAAACAGATAGGAATGACACTGCCGCAACTTAAAGGAAAGTACTTCTACTGCAAGGGCACAGGCAAACGTATGCGCGACCTCGCACGTTGGCCAATGCAGAACGGCTCCATCGTGCGTATCTGCGACGACTGCGCAAGCTACGAAATCATTGCCGACGAACCGGTAATGCCCACATCCGAACTGCCGACACACCTCGCCTTGCAGAACTATCTGCTCGAAACCGGCTCATGCTACAAAGCCACCCTGCACACACACCCGATAGAACTCGTTGCCATGTCACACATACAACGCTTCCTCCGCGGTGACGAAATGACACGCGTGCTGTGGTCCATGATACCGGAAACCCTCGCCTTCGCTCCCCTCGGCATAGGCATCGTGCCTTACGGCCTGCCCTCATCCGTAGAGCTGGCGAAAGACACTCTGGAACAGATCAAGAAGCACGACGTAGTATTGTGGGAGAAACACGGCACCGTAGCGGTAGGTCAGGACATCATGGACGCCTTCGACCAGACCGACGTCCTATGCAAGGCCGCAAACATATATATGTGCGCCAAGAACATGGGCAGCGAGCCTGACGGCATGACACCGGAAGCGATGAAGGAAGTGCAGGACGTCTTCAACCTGCCGAAGACACGTCCATGCTAAAAAGTTTTTATTAACACCAGCAGCCAAACTCCGTACAGAGTTTTTATACACAGCAGTAATACATTTCACAAGCACCTATACATCCATTATTGAATGTATAGGTGTTTATATTATATAGAATGTGTATTTAGCCTCATCAATATCAAATGCTATGCAAAGATAATAAACGAATCAAATAAATACAATATTTATCTGTATAGAGATATGTATAGCGGCATGAAATCTGGCACACCGTCATATTTTCGTCATTGCCATGAAAAAACAAAAACATCCTAATATAAAATATTTTCATCCATTGCACATGGTGAAAAATCATAGATTTTTATTAAGATAATCTAATACGAACTGCAAAACATAGCATTCCTCTGCTATTTCTTGCAGAAAAACTTGCCAGATTGAAATAAAAACGTTACCTTTGCAGCAACAAATTCCGCCACGCTTCTTTGCTTTTCGCAATGCGTACCAGGGCGGAACTTTTGCTTTTTATACACTATGTATTACACAAAACAACCGTTGGATTTTCCCAAAATTCTTCAAATGCTGAAAGGGCGGGGGCTAATTATTAAAAATGGAAATGAAGCCCTACACCAATTAAAAATCATAAGCTACTTCCGTTTGGCTAATTATATGCGTCCGATGGAAGCTGATAAAGCCTCTCACATATTTAAGCCCAAAAGTTTATTTGAAAATGCCATTGATTTATACTATTTTGACAAACAGCTTAGAATATTGTTATTTACCGCAGTTCAAAGTGTTGAAATAGCATTACGTTCCAAAGTCATACACCATTTGTCAATGAAATATGGCGCATTTTGGTTTATGGACGAACATTTATCGAATAATCAGACATTGTTTAATGAAAATTTATCTCATATCGGTAAAGAGATAAAAAGATCAAAAGAAGATTTTATAAGTGAACATTTCGCAAAATATACAGCACCACAATTCCCACCGGTATGGAAAACTTTAGAAGTTGTATCTTTCGGCACCCTCTCCAAACTATTTGAGAATTTCAGAGATAAACATATAAAAAAGATTATATCACAAGAGTTTAACCTGCCACAACATTTATATTTGGAAAGCTGGATTAAATGTATTGCCGTTTTGCGAAATTGCATTGCACACCATTCTCGTATTTGGAATCGTAAGTTCCCACTAAAACCACAATTACCACAGAAACTAAACGGTATATGGGTCGAATGTTCTGGCATAGAACGAACCAAATTGTATGCCCAACTATGCTGTCTGGCCTATCTTCATGATCAAATTCATCCCAACAATGATTTCAAACAGCAACTAAAATCATTATTACAGTCTCACCCCAATGTTGATGTCACTGCGATGGGATTTCCTGCTGACTGGGAAAACGAGCCTCTATGGAAGTAGTTAAATAAAAAAGATTGGTCACACCATCATGCGTTGTCACTGTCATAAGGAATGCCAAACACATTCTGTAAGCGACTCGTACCCTTCACAGCAGAGAAAGAAATATTAGAGAAAAGTCCATTGATTAATTTACAATTTCCTTTTACTATTTTTATGTCTAACAACTATATATAATAAGAGACCTACAATGAGTACCAAATAAGAATATGAAGTTTTTCTAAACTCATTTTCCTCACTATTTGTAAGAGGAATCTTTTGGTTGTCGTATATTTCTTTAGTTGAGAAAATATGCTTGTCCTTAAATCTGAGAGAGTTTACGACAGAATTTTCCACATCTTTCCATTTGTCTCCCTCTTTAATTCTATAAGACAGGTTTATTACAATTTCTTCTTCTTTGTTAAATATTTCATATAAAGAGCAATGCACAGATGGAGCACTATTGAAGCCTGAACGAATATACTCTATTTTTGTTGCAGGAAAACCATTTATTGAGACAACACCATAATCAATTACCTTTTCAACACTCATTCCTTGAGTTGTCAGCCCTGAGTCTAATTGGTTAATAGCAGATTTGAAATACGAATCATCTACATCTATCTCTTGCCCATACTCAGGTAACTCAGAATCTTTATAATAGTCGATGACTATTCTAGAATATTGTTCAAAAGCAGATTTATCATGTTTGTTAAGACCTTTTTGTTGAAAAACGAAATGTTTTTCTGATGTTGTAGATTCAACAAAAATTTCTCCATTGTTCTTAACAAACGTATTGATATACTCAATATTGCTTTTTCTACTATACTGAGACTCTTTCTGTATCTCATAGGTAGTAGGAATTGTTATACTTAATTTGCCCTCTATGTCATATTCGTTACTTTCTTGTGCTAATAGTAGTGAACAATTAAATACGAAGAAAAAAGTAAATAATAATAATAATTTATTTTTCATAAACTTATTTGTTTGTATTGTCAGCATCAAGCCATTCTGACCATCGCTTAAAGTACATTGTTAACTTTATTAACAAAATAATTGCAACAGCATAAATTAATCCATATAGGCATAATGGCGTAGCTATACATATAATGACTGGATATAGCACAAAGGATAAAAACAGACGCCGACTTTTTTCCTTTGCGAATTTATCATATACAAATTGTTTCATCCATTGAGGCACGGCATAATCTACAGAGTAAGGAGCTCTTGCTTTGTAAAATAACCAAGAAATAGCAAGAGCATTCGTAAACATAGAAATAGTAAGCATTGATGTAATTCCAGGATTAACCGCTGGATATGTCATATACTCTGCTTTTATACAAAAGCATATGCCAATCATACTAAGAATTAGCAACAAGATATTAAACATTGCTAGTTTCTTTGCACTTGAATTCTTTATCGTTTTTCGTCCTAAATAAATTACAGAAATTATGAAAGAGATTAGTAGAAAACTTACCAATGGTATCATAACGTAATCCTTCCAACCTGTCTTAATTTTATATTTGGGACTTAAATCAAGATTGGAACAATAGCCATATGACAACTGAAATAAGTCATGTGTAGACTTGGTTTCCAATATATACATTCTTTTGTTTGCACAAAATACAACTCTTCGCATAGGAATTTCATCATGTGTGTCATAGACAATAGCGCGATGCCCTTTTATGGAATCCTCTTCATAAGTAAGGCCATAGGTATTTTCCAACTGTCCTACAACATTGTCAAGCAATTTCTTATATACATCTTCATCCTTAGAGAAAACAGAGAAAAACTCTTCAATATCATATGTACTAAAGCATCTTGAATAATTATATCTTTGATATACAGGTTCATAATATGGCTCGTATCCAACTTTTCTCTTGTAGCCAGTGAACTCACGTTGTAAATCCCCCCAATAATCTCGATATACTCGATATTGTGGTACATTATAATAATATTCACTTCTGTATGTGTTATATCCAACTACATATGATCTTGTTCCATAAATTTCATATGAAGAGATTTTGTCACCTACTGGAATTGGTCCTAAGTCCTTTTTTAACCAATCTGCACCAGTACTGTCTGTTCCTAACTTTGTGCCATTTGTAGTTGTCACTCTTTCTTTATCATAATAGGTCTCACCATCCTGCCCACGAATAGTAGCTATACGCTCACTGTTCTTGGTATAACACTGTCCGTTCTGTGGCCTAGTTCTCATAATATATTCGCCATCAGCAGCATAGCCAAAGACCAAATCAAGGGCTCTAATGCCATACAGATAATCGATATATGTATAGACACAACCAACAGAGCAAAGAGACAAAATTATTATACTTATTAATTTTACTCTACTCCTTTTGCTTTTAGCAGATAAAAGGTTAGGGGAAACATCTTTTGTAGTAATGTCATTATTCTCTACGGTTGCCTTTTCATCAGTATTTAGAAGGCTGTTATCGTCACTAAATTCTCCTTCTATCTCAACTTTTGATTCTGGTTTGTCACTTTCATCTGCCGTGACTAAATTTGAATACATTGCACCATCATCATTCACTTTATTATTATCTATGATTTCGTAAGTGTTACTTTTTGAATCGCTGTCGTTATTCGGAATTATTTTCTCCTCCATTGATAATAAGTTTTGGGGCATATAACGAGACGTATCCGTAGGTACTACATCACGATATTCCTTTTCAATAATGTTTTGGTCTATAACCTTTAATGTTTCATGTGGGATTGCACTGCTATCCTTCCTCTGCAATGTTAATTTAGACAATTTGTCTAATAGATTTTTTTTCTTAGAAAACACAGATGCGTCAAATATCAAGAAGAAAAATAGAATTGCATCTATATAACTTATCCCTAAAACGAATCTTATACCAACAGCCAAAAGCAAAATGCTGGCAAAAATAATATTTCTTTTCCAGATAGTTGATTTGTCAGCTTCGTTTCCTTCTTCATCATATAATTTGTATTTGAACAAAGCTTTTCCTAATGGTGCCTTAAATAGCAACTCGCTGGCTAAGAAATATATGAAATTTATAAAAATAAAAGTCAATGTAAATGTCAAGTCAAGACTCATCGTATTAGATGTCAGGTACTCAGAGTCTTGTAGTTCTCTATACTTGTAGTATTCACTTACGCCACTAGCAGAATTAACGTCATTTCTATATTTACGTGCTTGACTACCGGCATCTATATATTGATAATCTGATGTCGGAACAGTTAGCGTATAAATAAATTTTCCGGCCTCACCTGGAAAGGTAAAAGGCGTATAGACAACAAACGTCATAAATAGGGAATATATGATGACAATTAAAGTCTTGTCAATGGCACTCCCGATGAAACGCTTAAACAATTCCATATTTTTCATGGCTTATTTTCCCTTTCTTCTAATGATTATTGTTATAAAACTGATTACCACTATAATAGCGCCAGATACTATTAAATAAATTATTGTATTTTTGTTGTTTGGTTCTTGATAAACCCATTTACCATATTCTGTTACATTTTTCTTGCTATATCTATTGTCGTAGTTATTATTATAGCCTGAACTTTCGCAATATGACCATACAATGCTGTCTTTACGGTTAATGTACATCGAGATGGTGCTATCACCTTGGAAATTATATACTTTTCCCAAAAAGCCAACATTTACATCGCAAGAATCGTATTTGCATGGAATAATTTTTCTTAAGGCTGCATTTACATATCCCCACTTTCCATCCTTTTTCACTGGCGCCAACTTGTTTGAGAATGTACCAATGAAATCATATGTGTCCTCCATTCCTTTACCATGAATCAGCAAATGTTTATCAACAAACACCCAAACTTCATTATTCATGGTTATACCTGCTAAACCGTCAACAAATCGATTGCAGTCCATTATGATAGCATCGTCAGGAACTACACTAAATATTTGTCCCGATCTGAATAGTTCGTTTGCTTGTTCCTCTGATATTCCATCCATAAATTTAATAGTATTTCCTAAAGTGTCAATGAATTCATAGCAATCTACATGATTTATCATTCTTAACCATGTATTACTTGCAATACATATACCATCCGAAAAACCAAAATATGTTCTATTACTGTCAAGAGAGTCTACTACGTTACCCTTTCTATCCAGCATTAGTGTAATATCATACCAACCACCATTAAGACAAAGTTGCTCTATATCGTATTCTCCATCTTCGTTTTTTACTAGCATTTTTTGTGAATCTTCGTTCTTTATTTCTTCCCACTTTCTTGCAATTGTACGACCTGAAGAATAATTTGTTATATTGTAATATTCAAACTTTGCAATAATTTTGTTGTTTACATCAATAATTCCATATTGCCCTTTCATTTTGTTCGGACCAATCGATTTGGACGTCTGTTTTAAGACAACAGCGCGCCCTTGGAAAAATGGTCTTCCACTTTCGTAAATCGCAGGAATAACAGAATTACCTTCTTCGTCAATATATCCATATTTCCAAGTTAATGAATCTTGACACAATGCTCGTTTGGAACTGAAAGCCAATTTTGCAAACCATCCAATAAGTTTGAAATTCAATTTTCCAACTTCTTCTTTCTTTATAAAGAAAGATGTGTATAGATTCGGAGATATGACAAACTTGCCATGCGTATCAATATATCCATATCTAGCTATTAGGCAAGGTTCTTTCTCTATATTTTCCCCATATATTTTAAAAGATACGGAATCAACACGCTCAGAGTATATTGTATCTACTACAACCAAAGCTCTATCATCAGTAAATAATTGAGCATAAAGATATTGTGGTTCAATTTGCCTATTTCCAATAGAGTCGATGTAACCATACAAACCATTTTCTTCTATAACATACAAAAAATGGTTTGATGGATTGTTCTTTTTATCACAAGAGTATATGAGAGGAATGACGCTTACCATAGCGGCAACAACCAATAGAAATAGTGTCCTCATAATCATAAAAAATAATTGCGCCTTGCCGATCCCATACAAGACTTCTGTTTATTTTCCGATGCAAGAATTGCTGATATACATAACAAAAAGAACGTGGGCTCACACCTCAACTCGCTCTAAACTTTAGGTCGTAGGAAACCTTTGAAACAAAACGAGAAGATGTATGCCCACGTTGATATGATACACGTACCCGAAAAGCGTGCAGGAGGGCATAATGATGGCTACCCTCTGCACACTCCGGATAACATAATGTCATATCCGCCAGCATTCACCATTTACTCCGTCCCGTGTTTCAAATTTTTGAATTTCCTACGTTCAAAGTTTACACAGACAAAGCGTTAGTGACGCTTGATTAGTATGTATGGTTTCACCCCGCACAGTCATACCGTTATGGCAAAGGCTGACGGTTGAAACCGGTGACAAAGTTAAAAAGAATTTCTGAATAAATCAAAGAAAACCGTAAAAAACTTTCTTTTGACCGGAAAGAAGGCATTTTACATAACCACACCATACCACATTTCCTATTGAGACGATGAGATTCATCGTCTCTACAATACAGGGAAGGATGTAGGCACAGCATCTTGTCTTACAACAAACTTATAGAGGTAATGTGGCGTATGCACGGCAAGATGCCGTGCATACGATGCCAGCATACGCGTTTTGTTTTATTCTTTCACTTAAAAACTTTTCCAAGCGCAGACGTAGAGACGATGAATCTCATCGTCTCACAACCGTTGCTACCTGCCAGAGTGTATTATATCATACACCGCCTCTACAAACGAACAATCATCCATCCACTTTCCAATGCAAAACAAAAGGGTGCTGATTACCCAGCAAAAGAGGCCTGTTTACAATATAATCAGCACCTGTTTGCAGGGTAATCAGCCCCCTTTTACGACGGAGACGGCAAGCGCACGGGTTGCGGGCGGATATTCAGGCGGAACAACAGCAGTACAAATCCATCAGGCCGGCATCAGCATCGAACGGACAAAGCGAACGCCTTACTCGTCGTCATCGTCCCAGTCATCATCGTCATCCCATCCGAAGAGGGCGGGCTCAACAAACGATTCCATCGCGCGGCGGTCTTTCTTGGTAGGACGGCCGGTACCGCGGGCACGGTCGATGAAACCGCTGATGCGTGACATTTCAAGCAGTTCGTACTGCTTCGGGTCGGTGACGTTCTCATACACCTGCGGTATCAGCTTCGCCCCCACCCTCGTCTCTATGGCGTTCAGTATCTTGAAGGAGTATGTCACGGGAGGTTTCTTCACATGAACGGTCTCCCCCGCCTTCACCGTCCGCGAGGGTTTGGCATTGGCGCCGTTCACCGTCACACGGCCGTTCTTGCACGCGTCGGCGGCCATGGAGCGTGTCTTGAATATGCGTGCGGCCCACAGCCACTTGTCAAGACGTGCGCTCTCCTGATATTTCAAAGTTTTCTCTTCCATCATTCCGCAACGTTTTTGCTGTTACTATTTCTTGTTGTAGCGGTTCATCGTTATGTCAATGCCGGCCAGCACGAACGACTTTATCATCTCGCAGGCCGTCTCCATAAGCGGCGCCAGTGTGGCCTTGTCTTCGTCAGAGAACTTGCCAAGCACCCAATCCACCTGTCCGCCTTTCTGAAATTCCGCCCCGATGCCCATACGCAGGCGTGCGTATTTCTGACCTATCAGCTGCTGTATGTGCCCCAACCCGTTGTGTCCGCCGTTGCTGCCACTGCCTTTCAGGCGCATCTTTCCGAGCGGAAGGGCAAGGTCGTCAACTATGACGAGCAGGTTCTCGGTCGGGATGTTCTCCTTTTCAAGCCAATAACGCACGGCGTTGCCACTGAGATTCATGTATGTGGTGGGCTTGAGCAGAAAGAGTTTCCTTCCCTTCACGCTTGTCTCCGCGACAAATCCGTAGCGTTTGTCAGCAAAAGTCACGCCCTGTTCCTTTGCGAAAGCGTCAACGGCCATCCATCCGGCGTTGTGCCTTGTCTCGTGATATTCCGCGCCGGGATTGCCCAGTCCGACTATCAAATACTTCTCCATCGATACTTATATAATATAATAGGTAAGACAAAAAGAATGGGATTGCAAGCAAAAAGGGCACCCTTGAATATCAAGGACGCCCCTATTTCACTTTTGCCTCATGGCAAGCCGCGGCAATATTACTTGCTTGCAGCAGCTGCGGCAGCCTGAGCCGCACGTGTCATCTTAACCGAGCATACTACGACCTCAGCCGGAGTAACGAGCTCGAGACCCTCGAATGAAAGGCTGCCGACCTTGATGCTCTTGCCGATCTCAAGGCTTGTAACGTCGATCATCAGCTTCTCCGGAATCTGAGTGTAAGGAGCTTTCACCTTAAGCTGGCGCACAGAGAGGCTCATACGTCCACCGAGACGCACACCGGCTGCAAGTCCGTTGAGCTGAACTGGTATGCCTACAACAATCGGCTTCTCCGGAGTCACCTCGTAAAAGTCAACGTGCAACACTGCGTCTGTTACCGGTTCAAACTGGATTTCCCTTATTACGGCAGTGTGCTTCTCGCCCTCTACGTCAAGGTTCACCACGTAAACGTTCGGCGTGTAGATTGCCTTGCGAAGCTCTGAGAAAGGAATTGAGAAGGCAAGAGCCTCCGGAAGCCCGTTCTCTCCCCTCTTCTCACCATACAGATTACAAGGTACGAGACCTTCCTTACGCATCATCTTGGAAGCCTTCTTGCCGGTTTCGACACGCTTCTTGCCTGAAAGATTGATTTCTAACATTTGTGTTACTCTAAATTAAGTTTGTTGATTAAATTGCGGTTGCTTAATTCGCCATCACACTGAAGCACGGCTTCGTTTTCCGAAGACATACTTCAAAAGCGAGTGCAAAGGTACGTCTTTTTCTTGACATACACAAAGTTTTGCCGTAAAATAGTACAAAAAAGTAGTAAAAACACCGTTTCCCCTTTGTCATTCACCCTTTTTTAGCTAACTTTGCAGATGCTATTACTTATGTAATCGGGCACAGCGCTCTCTGACATTATTGGTTGTTCGGTTCTTTACCCCTTCCTGAATGCCGGAAAGCGACCAATACGCCAAACAACAAAACAACTAACATGATTAACAGGGAACTTATACGTATCAAGGTTGTTCAGTTAACCTACGCTTATTTTCAGAACGGCAACCACAACATAGACAGTGCCGAAAAGGAACTCTTATTCTCTCTTTCAAAGGCATACCACCTATACAACAGCTTGCTGCTGCTTATCGTCGCCGTCACGCGTATGGCAAGAAAGCACGTGGATATAGCCTCCGCCAAAGCGGAACGTGAAGGCACGCAAATACCATCTTCAAAGTTTTCGTTCAACAAGTTCGCCGTGCAACTTGAGGAAAACCGTATGCTCAGGACCTTCGCCGAGGAACAGAAAGACATTTGGGAAGACCGGACGGAGTTTGTGAAGAAACTGTATCTGCAAATGGAACAGAGCGAAGCATACCGGGATTTCATGGAATCTGACGACGATGACTATGAGGCTCACCGCGAAGTATGGCGCAAACTATACAAACTGTTCATACAGAACAACGAGGAGTTGGACGGTATCCTTGAAGAAGTCAGCCTGTACTGGAACGACGACAAGGGGGTTGTCGATACGTTTGTATTAAAGACCATCAAGAGGTTTGACCCCAAGACAAACACCAAGCAGGAACTGTTGCACGAATATACAGACGAGGAAGACAAGGAATACGCGAGGAAACTGTTCCGCGCAACCATACTCAACGCCGAGCAATACCAGCGTTACATGACAGAGGCAAGCCGCAACTGGGACTTCTCGCGGCTGGCTTACATGGATGTTGTGGTAATGCAAATCGCCATTGCCGAGATGCTCACGTTCCCCAACATACCCGTCAACGTGACAATAAACGAATATGTCGATCTGGCGAAACTGTACTCCACGCCACGCAGCGGAGGCTATATCAACGGCATGCTCGACACTATCGCGCGACATCTAATCAAGAATGGCAAGATGTTCAAGCAGATTCCGGAAAGAAAACAATAACAAAACAAAGAATAATAACCAACCGACATGACAACAAACATGATTCTTGCCGCACAAGGCGCAGCCGGTGGCGGCTACTCAATGATTATCATGATGATTGCGATCTTCGCCATCATGTACTTCTTTATGATTCGCCCGCAGCAGAAAAAGCAAAAGGAAATAAAGAATTTCCAGAACTCACTAAAAGAAGGAGACAAGATAATCACCGCCGGAGGCATGTACGGTACCGTCCGCCGTGTCATCCTTGAGCAGAACGCTCTTGAGGTGGAAGTGGCGAAAGGAGTAACCATCACCGTGGACCGCAACTACGTTTTCGCCGACGCGGCATCACAGTTGCAGAAATAAAGACTTGCCTTGCGCACAACCAGCACACTGACTTTGTATGGATACTCTGCACTGGCAGCATAAATACAACGACGCCAAGAACCTCTTGTTCAAACTTCTGAACAAGGAGTTCTTGGTTTTTCTGTTTTTCCTGTCGGTCAGTGCAGCATTCTGGTTTCTGTCATCTCTCAACGAGACTTACGAGAAAGAAGTGAAGGTTCCGGTAGAAATCGTTGACGTTCCGCAAAACATCGTCATAACGGAGGGGCTGCCCGACAGTATCAGAGTGACGCTGAAAGACAAGGGCTTCAACCTGTTCAAGTACACGGTCAACGAAGACATCAGGCCAATACGCCTCTCATTTCTGCTCTACACCAAGTCACAAAGCAAAGGTTCCGTTACACCTTCCGAGATACAGAAAATCATCAAGCCGCGCCTGAATGAGTCAACCACCATACTGTCGGTAAAGGCTGAGCATTGGGACTTCTACTTCTGCCGCGGCAGCAAGAAGCGGATACCGGTACAAATAAACGGCAACATATCGACAAAGCCAAACTACTATATCAGCCGCTGCACCGTCACTCCTGACACAGTCACCGTACTGGCCGCCACAGAAGCGCTCGACACGATAAACGCGGCGCTGACGGATGTCATAAGCATGGAGGACATTACCGAGTCTGTCACACGCACAGTAGCCTTGCAACACATCAAGGGAGCCAAGCTGGAAACGGAAGAAGCCAGCATCAGCATCATCACAGACCAGCTTACCGAGATGACTGTCAGAGTGCCGATCAAGACCTCCAACGTGCCAAAAGGAATATCATTGAAGACCTTTCCCGCTCATGTCGATGTAAGAGTGGCGGTAGGAGTGCGAAACAGCAACGCCGTGAAACCGGAGCTTTTCAACGTCATTGCGGACTACAACGAGCTTCCCGCCGACCAATCGGAGAAAATACGCCTGAAAATAACCTCACAACCGCGCGGCATTGTAAAAGCGTTCCTGAAACAGCCAACAGTCGATTATCTGATAGAGACAAACAAATAAAACACCTATGCAATCCATGCGCTACTGCATAACAGGCGGAATAGGGGCGGGAAAGTCATACGTCTGCAAGAAACTTGAAGGCTACGGAATACGCATTTACGACTGCGACACAAGAGCCAAGCACCTGCTTCACACCTCGCCAGCACTGAAAAAGGCACTGACAACGCTGTTAGGAAGCGAAGCATACCGCCCCGACGGAACGCTGAACAAGCCCGTCATAGCGAAATACCTGCTCGCCTCGGAGGAGAACAAGCAACGCGTCAACGCCATAGTACACCCCGCGGTGATGGAAGACTTCTACCGCTCCGGAATGCGGTGGATGGAAAGCGCGATACTATATGAAGCCCATCTCGAACAGTATGTGGATAAGGTGATAGCCGTAACGGCACCCGCCGAGACAAGAATACGCCGCATAATGCAGCGCGACAACATCACATACGACATGGCAAGGGAATGGCTTGAAAAGCAGGCTGACCAAGAAACCGTAGCCCGCAGAGCCGACCACATCATACTAAACGACGGCACCGCCAACCTCGACAGGCAGATAAAAGAACTGCTCTCGGCGCTCGGCGAACCACGAAAGCCTGCCGACAGCAAAGACTGAAAGACCTTACATTATTATAAAAAACAAAAAACATAAAAGAAAATGCAGAAAACAATTCTTGCCATCTCCGGCAAACCAGGACTCTACAAACTCGTCTCACGCGCCAAAATGAGCCTCATTGTCGAGGCACTCGACGGCTCACACAAGCGTATGCCGGCATTTGCCAGCGACAGGGTGACATCACTCGCTGACATAGCCATGTACACAGATGAGGAAGACCAGCCACTGATGAACGTCATGATAGCACTCCGCGACATGGAGGAAGGAAAGAAATCCAGCCTCAACTGGCGCAAGGCATCAGCCACGGAGCTGCAAGAATACACGGCAAAGTTCTTCCCTAACTTCGACCGCGACCGTGTTCACAACAGCGACATCAAGAAACTCATACAGTGGTACGACATCCTTGTCGATGCAGGCATCACCAACTTCGAGGAGGTTCTCAAGCCGACAAACGGCGACAACATTGACGACAGAGAGGAACAGGCATGACAGAGCGCACAGACGAGGGGTTGACACTCCTCGGAAAGAAGACGGAATACCGCAGCGACTACGCTCCGGAGGTGCTTGAGACCTTTGAGAACAAGCACCCGGAGAATGACTACTGGGTACAGTTCAACTGCCCGGAGTTCACCTCCCTGTGCCCTATTACCGGACAGCCGGACTTCGCCGAGATTAAAATCTCATACCTGCCCGACAGCAAGATGGTGGAGAGCAAGAGCCTGAAACTATACCTTTTCTCTTTCCGCAACCACGGGGCGTTTCATGAGGACTGCGTGAACATCATCATGAAGGACCTCATAAAACTCATGAACCCCAAGTACATAGAGGTCACGGGCATCTTCCTGCCACGCGGAGGTATATCCATCTATCCCTACGCCAACTACGGCCGGCCGGGCACCAAGTACGAGTTGATGGCCGCACAACGGCTGGAAAACAAGACTACGATATAGTCCTTACAATACATACAAGCCGATAGCACGGTATAATGCCGTGTTATCGGCTTTTTTTTCGGTTCATCCGACATTTGGAATAACGAGTGAAATACAATAAAAACAGGCTTTCAGCCCGCCGATGAAGAATGGCAATTAACCTGCAAACACAGTCATCTTACTGCCACAATAACTATAAAAGCACGTTGTAGGGACGCACCTTGGTGCGTCCGCCGGTGCGGGTATGCGAGACGAATCGGACGCACCAAGGTACGTCCCTACAAGACGTTGCTATTCAAGGCATTAGCAATACCAATGTAAAAGGGTGCTGATTACAATGTAATCAGCACCCTTTCGTTGTGCAATCAGCACCTGTTTGCAGTGTAATCAGCACCTGTTTGCGAAGCCCCCTACTCCACCTCCAGTTTCAGTTCCTTCTGCATGGCGGCGAAAGCAGGGTTCGTCTCTATCAGCTTTTGCAGGAAATCATGCGGCGACAACCTGCGCACCACCTCCTTCGGGTCAGCAAGACGCAGCGTCATGGTGACCTTGCCGTTGTGCAGACACTTAGCCATCGTCACCTCTATGCGGCGGAATATGGCGGAAATGTCACTTTGCAGAATGGTGTTCTCCACTATACAGTCAATGTGCGGGAACTCCGTTATCTTCAGCTGCACGTTCATCATGCGCTTGGCAAGCGCGTTCTGCTTGGTCAGCATCATCCGGTTGCACATCGACAGCCATTCCCTGCGCACGTCATCCTCGGTGAACGCCGCCGATTCGTTGGCCGCTTCGCCAAGCGGTATCTTCTCCTCCACCTGACGGGTGACAGTGTTCGTACCAAGTATGCTGCTGAACGACGCGCCTATCGAGCCTAACTTGACGTGCGGACGCGAAGGCTTTGCGGCGGCAGCGCCGTCAACAGGTTTCGCGGCGGCGGCATTGGCGTATGACGCCGGCACCGGCTCTGCAACCATTCCGCTGCCGGCACTTCCGTTAACAGAGGTTTCCTGTGACTGCCCCTCCCCCTTGGGGAGAGCGGAAGGAGCGGCGTTAACGGCAGCCATCTCCCCCATCAGTTTCCTGAACAGTGATTTTAAGCGTTTACAGGGCCTACGCCCACCGGCGGCATCGTCGCCGTCCTCCTGCGTAATCTGCGCCACCTGTATCAGCGTCAGCTCCACAAGCAGACGCTTGTTGCTGCTCATGCGGTAGTTGACATCACACTGGTTGAGCAGCTTCAGCGCCTTATACAGGAACTGGGGCCGGCAGCGTTTCGCCTGTTCCGCATACCGCTGCCGCTGTGCATCGCCGGCCTCTATCAGCTGTGTTGTCTGCGGTTCAAGCGCCATCAGCACGTTACGTATGTGCGAAGCCAGCCCGTTAACCGCCTGTCCGCCGTCAAATCCGCGCGAAAGAATGCCGTTAAGAGCCATCATTACCTCCGCAACCTTATTGTCAAGACAATAATCCACAATGCTGAAATAGTTGTCCGCGTCAAGCACGTTGAGGTCTTCTATCACCTTTTGGTAGGTTATGTTGCCCTGACAGAAGGACGCGGCCTGGTCGAATATGGACAGGGCGTCACGCATACCGCCATCCGCTTTCTCCGCAATCACGTTGAGTGCGGCGTCCTCGTAGGTGATACCCTCGCTCTCCGCCACGTGCTTTAAGTGGGAGACAATGCCCTGCACGCTCATGCGCTCGAAGTCATACACCTGACAGCGGGATATGATTGTAGGCAGAATCTTATGCTTTTCCGTGGTCGCGAGTATGAAAATGACGTGTGCCGGCGGCTCTTCCAGCGTCTTGAGGAACGAGTTGAAGGCCGCAGTTGACAGCATGTGCACCTCGTCTATGATGAAAACCTTGTACCGTCCGGTCTGCGGCGGGATGCGGGTCTGCTCCATCAGCGTCTTGATATGCTCCACACCGTTGTTGGATGCGGCGTCAAGCTCAAAGATATTCAGCGAGCGTCCCTCCTCAAAGGCGCGGCAACTCTCGCACTGTCCGCAGGCATCGCCGGTGGAAGTGGGGTTAAGGCAGTTTATTACTTTGGCGAAGATACGCGCACAGGTGGTCTTGCCCACACCGCGAGGACCGCAGAAAAGGTATGCGTGGGCGAGCTTTCCCGACTGCACCGCGTTCTTCAGCGTGGTGGTAAGCGCAGTCTGTCCCACGACACTGTCAAAGGTCATGGGGCGGTACTTGCGTGCGGAAACGATATAGTCTGACATTGGTTATGTGGTTATTAGTTCTGAATTATAAGTTGTCAGTTGCCTTGTGACGGTTCTTTCCCGTCCCTGTTCCTGAACCAAGTGGCAAGGATGGTGCCGGAAATGGAGTGCCACGCACAGCTCAATGCGCACGGAATGACGGCCAAGGGGCACGTCGCCGCAAAGAAAGTGGAGGCGAGAACCGTGGCCAGTCCGGCGTTCTGCATCCCCACTTCAATGGAGATAGTCCTGTTCTTGGCCTTGGAGAAGCGGAACATCCTGCCCACACTGTACCCCGCAAGGTAGCCGAGGGAGTTGTGGGCAAGCACAACGGCGAACACCATAAGGAAGAAAGCGACGCCCTCACTGAGCAGTTTGTCATGCACGGCGGATATTACTCCTCCCACGATGCACGCCAGACCCAGCACGCTGAAGGCCGGCATTACGGCCTGGGCACGCTTGAAACGCGCGTTTCCTCCATAGAAAAGGTTTGCGAAGAAGCCTATGGTGACGGGCATAAGGGTGACGATAAGGATGTTGAGGAACATCCCGAGAGCGTCCACCTCCACCTGTTCGCCGGCCAGCCAAAGCACAAGCAGCGGCGTAACCACGGGCGCAAGAAGCGTGGAAGCGGTGGTCATGCCCACGGAAAACGCCACATCGCCGCGGCAGAGATAGGACATTATGTTGCTCGACACGCCGCCCGGACAGCAGCCGACAAGGATGATGCCGACGATAACCGGCTTCGGAATGGCGACGCCAAGATAGCCGACACCCACGGTAAGAGACCATGCTATGAGCGGCATGAGCGAGAACTGTGCGCACGTTCCGATGAGGATGTCCCACGGCCGCGCCGCAAGCACCTTCATGTCCTGCATCGTAAGCGTCAGCCCCATGGTGAGCATTATGAAGCCAAGGATGCAGGATTGCGTCGTGCCATGCACCCATGAGAACAGGCCCGGCACGAAATAGGTAAGCAATGCCACGGCGATTATGAACCAAGATGTATAGGTTGACAGCCAGTGGCTTGCCCTTAACAGTAAGTTATACATGCTGTGTTGTTTTGTATCAGACGCAAAATTACAACTTTTTTCCGATATTTACAAACGTTTGTCATATCATCACACATTTTACGTCACAAGTTTTACGTGATGCAAAAGTACAAAAAACATCTTGAACCCGCAAATGTACCGCGGCTTATTTTTCCTCATCACGCAAAAAACGGCGGCAGATTCGGACGCACCAAGGTGCGTCCCTACAAGGCGTCACCATCCACAAACGCTATAAACGCCACAAAAAATGGAGGCGATGAACCCCGAAGGGGTGACACAACTTAGCACAGGGTGTAAACCCTGTGTTATCATTTGAGCGGGAAAAAGTGTATCGGAAACCCCGAAGCCGGCAGGCGAGGAACACAAAGTGCGACGAGGGGTGACATAAAAAACACAGGGAATCATCACAAACAAATATACCGAGGCGCATTATGTGCGACGGATATATCACCCCTCGGCGGCTTTCTGCCGCCTCGCCTGCCGGCTTCGGGGTTTCCAATACGTCTTGCGGACGCACCATCTGAACACAGGGTTGACACCCTGTGCTGTAATATTCCACCCCTTCGGGGTTCTCCACCGACATAGAAACACCACCAAAATATACTACAAACCGAAGTGGTAGGGACGCACCTTGGTGCGTCCTTCATGCCGAAACATAAACGGCCATTTCGCAAAAAGATGCCGGTTACGACAGTAGGCACGGCATCTTGCCGTGCAACAGGCAATGATGTCAAGGCCGAACAAAAGCGTACAGAAAAGGCGATTACACGGCAGGATGCCGTGCCTACTATCATGCCGCAAAACAAAAGGGTGCTGATTACATTGCAATCAGGCCTCTTTTACACAGTAATCAGCACCTGTTTGCAATGTAATCAGCACCCTTTTACGGAATGGCCGTCATGTCACTGTCATTCAACCACTTTCTTCACCGTCCTGACAGAGCCGTCAGAATAACGCTCTACCTCCAATATCAGGCCGTGAGGAGCGGCAACACGCTGTCCCGCAACGTTGAGGCAAGTCTTCCCTATCAGCTTTTTCCCGTCTCCGTCAGCGGCGGCGGACTTCACTCCCGTGGCCTTTTCCGCAGCCAGTCTCAGCTGTGCGTGGACGTTGTAATAGGCGGGTTTCGGCTCCAGAGAGCTGTTGTAAAGCAGCGGTTGGTTCTGCCTCCAAGAGTGATTGTCCGATATTCCCCACACCAACATGGACGGACAGTTGTCGTTACGCAGGAACACTCTCGTGACAGCGCCATACTCCTTCGCCTGAATGTCAAGCGCATCGGCGGCGTAAGGGTTGGCAAGAGCGATGTCAAGCTCGGTAATGATGCAGTTCATGCCTATGTCGGCGTAACGGCGTATGTTCTTCTCCAGCTTGAGGGTGTCCAGTTCTCCCGTCGTGAGGTGGCACTGCAAGCCGCAGCCGTCGATGGGGATGTTTGAGGCTTTAAGGCGCTTCACGAGGTTGTAATAGGCCTCGGTCTTCGTTCCGCCCATAAACTCCGCACCGTACTCGTTGATGTATAGCTTGGCCTGCGGGTCGGCCTGATGCGCCCATACGAACGCTGAATCGATAAATTCCTCACCTATATAGGTCGCCCAGATGGACGGACGCAGCTTGTAGGCGGTAGGATCCGTGCGCACAATGCTCTGGTCATCGTCGAGAACCTCGTTGCATACGTCCCACTCGCATATCCTGCCCTTGTAGTTGCCGACCACGTTGAAGATATGGTTTTTCAGTATATCGAGCAGCTGCCGCTTTGTGAATCCTTTGTTATTCTTCTTTCCATCCTGACTGACCCATGCCGGAACCTGCGAGTGCCAGGCCAGTGTATGGCCGCGCACAGCCTGCTTGTACCTGTCGGCCACCCATATAACAGCGTCAGAACCGCCATAGTTGAAGTTGCCTTGGCTTGGCTCTGTCGCGTCAAACTTCATCTCGTTCTCGCCCACAAGCATATTGAACTGATTGCCCACAAGCCCCGTTTCACCCGTGTCCTTGCTGCAATCGTAACGGTATGTGGCCACCGCCACGCCGATGTTCTTGCCCAACTTGGCTGCGTAAGTGCGCAACGGGGTGTCGTCGGTCATGTCCGTCGTCCAGTCATCGTCAGGATATTGTCCGGCAATGTCGCCGCCTTCGTTCTCATCCTCCACGTCACCCTGACCGCCGTAATCAAGTGATGTCACCTTGGCCACGATGTTATAGGAGCCGTCCGCGCCCTCACGCTGCTCCACAACCCATGTGTATGCCTTGGGATAACGCATCGCGAAGTTCCAGTCCGTGCCCTCCTTGGAGGTTGCGGAGAACAGTGTCACCTCGTCGTTCACCGCCAGCTGCGCCCCGTCAGCCAGCGCAATGGTGAGGCGGGGCATACGCTCCGAGTCCTCAAAGTCCTGTGTCTTTCCGCTGTAAGCTATGGGTCCGCTGACACTTACGAGGTCCGCCTCACCGGCACCACGTACCCGGCACACCACGTTAGCCTCCGGATGGAGCGTCACTTTCACGCCCGTTGCAGGCGTGACGGTATTCACGAACCGCAGAGTGCCTATGTCGTCAGAGCCGGCCTTGAGCGTACCATACACCTCGGTGGGTGCGGCTATGGTTCCGTTGCCGCCCAATGTGGCGCCGCGAAAGACTGTTATCGTGCCGTTACTGCCGGTCGCTCCTTTGGTCTTTGCAGCCATGGTGGAGGCGGCGGAGTTGTCTATCAGCAGGGTACCGGCAAGAACGCGTATGCCGCCATTGATGTCATTGTCCCCGCCTGTGATGCTGTATGTGCCCGTACCTTCCTTTATAAGGCCGACCTTGTTGCCCTCAGCGAATGGGGAGATGCCGCCTGCCAGTACGGCGTCGGTATTCTTGCCGCCGACGATGTAGTACGAATTGGCCGTGTTTTTCTTGTAATAGCCGCACAATGAGCTTCCTTTCTCTGTCTGCAACTCACCTATGCGTATGCCGCGCGTGCCTGACTCCACCGCCATTGTGGCGCCGTCGTGCAGCACAAGCGTCTTGTTGGCGAAGAGGGTGTTGTACCTTGACGCGTCGATGTTGTCCGGCTGGAACGTCCCGCTGCTTACAAGCAGTCCGTAGAAACCGCAGTTGCCCGCCACCTTCTTGTACGGATAGACGTGGACATCGCCCGTCATGCCGTTCCAGTCCGGGTACGTCGCGCCCTTGCTGGATGATGTTCCGATGTATGACCGTTCGCCGCCGGCGTAGATGTTGAGCGTTCCCTCGCCCGCTACCTTGCCCGTCCATTCCGAGTAACGGGACGTAAGCACGTTGGCGGTCTGGCCTGCCGGGATGTAGATATTGTCAGAGATGGTCTTGTAACTGGTTGAAGTGTTGCTGACACAATAGTCCAGCGTGCCGCCGTCCTCCACGGAAACGAAGTCGTCATACTCCCCTACCAGCTGCACATCGTCGATGTAATAGTCGGAGTTGTCATGGTGTATGCCGAGGCGCAGCCTGTCTGACGTGTTGCTGTCCTCAACCGGTGACATGACGTACTCCTTGGTCTGCCACGTCTCTTTCGCCCCCTGACTGGGATAACCCTCATCCCTGTAAACCTCTTGCGAGCCTACAAAGGCGGCAAACTGTTTCCATTCCGCCTCGTCACCGGCACTGCGATAGAGTCTGTAACGCACCTTACCGTAACGTTTTGTCAACTCACTGCCGCGCAGAGTGGTGGGCAGCACGAACTCAGGATGGGCGCCCCAGTCCTCCAAGACTACATGGAGCACCTTGTTGGCGGGATTCGTCGGGTCGGCTACCACAGTTGCGGTGGATGTCATTGTGCCGCCATAGACGTGCCACATGGGCACGGACGTCCCTATGGCATAGTTCTCAAAGTCGCACACGGTGAGCGGTGCGGCGCTTACGCCCGTTGCCGCGAGCAGGCAGGCAAGCAGGCTTCCAAATGTCTTTTTCATTCTCTTGTATTATTGTTTTATCATTCTTTTTCACTCTATTCCGCAAAGCATGGGAAACACGCGGTTACGCACTACAAGGCAAAAGGGTGCTGATTACACTGCAATCAGGTGCTGATTACCATGTAAAAGAGGCCTGATTACACAGCAATCAGCACCCTTTTACTTTGCATCCCGTAACGCATTATGCGGCAACGTGTTGCCGGCCGGCTGCCGTAAAAGATACGAAAACCGTCCATACCTCTGCAAAATTAATACTTTTTTCCAAGAAAAGACAATAAATTCTGGTAAAAGTTGCCATGGCATTCATATTTATGCACAGAATGGGGTAGTGTGAGCAATTTCTCAACAAATATTTTGCAGAATGGAAAATAATGAGTAACTTTGCGGCTGAATGCACTAAACTAAACAGAAAAGACTATACATTATTTATATATATAACAACATTATGAGTTTGAAAATCGTAGTACTTGCAAAGCAGGTACCTGACACCAGAAACGTAGGTCCCGACGCTATGACTCCGGAAGGTACGGTAAACCGTAGCGCACTGCCCGCAGTCTTCAATCCGGACGACCTTAATGCTCTTGAACAGGCACTGATCTTAAAGGACAAATTCCCCGGTTCTACCATTTCAGTGGTTACCATGGGACTGCCGAAATCAGCGGAAGTGATTCGCGAGGCACTCTACCGCGGCGCTGACTGCGGCTATGTCGTGACGGACAGGCCGCTTGGCGGAGCCGACACCCTGGCCACTTCATACACCCTTGCACAGGCCATAAAGAAGATAGGTGACTTTGACATCATCCTCGGAGGACGACAGGCCATCGACGGAGACACCGCACAGGTGGGTCCGCAGATAGCCGAAAAGCTGGGGCTCACGCAGGTAACGTATGCGGAAGAGATACTGTCTCTTGACGAAAAGGAAAGGAAAATCGTGATAAAGCGCCACATAGACGGCGGCGTGGAGACGGTGGAAGCACCGCTGCCGCTGGTGGTTACGGTGAACGGCAGCGCCGCTCCGTGTCGTCCGCGCAACGCGAAACTGCTGATGAAGTACAAGAACGCCACCGTACCGGCGGAACGTACGCCGGAGCAGGAGGAGGCCATGGCGGAGATGATAGCCCGCAAACCCTATCTGAACATAACGCAGTGGGGAGCGGCAGACATCGAGTGTGACCCGAAACAGATAGGCAAGACCGGCTCGCCAACGAACGTGAAGACGGTGAAGAACATCGTGTTCAAGGCGAAGGAAAGCCGCACAATGACCGGTTCTGACGAGGATGTGAACAACCTTATTGTAGAACTGCTTAACGAAAAGATTATCGGGTAACCGCCGGAAGCGGTACGGTTGTGGGTTGACGGTTGCAGGTTTGAGGTCTTGCACCTCCCTACCGACTTACCTACAACCTTAAACCTAAAACCCCAAACCATAGAAGACAAATGAACAACGTTTTTGTATATTGCGAGATAGAGGGCACAACAGTGAAGGATGTCTCTCTCGAACTGCTCACAAAAGGACGCAAACTGGCCGACACCTTGGGCGTGAAGCTGGAATGTATCATAGCCGGAAGCGGACTGGACGGTGTGGAACGGCAGGTAATCAAGTACGGAGTCGATAAGGTTCACGTGTTTGACGCCGAGGGATTGTTCCCATATACCTCCAACCCTCACACCGCATTGGTGGTAAACCTCTTCAAGGAGGAACAGCCGCAGATATGCCTTATGGGCGCAACCGTTATAGGACGCGACCTCGGACCGCGTGTATCGTCAGCACTGTTCAGCGGACTTACCGCCGACTGTACGGAGCTTGAGATAGGCAGTTTCGACATGAAAGTGAAGAACGAAGCCGGCGAACTGGTGGCAAAGCACTATGAACAGCAGCTCTACCAGATACGCCCCGCATTCGGAGGAAACATCATCGCCACCATCGTCAACCCCGAACACCGTCCGCAAATGGCGACAGTGCGCGAGGGAGTGATGAAGAAAGAGGTGCTGGACGAGAACTATAACGGCGAGACAGTGCGCCATGACGTGGCAAAATACGTACCCGAAACAGAGTACGTAGTAAAGGTTCTTGACCGCCATGTGGAGGAAGCCAAGCACAATCTGAAAGGCGCGACGATAGTAGTGGCCGGAGGTTACGGCGTAGGTTCAAAGGAAGGGTTCGCGCAACTCTTCGACCTTGCCAAGGAACTGCATGCGGAAGTGGGCGCAAGCCGTGCCGCGGTGGATGCCGGATGGATAGAGAACAGCCGCCAGATAGGCCAGACCGGCGTGACGGTACGCCCGAAAGTGTATATAGCCTGCGGCATATCAGGACAGATACAGCACATCGCGGGAATGCAGGACGCCGGCATCATCATATCAATCAACAGCGACCCGGACGCTCCTATCAACGCCATCGCCGACTATGTGATTAATGGTACGGTGGAAGAAGTGGTGCCTAAACTCATAAAGTATTACAAGCAGAATAACAAATAAGAACAAATGCCAAACTTCTATACTGACAATCCTGAGATAAAATACCATCTCAGCCACCCCTTGCTCAAGCGTATCGTTGAGCTGAAAGAGCGTGATTACGCCGATAAAGACAAGTATGACTACGCCCCGGAGAACTTTGAAGACGCGTTGGACTCATACAATCGCGTGCTGGAACTTGCCGGTGACGTCATGGCTAACGTCGTTGCACCCAATGCGGAGGAGGTAGATGCGGAAGGACCGCACCTTGTCAACAACCGCATGATATACGCATCAAAGACATACGAGAACCTTGACGCGGCGATAAAGGCCGGCCTCAACGGCGTCACCATGCCGCGACGCTACGGCGGTCTGAACTTCCCTATGGCGATATACTCGGCCATTAACGAGATGGTAGCCACCGCCGACACCGGTTTCGAGAACATCTGGTCACTGCAAGACTGCATAGAAACCCTCTATGAGTTCGGTGATGAGGACCAGAGACAGCGCTTTGTGCCGCGTGTCTGCAACGGGGAAACGATGTCAATGGACCTCACCGAGCCTGACGCCGGCTCTGACTTGCAGTCCGTCATGCTTAAAGCCACATTCGACGAAGCCAACAACTGCTGGCGTCTGAACGGCTGCAAGCGTTTCATTACCAACGGAGATTCCGACATACACCTTGTGCTTGCACGCTCGGAAGAGGGCACACGGGACGGCCGCGGACTGTCAATGTTCATCTATGACAAACGTGACGGCGGTGTGGATGTGCGCCGACTGGAGAACAAACTGGGCATACACGGCTCACCAACATGCGAGCTTGTCTATAAGAACGCCAAGGCCGAGCTGTGCGGTTCACGCAAGATGGGTCTGATAAAGTATGTCATGGGCCTGATGAACGGTGCCCGTCTCGGCATCGCCGGGCAGAGTACAGGCGTCAGCCAGATGGCTTACAACGAGGCTTTGGCATACGCCAAGGAGCGCAAACAGTTCGGTAAAGCCATCATAGAGTTCCCCGCCGTCTATGATATGCTGTCCATTATGAAGGCAAGACTGGACGCAGGACGCGCCCTTCTGTACGCTACCAGCCGCTATGTGGATATGTATAAGATTCTGGAAGACATCGAACGAGAGCGCAAACAGAACGGAGACAAGCTCACACCGGAGGAACGTGCGGAGTGCAAGACATACTCCAAGCTCGCCGATGCGTTCACTCCTCTGGCCAAAGGCATGACATCCGAGTACGCGAACCTCAACACTTACGACGGCATACAGGTGCATGGCGGTTCCGGTTTCATGCTCGAATACGCCTGCCAACGCCTTTATCGCGACGCCCGCATCCTCACAATATACGAAGGAACGACGCAGTTGCAGTGCGTGGCGGCAGGCCGTTACATCACAAACGGCTTCTACGGACAGGTGATAAGCGATATGTTGCAGTTCGGCCAGTCACCGGCAGGCGTAGGAACGACAGCCTGGTGCAGCGAGGAGTTTGCCGCATTGAGGGAGCGTGTGGATAACATGGCGGAGAAATACAATGCCGCCGTCGCCTTTGTCAACGACCAGAAGGACGACGAGTTCAAGGACTTCGCCATCCGTCATCTTTACGAAATGGCCGCGGACTGCATCATGGCGATACTCCTTATAGGCGACGCCAGCAAGTCACCGGAACTCTTCGGCAAGTCAGCACGCGTCTATACCCGCTATGTAGCGGCAGAGGTTGAGAAGCATTACGACTTCATCATGTCCGCCACTCCGGCTGATCTCGCGGACTATCGCAAGTAAACCAGAACGCAATACAGAATGTACAACAAATCGGGCAAATGGAGAATATATCTCTGTTTGCCCGATTTGTCCTTTATCTTTACGACTGTTATCTGAACAAATCAGAATGAGTACCTGTCTGAACAAACAATAGTGTCAGCCTGTTATCATCCTGTTCCCATACCATTAACCAATCAGGTTCAATGTGACATTCCCACAAGACGTTACTGTTTCCCTTTAATTTGTGCGGCTTATACGTTACAGGCAATGTACCGGTGCGTTCAAGAAACTGCACGGCCTGCTGTATTTTGGAAATGTCAAGATTTCTCTTTACACACCGCCGCAAGTCTTTTTTGAACCTGTTTGTGTAACTTACACTATACGACATTGCCTGTATTTATCCAAGAATCTGCCTAAACATATCGTCAGCACTCTGCGCATGATACACTCGTCCGGCCGCTATATCATCCATAGCCTCACGATACCCCGCGGTCTTTGTGATGTCCTCCGCCTCATCCTGCGACTTTATCACGCGCACCTTACCAACACCTTTCAGCAGCATACAAGCCCGCCGTATCTTGTCAATGAGTGCATCGTCCGTTATATTCAATATTATTGAAGCCATAATCTCTGTGCTTTACGTTATGATTTTGCAAATATACTACTTTTATTTTTAATTTCCAAATCTTTTGAACATTTTGTAATACTTTGCCGCTTAGTGTGCACATCCATAGCAAAAGCCCCATGCCCGCTCCACAAAAGGAAAGCAAGCACGGGGCTTTTCATATCATGTCGTCTCCGAAGGGATTACAGAATCCTACCGTTGAAGCGAAAGCTGAATGTCGGATAGACGGTAATCTTGGATATGGTCTTTATAATACCGCCGTCGCCGTCAACGCCTTCCTTGTCGAGAGGCAAGTCCTGTACGTAGATGGTTGGCGTGCCCCAGAACTGACAACCAAGGTCCCATGCGAACGAGAAGCGGTGCTTGTTGGAGATGGCACGGCCTGAACCTATGCCGATATACGGCTTAAAGCCGTTCACCTTCAAGAAAGCTGTCGCCTGATTGCCATTAGGTCTGACAAGATAGTCACCAAGTTTCACGCCGGCAACAGGCAAACTTTCCGGAGCACCGGCAGGCAACATACCGGAAAATTCACCAGCATTGTACTTGTCCGCAATCTCATTATATGCCGTAAGTGCTTCCAACTGTTCCTGGCAATTAGTGGTATAAGCGTCGATAATTTGTGACTTGCCGGCATAGAAACCTACGGTAAGACGCCAAGCTGATGTCTTTGAAGGATAAATATCAAACAACAACTTAAAGTTATTCATGTTTATCTTTCCGTCAATAAGCACATTTCTCGGTATATCCAAGTCTTTACCGGTCACTGTTTTATAAGTGTTCTTGATAACTTGCTCATTGTTTCCATCGATATTCACGTCCACTTCTATATCTTTCACCTTTATTTCCGGCAAGAAGTTATAGCCCATCCTCGCCTGCACATACGGCGTGATGGTGGTGGCAAGGTTAATGCCTATACCGTCAAGGCCAACGCTTACGCCGGCACCGACATGGTTAAACAACTGCTTGTCGCCATCCTCCATCTGCGCAGATGCGCCTACGGTCATGGCAAGCATACACATAGTTACAAAGTACTTTTTCATAATTCCGTAATTTTTGATTGTTAATTAAATGTTTACTAATATTCTTCCTTATTCTCTTCCCTAAGATAATCCGCCGCATACTGCGCGTAATGCGCCGCGAAACTCTCCGCCTGTCCCGGCGCAGTCTTCTTTAAGAACTTCGCCGGCACGCCTCCCCATATCTCATGGTTGCCAACCTTTGTGCCTCCAAGCACCAGTGCCCCGGCGGCTATAATAGCCCCTTCGCCTATGTCGGCCTTGTCAAGCACAGTGGCACCCATGCCTATCAGGCATCCCTTACGCAACGTACAGGCATGCACCGTGGCGTTATGGCCGATGGTTACATCGTCCTCCATCACCGTAGGTCCTGTGGTGTTGGTCACGTGTACGCACGCTCCGTCCTGCACGTTGCAGCGGTTGCCCATGGTCACGGGAGCCACGTCGCCCCTGACCACGGCACTGAACCAGACGGAACACTCGTCGCCCATGGTGACTTCACCCACTACTGCCGCTGTCTCACTGAAATAACAGCCCTTGCCCCACTGCGGGGTCTTTCCGTAAATTGTCTTTATTATTGCCATTGTTTTTATGGTTTCCTTTTCCGTAAGCCGGCAGATGCTCCCCGCCTCCGCCTTTGGTTACAATCTGAAAGCCAGACACCCTGTTTTGCTTACACTTTTTGTTAACGGCCGTTAAGGCCGCCACTGTTTTGCAAAAGGGTGCTGATTACAGTGTAAACAGGTGCTGATTGCATTGTAAAAAGCACCCTTTTACCGTGTAATCAGCATGCTTTCACATTGTAAGTTGGGGACTGTTGTTGCGCACAACGTTTTTTGTCCCTTTCCATTTTCATTATCGTTGTCCAGACACCCCTCGTCGGCCTATGGCCTCCTCGCCTGCCGGCTACGGGGTGCCGATACCTTTTTCTCATACAACATCCGCATACCCAGGGCTCACGCCCTGGGCTTTAATATGTCACCCCTTCGGGGTTCGCCGCCTGTGTCATCAGACGTTGCATTCCGGCACGCCATATATGTGCGGATTATTACACACAAATCATGTGTTTTTTGTTTGCAGAGAATGGTCAAAACAACGGTGAACCCCGAAGGGGTGACACATTACAGCACAGGGCGTGAGCCCTGTGTTTTATCGCATTGGGCAACAAATTGTATTGGAACCCCGCAGCCGGCAGGCGAGGAGGCCATAGGCCGACGAGGGGTGTTCATACTACATTGCACGCCAACCGCACGTTATTCAATCTTCACCTCTATCTGTTTTATGATTTTCGGTGCCTGCAACTGAGGTGCATCGGCCGCTGAACGTCCCTCTATATAATAAGGTATGCTCTGCGTCTTGGCCTGACTCTTGGGTCGGCTGGCCATGTATTGCGCTCTCTCCTCACGCGCAGGCTTGTCAAAGTTGTTTACGAACTCCGGAAGATTGTCGTTAAACTTCCATGAAGAGCCGTTCACCACGCGCATGATACGCTTGTATATCATGGCACGTCCGGCCACGTTGAAGTAAGGGTCATACGCCTCCGGATAGTACTTCTTGTCGGTGGTGGCGTTCATAACGCTCTTGTCCGAGCAGCGGCAGAAGCGTGTGCTGTACTCGTATGCGCCCACATGCCACTGCACATTCTCGTCTGCATACGCCGGATTCTGCGCCAAGGCGTAAAGCCAGTTGGTACTCTCTATCGGCATGACGGCATCCATCTGCCCGGCGGAAGCATTGTAGGTGGTGTTCATGAAGAATCCCGCCGCATACCCGCTTGTCCATGCGTTGATGGCCTTCTGCTGCGGATCCACATAGTTTACCACATATTCATCGGCCAGTTTGGCAATGCCGTGTCCCACGCCCTCATGCTGTATGAGGTCGGCAAACACGTCCTTGCCCTCAAAGGTAGCGCGGGCAGGCACATAAGACAGTGACCATCCGCCCGGTATTCCGTCTGTGGCAGCCTCGTCGGCGGCAAGCAGGCTAACGCCCTTGTATGCGCTGCTGTTGAGCAACATAATGCCAAGACAGTTGTTCATGCGGGTGTTCAGTTCGTCCTTTGTGGTGATGTTATACGCCGACATCAGTGCGGCCACGGCACAATACTGTGCGGTGATGGAGTCGCCATACACGTCAGTACCTCTTCCGGCGGCAACACTTGTGCGGAAAGCCGTGTCATGTTTCCTTGTGTCAATGCCACTATGCTTCGACGGTACGGTGACGGTCAGCACGTTAACATATCTCTCCAACGACTTCATCGGCTCCATTGAGAACAGTGCGTTCCTCGCTTCTCGCAAGGCAGAGAGATACTTTCCGTTGTCAATGTCAGCCTGAGTATATCCGTCGGCCATCAGAACCACGGTGAAGGTATTGCCCCCCTTCAATGCGCCGAAAGTGCCAAAGCTGCATTGTTGCAGCACAGTGTCCTTGTGTTCAGGCTTTACCACCGGCTCCGGCGGAGGTGTCGGGCCTGTGGAATCGTCACTGCCTGACCCGCATGATGCCATGCAGGCCAAGGCCATAAGAATAGAAATGTAATGTTTCATACTGATATTTTTTAGGCAACGCCGTATCTTTTCCCAAGGAAAAGTACACGGGCGACGCCGTGTTACATAATTCATACTGTCTGCAAAACGGCCGCGTCTTCACGTCATGCCGTCTTCTTTCCGCCGTCTTACCGCCACAGTCCATGCGTAACCCCGTTCCCGGCAACAGCGGCTTTGCAGCGAAACGCCGTCCATGCGGCCGGATTCCAGCACTGTCTTCATGTCATCCGTGATGCCTTCGCCGGTCAGTTTCAGCAACGCTTCCTTCCTTGTCCACAGCAAAGTGAACTCAGTGTCGGAATCATCGGCCGCAACGATGCGCCTGTTCTCGGCCTCGCTCATGCAGTATTCGGCCAGCCGCGGCGTGTAACGGCCTGTGCATTCCACGTCAATGCCCACCTCCCCCTCGTCGCTTACGATGCAGGCTATGGCACGCTTGCAGTGGGAGAGGTTGAAGTGTAGCCCGAGATTCCGCCCCTTTTCCGTGTCGCCGTCACTGCCGCAGGGGAACACCAGCACCGGTTTGCCGTGCTCGCGCCTCTCGAAACGCGGCCGTTGCGTTATGCCGAAAGAGCGTTCCAGTATGTCGCACAGCAACAGATATGACAGGCAACACTCCCTGCGTCCCCGCTCAAGACGGAACTTCCGGGCCTCCTCACGCCGCCACTGCGGCAACGTAAGCATTAGTTCCGCCAACTCGTCGCTATCCAACGACGGAAGGTCTATGATGCGGTAGTCAGTCATTTTCAATGCCCAAAGGTAAAAAAAGTTTTTCTCTTCCCGCACAAATAAAATAAGATTTTAACGGAATTGTTATTTTTTCTTATCTTTTGTTGCGTATTTCATGCGATATTTGTAACTTTGCAACTGATTAGTCGCATGGTAGTAGGGTGAGAGAAGACACCATACCACCGGACAACAATACAACAAAACAATAAGAAAGACAAATGGCTTACAATTTACTTAAAGGCAAGAGAGGCATCATCTTCGGTGCGCTCAACGACCAGTCCATAGCATGGAAAGTGGCAGAACGCGCAGTGGAGGAAGGTGCACGGATAGTGTTGACCAACACCGCCGTGGCCTGTCGTATGGGAACAATAGACGAATTGGCCAAGAAGACCGACGCCGTCATAATCCCCGCCGACGCTACCAGCGTGGCAGACCTTGAGAATCTCTTTGTAGAAGCACAGAAGGCATTGGGCGGAAAGATAGACTTCGTGCTGCACTCATGCGCCATGTCTGTCAATATGCGCAAGAAACGCACTTACGATGACCTTGACTATGGTTTTCTGGACAAGACACTTGACATATCGGCCATATCTTTCCACAAAATGATACAGGTGGCAAAGAAGCTGGACGCAATAGCGGACTGCGGCTCAATCCTTGCTCTTACTTATGTAGCCAGCCACAGAACGTTCTTCGGTTACAATGACATGGCCGACGCAAAGGCGCTTCTGGAATCAATAGCACGCAGCTTCGGCTACATATACGGCCGCGAAAAGGGAGTGCGCGTGAACTGCATCTCACAGTCACCGACCATGACCACCGCCGGTTCCGGCATCAAGGGCTTCGACGGTATGCTCGACTATGCCGACCGTATGTCACCGCTCGGCAACGCATCGGCGGACGAGTGTGCGGACTACTGCATCGTGATGTTCTCTGATTTGACTAAGAAGGTGACCATGCAGACACTGTTCCACGACGGCGGTTTCTCCAACATGGGCATGTCATTGCGCGGCATGACGCAGTACAACAAGAGCTTCATACCGGAGAATACGGACGAGACAGGCAAGATAATTTACGGATAAACGGAGATTGTAGGTTATAGGTTGTAAGGTTACAGGTCACTTCGTCCCTCCGAAAAGCCTGCAACCCAAAACCTGAGAACCTACAACCTGCAACCTACAACCAACTACAATGGGAGGCTTTTTCGGAACCATTTCACACAAAAAATGTGTCACTGACCTTTTCTACGGCACTGACTACCAGTCACACCTCGGCACACGCCGGGGGGGATTGGCCACCTACAACAAGGAAACAGGCTTCGTAAGACGCATACACAAGCTGGAAAACAGTTACTTCCGCTCACAGTTTGAGAACGGACTGGACCAGTTTGACGGCACAAGCGGCATCGGAATAATAAGCGATACCGACGCGCAGCCAATGCTGTATAACTCACATCTCGGCAGATTCGCGCTGGTAACGGTAGCCAAAATCAACAACAAGGAAGAGATAGCACAGCAGTTGCTGAGCGAGAACATGCACCTGTCAGAGTTCTCTTCGGGCAAGATTAACCAGACAGAGCTGGTCGGCCTGCTGATACTCAAGGGCAAAACATTCGTCGAAGGCATAGAGAACGTATATCAAACGGTAAAGGGTTCATGCTCAATGCTGCTGCTTACGGAAGACGGAATAATCGCGGCACGCGACTTCTGGGGGCGGACACCTATAATAATAGGCAGGAAAGACGGGGCAATGGCAGCCACATCAGAATCCACTGCGTTCCCGAACCTCGACTATGAAACGACACATTTCGTCGGTCCCGGCGAGATAGTACGCCTCCGTGCGGACGGTATGGAGGTGTTGCGCAAGGCAGAAGAGCACATGCAGGTATGCTCATTCCTGTGGATATACTACGGTTTCCCGACGTCTTTCTATGAAGGCAAGAACGTGGAAAAGATGCGATACGAGACCGGACGGGTGATGGGCGAGGAAGACGAGACCGAGGTTGACAACGCAGGCGGCATCCCCGACTCAGGCCTTGGCATGGCTACCGGATATGCGGCAGGCCATAAAGTGCCTTACCAACGCTGCATTTCAAAATATACTCCCACATGGCCTCGCAGCTTTATGCCTACAAATCAGGAGATGCGCAACCTCGTGGCGAAGATGAAACTGATACCGAACCAGTCGATGCTGAAAGGCAAACGCTGCCTGTTCTGCGACGATTCCATCGTAAGAGGCACGCAGTTGAGGGAGAACACGGAAGCACTCAAGAACCTCGGGGCAAAGGAAGTGCACATGCGCATAGCCTGTCCGCCACTGATATGGGGCTGTCCTTTCATCAATTTCTCAGCCTCCAAGAGCGAGATGGAGCTGATAACACGCCGCGTCATCCATGACCTTGAAACGCATTCTGGCCACACTACCCGCCTTGACGAGGCCGACAAAGTGAAGTGTGCCGACATACCCGAAGAGCGGTTAAAGGCGTATGCCACCACGGACTCGCCCGAATACAAGGCCATGGTGGCCGAGATAGCGAAGCGTCTGAACCTCGACTCGCTGAAATTCAGCAAGATTGACACCATTATAAAAGCCATAGGATTACCGAAATGCAAGGTCTGCACCCACTGTTTCGACGGCAGTTCGGCGCACACTTTGTAAAGCATAACATCCCGCCGCACAATAACCGGCACGCCAAGGCACGGAAATCCCGATGCCCGCGTGCCGGTTTTTTCGTACTCATCCGCCAACGCACATCCGGCTTTCCCCATCTGTGTAAAAAACAGTCCGTTACGATTCCCTCTGCAATCAGCACCTGATTACATTGTAATCAGCACCTAATCACACGGTAATCAGCACCTGATCGCGAGACAATCAGCACCCTTTTACAGAGCGGCCCGTTACAAACGTCTTTTTAACATCTACCAACCCCATATAACAACTATGCCCAAACACCTCCTGACCATATGCCTTTTGCTCGCCTGCCGCCTCATCTCGGCGGCACAGGCATATCGTCCCGTCACGCTGGAGCAACTCCCCCTCGTAGGTGTCAACGCCATATTGCAGGACAGGGAAGGCTACATCTGGTACGCAATGACCGAGGGAGGGCTATGCAGAGACAACGGTTACCAAGTCGATATATTCCGCAATGACAAGACAAACACCCACCGTCTCGGCCACAGCAACGGCGTATTAAGCATCTGCGAGACCGCAAACGGCGACATTTGTTTAGGCACAAGAGAGAACATCTACCTGCTCCGGAAGAGCGATTACAGCATCATCCCGCTGGACACCACCATCCGTAAAGGGAAGGTAAGGCACATTTTCAACGGCAGAAACGGCGACATCATAGCGCAAACCGGCAGCGGATGGTGCAGGTTTGACAAGCATGGGCGGCGCATAACAGACGTTACGGAAGTGCATATTTTGCGTGACATCGCTCCTTCCGACACCATTCCGCGCAATAAATTCAGCGACCGCCTCGGACATTTGTGGCGCATCACCAACTCTGAACCGGCCATAGAACCGGGCAACAACCACGCCATCAGGCGGCTGCCTCCATCACCTTACGACACCGGCAAGATGAAACTGTGCCGCGACGGCAAGGGATTCACATACCAAGGCGACACGGACGGCATAACGATCACAGCCACCTCCTCAGGAAAACACGTCGCAAGGCTTGACGGACTGAGCAATATCCGTCAAGCGGTGCCGCGTCATGACGGCGGAATATACTTCATATCGGCACACGACGCCCTTGCCACCTGCACCCCAAACGGAACAGTTACCAGCCTTGTCAAGGGCGGAGAGAGCAAGACCTTGGCCGTAGCGGCCGACGGTTCCGTATGGATTGGCGGCTGGCACGGCGAAATATGGCGATACGACAAAGGCGGGAAACGCCTGATACTTGACGACATGGCAAGCATATCCGGCAGCGATCCCGTAGAAGGCATAGCCGCCGACAAACACAACCGCCTATGGATTGTCACCGACAAAAGCATCAAAATCTATGACATCACAAACCGTTCATACCGCCTTATAACCACCCGCAACCCCTCAGCCGCCGTAAAACAGTTCTTTGCAATAGAGGCATCAGGCGATAGTATCATCGCATACGGAAAGGCGGGAAACCTCCACATAAAGGTGACACCGGACTCCTCACTGCCAAAAACGGCCATAACGATGACCAACATCATCACCGACGGCCGCAACACACCGCTGCCACCACACACCACAGAGGTGTCTGTCATGCCGGAGACAGAGAGCGTCGAGCTGCTGTTCTCCACCTTCGACCATCTCAACGCGACCGACCTCGTGATGTCATACCGCATCAACAACGGCGAATGGCATGACCTCACGGCCGGCAACAACCGCATATCCTTCCAGCAACCACATAAAGGCAAATACACAATCGAGGTGCGCTTCACCGGCTCCGCCTGCCAGAACGGAGGCACACAAACCTTCGTTCTCCACCGTATGCCGGCATGGTGGGAGACGTGGTGGGCATACATCATATACGCACTGCTCGGCATCTGCGCCGCGATAGGCATCGACCGGATATACATCAGCTACCGCAACACCCGGCGCAGACTGCGCGAATTGCAGGCAAAGCTGGACGGATTCATGCGTGACAGGACGCAGACGGTGAACCAGCTGCCATCGTCCATCGCCACGAACGACGCCGACCAGGCGTTCATAGAGAAAGCCATGACAATGGTGGAGCAACATATCAGCGATGAGGACTATGACGTGGCAAAGTTCGCCAAGGACCTTTGCATGAGCCGCGCAACGCTTTACCGTATGTTCTCAAGCACCACCGGGCAGAAGCCTTTGGAGTTCATCAGGACCATAAGACTGAAAAAGGCCGAGGAAATGCTGCGCAAAAACCACGGCATGACGGTAGAGAGCGTGGCGGCAATGACCGGCTTCGCCTCCGCAAGCAATTTCTCCAAACGCTTCAAAGAGATGTTCGGCATCACGCCAAGCGAGGCAAGAGCCACCGCAGAATAAGCCATCCCACGCCCGTTTGTCTTAAAGAAACGCGGAAAAACACTCGTCAAGACAAACAAGCATGACATTGAGACAAACGGACAAGGCAGAGTGTAAGCAGGTTAGTAACTTTGCAACCGATTTCAGTTACTAACCCAAATAAACGAAAAAGACAATGAGGAAGAAACTTAATCTCCTGTCACTGGCACTCTGCACAGGCCTTTCCTGCAATGCGCAGACACTTGCTGAGGGCGGAAACTTCAAGGACCGGATACTCCCGATGCACGGTTCCGTCACGTTGGAAACACTCCGTCAGACCGACCCCGACGCCAAAATATGGGGTGCGCAGGACGTACAAAACCGCTATATCGACAACGGTTGCGAGATAGACGGCATGAACCTGTGGGGCGGCAACGTCCACAAAGGCGAGGACGGACGTTACTATCAGTTCCTCGCAGGATGGGACGGCGTGAGAAACGCCTTCAACTACTGGTCACGCTCACACATATACCGCGTGGAATCCGCCACACCTTACGGGCCGTTCACCAACCCCACGGACATCGGCAGCGGACACAATCCGGAGGTATATCGCACCGATGACGGCACATACGTCGTCTATGCGCTGATAGGCAACAGCTCTTGCTGGCGCCACGTGAGCAAGAGTCTCAACGGCCCTTGGACGTTTGAGGAGATGCCTTACAACCTGAGAGACCGGGCATTGCTCACCGGCAGCACCACCACTTACTCCAACTGGACCTTCGCCAAGCGGCAGGACGGCAGCATGCTGTGTATGTGCCGCGGCGGAGGGATATGGATTTCGCGCGACGGATTGCAGGAATACGGTCAGGTGAAGGGCGTGTCCTGCTACCCCAACGGTGGCGGAGGCACGTTTGAAGACCCCGTGGTGTGGAAAGACGAGGTACAGTATCACATGATTGTCAACGACTGGAAAGCGCGCACAGCCTATTACAGCCGCTCGGCAGACGGTTTCCATTGGGTGGCGGAAGACGGCATAGCATACGACATCGACATATCAGTCCACCCCGACGGACAGCAGGAGAAGTGGTACAAGTACGAGCGTGCGCGGGTGTTTCAGGACGAATACGGGCGTGCCATACAGCTCAACATGGCGGTGATAGACACCATCAAGGCCGAGGACAAGGCCAACGACAACCACTCTTCAAAGAATATCGCCATGCCGTTGAACCCCGGTATGCGCATGAAGGTGCTCAACACGGAGCCGATTGGCACATCGACGGCGGAGATAAAGGTCATCATATATAAGGAGGAGGGATTCTCTCCGGCTGACGACCTCGATGTGGCGTCGCTGCGTTTCGGCGCTCATTCCACCGTCAACAAGGGCGGCGGAGCGTCGGTGGCGGCTCAGGCAACGGACAGTGACGGCAACCTCATACTGACATTCGCCGGCAAAGACACCGGCATCGGTGCCGGTGAGTTCGCCCCCAAGATGCTTGGCAGATACGCGGCGGGCTACACCAACCCCGCCACCCCGACGGCAAAAGCCGGCGGAATGTGCTACGGCTACGCCAGACTGCCTTACTACAACTACACGCCCGCATACCTCTCACCGCTGCTTCCCGAAGTGGGCGAAGGCAGTATGCCGACAAGCGTGCGCGTGGAGAACTACGGATTGTCCGCCTCCGCCGAGGGAATCACCGTGAAAGTGCTGACGGAAAGCGGCGTGGTTCTGGCCACCGGCACCGTGAAAGCCACCGGGCCATACGCCGGCGACAACGTGGCGCTGACGGCGGTGAAGGCAATTCCGGCAGGAAGCCAGAAACTTGTGGTGGCCTTCTACGACGGCAACACGCAGACAGACAAGCACCCCTTGCCGCTAACGGCCATCAACGCGAAGCAGGCAACGTTCTCGTCGCTCTACAATGACGCCGTGCTGCTTTACGAAAACAAGAACTTCACCAACGGCCGCGAGGCCATGTCGCAGGCCATAGCCACGGCGAAACGGTCGCTAAACAGTTTCCATGACGCAGAGTTGGCAGCCGCCTCACAGGCTCTGGAAGCGGCCATCGCCGGCTTCAAGGCCGCCAACCCCGACGTGGCCAACGTGTCATGCCGCAACTATTACATAAAAGCCGGCAACATAACGGGCGGGAACATGTATATGTATGTGGCGGCTGACGGCACACTGGCACGCAAAAGCAGCACTGACAACAGCTGTGTCTTCTCGCTGATAACAGACGGCGACGACAACAGGGTATATCTCTACAACCCCTCGTCAAAGCGTTTCGTGGTGGCAAAGGCCGGCAACGGCGGTTCGTTCTGGACGGCATCGGAAACCAACGCCTACCGGTTGGCGGAGGTAAAGGCAAGCGGCACGCTGACAAACGGATATACCATAAAGGGTGACCCCACGTCGGCCAACGCCTACAACTACCTCAACGCCTACGGCGGAGCCAACCACACGGAGCTTTCCTCATACACGGAGGCGGACAAGAACAGCCAGTGGCTGCTGGTGGACTGCCCTACACAGGAATACACCTTCAACGTGGAGAAGGTGACGACGGGGCTTGATGACTTCCTGAAAACAGCCGGGAAACTTGACGCCAACATCATAACCTCCGTGTCGGGCGTGGCGGCAGACGCAAAAACAGGAAGCGGCCGAGGCGGCAACATATACACCCTCGGCGGCGCACAGTGCGGCAAAACGGCCAAAGGCATACTGGTGATGAACAGCCGCAAATACCTTGTAAAATGAAGCATGGCATCCTCTGACGCCATGTCCCCGGCCATGCCGCGGAAGGCGTTGTAACAGAGCGTTTTGCAAAAGGGTGCTGATTACATTGTGAAAGAGGCCTGTTTACACTGTAATCAGCACCTGATTGCAATGTAATCAGCACCCTTTTACATTGCACCCTGTAATGGAACGAAAAAGCAGGAGATTACAAACGGTAATGTAGGGACGCACCTTGGTGCGTCCGCAAAAACGGAAAAGGCGGAGACTCGGACGCACCCGCTCGGCTTGGCCGCTTGCCATAGGCTTTATGCCGGCGGCAAGAAGGTGCGTCCCTACAAGGCGTTGCAATTCAAGACACCGCATAAAACAAAACAATGATTACGACATGACGAAACGACTGACAATCCTTACCATTCTACTCACACTGTTTCTGTGCCTCAACGCAGGCGGTAAACGCATACTGTTCATAGGCGACAGCATCACCGATGGCGGATGGGGCAACAGCGGGGGCAGCGCGAAACCGTCGGACAAACGCACGCACTGGGACCTGAACCATATCTACGGCCACAGCTATATGTTTCTGTGCGCGGCTCACTATCAGGCTGAATATCCGGAGAAAGGCTACGAGTTCTTCAACCGCGGCATATCGGGCAACACGCTGAACGACCTTGAAAAACGCTGGGACACTGACGTGCTGGCACTGAAACCCGATGTACTGTCGGTGCTGATAGGCACGAACGATGTTGACGTTTTTCTGAGAAACGGCGGAAAGGACTTTGACATCGCGGACTGGGAAGCGAGGTACCGCGCGCTGCTCGATACCGCACTGGCGCAGAATCCGGACCTGAGGATAGTGCTTGGCGCACCGTTCGTGGCCTGCACCGGCAAGATGCGCAAGAGCGGGAACTATGCGGAACGCGAGCGGACGGTAAGGCTGTGCGCCGCCGCTGTGAAGCGGATAGCGCATGACTACAACGCGATATACCTGCCATACGACGTGATGTTCGCCAAGACTATCGGCAAGACACACGGCGTAAGCGACACATACTGGATATGGGACGGCATACACCCCACGGCGGCTGGACACAGACTGATGTCGGACTTATGGATAAAAAACGCGGACAAAAGCAGGGTGATGAGATAAAAACACCACAAAAACGTGGCGTAAATGGAAACAAATGTGTAACTTTGCACCTTGAAAACAACCGGGAGCGGTATGTGACCGCAACCAAAAACCTCATAAAATGAACAGTCTTTTCATCGTTCTGCCCATACTGACGCTGCTCATGTTCGACCTCGGACTGACGTTGCGGCCTCAGGATTTCCTGCTTTTAGCCAAGCGTCCGCGCGCCGTTGCCGTGGGACTGTGCGGCCAGTTGCTCGTGCTTCCGGCCATAGCCTTCGCCCTTGCGGCGGCTTTCAGTCTTCCACCTTATTTATATATAGGCGTGATATTGATTGCCTGCTGCCCCGGAGGGTCGTCAAGCAACATCTTTTCGATGATAGCCAAGGGTGACGTTGCGCTGTCAGTGTCGCTCACTGCGCTGAGTTCCGTCATCACACTTGCCACCGTACCGGTGATAATGCACTGCGCAACAACCTCCGCAGGAGAGCTGACAGGCGTGGAACTGCCCATGGGCGGCCTGCTGGCGCAGAACCTTGTGACCATGCTTGCGCCCATATTGGCGGGCATTCTGGTGAGGATGAAGTGGCAAAGGGCGGCGGAACGCATGGACGGCATATTGTCAAAGTTCGCCTTTCCGTCGCTGATGCTGCTGGCGGGACTGTTCTTCATACAGCACCATGACACCATAGCGGAGCACTTTACGGCCCTCGGACTGTGCGTGACGGTGCTCATACTCACCGCCGTCACCGTGGCCTACTGCGGCGCCAAGGCCGCCGGACTGGACGGCAGGGAGCGGAGAACCATAGTGATAGAGGTGGGAATGCAGAACGCGGCGCAGGCCATTGCGGTGGCCTCAAGCCCGTTTGTGTTCAACAACGGCGTCATTGCCGTGCCCGCCATCATCTATGCGCTGATGATGAACGTGATACTTCTCGCATACGTAGGCGCATTGAAGTGGACGAAGCGGCCGGTAAAGAGTTTTTAGGGAATTTATTTGGCAGTATCATTAGTTTTTCTTACCTTTGCAGAGACTTTGTACTTATCAAGGAAAAGGAAAGGATTAACAACACTAAAACAAGCAACAGACATGACACGTGCAATAATAACAGTCGTAGGCAAGGACACGGTCGGCATCATAGCAAAGGTATGTACGTACCTTGCCGACAGCCAGATAAACATTCTTGACATATCACAGACCATCGTACAGGACTTCTTCAACATGATGATGATAGTGGATATGTCACGCTGCAACACCGCTTTCGAGCAGGTATCGGCCGACCTCAACGCCATAGGCAAGGACATGGGAGTGCAGGTAAAGTGCCAGTTGGAAGACATATTCGACAAGATGCACCGCATATAAGGGACCTTTCAAACCGGGAAAACGATGATAAACATATCCGAAGTGCTCGAAACCAACAAGATGATCGAGCGCGAAAACCTTGACGTACGCACCATAACCATGGGCATAAGCCTGCTTGACTGCGCCGACAACTCATTGGAGGTGACGTGCGAAAAGATATACAACAAGATTACGACACTTGCCCGTAACCTTGTGAAGACAGGCGAGGAGATAAGCCGTGAGTTCGCCATCCCGATAGTGAACAAGCGCATCTCCATCACGCCCATATCCCTTGTAGGCTCATCATGCTGCAAGATACCGGCAGACTATGTGGTTATTGCCAAGACGCTTGACAAGGCGGCAAAGGAGGTCGGGGTCAACTTTCTGGGCGGATACAGTGCCATCGTGTCAAAGGGCATGACCAAAAGCGACGAGCTTCTGATACGTTCCATACCGCAGGCCATGGCCGAGACGGAGCGGATATGCTCCAGCATCAACGTTGGTTCAACCAAGACCGGCATCAACATGGATGCCGTGCGCCTCATGGGTGACATCATATTGCAGACTGCCGAATACACGAAAGAGCAGGATTCACTGGGCTGTGCCAAGCTCGTCGTGCTGTGTAACGCCCCTGACGACAACCCGTTCATGGCGGGAGCGTTCCACGGTGTGAGCGAGGCCGACGCCATAATAAACGTTGGTGTGTCCGGTCCCGGAGTAGTAAAGTACGCCCTTGAGCAGATGGACAAGCACGCGGAGGTGAACAAAGCGACCGGTAACGGACTGGCAAACTTTGAGGTTCTCTGTGAGACCATAAAGAAAACGGCGTTCAAGATTACCCGTGTCGGGCAACTTGTGGCACAGGAAGCATCCAAGCGTCTGGGCGTTCCGTTCGGCATTATAGACCTGTCGCTCGCCCCGACACCGGCCATCGGCGACTCAGTAGCGGACATATTGCAGTGCATTGGCGTTGACCGTGCGGGCGCACCGGGCACTACCGCGGCGCTGGCACTGCTTAACGATCAGGTGAAGAAGGGCGGAGTGATGGCCTCATCATACGTCGGCGGACTGTCGGGAGCCTTCATTCCCGTGTCGGAAGACCAGGGAATGATAGACGCAGTGGCAGCGGGCGCACTGACAATAGAGAAACTTGAAGCCATGACGTGCGTCTGTTCCGTAGGCCTTGACATGATAGCCATACCGGGAGACACGCCCGCCACCACGATAGCGGGCATCATAGCGGACGAGAGTGCCATAGGCATGATAAACCAAAAGACCACCGCCGTGCGCATAATACCGGTGATAGGAAAGAGCGTAGGGGACACCGTTGAGTTCGGAGGACTGCTCGGCTATGCGCCGATAATGCCGGTAAACACGTTCAACTGCGACCGCCTCGTGAACCGCGGGGGGCGCATTCCCGCACCGATACACAGTTTCAAGAACTGACAATACAGATATAACAAAACAATACAAACAAGCAAAAATGAAGAAAATCAGAGCAGCCGTAGTAGGTTACGGCAACATCGGAAAGTTCACTATCGAGGCACTTGAGGCCGCAGCGGACTTTGAAATCGCAGGAGTAGTGCGCCGCAACGGCGCAGAGAACAAGCCCGCAGAGCTGGCACAGTACGACGTTGTGAAGGACATCACGGAGTTGAAGGACGTCGATGTGGCCATCCTTGCCACGCCGACACGCTCCTGTCAGGAGTATGCGGAGAAGATATTGGCCATGGGAATCAACACTGTTGACTCCTTCGACATACACACTTCCATCGTGGATTACCGCCGTTCGCTCATGCCTATCTGCAAAGAGCACGGCACGGTGGCAGTCATCGCGGCAGGATGGGATCCTGGTTCTGACTCGGTTGTGCGCACATTGATGCAGAGCCTCGCCCCGAAAGGACTGTCATACACCAACTTCGGCCCAGGACGTTCCATGGGTCACTCCGTCTGCGTGCGTTCCAAAGAAGGCGTGAAGGACGCCCTTTCCATGACAATCCCTGTCGGTGAGGGCATACACCGCCGCATGGTATATGTGGAGTTGGAGGAAGGTGCCGACCTTGAGAAGGTCACCGCCGCCATAAAGGCAGACCCATACTTCGCCAATGACGAGACACACGTGTTCCAAGTAGCAAGCGTTGACGACCTCAATGATGTCGGCCACGGCGTAAATCTCGTGCGGAAGGGCGTGAGCGGAAAGACACACAACCAGCTGTTCGAGTTCAACATGAAAATCAACAACCCCGCCCTCACGGCTCAGGTGCTTGTCAACGTGGCACGCGCCTCCATGCGTCAGCAGCCGGGTTGCTACACGATGGTAGAGATACCTGTCATAGATTACCTCGCCGGTGAGCGTGAAGACCTCATAGCACACCTCGTGTAAGGCATATCACCCATATAATATAATGTGGTTACACAACGCCAGCCCCCATAGCGGGACGGCGTTGCGTAACCACATTTTTTGTTTCCTTGCCAAACGTTGGGGGCCTGATGACCCGATTGTAGAGACGATGTATTACATCGTCTCACCACCAATATCACCTATTTTTGTTTATTGAGACGATGTAATACATCGTCTCTACAAGCGGGACAAACACCGTACATAAGCGGGAAAACAACCTATTGAAATCAAGGCACATACAAAGGCCAAAACAATCAGCACCTGATTGCGGTGTAATCAGGTGCCAATCACACTGCAATCAGGTGCTGTTTACAAGGTAATCAGGTGCTGATTACATTCCGGCCGGTTCCCCGCCGCGCAATCATCATATCAAGCCTTTCAGCGCGACTATCTCCTTTTCAAACATCGGGGTAAAGACATCCCTGCCGATGTTGCCGTAAATCTCATCCATAGTCCAGAACCTTCCGCCCGCAGTCTCGGTGCGGGAAGGTGACAATTCGCCGTCGAATGTCGCGGCAAAAACATACACCAGTTCCCTTTCTATGTCGCTCTCATAGACGTATTTCAACAACATACGCGGCACATAGCAGCCTGGCGCGAGACCTATCTCCTCATACACCTCCCGCGCCAGCGCCTCACCTACGGTCTCCCCATAGTCTATATGCCCGCCGGTGGCGGTGTCCCACTTGTCCGGCTGCACCTCCTTCCATGCCGCGCGGTGCTGCAAATACAGCTCGCCACGGCCGTTGAACACGTGCAGATGCACCACCGGGTGAAGTCGCTTGCTGCCGCAATGCGCCTCGGCGCGTGTCATACAGCCCGTAACATTGCCATCTACATCTACCACGGGGAAGCGCTCTTCCTTGGCATCCGCCTCAACAAGGTGGCGTTCTCCAAGCCCCGCCAGCTCACTATTGTCCTCTATATTCATTGCCATCGGTCATGTTTTATGATGCGGCAAAATTACAAAAATAATCCGTTCCGCACAACTTTAAGCGCGGCAAATGGCGTGTTTCTCACTTTTTTTGCATAACTTTGCAGGCATAACCGTATAACAATAAAAACAAATCATAATGAGAAACATCTTTCTAACCGTTCTCCTTTTACTGGGAATGCAGGCGCACCAAACCGCCGCCAAAGCGGAAACATCCGCCGACGTGCTGCGGAAGATAGAGAAAGTGAACGACTATTGGCAGGCCAACAACACGCCCTTGTGCCGCGCTTTCTGGGACAACGCCGCCTATTTCACCGGAAACATGGAGGCGTACCGCCTTACCGGCAAGGCGCAATACTATGATTTCAGCGACCGGTGGTGCCGGCACAACCGGTGGATGGGCGCAACTTCCGACGACAAGACACGCTGGAAGTACAAGAACTACGGCGAAGGCAACGACTATGTGCTCTTCGGCGACTGGCAGATATGCTTCCAGACCTATATAGACATGAACAACCTCGTGCCCGCCAAGCACAAGGTGGCGCGCGCCATAGAAGTGATGTCGCACGAATGCAGCATGACAGACAACAAGTTCTGGTGGTGGGCTGACGCGCTTTACATGGTCATGCCCGTGATGACCAAGATGTATAACCTGACCGGAGAGATAAAGTACCTCGACAAACTCTACGAGAACTTCCTCTGGAGCGACAGCCTTATGTGGGACAAAGAGGCCCAACTCTACTACCGTGACGGCAAATACATCTGGCCAAAGGTAACGACCGCCTGCGACGGCGGCAAGAGTTTCTGGGCGCGGGGAGACGGTTGGGTGCTGGCAGGACTGGCAAAAGTCCTGGCCGATATGCCCCGTGACTACCGCCACCGCGACTTCTTCGTACTGCGTTTCCGCCAGTTGGCCGAGGGAGTGGCACGCTGCCAGCAGCCCGGAGGATACTGGAGCCGCTCCATGCTGTGCGAGGATGACGCTCCCGGACCGGAGACTTCCGGCACCGCTTTCTTCTGTTACGGACTGCAATGGGGCGTGAACCACGGCTACCTTGACAAGGCACGGTACTCCGCAGTCATAGAGAAAGCGTGGCGATACCTCTCCGACAAGGCCATGCAGGCGGACGGAAGCATTGGCTATGTGCAGCCGATAGGCGAGAAACCCGACCCCACAAAGATTGTAGATGCACGCAGCCAAGCCCCCTTCGGCACAGGAGCATGGCTGCTGGCAGCCTGCGAAAGGGTGCGGTATATGGACGGAACGGCGTCGCAACAGCCGTTACCCGGCGCACCACGCACCGCCGCCGGCGACAGGAGCATGACCGTAACCATGACAAACCCAAGCGGCAACAACCGTTGCGACGTGGTGGAAATAGCGGCGGAAAAGGTCTTTTCCACCCTCAACATAGCCGGAGGACGGCAGTTTGTGGTGCTCGACGGTGACAATGTGGAACGCCCTTACCAGCTCACCCAAGACGGAAAGGTGCTCGTGCAGGCCTTTGCTGCACCCCATTCCACCGTCACCTTCACACTGAGGTGCGGCGAACCAAAGGACGCACGCCTTGACTGCAACGGGCATATATACCCCGACCGCATGGGCGACTTGGCCTGGGAGAACGACAAATGCGCATGGCGTATGTACGGACCGCAGATGCACGGCAAGGGTGTCAGCGGCTTCGACACCTTCACAAAGAACGTGACATACCCCATACAGGACGCCCTTTACAACAGCGAACTGACCAGCTACGCCCTCAACGCCAAACTGAAAAAGGCGGGACGGGGCAACGAATGGGCGCAGATACACCGTGACCTATACACCTATCACCGTGACCGAGGGGAGGGAATGGACGCCTACACCGTGGGCAACACCCTCGGAGCGGGAGCGCCGGCACTGTTTGACGGCGACAAACTGCTCATGCCCGACGTGTATGAGAAAGCCGAAATCATCGAGAACGGTCCGCTGCGCTTCACCGCACGCTTGCAGATGTATGAACAAAACGGCGTAAGGGAAACCCGGGTTCTCACCCAAGACAAGGGCACACACCTCGCCCGCGTGGAGGTATCATACGCCGATGCCAAGGCGGGCACGCCCGTGGCAAGCGGCATTGTGGTACACAAGAGTCAGCCGACGGCATACGTGATAAACAAAAAGGAGGGCTACATCGCCTACTCCGACGCGCTCGACACGCCGCAGGGACAGAACGGACAGCTGTTCATAGCCTGCCTATACCCCGGCAAGATGAAGGCGATGAAATACCTGCCGATGGCCAAGGAGCAGGCGGGAGGCATCGGACACGTACTCGGAATCACGACACTCACGCCGGGACAGCCGTTCGTTTACTACGCCGGCTCGGCGTGGAGCAAATACGATGTGCCCGCCATGACGGTGTGGGAACAGCTGCTCCGCCTTTATGCCGACAACATCAGGAATCCCATGAAGGTTGAGTTCTGATTCTTATGGCAAACAGACGCAAAAACAAAAGGGTGCTGATTACGATGTAATCAGCACCCTTTTACCTTGCAATCAGCACCTGTTTACACTGTAATCAGGCGCTGATTGCGTTGCGGCACAATAGTAGGCGCGGCATCTTGCCGTGCAATAGCCTTTTTATGCACGCCTTCTTTGACATTGAAATATTGACTGTTGCACGGCAGGATGCCGTGCCTACTGACGTAACCAGCATCATAACAAAGAATATCAGCGCTCCATGTAGGGACACACCTTGGTATGTCCGTCATGCAGTAACATGGCAATAGTGGACGCACCAAGGTGCGTCACTACACATTCCACGCCATTTTACGTGACAAACACACGGCGATTGCGGCAGCAAAGGCTTACAGTGCGTTAAGCACCTGTTCCTTTATCTGTTCCAGTTCGTCCTTCATCTGCACGACAATGTTCTGCATCTCCGCCTGATTCGACTTGGAACCGGTGGTGTTTATCTCGCGCCCCATCTCCTGAGCGATGAATCCGAGCTTCTTGCCCTGCGACTGCGGCTCGTCCATTGTGTCGCGGAAGTACTTGAGATGGTTGGCAAGACGCTGCTTCTCCTCTGATATGTCAAGTTTCTCTATGTAATATATCAGTTCCTGTTCCAAGCGGCCTGCGTCGTATTCCACGCCCGGCAGGGCTTTAAGGTTGTCCGTAAGGCGCTGGCGTATCTTCTCCACACGCGACTGTTCGTATGGTTCTATCTTCGTCATGAGGGCGGCGATGTTGTCGAGTTTCTCCTCAAACTTGTGCCGCAGTGCCGTGCCTTCCTGCCTGCGGAAGTCCGTAAGGGAATCCAACGCCTCCGATATTGCCGCGCGGGCCACGACCCATTCCTCTTCGGTAAGTTCCTCAACGTCAGTGCGGGTCATTATGTCCGGCATACGCATGATGAGCGGCACGACGGCATCTGCCGTCATCGGCGAGCCGGACAGGCCGAGCTGCTGCTGCAAGGCAGTGAGCTGACGGTAATATCCTGCCGCAAGGACGGGGTTGATGGTTGCGGTATCCGTTGCCTCGTCTTTTGTTATCCAAATGGAGAAGTCAACCTTTCCGCGAACAACGCTGTCCTGTATCATGCGGCGTATCTCCATTTCCTTCTCACGATAGATGGGAGCTATGCGCGTAGAGCAGTCCAACGCCTTGGAGTTAAGGGTCTTAACCTCCACATGAATAGTCTTGTCGAGGTGTGTCGCCACGGCCTTGCCGTAGCCTGTCATGGATAGTAACATAATTCTTTTTGATGTTAAATTTCTGCAAAAGTACAAAAAATCGGGGAAAAAGTTGTATTTTTGCAGAATAATTTTAGGAAAAAGTGCAACACCGAGTGTTGCCGGTTATTAGGTTATGGGTTATAGGTGGTTGGTTCGCGGACTAAAAATCATGGTTACAGACAGTTTCGTATGCCGCACAATCCGCAAGACCTACAACCCAAAACCTTTAACCTTAAACCTGTTAAAAACGACAAACAACCCAATGGCTTGCATCTTACATATTGACACAAGTACCGACGTGTGCAGCGTGGCGGTAAGCAAAGACGGCTTCCTGCTGTACGAAAAGGCTGACCACAGCGGTCCTAATCATGCCGAAAGGCTGGGAACTTACATCGACGAGGCCGTCGGAACGCTGGAAGAAAAGGGGCTGAAGCCCGAGGCGGTGGCCGTAAGCAGCGGACCGGGGTCGTACACAGGGCTGCGCATAGGGGTATCCATGGCAAAGGGACTGTGCTACGGCAGCGACGCGAAACTGATAAGCGTGCCTACGCTGCAACTGCTTTGCGTGCCCGTATTGCTGGGCGACGGCGTGAGATGCGTGACGTATGTTGACGGAAAGAAGGAGAGACTGGAAACGGAAATGGAGCAGGACGCACTGCTTTGCCCCATGATTGACGCGAGACGCATGGAGGTGTTTGCCGCCGTCTATGACCGCGGCATGAAGGAAGTGCGCGCCATGCAGGCCGACATCGTGGATGGAGAGACATACCGCGAACTGCTGGACAGGGGCGTTGTATATTTCTTCGGCAACGGCGCGGAGAAGTGCATGGAGGCAATAAACCACCCTAACGCGCGATATATAATAGGTATAGAGCCGCTGGCCAAGAACATGTTGCCGCTGGCGGACATGAAGTTCCACAAGGGAGAGACGGCGGATGTGGCGTATTTCGTGCCGGAATACTTGAAGGATTACGTGGCAAAGAAGCCGAAACCGGTGGTTTAGTAAACAGGTTTTAGGTTTAGGGTTGAAGGTTTTTAGGTCAACCTGACCGGACGATGTGACCTACAACCCAAAACAAATGACCGCCAAACCCAAACAAAAAAGAATGATGAACATAGACGGACTGGATTACAATACCCGCCGGGAGAAGCTGAAGCTGATGGCGTACGGACGTGACATACAGCAGATGGTGGACCGGTGTGTGGCTCTGCCGACCAAGGCTGAGAGGCTGAAATGCGCCCATACCATAATAGATGTGATGAAGAGAGTGGTGCCAAGCCAAATGGACAACAAGGAAAGAATACCGGCATTGTGGTACCATCTGGCGCTGATGAGCGACTTCAAGCTGGACATTGACTACCCGGTGGAGATAGTCCATGAGGACAAGATGGCCATCAAGCCGGGGAAAATAGCATATACCGACAGGAGGGGCATGAACGTAAAACACTACGGAAGACTGCTCATGACCATGTTCAAGCACCTGAAATCCATGACGGCCGGCAAGGAACGTGACGCTCTTGCCATGACAACGGCGAAACAAATGCACCGCTGTCTCACGTCATGGGGCATGGGAACGGCGGACAAGGAGCGGGTGGCGTCAGACATGGCACGCTTCACTGACGGCGTGATACAGCTGGACACGGACTCCCTGCACTTTGATTACGAAACGAAAAACGGGACGGCATACAACGCAATGTCAAGGGGACACTTGCAGGCGGACTACCAGAACAAGAGAAAGAAAAGAAAGAGGAAGTAAGGGAAGTATATGGCAATGGACAGATTTATCATTGAAGGCGGACGCACTTTGAAGGGGGAAATAACGCCGCAGGGGGCAAAGAACGAGGCGTTGGAGGTCATCTGCGCCACCTTGCTGACCGCAGAACCGGTGACAATAAGCAATGTTCCCGACATTCTTGACGTGAATAACCTCATCATTTTACTGGAAGAAATAGGGGTGAAGGTGGTATCTCACGAGAAAGGGACATATACCTTCACGGCTGACCGGCTGGACTTGAACTACCTTTCATCAGACGAATTTGTAAGGAAATGCGCCCAACTGCGCGGCTCGGTGCTTATGATCGGCCCGTTACTCGGACGTTTCGGCAGGGCGACCGTGGCCAAACCCGGCGGCGACAAGATAGGACGCAGGAGGCTGGACACGCATTTTCTCGGCTTCCATAACCTCGGTGCGGAATACAACCGTGTGGAAGGACGCGACGTTTACGAGCTGAAAGCGGCGGAAGGACTGCAAGGTTGCTATATGTTACTTGACGAAGCGTCAGTCACAGGCACCGCAAACATCATAATGGCAGCCGTTACCGCCAAGGGAACCACAACCATATACAACGCCGCGTGCGAGCCTTACATACAGCAGTTGTGCCACATGCTGAACCGTATGGGGGCGCAGATAGCGGGCATCGGGTCGAACCTTATCACCATCGTAGGCGTGGAAAAGCTGCACGGAACACAGCATAAACTGCTGCCGGACATGATAGAAGTGGGTTCGTTCATAGCCATGGCGGCGATGGTTGGCGACGGAGTCCTGATAAAAGATGTATCCATACGCAACCTCGGAATCATCCCCGATGCGTTCAGACGCTTGGGTGTCAGGATAGAAGAACAAGGTGACAGCCTGTTCGTGCCGCACCATGACCGCTACCAGATAGACTCGTTTATTGACGGAACGATAATGACTCTCAGCGACGCACCGTGGCCGGGACTAAGCCCGGACCTGCTTTCCGTGATGCTCGTTGTGGCCACACAGGCGCAGGGCAGCGTGCTGTTCCACCAGAAAATGTTTGAGAGCAGGCTGTTCTTCGTGGACAAACTGATTGACATGGGGGCCCAGATAATACTCTGCGACCCGCACCGTGCGGTGGTAGTGGGGCATGATCACAAGGTGAGACTGCGCTCCGCACGGATGTCAAGCCCCGACATACGCGCCGGAATAGCGCTGCTCATAGCGGCATTGTCGGCTGACGGCACATCAACCATAAGCAACATAGCGCAGATAGACCGCGGCTATGAGAACATAGAAGGGCGTCTTAACGCCCTCGGCGCAAACATTTCACGGCAATGATACGCAGGGAAGAGGTTTACAGGATAGGCAAACTGGGCAAGGCTCACGGCATAAAGGGAGAGCTGTCCATGATGATTGACGATGACGTCTTCGACCGTGTAGATGCCGAATACCTTGTGTTGGAGGTCGATGGGATAATGGTTCCCTTCTTCATGGAGGAATACCGGTTCAAGACAGACGACACTGTGCTGGTGAAATTTGACGGCGTTGACACTCAGGAACGCGCCAGAGAACTGACCGGCACGGAGGTGTTCTTCCCGCGGGAACTGGCTGACGAGACGGAAAGCGATGACCTGAGCTACGCCCGACTGGTAGGGTTCACGCTGCTCAACGCCGCCGACAACGCCGCAGTCGGCACCATTTCCGCCATTGACACGCAGACAATCAACATCATGTTCGAGCTTGCCGACGGCACACTGATACCCGCTTCGGAAGAGCTAATAACCGACATCGACACTGAGAACAATACTATAACAATGACGATTCCCGACGGAATACTTGAATTATGAAACAACAGATTTGCATCCTTGGCAGCACCGGCAGCATAGGCACGCAGGCTTTGGAGGTGATAGAGGAACACAGCGACCGTTTCGAGGCGTACTGTCTCACCGCAAACAACCGCGTGGAGCTATTGGCCCAGCAGGCGAGAAAGTTCCAGCCTGCCGCCGTCGTCATCGCCAACGAGGACAAATACGGCCAGCTTGTGGAGTTGCTTGCCGACTGTCCCGACATAAAAGTCTATGCGGGAGCGCAGGCTTTGTGCGACATCGTGGAGGCACAACCCATCGATATGGTGCTGACGGCGATGGTAGGCTTTGCCGGTCTCGCCCCAACCATACACGCCATAAAGGCCCGCAAGAAGATATGCCTCGCCAATAAGGAGACGCTTGTGGTGGCGGGAGAACTCATCTGCAATCTGGCAGGGCAGTACCACGCCCCCATTCTGCCGGTAGATTCGGAGCATTCGGCCATCTTCCAGAGCATAGTGGGTGAAGGTGACAACGAGATAGAGAAGATATTGCTCACCGCATCGGGCGGCCCTTTCCGCCAAAAGACGCTTGACGAGATGCGTACCATGACCGCGGCGGACGCCCTGAAACACCCCACGTGGGACATGGGAGCCAAGATAACCATCGACTCCGCGTCCATGATGAACAAGGGTTTTGAGGTAATCGAGGCCAAATGGCTGTTCGGTGTGGAGGCAGACAAGATACAGGTGCTGGTGCATCCGCAGTCAATCGTACACAGTGCGGTACAGTTCCGCGACGGCGCGGTGAAGGCACAGCTTGGCGTTCCGGATATGCGTCTGCCAATACAATACGCTTTCACCTACCCCGACAGGCTGCCTATGACCGGCGAACGCCTTGACCTCTTCCGCCATCCGCTTGAGTTTTCCGAGCCGGACACAGAGAAGTTCAAGTGCCTTGCGCTTGCCTTTGAGGCACTGAGGCGCAGAGGTAACGCCGCCTGCGTGGTCAACGCGGCCAACGAAGTGGTCAATCTGGCGTTCCGGCAAGGGCGCATAGGATTCCTCGACATGGGCGACATAATAGAGAAGACACTCGACAAAGCCACAGTAATAGCCGCTCCCACCTACGAGGACTACATACAAAGCGATGCGGAAGCACGCCGGATAGCCCAAGAACTAACAACCCTTAATTCATAATCATTAACCAAGGCACAGCCTAATCATGGATCCAATAATAATTCGTACATTACAGTTCATTCTTGCAATCACAATCCTTGTGGCTCTCCACGAGGGCGGACACTTCTTCTTCTCCAAGCTCTTCGGGGTGCGGGTAAACAAGTTCTACGTGTTCTTCGACTACAAGTTCTCCATCTTCAGCACCTATTCCAACTGGTGGCGCAAGCTGCGCGGCAAGGCTTCCGCAAAGAAGAAGGAGGACGGGACATACGAATACGAGGGCACGGAATACGGCATCGGCTGGATTCCCCTCGGCGGTTACTGCCAGATTGAGGGCATGATAGACGAGACGCAGCACGATGTGGAGAAGCTGAAAGAACCGGCCAAGCCGTGGGAATTCCGCGGAAAGCCGTGCTGGCAGCGACTGCTCATAATGATAGGCGGCGTACTTGTGAACTTCGTCCTCGCCCTTATCATCTACTGCGCGGTGTTCTTCGCATGGGGCAACGACTACTATGCCGTGAAGGATATGCCCTTAGGCATGAAGTTCAACGAGCAGGCCAAGACATTAGGATTCAAGGACGGCGACATACTTCTCCGCTCGGACCACGGCGACTTCAAGGCTTTCGACGCCAACCTGCTGCGCGACATCTCCTCCGCCAAGGAGGTTACGGTGAGGCGTCAGGGCCGTGAGGTGACGCTGGATCTGCCCGGCGACATCTCGCTGCTTGACATGCTGAAAAGCGACCCGGTGTTCTGCCGGCCGTTCATACCGGCGGAAGTGGATTCCGTATTGCCCGGAACGGCCGCCGCAAAGGCCGGGATGAAAAAGGGAGACGTTATCCTCGCCATCGGCGGAAAGCCCGTTGACTCATGGAATACGTTTACATACGAGACAGGACGCATGGCCGACGTGCTCAGCGACTGCACCACACGCAAGGACTCCCTGCACGCTCTCACGACCACCATTGTATATAAGTCAAAGGAAACCGGCAGCGTTGACACCGCACAGGTGGTCTTCGACAACGACGTGCGCCTCGGTGTCGGCATGACGACAATAGCCCAATACGCCAAGCCCACGCATGAAGAGTACGGCATCCTCACCTGCATCCCGGCAGGCATAGGCTATGCCATCGATATGCTCGGCGGCTACGTCAGCGACCTGAAATACGTGTTCACCGCAGAAGGAGCAAAACAGCTCGGCGGCTTCGGGGCCATCGGCTCCATGTTCCCGCCCGTATGGGACTGGCAGATGTTCTGGATGATGACGGCATTCCTGTCCATCATCCTCGCCTTCATGAACATACTGCCCATTCCGGCACTTGACGGCGGACACGTGATGTTCCTGCTTTACGAGATGATTTTCCGCCGCAAACCGGGCGACAAGTTCATGGTTCGCGCCGAATTTGTGGGCATGGGCATACTCTTCGCCCTTATGTTCGTGGCAAACCTCAACGACATACTGCGCTTCTTCGGCGTGATGCATTAGCCCCTCCCCCGTCCCCTCCCGAGAGGAGGGGAGTGAATACTATCAGAGGCATCATTCCTCCCCCTCGGGGGAGCAAGTGGGGGGCCTTAACCAAACAACCAACTTACCAATGACCGGCAAACTACTCATCTTCTCCGCACCAAGCGGTTGCGGCAAGTCAACCATCATAAACTGGCTCATGGGCGAGCATCCCGAACTGCGGATGCACTTCTCCATCAGCTGCACCTCACGCCAGCCACGCGGAACGGAGCGGAACGGCGTGGAGTATTTCTTCCTCACTCCCGACGAGTTCCGCGCCAAGATAGCGTCCGACGAGTTCGTGGAATACGAGGAGGTATATACAGACAGGTATTACGGCACGCTGAAATCACAGGTGCAGAAACAACTCGACGCAGGCGAGAACGTGGTCTTCGATGTAGATGTCCACGGCGCGATGAACATCAAGAAAGCCTACGGCGACCGTGCTTTGGCCATATTCATCATGCCGCCGTCGATAGACGAGTTGCGCCGCAGGCTGGAAAACCGCGCCACGGATGCGCCGGAGGTGATAGAACAGCGCATAGGCCGCGCGCAATACGAAATCTCATTCGCCGAGAAATTCGACACCATCGTGGTGAACGACGACCTTACACTGGCCAAACAGGAGGCTCTTGAAAAAATCACACGGTTCTTGAATAAGTAACCCTAATTCATACATCAATCCGGATTGACCATTTCACACCTCCGCAAAAGGGTGCTGATTACCCAGTAAACAGGTGCTGATTACAATGCAAACAGGTGCTGATTACAATGCAAACAGGTGCTGATTGCAACGTAATCAGCACCTGTTTGTTTTGTACCCCGTCCGGAATACCTGCTACATGACCAAAAAGGGTGCACGACAATGCCATCCCCCCACACATTATTTTTACTAAAATGGCCGGAAAAACATCACCGATAATTATGTTATTTGAAATTATTTTCTTATCTTTGCACCGCCATCTTATAGCGCAAGCATCACTGCAAGCGCGGAAAACGGAAATAACTGAACCAAGAAACAAATCACTTACTTAGAAAAAAGAACCTCGAATGAACAGCCGTGAAAACAAATATCCGAGACTAACCACATGGCTTTTCTGTCTCGCAGGCACCGTTCTCGTGGCATCATGCGCAACGGGGGGGGTAAAAGCAGAGGAAGAAAACGTTTCCAACTACCTTTATGTACAGACCGGCACGAATGAACACTGGTGCATAGTCAACGCCAACGGAAACGTTACCGCAAACCGTGTTTATCCGCCGGAAGCACAAATGTCAAGGGTATATGGCGGCGATTGCTATTGGGTGAAAGCCCACGGCAGGCTCAAACTGTACTCTGTCAGCTCGCCATCAGCGCCAGTCAGCATGAACGCCTACGACACCGCCACCGACTTCTGCGGCGGGCTGGCATTCACATCCATGCGCGGAAAGCCGATACAGATGATTGACACCCGCGGGAAAGTGATGGCGACACTCGGCAAGGACATCACCACCGTACACAGTTTTCACGACGGACTGGCGCGTTTCCGGCAGAAGACCGCAGAGGGAGAATTGCTGTACGGCTATCTGGACGGGCAGGGAGACATAGCCATACAGGCCGCATACAGAAACGCAGGGGACTTCCATGACGGCGTGGCCGTGGTAAGACGGAGCGCGGAAAGCGACTACCTGATAATAGACACCAACGGAGGTGTGGTAGGGAAACTGGACAAACAAAACGGATACTATTATGACATCGGGCTGGCGGACTATTACACCATCACGGCAAATAAAGAGGGTAACGGGACGAAAACAGCGGACAAAAACTGGAAGGGACAGCCGGAAAATAACGTGTATGACACGAAAACAAACCTCGGCAACGGCTTTGTCGCGGTAAGGAAAGGCGGGAAATACGGTGTAATAGACACCGACGGAAAGGTCGTGATACCGCCGGCATACGATGCTTGCCTGCCCTTTATGGTCGGGGGCAATTTCATTCTGAAGCAAGACTCCGTGTTCATTCTTGCGGGAAAAGACGGAAAACGTGCGGGGAACACGGCTTTCACCAACGTCGGCAACATGAGAATGGGGCCTGCCCGGACAATGAGGTGAACATATAGGACGGCAAAAAGAAAAATAAGTTGTGGCAAAACGCAAAAGCTAATACCATAAGCGGCGAACCCCGAAGGGGTGACATAACATAGCCCGGGGTGCTAACCCCGGGGAGGTTAATGTCTCACACGGAAACGTATTGGCACCCCGTAGCCGGCAGGCGAGGAGCACAGAGTGCGACAAGGGGTGTTCGGGCTTTTTCCATCTTTACCGTATGACCATTTTTCCTCCGCCCTCTTCTCCTGCTTTTTCCACCCCTCGTCGCACTCTGTGCTCCTCGCCTGCCGGCTACGGGGTGCCAATACGTTTTCCGCCCAAATACAAATAAGCCCAGGGTTTACACCCTGGGCTATGTTATGTCACCCCTCCGGGGTTCACTATCCTTTTGACAGTCCTTCCTGACATTATACTCTATACAGCAGTCCGTTCTTCAAATCGCGGGTGGCTGTCTCCTTTATCTTGACGTGTAACTTCTTGCCTGTCGCGCTGAAAGGTATCTGGGCGACAAAGTGATACAGGCGGGGACGTTTGAAATTGGCAATGTCCGGGCTCTCCTTACAGAACTCGTCAAGTTCCTCGGGAGTAAGGCTGTCGTCGTTGCGCACCACGTATGCCGTGACCAACTGCCCGCGTATCTTGTCAGGAACGGACGTTACGATGCAGTCCTTCACCTTGGGATGCGTGTTGAGCACAGCCTCTACCTCTGTGGGATAGATGTTCTCACCGGAAGAGATAATCATGTCGTCCTTGCGCCCTACGATGGTAATGAACTGGTTTTCGTCCCATACGGCGAGGTCATTGGTGTAGATGAAGTCCTTGTAATACTTCGCTTCTGTCTCGGCATCGTTGTTGCAGTACTTGTAAGGAGACTTTGCCGGCGAGCAGATGATGACCTCTCCCACCTCCGTACTGTCCTTGGCCACAAGGTCTTCCGGCTCCGCGCGGCGGTCTTCATACACCTTCACCACCCTTACATCGTCGTCAACGCATGACGCACCGGCCGTGCCGGCGTTCTCGGGAAGGTCAAACGGCCGGAGAAACGTATTCCAGAAGGTTTCCGTAGTGCCGTAACCGTTGAAGATATTGGGTGTCAGTACCTTCTGATAACGTATGCAGGCCGAACGCTCAAGAGGGCTGCCCATGGTCACTATGCCCTTTAACGTGGCGAGATCATAACTGTTCCGCTCCTGCTCGTCGGCCAGTTCTTCAAGCACAGTGGGCACTCCGATGACGAAACTTATCTTGTATCTGGCCACGAACTTCAACGTTGTGGCGGCTGAGAACTTGCTCATTATCACCAGTGTGGCACCGGCGTAGAAGATGGTGCAAGGGCCTGCGCAATGCAGTCCGCCACGATGGAACCACGGGGTGGTGTTCATTGTCGTGTCCTTATAACTCATCGGGAAGTGTATCATCACGTCATGGGCGGAGAGAACCTCGTTGATTGACGTGAGAGACACGCCCTTCGGCCGGCCGGTAGTGCCGGAAGTATATAGGCGGGTGGTCTCGTCGTAGATGTTATAGTCGCAGGTATAGGGCGGTTCTTCCACACTCTTGTCCTTCACATAGTCAGAATATGAGATGATGTCACCGTCACTTTCGCCGCCAACCACGACAAGCCGCTTTGGCTTGTGGGCGGAAAGTGAGACGGCTTCAAGGACTGTCGGCTTGAAAGAAGCGTCAAAAATGAGCACTAACGGCTGCGAATCGTTAATGTTATAGGCCAGTTCTCCCGGACTGAGACGGTAACTTGACGGGCAGCAGACGCCGTGAACCTTCTGCGCGGCAACGTAAGCGAAGGCAAACTCAGGGCAGTTCAGCAACTGAATCATCACCACTCCCTGCTTCTGAAAGCCGTCATCCACAAGAGCGTTGGCAAGCCGGTTGACGTCAGCATTAAGCTCCTTGTAGTTCCATTCCTTGTTACGGTCGGGATAAATCATTGCCGTTTTGGCCGGATAGCGGCGCACATTGCGCATATAACCCTCTATCCAAGTATAGCGACTCTCGAATATTTGTCTGAAATCTGTCATTGGTACTGTTCGTTTATGATATTGTTTAGCTGGTGCAAAGGTACAAATAGGGTTTAGCTTGCACCGCCCTCCCACGTTTTTTAATACCGAAATGTCGTTTTAGAAGGATGTACTGCCATTGCAAAGCATCACATTTGCTCAAAAAGGAGATAAATATGCAATGCCGTCAAGGACTTGCCTAATGCGGGAACAGACCGCAAGATGCAGGAAGGACGGGGCGGATATAAAAGAAGGACGGGGCGGATATAAAAGAAGGACGAGGCGGATATAAAAGAAGGACGAGGCGGATATAAAAGAAAAGTGCGCCACGACTCTTCACGAGCAGCAACGCACTTAAAGTATGTTTAACCTAAAATCTTTTCATATTAAAAGAAGAACCTCGCGGTTGTCCTTTGTTATCCAAGAGTTAAACAATCTTTCTAACCTAATAACTAAAACCTAAATCTATTATATATCTACTAACCTAAACAATCTTGCAATTATTATTGCATTTTCTTATGCAATCCATTTGTCCTGACAGGATGTACCGTTCACGTTGTGTCCGATTCCTATCTTTTGACAATGCAAAGTTAACAAGATCCTGAAAAACGAGCAAATAATCGGGCAAATAATTTGAATAACGGCCATCTTTATTGATAAATATCAATAATTACACGCTAACATACTGCGCAATAGAGTGTTTCATGCTGTTCAAGCCAGTGCCTGCAAGGCTGGAACCGGCTATAAAAAATCCCGCCGAAAGTATGCAGTTCCGCTGCATACTTTCGGCGGGAAGGTTATAACTGAGTTGTAGTTACTGCGCTTACTTGTTGCTTTCAGGAGCCTTACCGATCAGTTCCATGAACTCATCGAGCTTAGGCGTGATGATAATCTGTGTGCGGCGGTTCTTCATCTTGCCTGCTGCTGACACGTTGTCGGCTACCGGGTTATACTCGCCACGGCCACCTGCGGTCAGTCTCTTGGGGTCAACGCCGAACTTGTTTTGCAGTGCCTGCACCACACTTGACGCGCGAAGACATGACAAATCCCAGTTGTTGCGGATGTTCTGCTGCTTGATCGGCACGTTATCGGTATTGCCTTCTATCAGCACATCATAGTCTTTGTAGTCCTTTATTATCTTGGCTATCTTGGCAAGGGTGGCTCCCGCCGCGTCGCTGATTTCGTATGAGCCGCTCTTGTAGAGCATATTGTCGGACAGGGAGATATAGACCACGCCCTTCTGCACCTCCACGTCCACGTCTTTCAGGTCTTCCTTGGAGAGCGAACGGGTAAGGTTGTTTGTCAGAACCATGTTCAGCGAGTCGCTCTTTGACTTCACTTCCACCAGATGGCGTATGTACTGGTTTGACGCGTCAATCTGATCCACGAGCTTGGCGATGTTCACATTGCCTGAGTTTGCGGCGTTAAGGCTCTGTTCAAGGCTCTTCTGCAAGGCGTCGTTGTTGCCTTGGCAGGATGACAGCTGCTCCAAAAGGCTTGTTATGCGTGCGTTGGCGGCGGCCAGTTGTTCACGTGTATTCTGATACTGTGAGTTCAGTTCAACATTCTCTCTCTGGCAGTTCTCCAGATCTTTCTTGCTTGCGCAACTGCTGACGGTAACCGTTCCGGCCACCAATGCAGCATAAAATAATACTTTTTTCATATAACGTTCCTTATTATTATAGTTGTTTTTGCAAAGGTAACGCTATTCTCCGACACCACCAAGGCATTGCGTCATAAAAAACATTAGATATTAATAAAATGCGTAAAGAAAGGGATTTTCGGCACGTCCGCGGTGTTAAAAACCTTTAACTCTTTGCATATCTCTGATAATATTGTTAACTTTGCACCCTAAAAAAAAGCCATTGCACACAACAACAAGCGGCAGTATATATAATATAATGTAGATAAAAACAATATAAAACAGAAAAATGAACATTACATTTGAAAACCCAGAGAAGGTTAGCGGCCTTATGACAATCACCGTAGAAGAGGCTGATTATCAGGAAAAAGTGCGCAAGACCCTCAACGAGTATCGCAGAAAGGCAAACATACCGGGCTTCCGTCCCGGTCAGGCACCGCTCTCATTGATCAAGCGCCAGGCCGGCGCACAGGTGAAAGTTGATGTTATCAACCAGCTCGTAGGCGAGAAACTCTATGAGTATATCAAGGAGAACAAAATCAATATGCTTGGCGAACCGATGCCGCACCTCGGTCAGGAGCCGGTGGATCTGGACGCACCCGCACCATACACCTTGCAGTTTGACATTGCCGTAGCGCCGGAACTGGACCTCAAACTGGACAAGCGCAACAAGATAGTCTATTACAACATCAAGGCTGATGACAAGATGATAGACCAGCAGATAGACGCTTTCGCAAGCCGCGGAGGTTCTTACGAGAAGGTTGACGCATACGAGGACAACGATATGTTGAAGGGAGACCTGCGCGAACTCAACGCAGACGGAAGCACGAAGGAAGACGGTATCACCGTGGCTGACGCCGTAATGATGCCCGCTTACATCAAGGTTGAGGAGCAGAAGGCTGTCTTCAACGACGCAAAGGCAGGCGACATCATCACCTTCAACCCCAAGAAGGCTTATCCGGAGAGCACAGTAGAGCTGTCTTCACTGCTCAAGATTTCAAAGGAAGAGGCCGAGAACGTGACGGCGGACTTCTCTTATCAGATAACGGAGATTACACGTTACAAGAAGCATGACATCAATCAGGAACTCTTCGACCAAGTGTTCGGTGAAGGAACAGTGACCGACGAGGCCGCTTTCCGCGCCAAAGTGGCGGAGGATTTGCAAAAGCAGCTCGACACAAACGCAGACTACCGCTTCCTCTCCGATGTCCGCAAGTACGTGGAGAACAAGCTCGGCGACGTGAAATACGCCGACGATATAATGAAGCGCATCATGCTTGCCAACAACAAGGACAAGGATCAGGAGTACGTAGATAAGAACTATGAGGCAAGCATCAAGGAGCTTACATGGCATCTTGCCAAGAACATTCTGCTCGAACAGTGTGCCGTCAAGATTGACGACGCTGACGTAAAGGCCGTTGCAAAGGAGATGACACGTATGCAGTTCGCCCAGTACGGCATGACAAACATACCGGAAGAATACCTTGACAACTATGCCGAGGAGATGCTGAAGAAGCCTGAGCAGGCTGACCAGTTTGTCAGTCAGGCAGCTGACCGCAAGCTCATGGTAGCGCTGAAAGATGTCGTTACACTCGACAACAAGGAGATTTCATTCGAAGAGTTCTCCAAGCTCGAAGCGTAATATTTCATTCATCATACAACAAAAACGGGGATACGCCTGTCGGCATATCCCCGTTTTGCATTATCACCACACGGGCATAGTGAAACTGTCACCGCCGGCCTCCAAAACAAAAGGGTGCTGATTACCCGGCAATCAGGTGCCAATCACAATGTAATCAGGTGCTGTTTACAAGGTAATCAGGTGCTGATTGCAGCCGCACCTGTTCCGGCACCGTTTACCATACCACCCGAAAGCCCAGCAGGCCACGCTCCACGCTGACTTTCCTCGGCCTGTCCTTATGGGCACGATAATAAGCGTCACGGGACACGGGAAGCTCCTTCACCGTGCCGTCAGCGAAGCGCACGGTCAGATAATAGTTGTCCGTGACACGGCTTGTGGTGCGGTAATGCCGCCCTGAACGGTAGCCCGTGCGGCGTGTAACGTGCTCTTTTTCCACGACAGTGACCTCCTCCTCATGGGCGGAAGCGGCGTCAGTCAGCAAGCCGTTGGCCGTAAGCGACAGGCCATACACTAACCCTCCCGCCACATACAGGTGGCAAAGCGTAAGGTATGTCTTGTCACCGCCAACAAGCCAACGCCAGCTTTTACGGGCCAACGGCAGGGTAACCACGGCCACTACGGTCGCTGTGACCACCGGCAGCCACCACTCTACCAACGTCCTTTCGTAAATAACATAGCCCACCACGGCCACGCCAAGGACGGCAACGGCAAAGGCCACGCGCAACGTTTTCATAAGTCTGTCTCCCATAAACAATCCCATTGTCATTTAACTGTAAGCATAACGTAGTGCAAATATACGCATTTTCCTCCTTTCCGCAAAGCCTTTTCCTGTATTTTCACGCATGAGGCAAGGAGTTTTCCGGACATTCCGACGTAAAAAAACGATAAAAAGATTTCTTAATAAGAGAAAAAATCTGTAACTTTGCAGCCCGTTAACAATACACTATCAAAACAAAACATAACATGAAACGTTTTATCACCAAATGTGCCGTGGCACTATGCTGCACGGCACTCGCAATGCCAGCCATGGCACAGTTCAACCTGAAAAAGGCGATAGGGGGAGCGGCAAAGGCCGCCAAAGCAGCTACTCTGACCGACGCACAGATGGCCGAGTACGTAAAAGAGTACATCGACTGGATGGACAAGCACAACAAGGTATGCGACGCCAACAGCCCATATACCATCCGCCTGAACAAACTTACCGAGGGATTGAAAGACGTTGAGGGCATACCTCTTAACTTCAAGGTGTACTACGTCATAGACGTTAACGCCTTCGCCTGCGCTGACGGCAGTGTGCGCGTGTTCTCATCGCTGATGGACATCATGACAGACGAGGAACTGTTAGGCGTCATAGGCCACGAAGTGGGGCACATCGCACACCACGATTCGAAAAAAGGCTTCCGCACGGCACTGCTCACTTCCGCGCTAAAAGACGGTGTAGCGTCAAGCAGCGGCAAGGCGGCTGCACTGACAGATTCACAGTTAGGCAGCCTGGGCGAGGCTCTGGTAAACTCCACTTACTCACAGAAGCAGGAGAAAGACGCCGATGACTACGGCTACGAGTTCCTTAAAAAATCGGGCAAGAACCCATGGGCCATGGCGTATTCGTTCCGCAGGCTGAAACAGATGCAGGAGGAAGCGGGAGTAAAGAAGGACAGCAAGATGAACCAACTGTTCTCCACTCACCCCGACCTTGACGTGCGAATCCAGCGTATGGAGGAGCGCGCAACGTCAGAAGGCATAGAGAAACCGGCCAACGAAAAGAAATAAACACAAAATCGCCGCCATCCACTGAGGATGACGGCGATTTTATATTTCATCGGAATCTACGCCGGATCGACATCAAAATACACTGTCATTGACTTGTAGCGCACATCTTTCAGCAGCGCATCCACAGCCTGACGTATGCGCTGGCGCGTTGCCGTCACGCCGAGAGCAGGTTCCAGTTTCAGGACAATCTTGCGTATATACATCAGCTTTACACGCGCCACAGCAGGCCTGTCAGGCCCCAACACACGGTCGCCGAAGTACTGACGCAGGCGGCTGCCGAGCTCTATCGCCGCACTGTTGACCAGCGCATCGTCCTTATGTTTGAGGTAAACGTCTATCAAACGGGTAAACGGCGGATAGCGGAACTGCCTGCGTTCCGCCATCAGTCCGCGGAAGAAACCGGCGTAGTCACCGGCCACTATCTGCCTTATCACCGGCAGCCCGGGACGTGTGGTCTGCAATATCACGCGCCCTCTCCTACCCTTTCTGCCGGCACGTCCCGCCACTTGCGTCATCATCATGAACGAATGCTCATACGCCCGGAAGTCAGGCTGGTTCAACATGGTGTCGGCCGACATGATGCCCACAACTCCCACGTTGTCGAAATCCAGTCCCTTGGTAACCATCTGGGTGCCGATCAGCAGGTTTGTCTTACCGCTTGCGAACTCGGCTATTATCCTTTCGTATGCGTTTCTGGTGTGTGTCGTGTCAAGATCCATACGTGCTATGCGTGCTGTGGGGAACTCATCGGCTATAATATCCTCCACTTTCTCCGTGCCGGCACCACGGTCCCGCAGGTCAGTGTTGCCGCAGTCGGGGCACGATGCGGGCATCCTGAACGTATATCCGCAGTAATGGCACGTCAGGGCGGCCGTCGTTTTGTGATACGTCAGCGACACATCGCAGTTCGGACACTTGGGAGACCACCCGCATTGGTGGCACTCCACCACCGGAGAAAAGCCCCTGCGGTTCTGGAATATGATTGCCTGCTCACCGTTATGCAACGCTTCCGCCACCGCTTCCTTCAACTGTGGCGACAGCATACCGCGCATAATCTTGCGGCGACGCAGGTCCTTCACATCCACAACCTGTATCTGCGGCAGCTGCAAGTCCTTGTAACGCCGCGCCAATGTGACGAGGTTATACTTGTTTTTCAGAGCAAGCCAGTAGCTTTCCGCCGACGGAGTGGCGGTGCCGAGCACCACTTTCGCGCCGCTCCACCGTGCCATCATCAGCGCAACGGAGCGCGCATGGTAACGCGGAGAGGGGTCGTACTGCTTGAAACTCGCCTCATGTTCCTCGTCTATCACCACCAGTCCGAGCCTGCGGTAAGGCAGAAACACGGCCGAACGTGCGCCGAGTATCACGTCATAAGGGGTGTCCGACAGCTGTTTCTGCCATATTTCAACCCGTTCCGCGTCCGAATATTTGGAGTGATAGATACCGAGCCTGTTGCCGAACACACGCTGCAACCGCTGCGTTATCTGCACAGTCAGGGCTATTTCGGGCAACAGATACATCACCTGTTCGCCCCTTTCCATCGCTTCTTGTATGAGATGAATGTATATCTCGGTCTTTCCTGACGATGTAACGCCATGCAGCAACGTTATGCCCGAGGCGTTCCTGTCCGCCGTTATCTCATCCTTCGCCTGCCGCTGCGCCTCGTTTAACGGTTTGATTCGCTCCGGATGCGGCTCTCCTCCACCGTTCAGCCTGCCCACCTCTACCTCATACAGCCGCAGCATTTGCTTGCCGACCAATGCCCTTATGACGCTTGCCGTACAGCGGGTGACATTCATCAGTTCCTCTTTCGTCACCTCCTTCACCTGCGTTGCCGCCGTGTTCCCACCGTCATCAGCAACAGTTTCCACCGCCTTGTCCCACCGGGAAAGGGACAGAAATGTAGAGAACACCTCCTGCTGTTTAGGCGAACGCCGCAGTATGTTGAGCGCGTTATGCAGCGACTGCACCGTCCTGCACCCGTCCGCCAGCGTCACATACGTCTCCGTGCGTGGCCGATAGCCGTCCTCTTTCTTCATACCCTGCGGCAGGGCGGCCTTCAATATGTCGCCCATAGGAGCCATATAGTAGTCAGACATCCACCGCCACAGCCTGTACTGCTCCGCCAGCAGCACCGGTTTTCCGTCAAGAACGGAGATTATAGGCTTCACCTTCATCCCGCCGTCCGGTGTCTCCTGATGCACCCTCGCCACCAAGGCCGTGTGTGTCTTGGTCAGACCGAACGGCACCTTTACCCTCACAAACGGCATGACGGCAGCCTCCATGCCCTCCGGCACGGAATAAGTGAACAGCCCGTCAACGGGCAACGGCAGTATGACATCAACGTAATTCATGGGTATAACAGTAACTAAAACTCCATTATCTTAATGCAAATATAATAAAAAAAGTATTTCCTACAACTATTTTTCACAAAGTTTCATACAAAGACTTGGTACTTTCAATACTTTTAGTTACCTTTGTCAACATAAAACAGCGTATGCAATCACACCACTAATATATGAAAACTGCGTTAGACATAGATGAACAAATAGCAAGACTTAAAGAGCACGGAATGTGCTTTGACGATGAAGTCAAGGCGAAAGAGATATTGCTTGACGTCGGCTACTATCGTCTTGGCTTTTATTCTTTCCCGTTCGAGAAGAGCTTTCCGGATGTCATCAACCGCGACCATAAGCTACGGGAAGGAACTAATTTCACAAGTATTGTGGAACTATATTATTTCGATTACGATTTAAGACGCATATTGTCCAATTACCTAAACAGGATAGAAGTAAACATAAGAACACAGATTACATACATTGTTTCCAACCGTTACAAGAGCAGTCCCACATGGTTTGTCAACCCAAGCGTAATGAAAAAAGAGTATATCAGCCACTTTCCCAAGGCTGTCTATAACACAATATCCGACAATCCCGCGATAAAACGCCACCATGCCAAATACATTAACGACAAATATGCACCTGCATGGAAGACGCTTGAGTTCATGACCTTGGGGAATCTCATCATGTTATATCACAATTTGAAGGACAAAGAGCTTCAAAAAGAGATTGCCTTGCATTACAAATGCTCTTTCGGGGTATTCTGCAACTACATGGAAACGATACGAATTGTGCGTAACAAATGCGCCCACGGGAACTGCCTATACAACATGAACCTGTCAAAAGGCATAAAGAAAAGACCTGCAAACATAGAGGAAAAAGACAAGCACAACATAAAAGGCGGCATAGAAGTCATACGATACTTCCTTAACCAAATATCAAGCAACAGGTTAAAGGACATGGACAACAGCCTGCACGCTTTAATGCGGACAGCAAGAAGCAAGCAGGCACAGGACACAATATCCGCCTGCACAGGCCTATACGAATATTGTTCCTGCAAAGATAAACAGCAAACAATAAACAAATATTGTTAATTTCTTTGGCCATATCGCATAAAACTCCTACCTTTGCAGTGCAAAAGTGCCCCACGGGCATAGTCATCGTGAATGCACTATAATAAGGATGTAAGAGGAGTTTACCATGGGTACGCTCCTCTTTTTTGTTTTACATAAAACAATTTTAGAATGCTGAAAATAGGCTACGACGCTAAAAGATACTACCACAACCGCACAGGACTGGGCAATTACAGCCGCACACTGATAAACGACGTGAAGTCACTGTGCCCCGACATAGACGCCGCACTGTATGACAGTCCCGCACTGGAGCGCACCTTCCGCTTGGGCAGAAAGGCGGCTGCGGACGGCTGCCGCCTGTTCCACGGACTGTCAAACGAACTGCCGCGCGACATTGTCAAGGCCGGAATACCGTCAATAGTCACCATACACGACGTGGCGTGGCGAACATTTCCCGATATGTACTCCGTCTTCGACCGCAAGATATACGACATAAAATACGGATGGTCGGCACGCAACGCCACCCGTGTGGTGTGCATCAGCGAATCGACAAAGCGCGACGTGATGCGGTTCTACGACGTACCGGAAGAACGGATAACGGTCATCTACCAACCCGTGCAACGGCTGTTCTACACGCCAATCACGGCGGAAGAGGCGGAAAAGACGTGCGACAGGGTGCTGCCATACACATGCGAACGGGACATTATACTCACCGTAGGCTCGATAAACAGCCGCAAGAACCTGCTCGGCATGGTGCGTGCGCTGGAGGGGTTGGCGCCAAAGGAACGCCCGCTGTTCGTGGTTGTGGGCAACGGAAGGGGCTACCGTGACAAGGTGGAGCAATACATCGACGCCCACGGACTGCGCAGCTGCATACGCATAGAGAGCAACATACACGACGCACAGACGCTTCAGGCTCTCTACAAGCGTGCCAAGTGCCTGATGTACCCTTCTTTCTACGAGGGGTTCGGACTGCCGGTGGTGGAGGCGTCGTTACAGAAGTGCCCTGTCATAACAAGCAACGTGTCGTCACTGCCTGAGGCGGCGGGACCGGCTTCGATACAGGTTGATCCTACGGCCGTGAGTCAGATGACGAACGCGCTGCGCCGTCTGCTGTCGTCGCCGGAGGAGTGTGACAGGCGTGGCGAGGAGGCTTACCGATACTGCACGGAGCGTTTCGCGCCGGAGACGCTGACAAGGCGGATGCTCGACTTATACGACTCGTTAATCTCTGAATAACAACCATTTACAGAAACAGAAACGGACGGCGGTGTAAAAGGCACCTGTTTACAGTGTAATCAGCACCCTTTTATCATGTAATCAGCACCTGATTGCAAGGTAATCGGCACCCTTTCACAAAAGGATATGCCGGCAACGCTTGTAGGGACGCACCTTGGTGCGTCCGCCAATGCGAAAATACGGCGATTCGGACGCACCAAGGTGCGTCCCTACATAAACGGTTGACACAACATAAGAAATAACTATCACAATAACTAACAATACTATCGATTATGAAAAAGACCCTACTATCCCTCAGCCTTGCGGCACTGACAATGCTGCCGGCAAACGCCGTACAGGTGAAGGAAAGACTGAACCGCGCGCCTGTGGCGGTATCGACAAAGACTGGCATACTCGTGTCGTGGCGCTCACTTACCGCCGATGGTGCGGGAACATCATTCAATGTCTATCGCGGAGGCACGAAAATTGCATCGGGACTGGCCACGACAACCAACTACCTTGACAAGTCCGGCAAAGCGGGAGACGCCTACAAAGTGGAGACGGTGGTAAACGGTACGGTGACGGAGACAAGCGAAACCACCGCATGGGACAATATGTTCACCACCATAAAGGTTAACCGCCCCGCACCACAGGCCGCCGCCAACGGCACGATGGGCTATTACAGGCCGGATGACATCAGCGTGGGCGACCTTGACGGCGACGGCAACTATGAGCTGGTACTGAAATGGATGCCGAGCAACCAGCAGGACAACGGATTCAACGGCTACACCTCTCCCTGCATCATCGACGCATACCGCATGGACGGCACACAACTGTGGAGGGTAGATCTGGGGCTCAACATACGCTCCGGCAACCACTACACGCAGTTCCTTGTCTATGACTTCGACGGCGACGGCAAGGCGGAAATGATATGCAAGACCGCTCCCGGCTCGAAAGACGGCAAGGGAGAATACGTGTCAAAGGCAGGAACGGAGACAGGCGTGACAGGTGTTGACAACAGCAAGCGGTACGTTAACAGCCGCGGACACATAGACAGCGGCGAGGAGTTCCTCACCGTCTTCAACGGAATGACGGGCGAGGCGATGCACACCATCTTCTATTCGCCAAGTCATGCAGCCACGGACTTCCCGAAAGCGGCAACAACTTACAACACTTCCGCATGGGGAGACACCAACAATAACCGCGGTAACCGCTACAATGCGGCCGTGGCTTACCTTGACGGCAAGGACAAACTGCCGTCTGCCGTGATGCAACGCGGATACTACACACGCTGCTATCTGTGGGCAGTGGATTGGGACGGCAACGCCCTTAAAACCAAATGGCTGCACAAAGGCACAAGCACAAGCGCATGGTCGGTGGTGGATGCCACAGGCACCACATTGCTGTCAGGCAGCGGAATGTCAAGCTACGGACAGGGAGTGCACGGCATCAGCGTGGGCGACGTGAACGGTGACGGCTTTGACGACATAGTGACCGGAGGCGCAACGATAGGGCATGACGGCGCACTGCTATGCTCAACGAAGAAAGGACACGGCGACGCGATACACCTGACAGACCTGTGTCCCGACCGCGAGGGGCTGGAAATAATGATGCCGCACGAGGAAAGTCCGTACGGATATGACGTGCATGACGCCACGACAGGTGAGCTGATAGTAAGCGCGACAGGCTCTGGCGACAACGGACGGGGAGTGGCCGCCGACTTCATACCGGCCAACCGCGGCTTCGAGTTCTGGTCTTCCGCAGACAACAACATACGCTCCTGCACTGACGGCACTGTGCTGCTGGGCAGCAAACCGGACGCGAATTTCCGCATATACTGGACAGGAGACCCTTACGACCAAACCTTCGACGGACGGTATGACAGCGGAACGGGCAAGAGCGCACCGCGCATCCGTTCCTACAACACGGCGAAGAAAAGCATCATTACCTTTCAGGAATTTGCGGCATACGGCAGCCCTTCCACCTGCAACACTACCAAAGCGACACCATGTTTGCAGGCGGACATACTGGGAGACTGGCGTGAGGAAATCATAATGTACCAGCATGAGGACGACTATTCGGCCGACCAGTGCACGCTGATGATATTCTCCACCCCCGAGACCACAAAGTACAAGGTGCCGTGTCTGATGGAAGACCACATCTATCGCATGGGTATCGCATGGCAAAACGCTTCATATAACCAGCCGCCGCACCTCGGTTACTACCTGCCGGACTACCTCGGCATAAACGGCGCGACATACACTACCGCGACAACAGGCAACGCTCCAAGTGCTCCGATAGCGCCGGTGGAACCGGGAGAGGACATGAAAGAGAATCTGGCAATGCCGTCAGAAGACAAGGGAACGGTAAAGGGAGTATGCTACACAGCCGGCGCCAATCAGGAGATAACGGCGTCATCAAGCGGCGACTTCATCAAGATACGCACCGGAAACAACGGCAACACCATCACGTTCAGCGTCAACAGCGGCTACGTTATAACGGGCATTACCGTGAAAGCGTACAGCAACAACAAGTCGTCAACGGCCGACCGGTCCATCACTCTGACCGACATCTGCATAGACGGAAGCACGGAGTCCGTACTGGCCAGCCCGGTCATACTGCCCGGAGGCACCAAGGGACAGACGCCGGTAACGGCTGAGGCAAAGGGATTCAGCGCCACAAGCGACATCGTATTGAAGTTCGACAACTCGCTGATAACCACAAGTGACGTGGACGCCAACGGCAAGAACAAGCAGATATTCGCCCAAATCACATTCACATTCCAACAGGCTGACGGGGTGAAAGACGTGAAAGGCACGGACAAAGCGCCGATGGAAAAGAACGTGATATACGACCTTTCAGGCCGCAAAATCAGCACGCCGAAGAAGGGAATATACATCATCAACAACAAGAAATACGTATTTTAAGCAAATCCGGTTATGGGTTCTTGCTGACGGCAAGAGCCCATAACCGGATTTGTTTACCACTGGCGAACCCCGAAGGGGTGACAGAACACAGCCCAGGGTATAAACCCTGGGTATGCTAATGTGATTCACGAAGAAAACTATTGGCACCCCAACGCCGGAAGGCGAGGAGCACATAGTGCGACGAGGGGTGTTGGAAAACAAGAAAAAACAACGACCTATTTTGATAAAACCAACATGAAAAGACTGCTAACCATTATCACACTTGCCGCATGCACAGCGGCATACGCACAGAAATTCAACCATTATACCACCACGGAGAAGGCCGAATGGCAGCAGGGGAAGAGCCTGCGCATGAGCAAAACGGCGGGCACACTGCCGGCACTGACCGTCAAAGGCGACGAGCAGGGGCACGTGTTCAAGGCATGGGGCACGTGTTTCAACGAGCTGGACCTTGACGCCATAAGCCTGCTTGAGGAGCAAGACCGGCAGGAAGTGATGCGCCGGCTGTTCTCGCCTGACGGTGACTTGCGCTTCACACGCGGCAGATTGACGATGAATGCCAATGATTACAGCCGGGAATGGTACTCATGCGATACCGTGGCGGGCGACTTCAGGCTGCGCTACTTCAACATAGAGCACGACAAGAAGAACGTGATACGCCTCATACGCATGGCGCAACGCTACCAGCCGGCACTGACATTCTGGATGTCCCCGTGGTCTCCGCCGGCATGGATGAAGATTAACAACGACTATCCTGTGGTGTCAAGCAGATACAACAAACAGCCGAAAGAGAAGGACTACCTGCTGTATGAGGGCGCGGAGGGGCAGATAGACGAGGACGAAGTGAAGCTGGCCGGAGTGAGGAAAGGGCAGTTTCCACGGCAGTTGGCGGCGCAGAACTACATGATACAGGACGCGCGATACTTGCAGGCATACGCGGATATGTTCTGCAAGTTCATAGAGTTGTACGCCGGAGAGAACGTGCCCATAGACATGGTGATGTACCAGAACGAGGCGTACTCATACACACCGTACCCCGGATGCGCATGGACAGCGGAGGGAACGGTGCGCTTCAACCGTGACTTCCTTGTCCCGACACTCAGGAAACGGCACCCGGAAGTGAAGACATACATAGGCACGTTCAACACCAACCGCCTTGACTATGTGCAGAAGATAGTCGATGGTCTGAAAGGATATGTTGACGGCATCGGCCTGCAATGGGAAGGCAGGGACAACATCAAGGCCTTGCGCCAACGTTATCCCGACATACACTTCGTCTCGTCAGAGAGCGAATGCGGCAACGGTTCCATGGACTGGCGTGCCGGCGAGCACACCTTCCACCTGCTGTGCGACTACATCGGCCGCGGATGTGACGAGTACTACATCTGGAACTTCATCCTTTATGACAACGGACGCTCACCGTGGGGATGGGCGCAGAACGCACTGATACAGGTTGACTCAAAGACGAAGAAGCACCGTTATACCGCAGAGTTCTATGCGGTAAAGCACTTCTCCAACCTCATACCGGGCGGCAGCCGGGTGACAGCGTACAAAAGCCGCGAGGAGAACAACGGCGTTTCCGTCATAGTCTTTATGCGTCCGGACGGCAAACGGGTGGTGATAGCGGGCAACTTCACCGATTCACAGCGCACGGCGACAGTGAAACTGGGAGGGAAATACCTCAACATCCCCACTCCGCCCCACTCTTTCAACACTTGCGTGGAGACGCGATAGCATAACAGTCACCATCCATGCAAAGGGGCATACGCCAAGGCTTTGACGCACCCGCGCCAACAAACAACTCAGTCCTACAAACTGCCCCCATTGTAAAAGGGTGCTGATTACCGTATAAACAGGTGCTGATTACATTGCAATCAGGCCTCTTTTACAAGGTAATCAGCACCCTTTTACAGAGTAACCACGAAACATGGCTGAATTATATGCCGTGCCTACTTAGCCAACAAGCGGTTAAGCACACCGCAAACACAAAAAATGCGGAACGCCATAAGCATTCCGCATCTCTTTGTTGGGATACCCGGATTCGAACCAGGAAAGGCAGGACCAGAATCTGCAGTGTTACCATTACACCATATCCCAATCAGTATGTAGAGAAAGAAGCGGGCAAATCCATACCCCTCTTCTTTTCAAGTGCAAAATTACTACATTTCTTTGAAACTGCAAAATTTTTCCACCTATTTTTTGAAAGAAACATGAAAAAAGTTCATTATTGACATATTCCGCCATCATTTCCGAGACATTTTCATGCCATTATGGCACTTTTGGCATACCAACAAGGCTGATATGCACATGGCACAGGCCTTGCATTAAAAGGGGTGTCAGCCACAGGGACAACGCAACGACAAGGCGACATCCCGAAAGCTGCACCGCCAAAGCCTTATATATAATAAGGTATAGGAAAGAAAAGAATCAACAAAAGAATAACAAACAAATAAAAATAGAACAATTATGGGAAAGATTATCGGCATCGACCTCGGTACAACCAATTCATGTGTTGCAGTTTTTGAGGGCAACGAACCAGTGGTAATAGCTAACTCTGAGGGTAAGCGCACCACTCCATCAGTAATCGGTTTCGTGAAGGACGGCGAGCGTAAAGTGGGTGATCCCGCCAAGCGTCAGGCCATCACAAACCCGACAAACACAGTGTTCTCCATCAAGCGCTTCATGGGTGAGACCTACGAGCAGTCCAGCAAGGAGGCTACACGTATGCCATACACCGTGGTGAACGAGAACGGATACCCCCGCGTGGACATCGAAGGACGCAAATACACGCCGCAGGAGATTTCCGCCATGGTGCTGCAAAAGATGAAGAAGACAGCGGAGGACTATCTCGGGCAAGAGGTAACGGACGCAGTCATCACAGTACCGGCATACTTCTCCGACTCACAGCGTCAGGCAACGAAAGAGGCCGGGCAGATAGCAGGCCTTAATGTACAGCGTATCGTGAACGAGCCTACGGCCGCAGCGCTGGCTTACGGCGTAGATAAGGCCAACAAGGACATGAAGATTGCTGTGTTCGACCTTGGCGGCGGCACGTTCGATATTTCCATATTGGAATTCGGCGGAGGCGTGTTCGAGGTTCTGTCAACCAACGGTGACACACACCTCGGCGGCGACGACTTCGACCAAGTAATCATTGACTGGCTGGCAAACGGCTTCAAGGCTGACGAAGGCATCGACCTGACAAAGGACCCGATGGCCATGCAGAGACTGAAAGAAGCGGCCGAAAAGGCGAAGATAGAGTTGTCAAGCTCTACGTCAACAGAGATAAACCTGCCTTATATCTCAGCGGAAGGCGGAGTGCCCAAGCACCTTGTGAAGACACTGACACGCGCACAGTTCGAGCAGTTGGCACACGGTCTCATACAGGCTTGCCTCATACCATGCCAGAATGCCATGCGCGACGCAGGCCTATCCACATCCGAGATAGACGAGGTTATACTCGTAGGCGGCTCCAGCCGTATCCCGGCCGTACAGACACTTGTGAAGAACTACTTTGGCAAGGAGCCTTCAAAGGGCGTGAACCCGGACGAGGTGGTGGCCGTAGGTGCCTGCATACAGGGCGCAATCCTCAACAAGGAGGCCGGCGTAGGCGACATCGTGCTGCTTGACGTGACACCGCTGACACTGGGCATCGAAACCATGGGCGGCGTAATGACAAAGCTCATAGACGCCAACTCAACCATACCTTGCAAGAAGTCTGAAACATTCTCAACCGCCGTTGACAACCAGACAGCCGTGACAATACACGTATTGCAGGGTGAACGCCCGATGGCAGCGCAGAACAAGTCCATAGGACAGTTCAACCTTGAAGGCATAGCACCCGCACGTCGTGGCGTGCCCCAGATTGAAGTAACATTCGACATCGACGCCAACGGCATCCTCAA